>JAGBCV010000034.1 GCA_017937845.1 Clostridia bacterium | reverse complement strand
GTTGCTGTTCTGCGGTGTCGCTGCTGTCGGATTTCCTGCACCTTATCAAAGACTTCCAAAGAAATAATTGCCGGATGGGTGTTGTAGAAAATCTTGCGATTTTCCATCGGATTGTCCCTTTGCTTCTTGTCCCAAATGGAGTTGGTGTAGGTTTTGAAATTGACCGTACAGCCTGTGTACTCCATATATTCGAGAATGTAAGCAACGGTACTTTCGTGCCAGCGGTACTCATTCTCCGGTGTCTGATGCGGTGTCTTTCTACCCTCACGCTGTTTGTAGGCGGTGGGGTTAAGCACCTTTTCCTTTTCAAGCAGTGCGGCGATTTGGCTCGGTCCCTTGCCCTCCATGCAGAGCGTAAAAATCCGTTTTACGATTTTTGCAGCTTCTTCATCAACTGCCCAGTCCTTGGGATTGTCGGGACTTGCCTTGTAGCCATAAGGAATGTTGGTAGTCAGACGCTCGCCTCGCTCACCCTTCGCCTTGTTGACCGCACGGATTTTGCGGCTGGTATCTTTTGCAAAAAACTCGTTAAACCAATTCTTGATACCGGCAATATCGTTGTCAGTGCTGTTGGGGTCGATGGTGTCAAAGTGGTCGTTGACGGCAATATACCGAACGCCGTACTGAGGGAAAGTGTAGTTGATGTAAAGTCCTGTCAATGCGGAGTTTCGACCAAGTCTTGAAAGGTCTTTGGTAATGACCGTACCCACATTACCGGCTTCGATTTCAGAGAGCATTTTCTGAAAGCCGGGGCGGTCGTAGGTAACACCACTGTACCCATCGTCAATAAAGTAGGTCGGATTAGGCAAGCGGTTGGCTTTGACATACTGCATGAGCATGACCTGTTGTTGCTGAATGGAGTTCGACGGATCCTCCTTGCCGTTTTTCTTTTCGTCTTTGGTGTCCTCCACGGACAGTCTGCAATAAAGTGCTGTGATTTTTTCTGTTGCCCTTAACATTTCGTTATCCTCCTTGTTGGTAGGGGCAACTGTCTGAACAGGATTGGATTCTTTAGTTATATCAAAAGAGGTGTCGTTGTTCATTCGCCATCCTCCGTGATACCTAATTCATCATCGGCAGCATTGGCGGCGTTCTGCTCCATAATGCGTTTGAGCTTTTTGTCGAGGGTTTCCTCGCCATCGTAGCTGCCTGTTACTGTGTATTCCGTACCGCCGATCTCGTCCACGATTTCAACCTTGGGCAACCAAAAGGCAGACAGATTTTTTACAACGATGTTGCCCTTTTCATCGAAAGTAAACTCACGCTTGGGGGCATCATCGGGGCGAGGCTCGACCTTGGCATACGGGTCGGGATTGGAGAAAACAAAAGAATGGATTTCGCCGTATTCTTCGCTATCGTCAAAATCGTCATCGGCTAAAACCTCTTTCAGTTCCTCGTCGGACAGTTCGATAATATCGTCATCACGGGCATCGTGAATATCTCTCATTTTGATTTTCGGACTCACTTCGTCAAGCCTCCTTTTCATTCATTCGTTTCGATTCGCTTCAATATAAATCTCGCTCGGATAGCAAAACGGACGAACGCTGTCAACGGTCAAGATGAACGGCTTCGCCGCCATTGACAGCGTCCGTCCGTTTCGCTTTTGGGCAGACAAGGCGGCGGTTGCCGCCGATTTCCATTTAAGGAAAAGGCACTTGCTATTATGGGGAAACGCAAAATAGCAAGCACAGCAGGTGTATGTACACTCTGCGATTTTTGCAAAAATCAGCTTCGCCGATTTTGTGAAAAATTCGAAATCTTCGATTTGCTTGCTAAGATGCAATCATCTGTAGCAAGCAGGGCACGACGGTACCCACACTTCATTTTTGCTTTCAATGGCAATGCCATCTCTGCGAAAAATTCAGCGTTTGCCGTTTTGCCTGCTAAGGACCGATGGTCTTAGCAAGCAATGCACGGCGGTACCCACTTGTGCGTACTTGTTGGGAAACATCCCAAACCCTTTAACAATTTCAGAGAAATTGGCTACGCACCGCTGGTGCCGATTTGCCATTAGTGTCCGAAAATATCCGCACACATAGCATCGACATCCTGCGCTGTCATTGCGTAACGATTTCTCCCAAAGACTTCTTCTCGTGTCTCAAAATCTATCATTTCAAACACAGCAGAAATGTCATTAGGAACATCCATATCGTTATCTCGATCTCCAATAAACTTTACGAAATAGTTTTCCAAGACATATAAACCTGCAAGAGCATTCACTACATTTTTGAGATTTGCTTTTCGATAGTTATGTACTCTTTTGTGTTTGATCTTGTTGTATGGTCTCCACCAATCTGGAGATCTGTAATCTGGAGCTTGTTTCCAATTAGAGAATGGTTGGAGTTCTACATCTTTGAACTTAACCTTTTGAGCAATGATATTTGTCCAAGTCTGCAAAACGGTTGGTGTATATCCGTACTGCATATCATCAGCTGACGGATTACCTAATTCTGTGCAAATGCTTTTTAGTATAACATCAATCTCAGAGCAAATCGCTTGATACTGTTTAATAAACTCATCCGAAAAGGTAGTGCTATTCCCACAATCAGTATGCTCAATTCCATCATACAAGTAGTCTTCGCCTAATTCAAAGCTGACATATCTTTCGGATTGCAGGAAATCTTTTTCTAATACCAAGTAATACTCCCAATGATGTTTGCAAAATTCTTTTCGATTCATAGGCTTGCTCCTTGAAACATACGATTTTGCATATTACAAATTAAGCAACTCTTTTTTCTTGTTTTCAAAATCTTCTTGAGATATGATGCCTTCGTCAAGAAGATTTTTATACTTTCGGATTTCTTCAAACTTATCCGCAGGCTCCGATTTCTCATGTGTATCTACACTGGTAATCAGTTGCAGTTTGGAAAGTATGTTTTGAGCCATTTTCATCTTTTCTTTATACTCACTTGAAGACTTATTTGTTTCAAGTATGATTAAAGGAATATAGAAGGCAGGGTCTTTATAATTCTTAACCGTAACTTTGATTTTCAGTTCTTCGCACACGCTTTTATAACTTCTTGTGCTTGCACCAACAACCGCACCGACACCTCCAAAGAGTATGCCACCCAACGCAGCTCTACCAACACCACCAGATGCCACACTTTCGCCGTTTTCTAATAATTCAAAACTTACAATTTGGTCATAGGAAAACAAAGTATAGTTTTCAGGACGCTTATTCTGCGGGTCTGACGTAACATACACAAAGGCATGGTCTGCAAGGATCATTTGTTTTGTATCGTCATTGAATTTTGCAGAAGGGCAAATGTCTGATGTAACAACAAAATCCTTGATGATGGAATCGTGAGTTTTGCTACCCTTAATCATCTCAATTATGTCTTTCGATGTATACATTTGAGGTTTGTCCATAAGGTCACCCCAAGTATTGAATCCAGCCTTTTCCCAACAGGAATTACAGAAATACTCCTTGTCCTTAACCTGTACTTTTCCGTTGAACATACCCATTTCTTTACCGCAGCCGGCACATATTTTAGCCATAATGTAATCCTCCAATCATTTGTTATATCTATGCTTTTTTTCTGATAAATCATTTTCAAGACACTCAACTATGTATTCATCTGTGTAACTATAGAAATCGTTTTTTAATGCCTCGTTAGATTTATCAATTTTTTCATCAAATATCGCTACGTAATTTTTTCTTTGTGATAACGGCTTTATGGTTCCGACAATTTTAACTACTGTGCATAAGTCTTTGCATAACTGACTGTAGTTTTCGTTTGTCAGCGCTTTTTGAATTGAGGAGGTTGTTCCTTCAACAGCATATACAAAAGAATCGGTCATATTAAAATACTCTATTTGGATTAGCTGTGACAATTTTCTGCCCACCAAGTCGAATAAATAATAATCCTCTTTGAATTTATCAAATTCAAGATGTTTTGTGTTTTCACCATTAAGCGCATCTACATTTTCGAGAATATGATTATTCGTCTTAATCAAGTGTGCGTTTAAGTCGTTGACGAAAAACGCAGCAAGATCAATGATGGATTTGCATATGGTTTTTACTTGCTTCTTCTCTTTGAGATACTTTCCATAGTTCAACCCTAAAGGAATTAAGGCAGCGGATAAAATACCTGACACTAATGAAACCGCAATATCATCGAGTTCAAACCACTCTGTAAAATATATACAGCACCAGAGGATGATACACACAACTGATATCGCTAAAAACAAACCATTGTCAAATCGCCAAAAACATAGTTTATTCTTATACTTCTTAAAGCACATACTGTACTCCCAAATTATTTCTTCTTGTATATTTGCTGATTTTGAGGGGTTTTCCCAACCGGTTCAAAAAAGTTTTTTGCCTCACCGTTGACATATGCAAAAAACTTTGAGCCAAGTTTGGTTCTCAATCCCTTGGGTATGCGGCTCCACTCTACGCCACGAAACAAATCTTTTACCCTAAAATTCTCACTTGATTGAACAATGGTATCAGCAGATAGACAGGCAGCTTCAAAAAGTTCATTAAGGGTAGTGTCTTTAGTCACCATAGTATTTACCTCCATACAAATAGTAGCTACTTGCTATATGCTATTATAATACAACAGACGGAAATAATCAATACGTCCTCGCAAATATTCAAAAAGAAGTTACAAAAAGCTCTCTACAGCAATTTACACGGGTAGATGAACTCAGACATGCCCGCTTTCATATAAGGTATCACATGGCAGAAAATAAGCGATTTTCAACCCTTAAACGCACAAAAACAGACGACACCTAACCGAAGTTGAATGTCGTCTGTTTTGTTGTCCAATCCTGTTTGACAGATGCCGATTTCGTAATTTCTTCAAATTACTGTCTTATCGGCACACGAGGAAAAGCCATCCTTTTTTGTATCATAGGAAATTTCGCAATATCGAGCGTTCCTCTTCTTATTCGATTCTAAGATTTTCAAAAAAAGCTATAACCGTTTCGCTTTGCAGGGCATATTTCAGCTCTTTTTTGTTTTTTGCCATAATGATAACAGAAAAGAAATTGAATTTTTTATCGGGAAGGTCAAAATAAAACTCACGGTGTACGCTGTTCAAGAAAGGGAAAAAACAGTCTAAATAATATCCCGAAAGACCATTTACGGAAAAAGGTGTTATTTCACCGAGAGGTTCAATTTCTTCATCATCAAATGTTATATGCAAATATGTTTTTGCGTCATCTTTTGAATAACACGCCTCCGTATATATTTCAAAATCATGTTTACCTTCTTGTATTGAGAAGCAGTACACAGAATTTAGCATAAAATCATCTGATTTTGTTATATGGTTCGGCATGGCATACGATATGCCTCCTACATGATATCTGCCGTCTTTATGAATTAACATATCGTTCACTCCTTATATATTCATTTTTTTCTTATTATAACAATATGATCGTAAAATTTCAATAATTTATGACGATTTAATCGTTATGTTTTTGATGTTTTAACGATTATTTCGTCAGTTTTGTTCGCATCATTATAGTAGAATAATGAATGATGATAGCGAGAGGGTGTGAACTGAATGCAAAACGAACAATTTATTCGTGCAAGAATTACAGAGTTGAGAGTGAAAAAGAATGTTTCTGAATATCGTATGAGTCATGATTTAGCACACAGCGGTAGTTACATTCAAGGTATCAGTTCAGGTAAAGCACTTCCATCCATGTCCGAATTTTTATATATTTGTGAATATCTCGGTGTAACACCGCATGATTTTTTTGACGAAGGTCTGAGCGAGCCTGCTCTGATACGGGAACTTTGTGATATTACGAAAAATTTAAGCGCAGAAGATATGCAAGCCTTGATTCATATTGCAAAAAGAATGGCAGAAAAATAACAGTTTGCAAAAAAGTAAGCTCCCTTGTGTAGAGGGAGCTTGTTATTTAGAAAATATTTGTGCAGAAATCGGTCGAACTCGCGTAAAGAAATAACTGCCCTGTCCTGAAAAAACGATTTGTGAAATTTTACGCCTCCCGAATCGGGAGGCGTTTCGATTTATTTCACCTCTACCGTTCCGTCCTCGGAAACGGTGATGGTCATGCCTGTTTTGACGTAATCGAGAAATTCTTCGCCAAGAGAGTCGATAACGGGCATTTTGGTGTGTTCACCCTCGAGCCAGATATCGGCGAGGATAACGCCTGCGCCCGCGAGGGAGTCGATGGGGTTGGAAAAGAGCATACAAGCAGGCTGTCTGCCCATGGAGCAAGCGCAGTAGATGACCATACCGCCCGTGGTCGAGCCGATGGTCTGAGGCAGACAAAGCGCCTTGCCAGCCATTTCATGACCGTAAAGATCGGGATTGTTCTGGTCGCCGCAGGTGGCTTTTTTATCGCCAAACTGGAGCGCTTTCTGGAAAGAAGCAAGCGTATTCAGACCGCCGTGAGAAACGAGCGCTTCCGCTGTTACTTTGCCGGGCGCGACCACTCTACCTTTGAATGTTTTCATTATGCTTTGCCTCCTTTTGTGATCTGCATGAGAATTTCGTCATCGGTGTAATAACGCGCCGTGGTGTAGGTACGGAGCTTATTGGACGAGGTGATGACGGGCATTTTACCGCTGAGCGGGTTATTCATATACATGAGCGGACAAATATAGGACGTGATAACGCCGGTTTCTTTGAGTCTTGCGGCGTAGGGTGTCTTTTCAAATTCACGGAGGACCGCGGGAGCGGCTGTGAATACGGTCGGAATGAGGACTTTTTTGTTGCCTGCTTCCTTGAGCGCGGTCTCTACCTTATCCGTCCATGTTTTGAGCTGTTCAAGGCTCATGTGAGGACAACCCATGAAGCAAAGCTTCGGCTTCGCATCGGGATTCTTCCAAATGACAGGATAGCTCTTATAAACACGTTCAAGCTCTGCGTCATCGATGACGTAGGTCTTTGCGCCGTCGCAGATGAGCTTTTCGCCCATTTCTTTGGCTTCGGGCGTGAGTCCGTCGATGTGATACAGACCGACAGCGCCGTTGGAGGCTGTTGCCGCACCGAAATCCTTGAGGTATGTGCAAGCCGCATCATTCAGATCGTTGCCGAGCCATTTGTCAAGACCCTTGACGTAGGGAACGGCTTCCATGACCTTCATGCCGATGGCAGAGCCGAGAAGCTGTGCTTCGGGCTTCTTTGTTGTTTTGATCTCGATGATCCAAGTCGCTTTTCTGCCCTCGTCGGTGAGAAGTCCGAAGTAGGGAACATAGCCCGCGATAGAGCCCATGATATCGATGATACCCGAGTTGCGGTTGCAGCGTGCGCCGAGAACGGAGTTCGCATATACGACGGCAGAGGATTCTGCCCAAGAGAGGACCTCACCCTTTTCGGGCTTATTGCCGACCTCGTCCATATAGCAAGCGCAGGTGAAAGCGTCCTTATCCATCATACCGAGCTGTTCCAGCTGATTTTCATAGAAATCCTGCTTTGCATACATGAATTTATTGAAAATGAGGTTTTGAATGAAGTTTGCGGGAACGTTTTTGTCGAGCGGTCTGGGGTCAAGAGAGAATTTCTGCTTGGAGATCGCGCCGTCCTTGATGAGTCTATCCATCAGATCATAAACGGGGGTGATCATTTTCAGACCAAACGAGGTAACGAGATGGTTATATTTGCTTGTAACGGGAACGAGCTTTTCTGCGCCGAAAAGCTCACCGTAGCGCACGACAGATTCTATGACCTTTGCCATGGTCTCGCCCTTTGCGCCATTCAGTATCGCTTGCTGTTCATCTGTGAGAAACATAAGACAAATTCCTTTCGTGATAATGGATTTTTTCAAAAGGCTTCCCCCCAAGGGGAAGGCTGATATTTTTCTACTTATATCTTCATACAAGCATCCCACGCGCCCCAAATAACGGTGCGGAGATTGCCGACGGCGCTTGCGTCGCCGATGATATGGACGTTTTTCTTCTTTTCCGCAATGGGAGCAGGGGTATAACCGACGGAGAGAATGACGGAATCCGCGGGAATGGTCTCGGTCGTACCGTCCTTATGCTTGACGATGACCGCGCCGTCTGCGATTTCGGAAACGCCTGTTTCAAGATGTACGGGAACCTTGTTCGTCTTGAAGAAGTCGCGGAGATAGCTGGTGTTGGCAAGGCAGACGCCCTTTGTGGTGATGAGGTCGTCCTGCATTTCCACGATGACGGGCTTTTTGCCCTTGAGATAGAGGTCATATGCGATCTCACAGCCCGTCAGACCGCCGCCGATAACGACGACGTTTTCACCGACTGCTTTCTTATCGAGGAGGTAATCGACCGCTTCGATGCTCTTTTCCACACCCTTGATCGGGATGCGTCTGGCGACAGCACCCGTTGCGACGATGACCTCATCGGCATCAAGAGATGCGATATCCTTGATCTCGGTGTTCATCTTGACGGTGATGGTGGGATATTTGGTGAGCTCGCGGATATACCAGGTGATGAGCGCCTTATCTTTTTCCTTGAAGGAGGGCGCCGCTGCCGCGATGAAGACACCGCCGAGCTTATCTGTTTTTTCGTAAAGGGTTACGGTATGACCGCGCTTTGCAAGCACGAGTGCCGCTTCCATACCGCCGATACCGCCGCCGATGACGGCGACTTTTTTCGCCTTTTTCGCGGGTTCAAGATGATATTTCTTCGATTGCATGGTTTCGGGATTCAAGGCACAGCGCGCAAGACCCATCGTATCGGTGAGGTCCTGTGTGTTGGCGTGACCCTTGGAGGAGGAGAAGTTGAAGCAGCCGCTATGACAGCAGATACAGGGCTTGATATCCTCGAGTCTGTCCTCGATGAGCTTGGTGATCCATTCGGGGTCTGTGAGGAACTGACGGGCAACGCCCATCGCGTCGATCTTGCCCTCTGCGATCGCTTCGGCGGCGACGTCGGGTTCCATACGGCCTGCGCAGACGACGGGGATGCTTACGAATTTCTTGATGTGTGCAACGTCGTCAAGGTTGCAGTTCTGGGGCATATACATCGGCGGATGCGCCCAATACCAGGAGTCATACGTGCCGTTATCCGCGTTGAGCATATCGTAGCCCGCATCTTCGAGATATTTTGCCGCTTTTTCGGATTCTTCCATATTTCTGCCGACCTCGACGTAATCCTCGCCCGGCATCGCGCCCTCGCAGAAGCCTTTCATCTTGGATTCTACGGAATAACGGAGAGAAACGGGATAATCCTTACCGCAGGCTTCCTTGATGGCTTTGACGACCTCGGTCGCAAAGCGATAACGGTTTTCAAACGAACCGCCCCATTCGTCGGTACGCTTATTGAAAAATTCGATGGAGAACTGGTCAAGGAGATAGCCCTCGTGTACCGCGTGAACCTCTACGCCGTCAACGCCCGCTTCTTTACAAAGCTTCGCGGTCTTGGCGAAAGCCTCGATGATCTCATGGATCTGCTCCACGGTCATTTCGGGACATTCGATGTCATGTGCCCAGCGGGATTTCTGCGCGCTGGGGGATGCAAGCTCGTGGGAGGTATCGATGATGGGCTTGATGAGTGCGCGGGTGAATTTGTTTTTGTGCAGAGGTGCGACAAGCTCGGTGATCGCCCAAGAGCGTCCCATACCTGCCGTCAGCTGAATGAAGAGCTTCGCGCCCGTTTTATGGATCTCATCCATAAAGACCTTCAAATCTTCAAACATCTTTTTGTTCTGCCAAAGCCATTTTCCCCAGAACGTATCGCGCAGAGGGGCAATACCCGGAATGATAAGACCGACGTTGTTTTTCGCTCTTTCAAGGAAAAGCTTTGCGGCTTCCTTGTCGAAATGACAGCCTGTCAGCTCAAACCAACCGAAAAGCGAGGTGCCGCCCATCGGACACATGACGATGCGATTTTTGATCTCCACATTGCCGATCTTCCAAGGGGTGAATAACGCTTGATACTTAGGATCTGTTTGTTTCATGGTGTAACTCCCTTATGTAAATTTTTAATTTTCATGCAATCAGCCTTCCCCTTTGAGGGGAAGGGGGACCGTTTTGTCTTGCAAAACGGTGGATGAGGTGTATTGCTATGTGATATCCGTATAGCAATACGCTCACAAAACGCGGGGGTCTTGTGAGCGAAATTTGCGGTATTGGTGTTCCGTTTAGCCGTGGAACAGATGATTCGTCTGATATTTCGGCTCGCAGGTGAGCGCGATACCGAGCTTTTTGAAGACGTTTTCGTCTGCGCGGGAAAGGAGAACGGTGGAGTGCGCCTGCGTACCCTTGAGCTTGGGAAGCTCTGCGAGAGCCTTTGCCGCGTTCTCGTCCGTAACGGCGGAAACGGCAAGCGCGATGAGGATCTCATCCATATGCAAATGCGGGTTGCGATTGCCCATATGGTTGATTTTCAGTTCTTGAATAGGCTCGATGATGGTGGGTGAGATGAGAAGCGCTTCATCGGGAAGATTGGCAAGGTATTTGAGCGCATTGAGAAGCATCGCGGAACAGGTTCCGAGAAGCTCAGAGGTTCTGCCCGTGATGATCTTACCGTCGCAAAGCTCGATGGCGGCGGCGGGAGCGCCTGTTTCGGCTTCTCTCTTAAGAGCGGGCTTGACAGGAGCGCGCATTTCGCCCGTAATGCCGAGCTTGTTCATAATCACCTCGATTTTTTGAACCTCGGTCTTTTCACCCGTGCCCTGCTTGACGTTGCAAAGCGCGTTATAATAACGGCGGATGATCTCATTGCAGGAGGCTTCTCTTGCCGCCTCGTCGTTGATGATGCAATTTCCTGCCATATTGACGCCCATATCCGTGGGGCTCTTATAGGGGCATTCGCCGTAGATCTTTTCAAACATGACCTTCAAAACGGGGAAGATCTCCACGTCGCGGTTATAGTTGACGGTGGAAACGCCGTAAGCCTCCAAATGATAGGGGTCGATCATATTTACGTCGCCCATATCGGCGGTCGCGGCTTCATACGCGAGATTGACGGGATGTCCGAGCGGAAGATTCCAGATCGGGAACGTTTCAAATTTTGCGTAGCCCGAGCGGATACCGAGTCTATGCTCGTGATAAAGCTGAGAAAGACAGGTCGCCATCTTACCGCTGCCGGGACCGGGCGCGGTGACGACGACAAGCTCGCGGCTGGTTTCGATGTAATCGTTTTTGCCGAAGCCGTCATCGCTGACGATGCCTTTGATATCATAGGGATAATTTTCGATGGGATAATGACGGTAGACCTTGATACCGAGCGCTTCCAAGCGTCTTTGGAAGACCTTTACGGTCGGTTGGTCTGCGTACTGTGTGATGACAACGCTGCCGACGTAAAGCCCGATATCGCGGAACGCATCGATGAGGCGAAGCGCATCGAGATCATACGTGATGCCGAGGTCGCCGCGGCGTTTGTTTTTTTCGATATCGCCCGCGGAAATGGCGATGATGATCTCTGCGCGGTCACGAAGCTCGTAAAGCATTCTGATCTTACTGTCGGGATGGAAACCGGGAAGGACACGGGAGGCATGAAAATCATCGAAAAGCTTACCACCAAATTCAAGGTAGAGCTTGCCGCCGAAATAGGCGATTCTTTCGAGAATTTTCTGCGATTGCATCGAAATATATTGGTCGTTGTCAAAGGAAATGGTGTTCATGGAATGACTCCTCATAAGAATTTCAAAAATCGTTTAACGTAATCAAAATAACAGTTTATATTATAACACACATTTTTTTGTTTTTCTACGGGGTCGCTTCAATTTTCCAAAAAAATTTGCAATTTTTCATCGGTTCGTTGATGTATCAACATGATTATTATATAATAAAGATGTTGTTTTGTCAACAAGTGAGGAAAATTTTTCCTGAAAACGCAACAAAAAGCGTCGGATTCCTACTATATAGATGAAAAATATATCAGACTTGCGCGATAATCTCAGATTCCAAACATCTCCGCGCGGTCATCCTGAGCGGAACACCGCCTTGATTCCGCTACGCGATTTTGCTGGCGCAAAATTTCGACTTCGAGCTTCGCTCTTCGCTCAGAATGACGTGGCGGTGTGCAGTCGAATGGATCTCGCGGACATAGCCCCCATTCTTTTTGAGGTTATCGAATAAGCCGATTACACAAAGGAGATTACAAACATGAAACGATTATTATCTGTATTTTTACTGATTGGATTATGCTTGGCGAGTGGTTGTGCAAATATCCCCGATACCGGTGTCGATGCTTCTGTACCATCATGGGAAGCCGATATCAAAGAAAAATACGGAAGCTGGGAGCCTTGGAATTATACGCCCGGTTACCCGATGGCGTTGGATGCCGAGGAAGCAGAAAAATATGATATTGAAATCGTGATGGAACAAACGGTTTTTGATGTTGTTCCTCAAACCGTAACCTATACGATGAGAAACAGCAAAGACGGATATTTAGATACGTTTGCTATATTTATTGAAACATATGAGCATCCATTTGAGTGTTACGGCTTAGAGGGCGGTGGATGGGATATTGGCGGCTGGGTCAGGATTCCGTATTATACGCGACCCTCGTGTGGCGATCTAACGCAAGGCGAAAGGACACATACGATGGATATTCATAAATTTCTGCAAAGAGAATATACCTATGAGCCCGGATATTACCGCCTTGTTTTTTTCCTGCCCGACGGCACGCATTACGCCTATTTTGAAATTCAATAACATGAAAAAGTCCGCTTTCGCGGACTTTTTTCAGCGTGTCGATAAAGTCGGTTTCAAAAATCGACTTTGTTATTTTGCACAAAATTGAAATGCAGCGAGCCTTCCTCCGAGAGGTAGCGGCACTTAAAATTTTTGATTAAACTGAGTATTTACGCACTCTCCCTCAGTCTTTTGCTTCGCAAAAGCCCGCTCCCTCCCAGAGGGAGCCTATCCATTTGTGCAATTTTTTATTTTCATTTTTTCTATATACCTTTTTCGTTTCTTCCTTACAATTTTGTGATTAGATATTGAAAAAAATCGAAAACTATCGTATAATGATAAATATGAGTTTAACGCTTGAATTTTTCCCGAAAGGAGAAACTACCTTGGAATCTCCCGAATATTATAGAAAATTACTCAATATGGCATCTTTGACGGGGGTGCTCATGATATCCTCCGGCGCGGAAACGCACCGCGTGGAAGATACCGTACATAGAATCCTCAGCACGACGGGCTTTGAACACGCGGAAGCCATGGTCTTTCCGACGGGTCTTGTCGTAACGCTTTCCGACCCATCGAGCGTCAATCTTTCCATCACGGAGCGTGTTCCCGGTGTTTCCAATAATCTCGGGCGTGTTGCCGACGTGAATCAAGTCTCCCGTGAATTTTGCTCGGGAAAAATTACGTTGGATGAAGCTGTTGATAAGCTGAATATCATCAAAAATGAACGCAGATTCAGCAATTTTATGATTATCGTGGGCTATATTTTGGCATCTTGTGGCTTTTGTGTCATGTTTGGCGGCAATTTCGGGGATGCGATATGCACGTTCTTTTGCGGGCTTGCCGCGGGACTTGTCAACGTATATCTCGGACCAAAGATCGGAAAGGGCTTTGTGACCTGCATCGTCGCAAGCGCGGCGGTCACGGTGACGGCGGTCATCGTTGCGTTCCTTTCCAAACAGATTTTTGATATCTCCTTGCAGGCGCAGTGTATGATCATCGGCGGTATCATGCCCCTCGTTCCGGGGCTTGCCATGACCAACGCCGCCCGCGATATTTTGCATGGCGACCATCTTTCGGGCGGTGCGCGTGCCATCGAAGCCTTTTGCGTGGCGGCGATGGTTGCGGTCGGTGTCGGCGCAGGTATGGCGATCGCAAACGTCTGCGGTTTTGCCGATACGCTGATCCTTTCTTTTAATCTTTCCATTGAAACCTTTACGCGATTCCTTGCGGCAACGGCTTGCTCTGCCATCGCCGTGGTTGGTTTTGCCTTGCTTTTTGAAATACATCCGCGCTTGATGCCTTACTGTGCGCTTTGCGGCGCGATTTCTTGGGCGGTCTATCTCGTTGCCGATTATTTTGGTGCTTCCGGCGTTTGGTCGACCTTTTATGCGACTCTTGCCGTGGACCTTTTCTCGCATATCAGCGCGCGTACGTTGAAGACGCCCGTCATCATCTTTCTCATTACGGGACTTCTTCCGCTCGTGCCGGGTATCAGCATTTATAAATCCGTATATTTCGTGATGTACGGAGAGGGTGACGCGGGAGAGACCCTGCTCGGCGCGATTCTTTGCGTCGGTGCGATCGCGCTTGCGATCTTCCTGATGGATACCCTGCTCGATATGGATAAGCGCTTGCGTGCGTATATCAAGCAAAAACGCACCCATAAAACGTAAATCTTACATAAAAAATAAGAACCCTCTGAAAGGACTCCTATGAAAAAGAATCTTTTTGCTGCCCTCATCGGCAGACCGAACGTCGGTAAATCCACGCTTCTCAATACACTTCTCGGCGAGCATATCTCCATCGTATCGCCCAAGCCGCAGACCACCAGAACCCGTATCACGGGTATTCTCACCAAAGACGAAACACAGTTCGTTTTCCTCGATACCCCGGGTATCCATAAGCCGAAGGATAAGCTCGGCTCTTATATGATGAAGGTCGCAGACGGCGCGGCGGCAGACGTGGATATCGTGCTTTTGCTCGTGGAAGCAGGCGACCGCGTAGGCGCTGTGGAAAAGGAGCTTCTTCGCCGTTTTGATGGCGCACAGATTCCCACCGTTCTCATCATCAATAAGACCGATATTTCCAATGCGCGTGAGATCGGTGATACCATCGCGCGCTTTGCCGAATATCATACCTTTGACGCCGTGATTCCGATCTCCGCGAAAAACGGTGAAAACGTTTCCATTATTTTGGACGAGATTGAAAAATTTGCAATGGAAGGACCTTGGTTCTTCCCCGACGATATCATCACAGACCAGCCCGAGCGCGCCATCGCTTCGGAGATCATTCGTGAAAAGCTCCTCAATGCGCTTGGCAATGAGATCCCTCACGGTACGGCGGTTATCATCGAAAGCTTCAAGGAGAAAAAAGATCTCCTTTCCATTCGCGCGGAGATTTTCTGTGAACGCAATTCTCATAAGCCCATCATCATCGGTAAAAACGGAGAAATGCTCAAAAAGATCGGCTCTTGGGCAAGAGAAGATATGGAAAAATTCTTCGGTGTCAAGGTCTTTCTCGATCTTTGGGTCAAGGTCAAGGAAAATTGGAGAGAAAGCTCCGCCGTCGTTGCAAACTTCGGCTTTAAGGAAGAATAAGCAAAAATATTATCTTATCTCGCCAACCCTTTCGTCATTTGCGTTGCAAATGCCACCTCCCCTTACACAGGGGAGGCTCTGTTTTGTATAACAAGAACGATTTTCAAAAAAGGAGGTCGCCATGGTCGAAACGGTCAAGGGCATCGTGCTTCGGGAAACACCGATTGCCGATTATGATAAAATCATGACGGTGCTTACCGCGGAATATGGCAAGATCGCCGTTTATGCCAGAGGGGCGAAACGCTTAAAAAGTCCGCTTTTTACGGCGACTCAGCTCTTTACCTATGGTGAATTTACCGTTTCCCGCACCAAAACGACCTATTATCTGCGAACAGGGGAGCTTATCGAAAGCTTTTATCATATTCGCGATACCTTAGAGGGCGCGGCGCTTGCCGCGTATATTGCAGACGTTGCCGCCGATATTGCGATCGAAGACGAACCCTCTCCCGAGCTGATGCGCTTGGTGCTCAATTCGTTTCACGTCATCGCCACGAAAAAAAAGCCGATGGCGCTCGTTAAGGGCGTTTTTGAACTGCGTGCCGCCGCCATTGCAGGCTTTATGCCGAATCTCGTTGCGTGTGAGGGCTGTGGCAATTCCGATTTAGACGTATTTTATTTTGATGTATCCTGCGGCACGTTTCGCTGTGAGGATTGTTACCGTGTTTCCGCCATGCTTTCGGAACGCTTTGCGGAACGGCGCAACGAAAACGAGGGCATCTATCCGACGGGACAGCTGATCGCTATTTTGTCCGCATCTGTTTTTGCCGCGATGCGATATGCCATCTATTCCAAGCCCGAACGACTTTTCTCGTTTGAGCTCAAGGACGAAGCGCTTTCGGATTTCGCAAGCGTTGCGGAAAAATATATCACCTGTCATATGGAAAAAAATTATGCCACCTTGGAATTTTATCATACCGTAAAAGACTAAACCCCATTTTGTGATTGCTCACAAAACGGGGTTTTATGATATTTACTTTAATTCGACAAGCAGACCGCCATATCCTTGATTCTGGCAAGCACCTCGCGGACCTCTCGATACCATTGTCCTGCGTAGGTATGGAGCGCGCCGTCAGCGCCGAGCGCTGTGATATCCATATCGTTTGCGATATAAAGGGCGCGGTGAAGATGATATTTTTGCGTCACGATGACGAATTTGCTGATAAGATATTGCTTTTTTGCGCGGGAAATGGATTCATAGGTAGAAAAGCCCTCGTCATCCATGAGGATATCCTCTTCGGCAACGCCATGCTCCATGGCATAAAGCTTCATATGCTTGGTTTCGCTCCATTCGCCTCTGCCGTCGCCCGAGACAAGAAGCTTTTGAACTGCACCCGCATGATAAAGCGCGATGGCTTTGTCCATACGGTCGCGGAGCATATCGGAAAGTCTGCCGCCCTCGTGGACCTTTGCGCCGAGAACGAGCGCATATGCATAACCGTCCTCGGGGGTGATATCCCGAATCTGCGCTTTCGTCGTACCAAGGACGATACCGTTCAAAATCAGCAAAACGGCAAGCCCCGCGGCGAGAATCGATGCGAAAATGATGATGAAAAGCTTATACTTCCTGTGCGTTTTCATGTTCAAAGCTCCTGCGCGCGCATATCGATGTTATGACGGAAATTGATGAGCTTTCTGGTGTATTCCGTTTCCATGAATTTGCTGGTGATGATAAAATCCGCCGTTGCGCGGTTATTGGCGATCGGAATATCAAATACCTGCGCGATACGGAGAAGCGCTTTGACGTCGGGATCATGCGGCTGTGCCTGCAAGGGATCGGAAAAGAATACGACAAGGTCGATCCTGCCCTCCACGATACGGGAACCGATCTGTTGGTCGCCGCCGAGCGGTCCGCTGTTGTAACCGCGAATCGGAAGACCTGTTTTTTCGGCAATCATTTTCGCAGTTGTACCCGTTCCGCAAAGAAAATGATGCTCCAAAATGGATTTGTTGGCAAGACACCAATCGATGATTTCGGGTTTTTTATTGTCGTGTGCGATAAGCGCGATGCTTTTTTGTTTCGGAAGCGTACATTCTACATATTGATTTTCAAACATGACCGAATTTCCTTTCTGATTTACAAAAATTTGGGATTTGCCCTTATGTTCAGTTTAACAATAAGCAGGGAAGATGTCAAGCAAAATTTGTCTTTTTAAGAAAGTTTTTTGTTTTGAGTTGACAAAATGTGTTGTGTGCAGTACAATATAATTAAATAATTTGCAGAAGTAATGCTCTGCAATATGTCCTAAGACAGCTGTAAGTATTAGAGAAAAATACATCCCACGAATTTTTCTGTGGGATGTATTTTTTCTGTATTATGATTTTTTCTTTTTCCATGCCAAATAAATGATATAAACGATGAGAACAGGAGGGCAGAAGATGCCGATTCCGATGGCAAGACAGCCGAGTCCTATATTGGTTGCCAATTTGAAATTGTCTTTTTCAATTTCAAAAATAATGGTTTCATTGGCATCATTTGTAATGTATCCTAATAAAATAGTTTTTTGATTTTCTCCGTCTTGAATATTGGCATAGAATGGTATGTATTTGCAGGTTCGTTTTTCGAGAAAATGCTCTGTGTATTGATTGATACGGATAGTATTATGAAATGGGTGAGATGCACTATACATACGAAATTCTGGCTTGAATTTTTCATAAGCATCTTGACGTAGTGCATTTTCTACATCATAACTTTCGTACACGAAAGGAACAGTTTTTGTATATACTTCGCTCAATTCTTTTCTGACAGCCCGGGGTTCACCATCTGTAAAGTACATTTCATCGGATTCAAAGTTTCTTGTGAGAGGGAATCGCTGATCATTTGCATATAATTCACCTACGCCAGTTGTGTTGTAGTCGTACCAGCGAATAATAAATTTAGGGGCTTCACCAATGTCAATATTGTATTCGGTCAAGGTGGCTAATCGTTTTGCCAAATTAGAATTTTGTTTGCCCCATTCGCCGGATATATATTTTTTTAGTTCGGCTAAAATTGTTTTCTTTTCCATAAATTCCTCCAAATTTCAAAAAAGAACTTTTCTGCCTATAATTATACACCTATTCTTCCTGTTTTGTCAACCCTTTTTGGAAGTATAATTCCTATATAAAGCCATTTAGGAGGAAGAATGATGCTTATTTTTGATTTTAGTGTGATAGGGAACAAACTATTTTCATTTCGCAAAAAGATGGGAATGACACAGGCGGAGGTGGCAGAGGCGGCAGGACTTTCCGACCGCACCTATGCAGATATTGAGCGAGGTTCTGTCAATATGCGTATTGAAACAGTACTCAAAATCTGTGAAGCATTACACATTACCCCCGATGAAATATTGACAGAAGATCATTTTTCTGTTACTTCACAAGAAGCGGAACTTCTTACAAGACTAAATGCGTGTTCTCCAAAGGATAAGGAAACGGCACTCCGCTTACTTTCGGTATATTTGCAGTCGCTAAGCTGAAGAATATGTTTCTATCGGGAGAAGCAACGCGCAAAGAGCGACGGCGCGAAAATGCTGAAAACCTTCAACGCGATTTCATAATATTTCTCCGAAGGAATTGCAATCTTCTTTATTTTGTGTTACAATACCCAAAGACAGCAAACAAAGGAGATTTTTATGGATATTTTGGCGCAAATCATCGGTATTTTCGGAATGCTTGCCGCGATGATCTCATATCAATGCAAGACCAACCGAAATTATTTTATTTTTCAAGGGCTTTCGGGACTCTTTTTCTCGATTCAATTTATTATGATCGGCGCATGGGCAGGACTTGTTTTCAACGCCTATAACATCGTGCGCGCACTCATTTATCAATCCAAGATCGCAAGATCGGTCTATACGGTC
>JAGBCV010000033.1 GCA_017937845.1 Clostridia bacterium | reverse complement strand
CCCTCATAATTAACCAACACAGAAGCTTCACCCGTTTCAGAAATAGCAAAACCGCTATTCATCATACCTGTATTATTATTGCATAGAGAAATATCGCCTGCCATAACAACAGTATGAGTACCCAAAGCAATAATCATAACCAATGCTACTATAAAAGTTATTCTACGTTTCATGTCTTCTCCTCACTCGTTATACTTTGTTAACGATTCAATCATATTTTCAATCTCCTCCCGTGAAATATCGCATGGAACACGAAGAAGAAATCTAAATTCGGCTGTATTCCAGTAATAAAAACTATTATCTTGCTTTTCTATATAAGCTACTGACACATCATTCAAATAAAGCAGCTCATAATCTGAATTTTCATTATCCATTAAACTATATTCACATATCAAACCTTGAGAAAAAACAATTTTCTCCTCCCCATCATTTGCCCAAATCATTCGTGTACCTAAATTTTCGATACTACAACTCTCCAACTCATACCCCTCGGGGACATACCCGAGCGTATATATCGTTTCAATCGTGCTTGGTGCTTTCGTAACAACGTCATCGTCGTAAAAAAATTCAACAAATCTCTCATATATATGAACAAAGAATTTGACAACGGGTTCACGAACCGCAGAAACACTCATGGAAAGTCCAAAGGCAAGCGCAATCACCACGGCAATCATAGCAATTCGTTTTCCAACCGTGTTGACATACTTCCAACATGATCGTTTTTGCCATTTCATAAGCCGTTCCATGCGCTTGATATATGCAGGTGATGGTATCACTTCTTCCAAAGCTTCAAGATGTAAATTTTCATATTCCCATTTATCAATTTCTTGGAAAGCTTCTTTTAACACACCGAGTCCTTTGTTGTTGGAATTAAAATTCATAATTGACACCTTTCTCTTGTAATATGGCGATCAGTTTTTTTCGCCCACGCGAAAGTCGTTGTCTGACTGTACTGTCCTTTATGCATAGCATTTTTGCAATTTCTTGAGTTGATCGTTCTTTCAAATAAAATAAGTTTAATACATCTCGATAACAGTCATCTAATTGCTTGATGCTTTCGATCACAGTTTGACAATCTTCTTTTTCACAATATGCAAACAAAAGCTCTTCACAATCATCCATCAGATTTCCAATAGAATCATCGCTCATATCTTCAAACAATTCCATTTCTTTCGTTTGTCTGCGATGAAAACTCGTACTTCTATTTTTAACAACTGTCAAAATATAAGTTTTGAATAAATCTTCATTCGCAAAATGAAATTTATGAAAATGTTCTGCCATATACAACCATGCATTATGTGCCAAATCCTCTGCATTTTGCTGATGGTGTACAAGGCTTTTCGCATATTTCAAAACAGAATTTCCATATTTCCGATATAGGTTTTCAAAATCCAGCTTGTCCGTCTCGTTTACAAGCATGGATAAATACAAGCTTAGCATAATCTAACGTCTTCTCCCTAAAATGTATCATATAATCATGTATCACATTATATCACAAGAAAGATCATATATCAACAAAAAAGTATAAAACCGTTAGATCAAACATTCCATTCCAATTTGAACCTCATCGTGTCGCTCTCCTTATCACATCCTTTTCAAAATAGATTTCCTCGTTTCAGCCATTCCCTCCTTTCCCTTTGCCACGAGGATATTTTTTGCCCTTTGTATGTATAGCGCTTGAGCCCCTCATTTTGTTACAGCTTTTTTGAATTTTTTTGAATTTTTTTGAAAATATTTTCACCAGAAAGAACTCCATACATCCCCCTCAAAGCATTGACATGATAAATAAAATTTAGATTGGAAATCCATTGATATTTCGATGCTTTTGGTTTATAATAATATGTACCGACAATATTATTATAGGAGAAGATCATGCGATTTCAAAAACTACTCACCATCCTGCTCATCATGAGCTTTATGCTCACCGCCTGCGGAACAAAGCCCCCTGCGCCACCTCAAGATGCGCTTCAAATCCATTCGCCTGACGGAAGCACATTCTACGTAACACCCGATGAATATCCTTACGATCTCGCCGAAGACCCCGAATATTTCAAATATGGTTATAATGTTTACGTATCTACGTTATACGGAGACTTGACATTGAGCGGAAATACATACGACGGCTTTGAATGTACGCCGACGACTTCTTCGCACCTCTGTTATGAATTTGAAAATTGGTTCGGCAATCAAAAAGGTGTTTTTCTTGACAATAACCTGATTTTAGAGGAAGCCTGCTACGGCATGATTTCATCTTATGGCAGGGATAAGCTTTTGATCATCACATATGACGATACCAACACCTTTATTCGCGGCGCAAAGCACGAAAATGATACTTGGCAGTTGGAAGACGACAAAATCACCCTCGACGGTGAACCGAAAATGATGTACTATAACTGGCAGACTATGCATTCAGAGCCTTCTGATTTGATGTATTTGATAACCAAAACATCCTTTTTCCGTCTTTCCGTATTGCATGAATATTTAGAAGCATTCGACGCTGAGCTGAATATCATTCAAAGCGAAGCCTTTCCCGTTCCGGATTATTGGATCACCCTGCATCCCACCAGTATGGTAGAAATCGACGATGTGCTGTATATCGGAGATCAAATCGGATTTGCCGCCGTCGCTTGGGAAGAAGCCACCATTGTATACTATCCTTATATAATCCGAACAAGATAATACAGAACAAATATCCTCTTGGTATACAAACCGTATGCCAAGAGGATATTTTATGTTATTTTCAGACGGCAAAACCCATTTGATGTGTTTTTTTTTTCTTGTTTTCAAAAATTCATCCAAAGAAGGAACATCTGCTTCCTCAATAGAGGAAAGCGCCTTCGGATCGAATGATGCATTTTCCAAAAGGCGAGACGCTTGCCGTTCCACCAGCGTTTCAAATACGTTTCGGACGCCTCGGCCATTGCCAAAATCCGTATTGCCATAAGCCTCATGAAAGATCAACAGCAATTTTTGTTCAGCCTCTTTGGAAATATGATACCCTAAATTACCGGAAAAATTTAGAAATATTTTCATAAGCTCCGACGAAGTATAATCTCTAAAGTAAAGCGATTTGCGAAAACGAGAACGCAAGCCCGGATTCGATTGCAACAAACGGTCCATCTCTTTGGGATACCCTGCAAATATCACCGCAAGATCCGAATGATCTTCCATATATTTCAGCAAGATGCTGATCGCCTCATACCCAAAATCATCTTTATATCCCTCAGAAACCAGCGCGTAAGCTTCATCGACGAACAATACGCCGCCGCGAGCCTTTTCCAGCAATTTCTGTGTCTTGATTGCCGTACCGCCCACAACAGACGCAACAAACGATTCCCGATTCGCCTCCACAAATACGCCTTTTGAAACGACACCGTATTCCTTAAAAATCTTAGCAACGATTCGCGCAACGGTCGTTTTCGCCGTTCCGGGATTGCCCAAGAACAACATATGCTTCATCACCGTCAGCGGAGGCAATCCATTTTGTGTGCGTATTTTGTTGATCTCCAAAACGTGAATGAAGCTTTTAAGCTCTTTCTTGATATTTTCCAGACCGATCAAAGCATTCAGCTCATCCAAAGCGGTCTTATGTTCTGAAGTTGCAGTCGGCTTCACGGGCGCGACCGTCTTTTGCTTCGGTTCCTCATGCTCAACGCCATTGATAAACGCCTCGCAACGCGCCATGATACCCTTGACACGGCTTTCGCGTTCCGCAAGCATCTCACCTCTCGCCATCTTGGCAAACGAAGTCAAAATGGTTTTGAGATTTTCTTTCACCTCTTCCACTGCGCCAAGCCGTCCGTCCTTCTCGATCTGCAACGCCAATCTCAACGCACTATGTATGGATGCCTCAGGCAGACAATGACGGATCGCATCAAAAGAGGCTTCCGTCATATTATAAAAATACTGAAAGAAATTCGGAATTTCTGCGATAATAAGCTCACTGTTTTCCATCATCGTTTGTAAAAACACCTTTTCCGAGCTTGTAAGCTCTCTTCCGAAGCATCCCGCGACCTCAAGCAACATCAAATGCAGCTGAAGATCATATTGCGCGATCAAATCAGCCCGTGTTACGGCGCCTCCCGATTTACGGCACGATACGATATGTTCGTGAGCCAACAAACAAATCTTCTGATATGCATCCAAGCTATCAGAAAGCAACTCCTGATTTTTTTTACTGAGCATTTGCATCATCTCCTTTTTCAATCCTTCCAAAATCCGCATAAGGACTGTTTATGATATCGTTGATGGCGCGCACGCGCATCTTCTCCAGCTTGCATATGCTGTTCCATAAAGTAACACTGTCATTCTCCTCGATAGCGCGCTTCGCTTTATCTTTCCAATATTTTGCCTTTTCGTCGTCAATGAACGATAACCGTTCATTCTCATAATCGAAAAACCGTTCTTGAAGCAGTTCAAAATGCGAACGCACAAGCAAATCGTACAAAAATACCATTCTCTCGAAAGCGCGTTCCTGATCCTTGCGTTCTTGCGTCGTCAATATCGTTTCCAAGAAGCGAAACTTGGCATTTTCTTCCTCTGTTCCATATTGTTTCATGTCCATCTTCATTTGCGAAATCTTTTCTTCATAGCATATCGGAAGACGATGCAGACGCTCTAAAAACGCGATCTCCAAATAAAATCGATGAAATCGAGATAAATATGACGTTATCGCTTCCGAGTCTCCGCCCGTCATACATGTATGATAATCAGACTCCAGCCCTCCGCAAGCAAGCTCATACGAACCGACGTCGATACCCCGCTCTCCAAGAAGTTTCAGCGTATAGCTTGCTTCCTTGAGCATAACGAAAGCCTTTGCCATTTCATAGCCATCATTTTGCGGAAACCCATAATAGAGAGATTTAGACAAAAGTTGAGAATTTCTCCACCAACAAGTTACGAAAAGCATCTTATGCTCATCTGCCCTCAATGTGATCCGTATCGGCTCTTTCTTGCCAATCGAAAGCCTCCGAAACATATAAAACTCTCCCAGCGTCCGATTTTCCTGCGGAACATATATGCTTTCGCCCTCCAATATCTTCAATATAGCGACATTCTTAAATTTCATCAAAAGCGAAGCTTCCACCGTTACGGACGCAGGCAAGCGAGTGCCCTTTTTCAGCAAGATCTCCATCATGTTGTCTTCTCCGTCATAGACCAATATGCCAATGGAATGCGCCAGTTCCCCCATCAATATCCTCTCCTTTCCTTCGGTGAAAAGCCCTTGTGAAGCTTCATAAGGGCTTTTCGACATATGTCATCACAATACTATACCGCGGGATGCAAAATATTTGCGCATCGTGGTATAGTGCTTGTCCGGCTCGTCTTGAAGGTTATACATCTCCGCCGCAAAAAGAAGCGTGCTTTGATAAATCCGAAGCGAAACAACGCTATCCTTCATCACCTGCTCGTACATTTCATAAAGCTTGATACCGGTCTCCAGATTTTCAAGGACAATGACATCATCTTCTTTCTTCATGAATATCTTTTTGGCAGCTTCCAAATGCAGATAGAGATCATTCGTCACGTCAAAGCCTCTGCGATATTTGCCGCCGTTCTCGATTTTCCTGAGTACAACACGCAAATCATCATCCACGAGATAAAGCACCAGCTTATCTCCGTATTGGTCATAATATTTCATAAGTTGTTTTTTTATAAAAGACTTTTTCATATAAACTCCTCTTTCGGACAAGCGGTATCGCTTGTCCGATCCCCTTCTTAATATCAAATTCAAATAATATCCGTAAACGTGCCGTCTTGTGTCGTCACCAAAACCTTGCGCGGTGTCTTACCCGAAAGCTTCACGATCTTCATCCAATCGCTGATACTGCCCTCGTAACAAACCATGACCGTCTCAGCGGTATTCTTGCCAAGCTCCACCATGCCGTCATTTGCCAGATATTTCGAGTGTGTTTCACGGTACTTGACAAGTGCATCCGGCATCAACAACCGCAGTTTTTTGGAAAAAGAAACCCTCTCGCCGGGGTAATCGGCAAGCGCATTTGCGCAAACGACCTCTGCGGTGTGAAGCGGAAGCATATACACAGGAAAGCTCGAAGGACCGACCGCCAAAATGACTTTTCCGTCCAAAATTTTGCTGATGCCTGTGAAATCGGGGGAAACCTCCTTCAAAAGCGGCGTATCCGCAAAGAGGAGTTCCGCATTATCCACCACATAATCCGTTTCGTAGGAAATCTTGGAAATACCCGCGCCCAAAAATGCAGATTTGTCGATTTTCTGAATACTTGCAGAGAAATGAAATTCCCGCAACGCAGAACACCCGGAAAAGCAATGCGCCTTGATCTCCCTTAATTCGCATTTTTCGGGAATGATCACCTGAGAAAGTCGGTACGCGGCGAAAAAAACGCCCGCCTCCAAGACCTCTACCCCTTCGGGAATACGGATCGCATCCAGCAGGGCGCAAGAGGAAAAAGCATAAGGACCGATCTTTCTTATCGTCGGCGGAAGCATGATCTGAGAAAATTTGGCGTTCTTGAACGCCTCCTTTCCGATGCCCACCACGGTGTAACCATCGACGACAGAGGGAACGATGAGCACCTTCATCTCCGCCATCGATGTTATGCCGATAACCTCCGAGGTTTTATCGTCCAATTTATGAAAGAGCAAACCGTCAGAAGAAAAGATATCGGTGTTTTTGGGGTGATGGAAATAGCGATGGGAGGCACTCGGCTTTTTGCCATTCGCGGCAGTGTTTTTGTCATTGAAACAAGTGTTGGTCTTCTTCATTGTTCTCGAATCCTTTCAGTCAATAATATAAAGTTTCTTGATCTCAATGATATTGTACACTCAAAATCAAAATTTGTAAATCCTGTGTTTTTTACACAAAATAAAAAAGTGGTGGAAAATATTTTTCCACCATAACAAAACCATATTTACAGCCAAAATAACAGGGTTTCGACATATTTTCATTATACTCTGTTTTTCGCTTTTGTCAAGGCAAAAACAAAACAGAGAAAAAGTGGTGTATTATCTTGACATTACAATATACCTCTGTTATAATAAAAATATCATCATCGTACGATTGTGAGGTATCGATATGGAACAATTTCCCAGCAAATTTTTAACCGCATTTTCCGTATTATTTCCCCAAGATGCTTCTTCTCCGCACACATTAGCGCAAAAGATCCCAAAAGAGATCAAGCATAGTTTTTTCATACAATGGAATGCCTATCTGAGACAAAACATTTGCCAAATAAACGAAAGGCTGCGATCCGACATATATCAAAATGACCGATCTCGCCAAAGAGCCATCGATATCATAGAAATATACGAAGTCAAGCCCGAAAAAGATGTTGACGACCTCTCCATGCTATCTTCGTTTCAAACGGCGATCCAGCCTCTCCTTTCCTCTCCAATCCTTCAAAATGAAGCTTGGTTATACAACGACATCGCTCCGCTCAAAAAAATCAACTGCAATAATTTCTGTCAGAAAAAAACACACACTGCCATCAACGTCTTCCTCTCTCAACTTTTTTCGCCCAGCACCCCCGATTGTCTGAGAAGCATTTCCGAAGAAATTGTAGATGTATTTCATACGTATATCCCGAATCTTTGGAACGCTTATCTATATACATACGTTTACAACGAACATCCATCTTCTCCCCAAGCCCACATTTATTCCGATATCGCTCTGTCCTTTTTGGTCATGGATATCCATGAAAAGTTGCAACCCTCTGAGTCCTCAACTTCTCCAAGCACGGAAGAATACATCAAGCATCTCAAGCAATACTTTTCGGAGCATGGGAAATTCAATAAAAAAGCAGAAGAAATTATTTTTCATCCCTTCCGAAGCAAATCCCAACGATGTCGGGAAAGCACTTCCAAAATCACGCTTTCGCTCCTTGTATATTTCAGCATCGTATATCTGAAAACACGCGAAAAAACAGATATCAAGAATTTCATCAAAAAGCTCGGGCTCGACGCGACGCAGTTCAGCTCGCTCATAAACCCCACGAAAGACGCCTCGTCCTTCCCCAATATATCGCAAGATGAGCTTTTCTTGGCAAATGAACTTTTCAGTGCCATTCCAACCCAAAAAAAGCCCCATCTGTGTATTTTCTCCCTAACGGAGAAAGCATTGTCGAATCAGCAAGCACCGAATCGCGTATGCGAAGAAGCGCTTGCCAAAATCGACGCATTGAAAAAACAAGCCGCTCGCAACGAAGAGCATTGTGCGATGATAGCAGAACAGCTTGCGGTCCTGCTTCGCTTCCATGAATCCATTTCGGACGAGTTCCATCTCAATATCTCGCCAAAAATGCTGAAAAAAATCGACCCCAAGGCAACCGTGCAAGACTATATCATCGAACTGCTATATGCGTATGAACAAGATTTCATACAAAGAAAAGAAAAAGACATCTGGTTTTCGCAAGTACTGCAAGCCCAAGAATACGACACGTTAAAATTTGCTTGGCAAGTGGAGAAAGCGCCCTCTTACGATAGCGTGATCTTAGCCATTTATCAAGACATCCAAGATAAGATAGCACTTGTGTTCTCAAAAAAAGCCTTGAAGCGCAAGGAGGATCCTCGGTGTCAATATACCGAAAGCGATCTGGAGCAAGCGCTGACCACGCACGCATTTGATTCGTCGTTGCCCGATAAACAGAACCCGATGTGGGAACTGATAAAGGGGACCTCTCTTTTGACCCCCCACGGCACGTTCAAAAACGAAGAAGTCAAATTTGTATGCGCCGGCATCTATTTCGCCAATCAATTCGGAATCGGAACCATCGATGAGATCAAAACACAATATATATGCTATATTCGGGCTCTGATAGAAAAAACGTATGACCATACCTCTCATATTGATTTTTTCTGCAAAAACGGTGTCACCTTTGGCGCGATCGCATTGCTTCTGATGCCGCCCAAAACACGATACCTATTGACCTCTGCGCTTTGTCAAGAGCTAAATGACAATATGTATCTGTCGGCAGGCAAGCAAAGAGCGCTTTATCAGACGTTGACCTTGATATTGACGCTTTTGCTATCCGAAGCCAAAACCGCCCGTCTTCCGAGCGATTTGACGATCCAAGTCATGAATACCGTTTTCGGCAGAACGTTTTATCCACAATTCATGGATATACTAAAAACCATCAAAGCGACGCCTTTTCATCAGAATCACATCGAACAGCAGTTCGATCGCTTAAAAACCCCCATACTTCAAAACGGGCTTTTCCCTTCTCCTTTTTATCTGTATTTCTACGCCGGCAATGTCACGCCGAAAAGCGGTACGAAAAGTGACTTTTTCGAGTTGAAGAACCGCAACATCACGCTGAAAGAGGACGTCAAGCCTCTGCAAACCAGTTTGCAATGCTATGAATTTTGTTTAGAGCTGGTAGGCGCAACGTGGCGTGTCATACACAAAACCCAAAGCATCAAATTTGATATGCAGATATTTTCTTGTATTCAAGATAGCCTATGCACATTATGGAATGATGCCGAATTACAAGACCCTTGCCTTGACCTGTTATATCTTGTATGGAGCACCCATCTGTTGCTGATCGCCGTTTCCAATCTGGCGCGCGCCAATCAATACCCCGACGAAGATCAGTTTCAGCAAGCGATCCCCGCCTTCATCAAGATCGGAATGCTTGCCGATGTCATGCAACGCAAATACAATGGCGAATATCGATCGTTTATAAAAAGTTCTGTGAAGACGAGAAATGATTTTTGGTTGATATCCGGATTGCATCGATACGTTTCCGTTTTGCAGGATAAAGAAAACGATATGCCCGCAAGCGTATATTTTGATTTTACCGAGCGAAACGATATGATCTCGCTTTATGAAGATGCCTTGACCGCCGAGCTTCAAGCCGGAAATTACCGTTTCTATATCCTGTTATGCAGAAATTTGGAGGAATACAGCAACTTCTATGACCATTCCGCAAACTGTGTTCCCCCAAACAAGCAAAGCTTGGACGCCATGAAGATAACCTTCAAATCGTTCGAGGAAATTTTCTTACCATATGATAATTTGGAACCATATCTCGAAAAGATCCTTTCCCGTTAAGTGCAAAAGGAACTGCCGAGGCAGTTCCTTTTGTCTGCGAAATATCATCTCTCAAGCAATACCGTTCTGAAAAGCATTGTCGAGAATTTGATTCAACTTGGATAAAACGTAGTCTTTCCTATGCTCCACCGTATCGAATGTCGGAATCGGGATCATATTTTTGTGTCTTCCCCAAACCGCATACGACTTTTCAAATTGTACCAAAAGCTCCTCCGTGCTTGTTTCATAACGCTGCTGATTACCGTCCGTTATATGATCTCCGGATAAATACGGCATAAAAAAGAACACGGCGTAGTACCTGTCCAACAACGCCTCTACCGAGCATCCAACGATGTTTTCAGCGTCGCTCGCATCCAAAAACACGTATGCATCTGCCAGCCCGCGATCCGCAATGACGATCTTGTTTTCCCTCAACTGCGTTTCTTCTCTTTCGTATTGCAAAATCTTGACCGCTTCTTGAAAGGCGATCGGATTTATCAAGGGATGCAGATTGGTCGTGTTCATGATATCGGTCGCGGCTTCACCCACAAACCCGATGTCGCGAGGAACCCGCTCCATGCTTTTCAACAACTCCCAAACCGCACTTTTGCCCGAATGAGCAGTACCTGCAAATGCAATGATCTTTTTTTCCACATTCTGTTCCATATAATACTCCTTGTTCATGTTTTGCTTTCTATGCACTTATCATATCACAATTCCACCACATTGACAAGGTCAGGTTTTTGAAGCCGAAACAAAAAGTGGTGTAAAAAGTCACAAGCGTGAATACGAAGATTTACGAACAACACAAAAGATAAAATCCACCCAAAGAATAAAGGAGGAAACCACCCATGATTTTTATTACATCCGACTTACACGGGCGCATGGATGCCCTGATAAAGCTATTACAGCACGCTCAGTTCTTTGAGAACGAAGAAAATTGGCTCTATATACTCGGAGACGTAATCGACCGCAATGATAACGGCGGCATCGACATCTTAAAATGGTTGCTTTTTCAGCCCAACGCACAACTGCTCTTGGGCAATCATGAAGAGATGCTCTTGGCAAACCGTTGGCTTTTTCAAGAGATCAACGACGATACCATCGATGCCATCGATATGCAAAACATTCAGATGCTCACCCTATGGCAAACCAACGGCGCGGAATGTACGATACAAGCCTTATCCAAAGAATCTCTCGAAACAAGACAAGATATTTTAGAGTATTTGGAAGAATGTCCTCTCATGGAAAGCATCAACGTCAAGGGAACCGAATACGTGCTGGTCCATAGCGGTCTTGGCAATTACGCGAAGGATAAGCCATTGGATGCTTATACGAGCGATGAATTGTTATGGGAACGACCCCAACCGGATACTCAATATGACCCTCAAGCCTATACCGTCATCGTCGGTCATACGCCGACCTGTCTGTATGGGGAAGAGCATCGAAACCGCATGATCAAAACCGATAGCTGGTGGAATATCGACACAGGCGCGGCAATGCCAAACGGTCGTCCCATGCTCTTGTGTTTGGATACACAAACGGAATTTTATCTCGACGAGCATGACGACGTGATCGCCGTTACTTCATAATATAAAAACCGCACTATCGCTTGGATAGTGCGGTTTTTTAGTTTCAGATATTCAACCCAAAAGCACGTCTGTCACGAGCATCACACAGAAACCGACGAGAAGCGCATACGTTGCGCCGCGTTCGTTGCCATGTGCGTGGGTTTCGGGAATCATTTCGTCGCTGATGACGTAAAGCATCGTACCGCCTGCAAACGCCAACGCAAAGGGCAAGATAGCGGACGCCAAGCTGACGGCAAAATATCCGATCAGCGTACCGACGACCTCCACAACACCTGTGATCGCCGCGCAGATGAACACCTTACGAGGCTTCATGCCTGCGGCAAGCATCGGACCGATGATGACCATACCCTCGGGGATATTTTGAAGCGCGATACCGCCTGCGATGAGAAGCGCCTGCGAGGTATCGCCCGAGCCGAAGCCAACGCCTGCGGCAATGCCCTCGGGCAGATTATGAATGGCGATCGCCGTCACAAACAACAGCACCTTGCTGAGATTCGCGTTGTGATGCGGTTCGATATCCGCGCCAACCATTCTATGTAAATGCGGGACGAGCTTATCCACGAGATTCAGACAAATCGCGCCGACGAAAATACCGGCGACCGTGATGATAAGCCCGTATTTTCCGCCATATTCGAGCGAGGGAATGACGAGTCCCAGGACCGCCGCCGCAAGCATCACGCCCGCCGCAAACGAAAGCACGATATCGGAAAATTTCTGCGATATTTTTTTGAATAAAAAGCCGATAATAGCGCCGAATATCGTTGCACCGCCAACGCCAAGCGCCGTCAATAACACAAGCTTCATAAAAAATTCTCCTTATTTATCATCAAAAGATGTTAACATTCCGCGCCGCAGGGGAGCGCTCTTTTTGCGGCTTCGATATCCATATGAACACTTTGATAAAAACGGAAGCCACCCGAGAAGTTATACGCATCAAAGCCGTTTTGCATCAAGATCCGCGTCGCCAAATAACTGCGAAGCCCGCTCTGACACATAACGTAGATCTTTTTCGTGCGGTCAAGCTCATGCAAGCGACCTCTCAGATTGTCCAGCGGAATATGGATAAAGCCCTCTGCGTGTCCGCGCATATATTCGGGCACCGTTCTGGTATCGAGCAAAATGACGTTCGGGTCATGACGAAGCGCGTCGATATCCTCATAATGGAAGTGCTTGACGATGCCATTTTCCACGTTGTCAATGATAAAGCCCGCCATATTGACAGGGTCCTTTGCGGAGGAATACGGAGGCGCATATGCAAGGTCAAGGTCCTTCAGCTCGCTTGCGGGAAGTCCTGCAAAGATCGCCGTCGCCAAAACGTCAATGCGTTTATCCACACCGTCGTAGCCGACGATCTGTGCGCCAAGGAGCTTTTCCGTCTTTTTCTCATAAATCACCTTCATGGTCATGACCGATGCGCCGGGATAATAACCTGCATGAGAAGCAGGGGAAAGAATGATCTTTTCGTAGTCAATGCCGAGTTTTTGTGCCGTTTTTTCGCCAATCCCCGTCATAGCGACGGTCATATCGAAGATCTTGACGACCGATGAGCCTTGTGAGCCTCGATAATGGCTATCCAGTCCGCAGATGTTATCCGCGGCAATGCGTCCCTGCTTGTTGGCAGGACCCGCAAGAGAGATGACCGCAGGCTTTCCCGTCACCACGTGAGAGATCTCCACCGCATCGCCAACGGCATAAATATCGGGCTTTGAGGTCTCCATTTTATCGTTCACGACGATAGCACCCTTTTGTCCAAGCGTAAGCCCCGCCTTTTCGGCAAGCGTATTTTCGGGTGTAACGCCGATGGAAAGGATCACCATATCGCTATCCAAGGTCGGCATATGCTCCGCCGTGACGGAAACGCGCCCGTTTTCACTTTGAATAGCCGTGATCTTTGCGCCAAAGACGAGCCGAACACCACTCGCCTTGAATTTCGCATGGATAAACGATGCCATATCACGGTCAAGGATGCTGAGAAGCTGATCGCCTCTTTGTAAGATCGTCACGTTCATACCGAGATTACGGAGATTTTCCGCCATTTCGAGTCCAATGAAGCCGCCGCCAATGACCGTTACCGTTTTGGGCTTGTTGCGTTCGATATATTCATGGATACGGAACGTATCCTCCACCGTTCGGAGCGTAAATACGTTTTCGGCATTTGTGGGCGCATATGCAGGAACGCTCGGCTTTGCGCCGGGAGAAAGAATGAGCTTATCATACGTATCCTCGAAGACCTCTCCCGTTTTGAGATTTTTCACCAAGACCGTCTTTGCTTCCGCATGGATATCGATGACCTCATGCAAAACCTTTGCCGAGATACGGAAACGTCTTGCAAAGCCCTCGGGCGTTTGTAAGGTAAGGTCTTCCCTGTCCTCGATAACACCGCCGATATAATAAGGAAGTCCACAGTTGGCATAGGAAATATATCCGCTTCTTTCATAAATGATGATTTCTGCCTTTTCGTCAAGTCTGCGAAGTCTTGCCGCCGCAGTTGCACCGCCTGCCACACCGCCTATGATGATGATTTTCATACCATACACCTCTTTTCTTTGAAATTTACAAAAATCCGCCGTTTGAAGCAACGGCGGATGATATGGGCGTTGCCCATGGAAATGGATTCTGTTATGTTTGAGTAGATAAAATATATTTGCAGTATATTGTTTCTCGTCAAATTTGAAGTATTCGCAGAGCTCTATCCCAGAGGGAGCCTTATAGCATCGCCCACTTATTTTTCAATAAATGCTTTTGCGGGAACACCGCAGAGAGGGCATCTGAAATCTGCGGGGAGCGCCTCTGCCTCGTGAACGTAACCGCAGACCTTGCAAACGAATTTCTTCATTGCAGGCGCAGGAGCTTCTTCTGCTTCGCAAGCGCCGTCGTTGCATACGTCGCAAAGCTCATTGGCAAGAGCCTTGACCTGCGCTTCGCTTTCTTCGTTCAAAGCGGAAAGGATCTTGACGCTCGTATTCACATAGGTGAGGTTCTTGCTCTTTTCAAGCTTACCCTTCATGATCTTTGCCGCAAGAGGAGCCCAGCTTCCGTTTTCGATGAAAGCAACGGTTCTGTTCTGATAGTTTCTTTCCACAAGATGGTCGATAAACTCACGCATAAAGGGGAAGATATCGCCGTTGTAGGTCGTGGTTGCGAGAACGAGCTTGCTGTAACGGAACGCATCTCCGACAGCCTTTGCCATATCCTCTCTTGCAAGGTCGGTCACGATGACCTTTTCGCAGCCGTTTGCCTTGAGCGCTTCTGCGAGCTTCATAACGGCTTTTTTGGTGTTGCCGTATACGGAGGTATAGGCGATCATGATGCCGTCTTCCTCGACCTTGTAGCCGGACCATTTATCGTAAAGGTCGATATAATAGCCGAGATTTTCGGTAAGAACGGGACCATGGAGCGGGCAAATGGTCTGAATATCGAGCGTTGCCGCCTTTTTGAGAAGCGCCTGTACCTGTGCGCCGTATTTGCCGACGATGCCGATATAGTAGCGTCTTGCTTCGTCTGCCCATTCTTCTTCCACGTCGAGCGCGCCGAATTTACCAAAGCCGTCTGCGGAGAAGAGAACCTTGTCTGCGCTGTCATAGGTCACGATAACCTCGGGCCAGTGTACCATGGGAGCGGTCACGAACGTAAGTGTATGCTTGCCGAGAGAAAGGGTATCGCCCTCACCGACGACGATCTGCTTTTCCGCGAAATCCGTACCGAAGAAATTCTTCATCATGACGAATGCCTTTGCGGAGGATACGACCTTTGCCTCGGGATAAGCGTTTACAAAGTTTACGATATTCGCGGAATGATCGGGTTCCATATGCTGAATGATGAGATAATCGGGCTTTCTGCCTGCGAGTGTGTTTTCAATGTTAGCGAGCCATTCTGCGGTAAAGCCTGCGTCAACGGTATCCATGATGGCGATCTTTTCGTCCATGATGGCATAGGAATTATACGCCATACCGTTCGGAACTACGTACTGCCCCTCAAAAAGGTCAACCTTGTGATCGTTTACGCCAATATATTTGATGTCATTTGTGATATTCATATTTTGATTTCCTCCATATATTTGGGATTTGTTATTTTGATGGTTTTATTATATCACAAAAAACGCCTTTTGTCTGTTGATTTTTCAACAATTTATAAAATTTTCTAAAAAAAGCTTCTTTTTTTCCGCCCAAGGTGAGATTTTTTTCATTTTGGAACGACCAATCAACGAAAGAACCTCATAGAAAGGATGATTTTCATGAAAAAAACATTACTTTGGCTGACCATTTTCCTCCTTGGCTGTGCGCTCGTTTCCTGTGCCGTCCCCGGAAACGAACGATCGACTTCCTCGGAAGACCTCCTCATCGACACCACGGGCGCTCCTGATGATTGGATACCCTCGACCCCCGCTCCCACAGAATATAGCACAACGGGCTTTGGCTGCTGCACCACGCAATCCACCTGTGAAACGGGAAAGCTTCCCGTCCCCGAATCCTATTACGCGCCAAACGATGAAGAAAAGACCCATTTGACGTACACCGTGACGAACGCCGAGGGCTTGACCTTAGAGGTCATACTTTACGGCTATCGAAGCGATATCATCGGAAAAAATCTGTACTTCAAATACGGAGAACCCATTTCCATGAAAATCCGTATTCAAAACAACACCGACGCGCCCATTTACCAGTATCTCCCCACACAGTGCCACGAAAGCACACCGCATCATGCGCATGAAATCGCCATCTTTCTGCAAAATTCCCACAGCAACGTGCTGGTAAAGAGCGTTGATCTTTTGGAGCTTGATTGCCTGACGGCAGAGGAAACTTGGTGCTTGGATATCGGCGAAGTATATGAAATGGATATCGAGCTTTTGCAAAAGCCCGAGCATATGATCGCATGGGACGATGTCTATCAAAGGTTTTTCGACCTTGATGATAACCGTTTTCATACCGTTTATGAATCCCCATTCTCGGGTAAAATCTCCTTTATTTTCGGAAACGATGCCGATACGATGAATGACAGCATCCTTTCCCTGCCCCTCACACTTCACGTTTTGCATATTGAATATTAAAATCGTTCGATATTCTCATCTTTATATTTTTCATCGGTAATGGGCAGATACTTATGATACCACAAATCTTATAGAAGAAACGGGCTGTCGAGGGCGCCAGCCCCTGCTACCTTGTTTCAATTAAAACTTAAAAAATTGACAAAAACAAATAAAAATTTCACGATGCAACCGATAGTTGCCGTATAGTTGGTAGAAAATAGCGGAAAAATATGCTATCATCATGGCAGGAGGTGATACGATGACACTTGGTGAAAGACTCAAAATCTACCGCACACAAAAAGGCTTATCTCAAGAGAAGATCGCAGAGATGCTTCACGTTTCAAGGCAAGCCGTTACAAAATGGGAATCCGATCAAACAACGCCAAGCTCTGACAATTTGATCGCGCTTGCCAATCTGTATGACGTTTCGCTGGATGAACTGATAGGCAAAAGCGAAGAGAAAAGGGGATCTGCTGAGGAAGAAAAGAAAAAGTATTTCAGCCCCAAGGAAAACCCCATCTTACGCAACAACCTTATCATAATAGCCATCATTGCACAAGCGGCATTTTTGAATATCGCCATTCAGCCGCTATATACCGAAGGAACGCCATACCATATCCTCTTTCTTCTTTTCAATGATCAATCCCAAATATATGAATCGGCATCTTGTAAAAAAGAATCCATAGACTTGTTCGATAACTGCAAATTCAAAATATCTCCGCGTGTCATCCTGAGCGGAACACCGCCGAGATTCCGCCTATAGCGATTTTGCTTACGCAAAATTTCGACTTCGGGCTCCGCCCTGCGCCCAAAATGACGGCGGCGGTGTGCAGTCGAACGGATCTCGCGGACGATGCAAGACATTCTTTTAGGGTTATCCAACAAATCTAATGACAAAATCCAATTTACAGAACCGAGCAAACGAAGCCCCGACAGACCATGTCCGTCGGGGCTTTTTCCTTATGAAAAGTTCGTTTTGCTGTCCTCTTTGAAGTCCTTCCCGCTCATTCCGTTTCCTCGGACTTTTTGCGGATATCCATATAATAATGCTCGGTATCCAAGCTGAGCGTTACCTCAAAAATTCCCGTTTCAAGGTCAAAACCGAAATTCTGATCTGCAAATTCATACTTTTCCGTATCCAAAACGATCTTTGCCTTCTGTTCGGTGAATGTGATATTCGTGCCGAGCCTCGTTACCATATCAAAGCCGTAGCGGGTCTTATATTTTCCCGCGAAATCCATACTGGGCGCTTTTTGCATGAGAAGCGTGATATCCTTGCTTTCCCCTGCGGGAACGGTAAGCTCAAAGGTGAGATACATCACGCGATCAACATTTCTCGCGTCCGAAAGCAAGGAGGAAAGGTCAATGCGATATCTCTCCGCGGGATTTTCCGCAAGAAAACCGTTCGTATACATCATTTCCGCAAACGCGCCAAAAGCAACGTCCGAAGAAAATGTACCGTCCCACTCGGCAAACAAAAGGTCGAATAAGACCTCACCGAGAACGCCCTCCTTGCGCGTGATCGTCGCCGTGATATCGAGCTCCTCACCCTTATCACAGCCGCCGTCCTCATATCCCTGCGTGGAATGGGTCGAAAGGTCACCGCCGATGACGAACACATACCCTACTTCGTCCGCATCGAGGCTGAAATGATACGAGAACTTCCCTTTTTTGGTGTCATAACTACCGCCCCTTGTGCCAAGAGCAAAGGACGTGACCGCCGTCGGGTCATGCTCGCAGGAAAACTTCAAGGTCGGGGAAGCGCCCTCGCCGTGGGCTTGCATATTGGAGATCTCATAGATCACGACGGGCTGATCCATTTCGGGAAATTCCTTGAAAGCGTCCTGCATATACGTGCCGTCCGAAAGAAGCGCCTGATATTCCGTCCAAGAGCTGATATGGTCAAGATTCACCGTACCCTCGGGGTCATACGCGCCCCAAACGCCCTCGTATCCGCCCGCATATCTGCCGATATGGAGTTCGGTCTGTATGTTGTATTCCAAAATAGACGGAATGTATTCCTTTGTCGTATTGATGCTTGCAACAAAGGGATATGCGAAGCGATAAGTCATATCCTCATTTGACGTATTGGTCAGCGTATAAGCATCTAAAATAAGCGCGTCGGGGAAATCATATGCCCCTGCTTTTCCCGTGAAATCATAGGTCAGATGACGTTTCGCCGTAAGTGAGCCATCGTTTTCGAGCATCGTCAAGGGAAATACGGGTCCCTCATACGCCATATACTGACGGTCATTGTATGCCGTACCGCCCGTATGTGCGCCGCCGAAAAGCCAAAGCAAAACACCGCCATAACTAAGCCCGATGACGAGCACGAAGCACGCCGCAACGGTCAAAGCACGCTTCAGCACGCGCTTTTTGGAACGGAAACGGTGATGCTCCGCTTCTTCCACAAGGTCTTCTCGAATGTTTGTGATACCATGATACATCTTTTCGTTTTTCATAACGATACTCCTTTCTCCTCAAGTCGGGTCTTTAATTTCGTGCGTAAGGCAAAAAGACGGGAGGAAAGCGCTTGCGGTGCAATGTCGCTGACTTTCGCAAGCTCCTTTATCGATTCCCCATGATAATAACGGCGGATAAAGAGCGCACGGTCATCACCCGTGAGTGTATCGAGCCAATCACTGATGACACCCGAAAGCTCGCGTTCCTCGACCGTTTTTTCCACGTTTTCCGCGCTCGGGATACAATCGTTCAGCTCGGAAAGCAAAAGCTCCACGCCGTCATGACGCTTTTTTGCGCGGTCGCGGCGAAAACGGCTGATGGCGATATTACGAACGATGCGCGAAAGAAATGCCGAAAGCAAGTGCGGATTTTCAGGCGGCATCTGATTCCATGCGGCAAGATACGTATCGCTCACACATTCCTCGGCATCCTCGTGGAGCGTCAAAAGGTTTTTCGCAATGCGATGGCAATACCTCCCGTATTTCGCATCTGTTTCCTTGATAGCGCGTTCATCTCTTGCATGATATAAGGAAATGATTTGTTTGTCTTCCATAGGTCTGCTCCTTTCCTTGATTTGATCTCTTCATCTATATAGTCGCAAAATGGGGAGAAATATTGGGGAATTTTCGTAAAAATTTAAGGCGGATATGAAATCCGCCCTAAAAGCCAAGAAGCATTTTATATCAAATGAAATCACATCTGCAAAAGCGCCTTGAAATCCTCACGATCGCGCAGAGGTTCATATTTTTTCTGCTTGCGTAGATCTTCAAGAAGCAAATCCGCCTCCGAACAAAGCTCCCGACATTCGGAATAATCATAGAAATGACGGTCGAGCAAGGGCGCTGTATAATATTGCTTTCCCGAAACGCGCGCAAGATCGCATTGCTTGGCGTATTGATATGCCTTCTTCAGCTCCATCACGGCAGTATCGGCATCGCCGTCCGTCAAGGCAAAATCCACAAGCTTTTCATGGATGCGGTACAGATACCAACTGAAAAACAGTAAATTTCCATCGGGAATGATGGCTTCAATGATGCTTTTCTCCGCATATACCGCCGCACGCGCGCGAGCATCTGCGGTCGTTTCATAAAGCCAAAACTGTCCGAGCTTTCCACAGAAATTTTCAAGAGCCTCCACCAGCATCTTCTGTCTGAGCGAGAGAAGCTCCTCGCCCTCTAAGCAAAGCGCGAGCGCATCCTCTCGGCTGAGCGAATCCCTTTTCGGATAACGCTCGGCATATTTTCTCGCTTCCGAGATTCTGCCGCTGTATCGATATGCACAGATGATCGTCCACAGGGCTTCCGATCTTAGCGCATCGTCGGTGCTGTTTTCCCAAACCATGAGATTATGCTTGATGGATGAATCCATCATTTCGATAAAAGCCGTCTGCTCCTTTCGACGAAACGCAATATAATATTCCACTGCGCCGAGCCATTTCCAATATTTTAGTTCGCTCGGATATTCCTCGACGGCGCGTTTGGCAATCGCATGATCCGCTTCATGGTCTTCCTTTTTCCAATATTCAAAATATTCTGCCTCGAAATAGGCTTTTCGCTCGTCCCGCACCCTTTGGGATAAGCCGAGAAGCTCATCGGCGGAAATACGTAACAGATCGGTCAATGGGGCGATCAATGAGAGATCGGGGCTGGATACGCCGTTTTCCCATTTGGAAACGGCTTGATAGGATACGTGGAGATAATCTGCAAGCTGTTCTTGCGTGAGATGGTTCTCTTTTCTGAAATATTTGATACGTTCACCTATGGTCATGCTTTTCACCTCAAAAAATCATTGGACTTGTTCGATAACTTTAGATGTCAAACATCTCCGCGTGGTCATCCTGAGCGGAACACCGTCATGATTCCGCTTCGCGATTTTGCTTACGCAAAATTTCGACTTCGTGCTTCGCACTTCGCTCAGAATGACGATGACGGTGTGCAGTCGAATGGATCTCGCGGAGGTAGCGATTCATTCTTTTTATGGTTATCAAACAATTCTATTGAAATCCAGATTCCGAGGATAGTATATCATGAAATGCTTCTCCATGCAATAACTTGTTTTTCGCAGAGAGATGCAACCCTTGGTTGAGTTTTCTTATACAGTTTCGTCTGCCAAAACCACTTCGCGGAAGTAATTTGCGGTATCCGCAAGGAGTCGAAGCGTCGAGGGGATCAGCGCATCGGGAACGCGACCGACCGCGTTGCCTGTTTCCATATTCATATCGCCCTTGTAGCCGATGGCGCGCAGACCGAGGAAGAAACGATTCCAATTCTGAATACCGCCAAGATAAGGCGCGTTACGGTCGTCGTGATAGCCGTCGTTATCGTGAACGTGAAGCGCGATGAGGCGCTCGCCAAGCTTTTGAATGGCAAAGGTGATATCATGACCCGCCATCAAAAGATGACCCGTATCAAGGCAGAAGCCAAAGAGCGTTTCGCCTGCGATCTCGTTCAGCGTATCGATATAACGGCAAGTTTCCGTGATATCCGAGCAGATCGCACCGTAGCTTTTGCCCTTTTTATCCGTGATAAACATATTTTCCAGACAGCATTTGACACCGCACGCTTTCAGCGTCGGAATGAACGAGGAATAAAAATCGATATTGATGTTCCATTCATCCTCAGGGGCGAGCGGTGCTGTGGGGTCCCCCGAGAAGCAGGGATGAATGACGATCTTATCACATCCGCAAGCGCCGCAGATCTCAATGCTCTTGCGGCAAGCCATTTTCATGTTTTCGCTTGCGAGCGCATTGTTCGGGACGTAGGACGGAAACGGCGCATGAAATTGAACGAATTTCAAATCGTATTTTTCTGCGGTCGTTTTGATAAGCGCGGTATAACGCGCGATCTCCGCGTCGTCGGAGAAAAACGGCAGGATATTGGTTTCGGGGCGCATGATCTCTCTCCATGTGAGAAGATTATCAAGTCCGAAATCCAGACCGTCAAAGCCTGCTTTTTTGATGGCGGCAAACGCACCGTCAATGCCAAGTCGCGCAATCTCTGCGCCTGTGGAAATACTGGTATACATATAAGTTCTCCTTTATCAATATATTTTATTTTTTAGAAGAAAGAGATGCGATTTTCGCATCCGCCGCGCGGAAGAAGGCGTCCGTCGCCTTGCCGCGGCGAATGAGCTCTTCCCAAATCGCATAGACAGCCGCATTCCAGCCTTGATTTGCCTTCACGCCTGTGCCTGTGATGGTGTGCATATATTCATGCGTTGCGCCGTCATAATCAAGATCGATCAGCAGACGCTCGGTCAGATTCTTTTCCGCATCGGGCATACCGTGGAGATACGCCGCGATATGAAAGAGCATCTCGTAAAGATGCCATGAACCGCCGTTTTGATATCTGCCCGTATCCATCGTTTTGAAGCCGGCATAAAGATAATCACCCGATTTGAAGATATCCGTCGAAATATAAGAGCCATCCTCGGCGGCAACGATCTTAATGCCGTATTTCGTCTTTGCCGCGCTGTCGCAGACCTTGCGATAGCTCTTTTCAAACATCGTCTGATCGATAAAAAGCTCCTCAAAAAGAAGGTAATACAAAACTTCTCCGACCGTGAAATCCAAGGCAAGGCACTGCTTCTTTTGGCTCAAGGGGAAATAGTTCCCGTTAAAGAGCGCGTGATATTTGGCAAGTGCGCGTTCCTTTCTGTCGCCGATGTCATAGCCAAGACGCTTTGCCGCCTCCAAGGCGCAGACAAGCAAGCCTTGGTTATAAAGGTCCACATCGTCCCTATCAAACGCGCAGGTATCAAACCAACAACGAAAATCGCCGTTTTCTTTACCATTCGGGTAATAGGAATCGTTCGGCTCGAATTTATTCATGCACGCAAGCACAGTTTCAAAAGCGCGGTCAGTTCTCGCTCGGTCAAAGTTCTTGCCGTGCTTTACGATACGATACGACCAAATGAGATAGATCAGTGGGTTTTCTGCCTCCTTGCACTCAAAATTGAGCGCAAGATAGCTTTCGTTTTGCATCTTCTCATCAAGGATCATAGACTGATAAAACGCATCGCGGAAATACTGTGTATTGGCGTATTCGATTCCCGCAACGATCCACTTTTCACTGCTTCCCGTTTCGTTTTTGCGAATGTGCATATAATTGCTGGCAAAGCAAAGTGCGCGATAATGGGAATCGCTTCCCTTGCCCCAAACCTTTTCGATGGCAAGAAAGGCTTCTCTGCGAATACCTTTCAGCTCGTCTACGTCCGCATGAAACGCGATAAAACGAAACGTATGCGTTTTCTCGCCTCCGACGGTATGGAAAATCGGAGCAAACGGTTCGCTCTCGGGGTTATTCGGCGTACCGCCCTTATCACCCGACGAAAGATAAAAACGGTTTCCCTCGGGAACGATATGCTGTGTGGTGGCGTTATCAAAATAGGACGGATTATCGGAGATCCAAATCGCCGCTTTGCCGTTTTCCACCGCCGCAACCATGGGAATCGCGCTTTTTTCCATCTTGAAATGATAATTTTGGGGGTCGTGCGGACTTTGTCGGAAAATGCGTTCCTTCTTACAAATGCCGTTGAAAGAATAAAAATCGGCTTTTCCTTCGCCCATCAACGAAAGATATATCTCTTGTTTCATGCGCGATGACACCGTGATCTCAAAAAGCTCATATTTTTCTTTTTGCGTGCGCTTTATGCGGAGAGAAAACGGGAAGCAAGTCACCATCCCCTCATCTCGAAGCAAAGAAGAAAAAATCGTTCCCTCCGAGGTATGAATAACCAAGCTGTATTTCATAGTTATCTCCTTCAAAAATGTTCACCAGATATGATTTCCCTCAGAATAATCGTGTCCGAGGTGCATCTGCGGATAATAGCTGCGGAAGATATGGCGCGGTTTTTCGGCAAATTCCATCTTGATGACCGTCGCACCGAGAATCTTATCGGGAATTTCTTTCGGCAGATTTTTAAGGAAAATGCGGTGACCATCATGGACGAAGTCGATCTCCTCACCTGTTGCAAGGAACGAAACCTTGGTTGGGGCATCCATATAACCGCCGAACATCAATTCACCGTTTTTGGGCCATACCCAGTTCCAGAGATAGAAGGTCTTGCAATCGGGCTCTGCGGACACGGCGGTGAGCGTGTTTGCGCTGTAAACGAGACCTGTGCGGAATTTGCGTCCGTAGGTCGCTTCCCCGTTGACGGCGAGCCATTCACCGACCTTGGTAAGCGTTTCTCTTGTATATTTATCGATAGAGCCATCGGGCATCGGACCGATATTGAGAAGTAAATTGCCGCCCTTACAGGTGCAAAGATGCAATTTACGCACGATGCTTTTCGGTGTCATCATAAAGGGTGCGGCCTGCTCGGCATCCACATAACCCCAAGCGAGATCGGTAAGCGTCAAACAGGATTCCCAATCCTTATCCTCCGCATCGATTCTGCCCTCGGGAGTGCCAAAGTCTTCCGGGAGCGCGGAGCGGTTGTTGATGATGATGTCGGGCTGAAGCGCACGCAAACGGCGGTTGCGATTGACGGAATCCCAACCCTCTGCGCTTTCAAACGGACAAGAAACATCATACCAAAGGATATCGATTTTACCGTAATTTGTGAGAAGCTCTGTGTTGAGGTCTTCAATATATTTAAGGAAGCGATTTCTTGCCTCGGGATCGTTTTTGCAACGCCACGAATCGGGGTGATGCCAGTCCATCAAAGAAGAATACAAACCGATCCTCAGGTCATATTCACGGCAAGCATCGACAAATTCGCGCACGATATCGCGTCCGCAATAATTGTAGGAGTTGTAGGGATTTGCTTTAGAATTCCAAAGAGAGAAGCCCTCGTGATGGCGTGTGGTCAGAACGACGTATTTTGCACCCATTTTCTTCGCCATTTCACACCATTCGCGAGCACACCCCTCCTTGGGCGTAAAGCTCTTGGCAAGCGTTTCGTATTCGGCTACGGTATAATTCTGATTTGCCTGCGACCATTCGCCTGTGCCAAGCTCGGAATACAGACCGTAATGGATAAACATACCGAATCTGGCATCGCGAAACCATGCCATACGGCGGTCGCGTGTCGCGGCGATTTCTGCTTCATACTCTCTTTTGCTGATGTAATTCATGATAGGATTTCCTTTCTAAAAATCAAAAGCACCTCTTGTGTACTTTTTCTATTCAATCTGCAAAAATGCGGATATCTTTACAACCCATCTGCTTCCCACATACCACTCTCCGTCATATAATGGTAATATTCGTCAAAGGAATACGGAATCTTACCCAAAACATAATAATTTTTTCCCGAAATGCCGTTTGCCGTCCATTCCATGACGTAAAAATGAAGCTTTCCGTCTGTGGGCGCGGAAATCTGACAAAGGACAGCGGCGCTGTTGGCGTTCAGATTTGAACAAGATTCAATCACGACCCTTTGCTCCGCAAGGTCATAAACGCGATATTGAACCGACTTTTCTGCTCCGTATTCATTCGCGCCGACAAGGGCAAGCATCCCATTTTCGGGCTCGCGGAACATCAGACAAAGCGGTTGCTGAGAACGCTTGATGACGAAATACGCAAGCTTTCTTGCATAATAATAATCCACGACCGCATCAGAAAACTGCGGCCAGCCATCGATAAGATTCCACCAAATGATGCCCGTCCGCTTCCATTTCGCACTGCGGAAGCGTTCAACGAAGAACTTCATCGCCTCCGCCTGAGAGGCTTGGCTCATTTTTGAATATTGTTCAAGTGTTTCGGGTTCTTCCTCAAAAAGGACCTTGATCTGGTTTGCCATGAGCGTCGTGCGAAACGCATATTGTGCCGATTCGCCAAGCTCCATGCAGGTCGCATGGACCTGCCACTCCTCGTTATCCCTCCAATGCCACAGCTTTTCGGAGGAGATAAAGTTTCGGATAGAGGACGGCGCGGGACAACCGTGATACCCCGTTTCACTTGCAAAGCTTGCGGTGGCTTTGGTATAAAAATCGCTCTTAAAATAATCACGCGGACCCCAAAGATGCTGTTCGGGCGTATTTTCAGCGTTTCCGCTTGCATAGGCGTACGTATCCACGTAAGGAGAGCTGGGAATATAGACCTTTTCGGGGTCGTGCCGCATGAGAACGTACGGCAAAATATTTCTCGTCAAAAAATTGCGGTTCGGGTCAACACCGCCCCGTGTCCAAGTCGCCGCCGCAACGTCACATTCGTTATCGCCCGCCCATGCGGCAAGACAAGCGTGCTGTCTGTATTTTTTGACAACGGCGGTGGCTTCCCTTTCAAGACTCTCCGCCATATGCGGTGTCAAGGGATAGGTCGCGCACCCCATCGCAAAATCCTGCCAGACGGCGATGCCGTTTTCATCGCAGAAATCAAACATACTTTCGTCCTCATAGACATTTCCGCCCCAAAAACGAACCATATTACAGCCCGAATCCTTGAGAAGCGCGAGCGCTCTCGGCAAACGCTCGGTATCGCGGGAGTGAAGCGCGTCCATCGGCACCCAGTTCGTCCCTCTCACAAAGAGAGGCTCGCCGTTGAGATAAAAGCAAAACTGACCGTTTTCATCGGCAATGCTCGTGCGCTCCAAATCAAATTTACAGATGCCGAAACGAAATTCCTTGCGGTCAAGAAGCCGATCGCCATGCCAAAGCTCGACCGCCGTATCGTACAGATTCTGCTCGCCAAGCTCTCTCGTCCACCAAAGCTTTGGCGCATCGACAGAAAAGTTATCCGTACCCGAGGGATTCCAAAGTCGGATCTCATGCGTAAATTCGCTTTCTCCGCAAACGCCGCGCACCTTGATGACGTATTCATGCGCGAGCGCACCCATGATCTCCGCTTTATAATATACGCGCAAAAATGCCTTATCACGGCGCACGTTCACCGCACGCAGATAGATCTCGTCCAAATATTCTCCGCGCTTCTTTTCGAGCGTAACCGATCTCCAAATACCGCCCGAAAGGATACGGGGCATGATATCCCAGCCGAACATATGCGCCGCCTTGCGAACGGAGAGGCTTTCCGCATTATATCGCTGATGCTTGATAACGCCCGCTTCCACGGGATGCTTGTGCGATTCCAAAAAGACGGGCTTGATATGTACGACAAGCTCATTTTCTTTTTGTGTCAGCCGAACGGGAAAGGAATGAGAAATGAGCATATTATCCGCGCTCCCGATTTGAATACCGTTCAAAAAGACATCAGCAAAGGTATCGATACCCTCAAACGTCAGCGCGTATTCCCCCGTTTCCTCAACGGAAAACGTACGGGTATAAAAAAGATGCCAATGCTCCCGTTTTTGTGCGTCCAAAGGATTCATTCCGAAGAAAACGTCGTCCAAAGCCCCTGCGCGTTCGAGGTCTATTTCAAAATTTCCGGGAACCGTAGCGGCAACGTGAGGAAAACCGCTTCCCCCAAGCGTATACGCCGTGGGATATGCCATCGTTTGCAAACGCTCATGATGCTCGGTGTAATACAAAGCCCAATCCCCGTCAAGGGAGATACGATGTGAAAAAGATGTTTTCATAGCGTGTCCTTTCTGAAGCTTCCGCTTTTTGCCATGAGTATAGCATAGTTTCTTTCAAATTACAAGGGAATTTTGATATATTTTTCGGTAAAGATTTCCCAGGCGGTCCATTGCGTTTCTCCTTACGGCTGCGCATGCAATACGATAAAATCGGGGAAAGAAAAAAGCCGATCCTTCGCTTGAAAGGATCCGCTTTTTTCGTATACCTGCTCTCACTTACCTCCCGTTTTCAGAGAGAGCTGATAGAGAAGTCTTGCCGCATCAGCGCGTGTGATCTCCGCGTTTCTATCCTCGGAAACCGCAAGCCCCACGGAGGAAAGCATCGCCATGCCCTCGTCGGAGATTTCCGCTTCCGCATCGGCAGAAGCGAGTACAGCATCGGCAAGAGCAAGTCCATCTAATTTTGCGATACGGCTGATGATGGTCGATGCCTGTACGGAGGTGATGACCTCATCGGGACAGAAGCATCTACCGTTTTCCGTATCGATACCGACGACAAGCCCCAAGCGCGCCGCCGTTGCGATATATTTGTTTTCCGCAGGAGAAAAGCTCGCGCTATCGGCAAAGCCCGAATCATCTGCGGCAAGAAGTTCTGTCTCGATATGATTCATTTTCATCGCCATCATGAGAAATTCCCCGCGCGTAACAGTCTTTTCGGGATGAAAATACCATTCATTGCCGATTTTTTCTCCGATAAACGCATCTTTCGATGCCAAAAGCACCGCAGAATGTGCGTCCTTTTCGTTTTGCATATCGGTATAAATGATACCGCTTTCATTTTTTTCGGTATTGATGACGACCTCACAAGGCTCGGAGCGGTTGCCGTAGGGGTCGACCGCAACGTAAGTGAACGAGTCCTCTCCCTCTGCCCCCGCATTGGCAATATAACGGTAAGAACCGTCCAAGCTGAGTGTAAGTCTGCCCTTTTTCGGCGCTTCCTCTAAGCGGTAGGTGAGCATATCGCCGTCGGGGTCATCGGCGGAGACCGCGGCATACACGGGAATACCCTCCACGGCGGAAAGCGTTCCTCCGTTTGCCGTCGGTGCAAAATTCAGAGAATCGAGCATATAAACGGTGCAGATAAAATCGTTTTCATAGCTCTTGCCATAGGGCAAAAAGCCAAAGCTTGCGGTCTTTCCCGCCTCGGCGGGAATAAAGCGCAAGGCTTTGATGGCGTTTTTCGCAATGATCTGTCCCTCTCCCACGTCGACCGCGCCAAGCTTCAAGACGCCGTCCGAAAGCGACGGAAGCTCCGTTACGACGATACCGAGAAATTCCGATTCTCCAAAAACGGAGAGGAAATCCTCCTCCGAAAAGGTAACGGTGTTTTTACCGACTCCCGTTTTGAGTACGGCGCAGTCCTCCTGTAAAACGTCAATGGCGGGCGAAAGCAATCCCGCCGCCTGAACGGACATGGCGAGCATCAGAGAAAATACCAGCACACATCCGAAAATTCCAAGTTTTTTCATCATTCAAAACCTGCCTTTCCAAAAAATTCGATACGGCTATTTTATCCAAATTTCGATTCTCTTATACAAAATCTTGACAAGATATTTGAAACGTGATATAATCAATAATGACAATATCTTTTGTCAGAATTTTATATCGCCATATACTGTATGGCAGAAGGAGTATCTTTATGTTTATGTTCGGACTTGGTGTTGTTGCTCTCGTTGTTGCGATCATCGCCATCGTTTACGTGCTCAAAAAATGCAAACACGGAACATATCCCAAACAGAAAAAAATCGGTCTTGCCGTCACCGCGCTCGGCGTCGTTTTCGGCATCTTCTTCATCGGTTGCGATTGTATCACGACCATTCCCACGGGTCATACGGGTATCGTGACCACGTTCGGCCGCGTTGAGGATTATACCTACGAAGCAGGTGTGCATACCAAAGCGCCTTGGCAGCAGGTCGTCAAGATGGATAACCGTATCCAGAAGGCATCTGTGGAAATGAGCTGCTTTTCCAGCGATATCCAAGAGGTGTCCACCATTTATACCATCAACTATCAGATCGAAAAAGCCAATGCACAGACCATCTACCGTACCATCGGTAAGGATTATTACACCACCATCATTCTCCCCCGTATCGAGGAATCCGTCAAGAGCATGATCGCCAAATACAATGCGGAAAGCCTCATTGCCAGCCGTGAATCTCTCTCCGTGGAAATCCGCGAGGACCTCACCGCGAAGCTTGCGGCGTATAACGTAGAGGTCATCGATGCTTCCATCGAAAATCTTGACTTCTCCGATGCATTCACCAACGCCGTTGAAGCAAAGCAAGTTGCGGCGCAGGAAAAGCTGAAGGCCGAGATCCAGCAGGAACAGGCAAACATCGAAGCAAAGGCTGCGGCTGAACGTGCTGTCATCGCGGCACAGGCAGAAGCAGAAAAAGCCGTCATCGAAGCGGAAGCAGCTGCGGAAGCGGCTAAGAAAGAAGCCGATGCCAAGGCATATGCAGGCGAAAAGGAAGCCGAAGCCAACAAGAAGATTTCCGAAAGCTTGACCGAGGAGCTTATCGACTATAAGACCATCGAACAGTGGAACGGCGAGCTTCCCACCTACGTAGGCGGCGAAGGCACGATCCCCGTTTTGAATTTCGGTCAGAATGACACTGCGGAAAATGAATAAAGACATCCCGAAGAAAGCAAGGGTTGCCCGTGCGGCAACCCTTTTGGTTTTGATGCTCCTTATCGTACTTGCGACGGTATTTTTCTTTTGGCAAAGAGAAAACGCCAAGCCATATCTCTATTCCCCCAACATGAAAACGCTTTTGTATCATCTCGTCATGGATGAGCCTTACAGCCAATATCACGACCTTTTCGTGCGCGAGGGCGATTTTGAAGCGCAGCTTTTGGAGATCAAACGTCTTGGTTTTGAAACGTATTTTGCGGACGAGCCTGAACGCGCAGACGGAAAGCCCGGTGTGGTCATCACCTTTGACGACGGTTACATAGACAATTACACGACGGTGTTTCCGCTTCTTCAAAAATATAATATGAAAGCAACGATTTTTCTCATCACCGATATGATCGGCACGGAGGGACATCTGACCGAAGCGCAGATCAAGGAAATGAGCGAAAGCGGACTCGTGCATTTTGGCAGTCATACGGTCAGCCATACCAAGCTCGATACGCTGACGGAATATGAAATTCAGCAGGAATTTTTACATTCTAAGGAATATATTGAAGAACTTATAGAAAAACCCGTGACCGCGCTTGCATATCCAAACGGCATTTATACGGAAAAGGCGCAGACCATCGCCATGGCGGTGGGATATCGCTATGCGTATACCACGGACATGCCTTATGATGCGTATTATGAAAATTCACGCCTACCGCGCAGTTATGTGACACGCGATATGGCGTATGAGGATTTTTTGAAACTTTTGGAGCTGAGTTCTTAATGTTTTGATCAACTTTTTTCTTACCTATTTGTATCATTGGCATCAACTTTTTTCTTTTTGAAAGAAAAAAGTTGCAAAAAAGAAGCAAAAAACCTGCGGTTTTATCGCTTATAGACTCTGAAAGCTCGCTTTCGCGTTCTCCTACTGGCTATGACCCGCCAGAAAGAACGCGGTTGAAACGGCGCTTTTGTCCAAGGTCGCGTAATTCATGTCGGCAAAACAGATAGTTTGCGGGCGTGCTCGCGCTCATTACAAAAAGCTCTTGCCGAACGGCGCTAAAGCGCCGTCATACATAAAATTTTAGATGTTGTTACACATCGGCGGTTGTTCCGCCGTGATGTCCCGGAGGTGTCGCCACCGGAGGGCTCAATGAACTCGTTCATTGAGAATCCGTGCGGGGAGCCGATTTCGCTAAGATATAAAATCTGCGCTTCGGTCAAGCGGAACGCTTGCAAATTTCTTTTGGTACTTTTCTTGTTTTGCACAAGAAAAGT
>JAGBCV010000032.1 GCA_017937845.1 Clostridia bacterium | reverse complement strand
GCTGCTAAATCGTAAAAATGGTCTTGAAAAATTTGTTGTATGATCGTCATATTACAATTATATCACAAAAGAAAAGCACCCTCAACCCCTCATGATTGAGGGGTAGGGGTGTTGATGTGGCGTTAGCCACTTTTTTATTTTACGTTTAGTCTTTCCACTCAAACGCATACACTGTCTGCGACTTAAATTCTTCACCCGGATTCAAAATGCAGTTTGTGAAATGCTCATGATTCATGCTGTCGGGCATATTTTCGGTTTCAAGACAGAATGCGTGCTGTTTTTTCTGTGTATAACCGCCCTTAAACGGGAAATCGGGATTCGACATGAAGTTCGCGGAATAGAACTGTACGCAGGGGAGATCGGTGTAGACGCTCATCTTTCTGCCGCTCTTGGGCTCTGTTACGATGACGCGGGGCGCGCTCATGGCGTCGCCGAAATGGTCTGCGAAGATCATGCAATGGTCATAACCGCCTGCAAGCTTCATCGGTTCGTAGTCAAGCGTCCAATCCTTGCCGATGGTCTTTGCGGTACGGAAATCAAAGGGGGTATTCAAAACGGTCGGCGTTTTGCCCGTGGGGATAAGCTCCGCGTCGGTCTCTACGAAACGGTCGGCATCGAGATATACGATATGGTCGAAAACATCGCCCGAATCAAAGCCTGCGAGGTTGAAATAGCTGTGGTTCGTGAGGTTCAAAACGGTCTTTTTATCCGTTGTCGCGCGGTAGGTGATGGAAAGCTCCTTGCCTGCCACGACGCGGTATTCTACGGAAACGCTCAGCGTTCCGGGGTAATTTTCCTCACCATCGGGGGAAATGAGCGTAAAGGTCACGCGGTCGGCATCTTTTTCCTCTACTGCTTCGGAAGCCCAGACCTTATGCGAAAAGCCTACCTTACCGCCGTGAAGATGGTTGTTACCGTCGTTGCAATAGAGATCGTATTCCACGCCGTCAAGGGTAAACTTGCCTTTGCCGATGCGGTTGCCGAATCTGCCGACGACAGCGCCCTGATAGCCGTCTGCGTTCTCATAATCGGAAAGCTTATCGTAGCCGCAGACAACGTCGACCGCGTTGCCGTTTTTATCGGGAACGAAAAGCTTATTTACGGTCGCGCCAAATTCAAGAAGGGTTACGGAAATGCCGCTCTCACTTGTGATCGTGTATGCGTGGACGGTCTCGCCGTTTTTCGTTGTGCCAAATACCTGTTTTTCAATGCTCATGGATATGTCCTCCCATGTTTTTTCTTTTATTTTAACATAAAAGCGTTTTTCCGTCAAGAGATAACAAGGGATTATTATGGTTTTTGCGTGCGTTGATATTTGTTCAAATTAAAAAACCGCTGCGAAGGCGTGCAAAGTTAGCGGTAAAATGAAATGAGCCTACCACGATTTTCGTGGTAGCTTTTTGATATGCAGAAAGCAAAGAAAAGCCCCGCACGAGGCGGGGCGAGAAAGTCAATCATCCTGTGAGAAATTGTGAAACGGTATAATTCTTTTTATTGAGGATATACATTGCTGTTAACACCATGTACGCAGAAATACCGCAATGACCACAGATCAAGTATCCTCTGTCCTCTGAACGATTGTCTGCAACAAATTCAATAATTCGATTTTCGGTGAATAAAAGCAAAAGCTCATTCAAACGGGATATTTCAATATTAGCTTTATCAATGAGTGTTTGCTTTGATGTTGGAGTATCGCAGGACAGAGCCAAAATCAGCTTTTGTCCGTCCTCACTGCAAAGTGCTTGCATTACTTCTATCGTATTTGCGTCGAAGGGAGAAAGCTGATTGATAAGTGATGATTTAATAACACAAGCCACACCGCTGTTATCCCAAATTTTTGTTCCATATGAACCTATAATTCTAAGATTTCCTTGATTCTTACTTTCTTCTTGTATTTCTCTGTTGCCAACCTCAGCAAAATAGATGCCCTTCCACATTTCCCAAAGATCTTCTCCAAGCTCTTGACGGAGATTACTATTATAGCGGTCATGGTTTGCTATTGACCAAACGAATTCTGTCGCAAGTTGCTCGATTTTACTTGATACGGCATCAAGATCACCGCTTGATTCGGTTTCGAGAAGAACGTCTGCGGAAATCTTGTAAACATCACTGATGGTCTTTAGATTAAAGCAATCGGGCAGACAATCACCCGCCTCCCATTTTGAAATTGCCTGCGGAGATACTCCAACTTTTTCAGCAACCTCTTCCTGCGTCATTCCAAGCTTTTTTCTATGATTACGAAGCTTTTCGCCAAAGATTTTTTGATCTAACATATTTTATCCTCCAAATTTTTTTAGATAGCTATCTTGTGATTATATTATATCATAGCAAAACGCAACTTACAATAGTAAACATATTGAGTTTTATTGTGAAAGTTCTACCTTGGGTTGAATTTATATTTTCCCGACGCTTGCGTCTGGGGAAAGCATAGCGCGTGGCAGTCCGCACACGATCGTGCGGAAGTCCGAACCCACTATCCGCAGAGAAACAGCGTGCAAAAGTTTTCCTCTGAGAGTAAGAGGGACCACGAAGTGATGCAAGGAGCCTGTGTAACTTAAAAATCAAGCGAGTTTTATTGTGACGCATTCTCCCTCCCGGAGAGAGCCTTTCGTAAGTTTCCACCGACAAAAAACACCACCAAAGACAATCCTTGGTGGTGTTCGTGTTTTCTCCGCTAAGAATGCAGAGCTGAGTGCGGCGGTTTTTATAGATGAATATCTACTGCTTACTTGTGTTGTCCATTCATTTGTTCCTTATGATATTGAAGCGTATACAAATGATGATATTTACCGCCAAGCTCGAGAAGCTCGCTGTGAGAGCCTTGCTCCACGATCTTGCCGTGAGATAAAACGATGATCTTATCTGCGTGCTGAATGGTGGAAAGTCTATGCGCGACCATGAGCATCGTGCCGACATTCATGAGCTTTTCGAGAGAATCCTGAATGAGGACTTCCGTTTCGGTGTCGATATTTGCCGTCGCTTCGTCAAGGATCATAACGGAGGGCTTATGCGCCATCGTTCTCGCAAAGGAGAGAAGCTGACGCTGTCCTGCGGAGAAGTTGTTTCCGCGTTCGCGTACTTCTTCGTCAAGTCCCTTTTTGAGCTTGGAGATGAAGTGGTCGGCGTTGACGTATCGGCAGACGGTCATGACTTCTTCATCTGTGATATTTTCATCACGGAGAACGATGTTGCTCCGAATCGTACCCGAGAAAAGGAATACGTCCTGGAGCATCTGTCCGAAATGACGGCGCAGGGAAGAGATCTTGATCTTGCGGATATCGATGCCGTCAATGAGGATCTGACCCTTTTGGATATCGTAATTTCGGCAGATGAGAGAAAGAATGGTCGTTTTGCCCGAGCCTGTGGAGCCGACGAACGCGACGGTCTCCTTGGGATTTACATGGAACGAAACATCCTTCAGTACCCATTCGTTCGGAATGTACGAGAACCATACGTTCTTAAATTCGATCTCGCCCTTGATCTCATCAAGCTCGATGGCATCGGGCTCGTCTACGACGACGGGGTCGATATCGAGTATCGTGAAGATCTTTTCCGCGGAGGCGAATGCGGATTGCAGACGGTTGAACTGCTCCGCAAGGCTTTGGATCGGGTTGAAGAACTTCGAGATATACATATAAAACGCGACGAGAATGTGCGCGTCGATATGCTGACCGAGGAAGGCGACGTTATCGATATAGCCCTTACCGCCGAACCAGAACAAACAAAGAACGGTGGAATAATAAATGAGATATACCATCGGGCGGAAGACGCCGAATACGAAGATCTGTTGCTGCTTTGCCTTGCCGAGCGCACGGTTTCTCGTTTCAAAATCGCGCATCTTTTTATCCTCGCGGTTGAAGATCTGAATGATCTTCATGCCCGAAAGATTTTCGGAAAGGAAGGTATTGATATCGGTCGTGCCGTCCTTGACCTTGCGGTAAGAACGACGGGTGAATTTACGGAAAATGAACGTAAAGAGCACGACGAAGGGAACGAAGCAAAGCACCATCAGCGTCAGTGCGTAGTTCAAGATGAGCATCGCAATGAGAACGCCGAAGATAACGAAAAAGTTTTTGATGAGGTTTACGAGAATGTTCGTGAACATCATGGAAATGGACGCGGAGTCGTTCGTGACGCGGGTCACGAGCTTGCCGACGGGCATTTCGTGAAGCTGGGAATGCGAAAGCTCCTCGATATGACGGAACGTATCCTCACGAATAGCGGAGATGATCTTCTGTCCCGTTTTTTGCAAAATGATGGCTTGCAGATACATCGATGCCAAGGATACGAGCAGAATGGAGGCATACAGACCGACCTTGATGAGAACGTCACTCATTTCAAACTCGCCCGTGATGGTCTTTTCGATGTTGGAAACGATGAGCGGAGAAACGAGATCATAGGCGATCGAAAGGAGCATCAAAAGTCCGACGAAAAGGAAATTGCCGACGTAGGGCTTTGCATAGCGGAGCAAGCGTCTTGCGATCTCGCCGTCCTTCATGTTGCGGTCGAAGCCGATGGCTTGCTTTTTATCCTTCATCGTGATGAACGCGATGAGAAAAATGGTGGCGAAGAAGCCGATGATGCCGCCGACGACGAGCAAAGGATAATAATTAGGCATGTGCTTCGCCTCCTTCCTCGAGCTTTTGGAGCTTGACAAGGTTGCGGTAGCCCTCGCAGGCTTCCAAAAGGTCTTCGTGCTTGCCGAAGGCAAGGAGCTTGCCGTCCTCCAAAAAGGCGATCTTATCCATGTTTTCCACGGTGGAGATTCTATGCGCGATGAGAATGGTCGTTTTGCCCTTTCTCGTTTCTTTCAAACGGGCGAGGATATTTTTCTCCGTTTTGGTATCGACGGCGGAAACCGAGTCGTCCAAAATGAGAATGGGCGCGTTTTTCATGAGTGCGCGGGCGATGGATATCCTCTGCTTCTGACCGCCCGAAACGGTCACGCCTCGTTCGCCGAGGATCGTGCCGTAGCCCTCGTGGAAGCCGATGATGTTATCGTGAACGTCCGCAAGCTTTGCGGCGTTTTCCACGGCTTCGTGATGGTCTGCACCGTCATCCTCAACGGTCGCAAAGGCGATGTTATTTTCGATGGTATCGCTGAAAAGGAAGTTATCCTGCGGAACGTATGCTGCGTTTTCGCGGACGGTGCGGATCGGAATGGTATTGACATCCTTGCCGTCGATGAATACGGTGCCGTCGGGTACGTTATATGTACGGAGAATGAGATCGACGAGCGTGGTCTTGCCGCAGCCCGTTTTGCCGACGATACCGATATTATCGCCTTCCTCGATATCGAACGTGATATCGGAGAGTGCATCGTAATCGCCGCCCGGATAACGGAACGTGAGATTTTTGAATGAGATGTTGCCGCGGATACCCTCAACGTCCTTGACGTCGGGGCGGTCGGTCACGTCCTCCTTGGCGTCGAGAAAGGCGCCGATGCGTCCGAGAGAGGCTTTGCCGCGGGAGCTCATATCGATAAGCTCGGAGATCGCCATGACGGGCCAGACGATGGACGTGAAATAACCGATAAATTCCACGAGCTGTCCTGCATTGAAGATGCCTTGCTTGACGAGATAGCTTCCGTAGCCCAAAATGATGCAGATAACGGATTCCACAAAAAGGGTGACGGAGATATGAAGCATCGTGGATATCTTTGTATACGCGACGTTGGCGTTTTCGTTTTTGCGGTTGAGGATGCGGAACGCGAAAAGCTCCTTAAATTCCTTGACGAACGCTTTGATGACGGAGATGCCCGAGAAGCTTTCCTGCGTGAAATCCGAAAGCTCGGAGAAGGCTTCCTGGCGCGCTTCCCATTTGAGCATCATGTATTTGCCGACGAGTGTGCCGACGATGAGCAGAAGCACCATCGGAATGAGGGTGAGAAGCGTCAGGATACCGTGCATACGCCACATTTTGAAGATGGCGAGCGCACCGAGAAGCAGAGCGTCACCGAGCATCATGATGCCCGAGCCGAAGCATTCCTGAACGGTTTCAAGGTCGTTCGTGAAAAGGGACATGAGGTTGCCAACCTTGTTGACGCTGTAATATTCCTGCGAAAGCTTTCTCGAATGGGCGAACATTTTGCTGCGGATCGAGGTTTCCACGCGGATCCCGGAGCCGAAGAAGCAGATACGCCATACGAATCTGCCGAAGGTCATCAAAACGATGACGAAGATCATGGGCAGACAGACCTCGTCGAGAAGAAGCTCCCAATCGAACGGTCTTACCGTACCGTCGATCATCACCTTGCCGTCGTTCATACCGTTGACGATGATGTTATAAAACTCGGGGATCTTGAGCTGTAAGATATCCACGAGCAGGAGCGATAAAAGCCCCAAAAGCAGTACGGGTAGATATTTCAGATAATATCGATTGATATGTTTTCCGAAAATCATGTGTTTGTTTTCCTCCTTGATGTTAAAATTGTTCGCATGTTGTGGGCATTGCCCTATTGAGAGGTTCAATTATTATATCACCGAACGATTTTTTTGTCAATGAATCTTTGACACAGCTTGGTTGCTTTTTGATAAATATGAAAAATAATGATGAGGTTTATACAATATTCTCTTGCAAATCGGCGCGAAATATGGTAATATTACAATGGGGAAGGGGTTTCTTTCGGAACTCTTACGTGAAATTGAATTTTATATTTTAGGAGAAGATAGATTATGAGAAAGACCAAAATCGTTTGTACCATCGGTCCCGCATCGTCGGATGAAGATACCCTGCGCAGAATGTGTCTTGCGGGCATGAACGTTGCCCGTTTGAATTTCTCTCACGGTACGCACGAGGATCATCAGAAGCGCATCGACAGCATCAAAAAGATCCGCAAGGAGCTGAATACGCCGATCGCCATCATGCTCGACACCAAGGGTCCCGAATACCGTATCGGTACGTTTGCAAACGGCAAGGAAACGCTCCGCGAGGGTGATCTCTTTACCTTTACGACGGAAGATATCATCGGTGACAACACCCGCGTTTCCGTCAGCTACAAGAAAATGGCAGAGGATATCGGCGTTGGGGACAGAATCCTCGTCAATAACGGCTTGCTGATCTTTAACGTCGAGGAAGTGAACGGAAACGATATCGTTTGCCGTGTGCTTGCGGGCGGTGAGATCTCCAACCGTAAGAGCATGAGCTTCCCGAATAAGGTCCTGAATCAGATCTATCTCAGCGAGCAGGACAAGGCAGACCTCCTTTTCGGTATCAAAAACGATATCGACTATATCGCTTGCTCGTTCGTTTCCCGCGTGGAGGATATCCTCGACGTAAAGGCATTTCTCAAAGCCAACGGCGCAAATAACATTGGCATCATTGCGAAGATCGAAAACCGCTCGGGTATCGAAAATATCGATGAGATCTGCTCCGAATGTGAAGGCATTATGATCGGCCGCGGCGATATGGGCGTGGAGATCCCCTTTGAAGAATTGCCCTCCATTCAGAAAAAGCTCATCACGGAATGTCGTTTGCTCGGTAAGCGCGTGATCACGGCGACCGAAATGCTCGAATCTATGATCACCAATCCCAGACCGACCAGAGCGGAGATCTCCGACGTTGCGAACGCCGTTTTTGACGGCTCCAGCGCCATCATGCTTTCGGGAGAAACCGCCGCAGGTAAATATCCCGTACTTTGCATCGAAACGATGTCCCGCATCGCGGAACAGGCGGAAAAGAGCATCGACTATCAGAAGCGCTTCTATTCCTCTGAGTTTCATATCCGCAACGAAATGGACGCGATCTCCCACTCCGTTTGCGGTATGTCGATGGATATCAACGCAAAGGCGATCGTCGTTTGCTCCATTTCGGGTATGACTGCGAGAATGGTTTCCCGTTTCCGTTCTCCCGTGGATATCATCGGTCTTTCCGTCAACGAAAAGACTTGGCATCAGCTCGCGCTTTCTTGGGGCGTTATCCCCGTCATGTGTGAGGTCTATCCCGCGCTTGAGGTGCTTTTCTATACGGCGAAGAACATCGCAAGAGATACCTTGCATCTGGAAAAGGGCGATAAGATCGTCATCACAGGCGGCTCGAAGACAGGCGCTTCCGGTAATACCGATACCATTCGTATCGAAACGGTTTGATATAAAAATACAAAAACCGCTGTGGCGAAAGCCACGGCGGTTCGTATTTTGTGGGAATGATCATAATAAAAAGGAAGGGATCTCGCGTCTTCTGCCGCTTGCGCGATCCAAGCCGAGGATATGGGAGAGAATGCGATGCAGTTCTTCTTTGTTTTTTGCGAAATAGCCGTTTTCGCTTTCAAGCGCGGCGCCGACGAGCATATCGGAAGCGGTCTTGGCGGTGACTGCGACGGCATACGGCATACGGCTGTCGCTTGCGAGAATGGAAACGACTTCCTCCATATGGGGTCTTACCAGCTCGACGAATTTTGTGCGGACGGCAAAACGAATCGTCCAATGGACGTTTTCGTTGAAGGTCTTGGCAAAAGCGGGGGCTTCCTTTTCAAAATAGGTAAAGAGCGCTTCAAGGAAAAGGGAAGCGTCTTTTTTTGTTTTTTCGGTGATTTCGGTGAGAGCTTTTTCTTGATTTTCAAAATACAGGGCGAGCGCGTTTTCAAAAACGTCGTCCTTGGTGGAAAAATAATAATATACGAGTCCGACCTCGCAACCGACTTTGTTTGCGATCATGCGGACGGAGGTCTTTTCATATCCGTTTTCTAAAAAGAGCGGAAGCGCGGCGGAAAGAATGGCTTCGCGTCTGGAAAGTTCTGCGGTGGGTTTCTGTGTCATGGTGTTGCTCCTTGGGGTTTTGAATATTGTTCAATCTATGGTTATTGTAACATTCATTTGCTGTTTTGTCAAGAAATTGAGGAAATATTTTCCGAGGAAAATGGAAGTAGTATGTTGTAACACTTAATCATCATTGCACGCGCTCTCCTCCACCCGCTGCGCGGGAGCCTCCTCCCGGAGGAGGCCTCACGGCTTTGTGCGATAACGAAACTATTCATATACATTTTCGTTGATTGGATCAAAAGTAAATGCTGTTGCTTTGAAAAAAGCAGGCAAGGGGCTTGACATTTGTATGAAAGTATGGTATACTGATAAAAAATCTAAAAATATGTTTGAAGGAGGATCTCACCAAAATGGACGGCGACAGTAGCGACGATAATACGTGTTGTTGTAACTGCTTAATGAAAGATTGTGTGTTTTTGGCACATCTATACCATCGTGTGGAATGGGATAGATGCGCTTTTTTGCGCTTTCAAGTATTTTTGAGTTGAACGAAATTATCACAAAAAAACAAACACATACAAAAAATCAAAATCATATTTTTTATTTAAGGAGTTATTTTTTATCATGAGTTATCCCGCGTATATACTTATTATGGTATTCCTCGTCATCATGTCGGGTTATTTTTCCGCGACGGAGACCGCTTTTTCGACGATGAACAAGACCCGTATGAAGACCCTTGCCGAAGAAGGCAACAAAAGAGCAAAGCTTCCTCTTAAAATATCTGAAGATTACAATAAACTGATCTCTACCATTTTGATCGGTAACAACATCGTAAACATCGCGCTTTCTTCTATTGCGACCGTTATGTTCATTGCGCTTTTCAAGGAAATCGGTAAAGAGGACCTTGGCGCGACAGTTTCCACCGTTGTGATCACCATCGTCGTTTTGATCTTCGGTGAAATCACCCCGAAAAATATTGCAAAGGATATTCCCGAAAGCTTTGCCATGTTTTCTGCTCCGTTCCTCTCCGTTTTGATTTGGGTATTTACCCCCTTTACCTTCCTTTTCGGTCTTTGGAAACAGCTTGTCAACAAAATCTTCAAGCCCAGCAACGAAACCAAAACTTCCTCCGAAGAGCTTATCATGTACGTGGAAGAGGTTCAGCAGGAGGGTAGCCTTGATAACAACGAAGGCACGCTTATCAAGAACGCGATCGAATTTAACGAAACCAAGGCAGAGGATATCCTCACTCACCGTATGGACCTTGAAGCTGTTCCCGCAGATGCGACCAAGGAAGAGCTTTCCCGTAAATTTGTGGAAACCAAATTTTCCCGTATCTTGGTTTATAAGGATACCATCGATAATATCATCGGTGTCATCCATCAGAAGGACGTTTACACCGCGGCAGGTCTTACCAACCGATCCCTCGAGGATTTGATCGCTCCCGTTCTTTTCATTCAGAAAAACGAAAAGATCAGCGACCTTTTGAAGCTTCTCCAGAAAAACAAGACACATATTGCCGTTGTTCTTGACGAATACGGCGGTACGCTCGGTATCGTTACCATGGAAGATATTCTCGAAGAACTTGTCGGTGAAATCTGGGACGAACACGACGAGGTCGTAGAGACCTTTAAGGAAATCGATAAGGACGTTTACCGCGTTGACTGCTCCGTCAATATGGACGATTTCTGTGATTATTTCGGTATGAAGATCACTTCCGAATCCGTTTCTCTCGGTGGCTTCATCATGGAGCTTTTCGGTAAGATTCCCGAGGTTGGCGAATCTGTGGAATACATCAACGAAAACGAAGAACCCGATGAAGAAACAGGTGAAAAGAGAGGTCTTTATTTCACCGTTGCAGAAACCGACCTTCACCGTATCACGCTTGCTTCCGTTCGCGTATTACATATCGTGGAAGAAGAGGAAAAGGCTTGATTTTCACACCTATAAGTAAAAACAGCGTGCCGCAAGGCACGCTGTTTTTGTATCATATCATGACTTAAAAATGCAGTACGTTCAAAAGCAATATCCATGCAAGTCCGTAATAGGTTACGATGGCAACAAGGTCGTTGATGGTCGTAATCAGCGGACCCGATGCTACGGCAGGGTCGAGCTTCAGCTTCTTAAAGAGCAGGGGAACGCAAGTACCCGAAATGCTGGCAAGGAGCATGGCGGCGAGCATAGCGATACCTGTGCAGAACGAAACCGAGAAAGAGAGAAGCGGGGGATTTCCTTTGAGAACGAACAGATACAAGCCGATAAACACAAAGGAAACGATACCGAGAACGAAGCCATTCAAAAGTCCGACGCGCGCTTCCTTGAAAACAAGAGAGGCTTTCTGCTTCCCGCTGAGATTTTCATCCATCAAAACGCGAATGGTGACGGCAAGGGATTGTGTGCCGACGTTACCTGCCATGCCGAGGACGAGCGATTGGAAGCTGACGATAAGCGTAAGGCTTGCGACGACTTCTTCAAAAAATCCGACGACACCCGAAACGAGCAAGCCGAGTCCGAGCAGTATCAAAAGCCAAGGCAGACGCTTTTTCATACTTTTGCTGACAGGTTCTCCGAGTTCTTCTTCTGCGGAAAGACCTGCGAGCTTTGCGTAGTCTTCGCTCATTTCGTCATCGACGATCTCCATCATATCTTGTGAACGGAGGACACCGAGCAGTTTATTATTGGGGTCAAGGACGGGAATGGAATCCTCGGAATAGTCTTTCATTTTTTCAATACTGCGTTCGATGGGCTCGTGCGCGTAAAAATACGGATAAGACGTTACGAGGATCTCTTCAATGCTGGTATTTTCTCTGGCAATGATAAGGTCCTTTAAGTCTATGGCACCATAAAAGGTATGATTTTCATCTACAACGTATATTTTAGAAATATTATCATGCTCAGCCGCTTGTGCGATCAGCTCTTTCATGGCGGCTTTGACATTGAGTCCCGTATGCACGTGGATATAATTCGTCGTCATACGGCTACCGATCTCATCTTCATCAAAGGAAGCAATGAGGGCGATTTCACGCTTGGCATCGTCATCCATCAGATCAATGAGCGTGGCGCGTTCCGCTTTGGGAAGCTCCTGCAAATAAGCGACCGCGGTATTGGCTTCCGAATGAGAAAGGATCTCTACCTTTTTTCGGATATTCAGTTCTCCGAAATACAGACCGATATTTTCAGTATATGCCAAAATATCCGATAAGGTCTGCGAATCTAAAATATGATAGAGCTTACTGCGCTCGTTTTCTTCCAGTAGATCCATCGCGGCGGCAATATCATTTTCATGATAATCCATGATCTTATCTTTGAGTGCCTTGGGTGAAAGATTACTTTTCAGAATCTCTACGATTTCCGTTGTATAATCCGGCGCTTGAATTTCTAAGGTTTCGGGATCGATATTGACGTTATCCATGGGGAACGATTCTCCTTTCTTTTAGAGTTTGTATAATATTATTATACCCTATGAAATATGAATTGTCAATATAAATGAAAAATTGAAAAAACAGGAATTTTATGTAAAAAAATGGAGAAAATTTCAAAAGTTTTTGCTGAAAGTACTTGAAAAACTGTCTAAAATTCGCTATAATAATATTGTAATTTGTTTTTTATAAAACATAGGAGGATACAATCATGCAATCTAATGTACGTCCCGAATCGATGGAACGCATTACCACAAGAGCGCTTGCTGATGCTTTTATTGCAGAGCAGGTTGCTGAAATTCGCGCACAAGTTGGCGACAAAAAGGTTCTTCTCGCTCTTTCCGGCGGTGTTGACTCTTCTGTTGTTGCGGCACTTCTGATTAAAGCCATTGGCAAACAGCTCGTTTGCGTACACGTAAACCATGGTTTGATGCGTAAAGGTGAATCTGAACAGGTTATCGAGGTCTTCAAAAATCAGCTCGATGCAAACCTTATTTACGTTGATGCAACCGACAGATTCCTTGATCTTCTCGCAGGTGTTTCCGATCCCGAAAAGAAACGTAAGATCATTGGCGGTGAATTTATCAAGGTATTTGACGAAGAAGCATCTAAGCTTTCCGGTATCTCTTTCCTTGCTCAAGGTACGATCTATCCCGATATTCTTGAAAGCAATGGTAAAAAAGCAGTAAAATCTCATCACAACGTAGGCGGTCTTCCCGAATATATGACCTTTGAACTTGTAGAACCTGTAAAGCTTCTCTTTAAGGACGAGGTTCGTGAAGTTGGTAGAGCACTTGGTCTTCCTTCCGCTATGGTTGATCGTCAGCCGTTCCCGGGTCCCGGTCTTGGCGTTCGTTGCCTTGGTGCGATCACACGCGACAGACTTCATGCACTTCGTGAAGCAGATGCGATCCTTCGTGAAGAATTTGATAAATGTGGCCTTGCTACAAAGGTATGGCAGTATTTCATTTCCATGCCCGACATGAAGAGCGTTGGTGTTAAAAACGGCGAACGCTATGAAGGTTGGCCCGCAATCATCCGCGCTGTCAACTCCAAGGACGCTATGACTGCTACCATCGAAGAAATTCCGTATTCTGTTCTTCATACCATTACCAATAGAATCATCAATGAAGTAGAGGGCGTAAACCGCGTTCTTTACGATCTCACTCCCAAGCCCACAGGCACCATTGAGTGGGAGTGACCCAAAGTGGCTGTTGAGTAGTCGAAAAAACCTTGATATTACAAGGGTTTTTGGCTCTCACAATTTGAAAAAATCAGCGAAAATCGCTCGTTGATACCAAATTGATACCACCACTATCCGGGTATAGAATAATACCAAAGTCTCTCAAAGCTCGCAAATTCGTTTTTCTCAAGACGAATTTGCGGGCTTTTTTTACTGTAATTCTCCGTATTCTCTGAAACACCATGAAACGAGGAGCAAATCAAAAATATTTGCAAAAATTTTTTGATACCGGTTGAATTTTACCCCTCTGAAATTCCGAATCAGTGAAAGGACTTGAAACCTTATCACGATTTAGGAGGTTCAGAATATGGCTGAATGTTTGTTTATTAAAGCTGATGAAGTTGTAAAGATGTTGGGAGTATCTCAATCCGAGGCATATAGAATCATTAAGAAGTTGAATGAGGAAATGGCTGCGAAAGGATACATCACAATAAACGGTCGTGTCAACCGAAAATACCTTGAGGAGCAAATATACGGCTATGAGTCGGTAAATCGTCAAGGAGGTAAAAAGTAATGGCTGTTTACAAAGACAAAAACGGAACGTGGTATGTCTCAGCAAGATATACCAACTGG
>JAGBCV010000004.1 GCA_017937845.1 Clostridia bacterium | reverse complement strand
TTTTAAAGGTGATCGCAAAAATATCGTTTTTTGAGGTGTTATCCGCACCTCTTTTTGTCACGCTATTTTTTGCTCGCTCTCATTATATCATACCTCTGCTCCGTTTGCAATACTTTGCGCAATTTCCTATGGAATAAAAAAATATGCCTAAGTATGTGATACAGCTACCTGCTGTATAGGTGTAAAAATGATTGATGAATGAGATAATAAATTGTAATACAAATGCAATCAGAAGTGATATCAAAGAATTTTTGATATTTGCGTTCTTATCATTATAAAATTCTTTATAAAACATAATAAAAAATATGAGGATTTCTGCGATTCCGGCTACAATTCCAATTAACAAATTTTCCGTATTCGTGTTAGATACACCGGGAATCATGCGAATGACCACTGTCATGGCAGCCATGATGAGCATGGATGCTATCACCGTCAAAAACAATTTTAAAAAATACAAAAGTGAAAGCTTCACAATACTTTTTGTGTTATCCATTATTATTTTCCTCACTTATGAATGAATCGCTCGCTATATAACGAAGCTATACCACCATAGTATATATGAAATATAGTAGGATGTCAATATATTTTGAAAAAGAATGTACTTTCTCACCAAAACGATTTTGCTTTTAAGCAAAGAAATTAGCAACATTGTATGAACAGATATCATACATCCCTTGACTTTTGGAAAATTCTATGTTATAATAGAATCAGAATTTAAGAATAATTCTGAATATCGATTTCATTTTAGAAAGGAGTCCCCTTTATGAAGATTATCACCATTAGCCGTGAATTCGGAAGCGGCGGACGCGAACTTGGCAAGCTCATCGCCGATGCCCTTGGTTTCGATTACTACGACCGCGAAATCATCACCGCCATTGCAAAAAATCAGGAGCTCGAAGAAGAGTTCGTTGCAAACATGATGGATCGCGACCTTTGGAAGACCATTCCTCTCAAATTCAACCACTCCTTTGACAATGTGAATACCGCAGAAATCACCCAGCAGGACCTTCTCAAAGAAGAAGAAAGAGTCCTTGGTGAAATCGCCGCAAAGGGCAGAGATTGTGTGATCGTCGGCAGAAACGCTGACTATCGTTTGAAGGACTATCATCCTTTCCGCATTTTCGTTTGCGCTGACCTCGATGCCAGAATCGACCGTTGCCTTCTCCACGAAGAAACAGGCGGCGCTGATACCATCAAAAAGATTGCTAAAAATATTCAGAAGATCGACAAAACTCGCGCACGCAATACCTCTATCGTGACCGGTATCGAATGGGGCGACCGTTCCAACTATCACCTCACCGTCAATACCACCGATTGGGAACTGGACGTTATGGCTCCCGTTGTTGCAAACGTTGCGCTCCGTTGGTTTGAATCCCACGGTATTTGATACATAACTGCAAAAAGAGCCATTCCTTCGGGAATGGCTTTTGCCTTAAAGGAGTTTCTTCTATGAATATCACCGTCAAAGAAACCAAAATCATTTGTCAAAATCCCACCAATCCTCACCATAATTATTTCGCTTGGCCCTCCGTTGCGCGCTTGCATGACGGCAGACTTGCCATGGTCGCTTCGGGATTTCGTATGAAGCACGTTTGTCCGTTTGGTAAGGTCGTCATTTCTTATAGCGATGATGAGGGCAAAACGTGGACTCGCCCCACGGTCGTGATGGATACCCCGCTCGATGACCGCGATGCCGGTATTCTTCCCTTTGGCGAAAACAGCGTCATGATCACAAGCTTCAATAATACCGTCAACATGCAACGAAAATGGAACAGGGAGCGCAATCACCCTTATATCAACGGCTATCTCGATACCATAAACGCCGAAAAAGCAGAGGAACGCTTCCTCGGCTCCACTTTTGTCATCAGCCATGACGATACCAAGACCTTTGGCGAGGTCATGCGGATCCCCGTTACCGCGCCGCACGGTCCATGTCTGATGCCCGACGGATCGATCCTTTACGTCGGACGACAGTTTTCTCCAACCGATATGATCCAAGAACATGAATGTATCGATTCTTATCGCGTTTTCCCCGACGGCTCTTACGAAAAGCTTGGCTCGATCGAAAATATTGCTCCCGAGCTTCTGAGCTGTGAGCCCCACACCATCGCGCTTGCCGATGGAACGGTGATCGTCCACATTCGTGTGCAAAATTCCAACACCTTTACCATTTACCAAGCTGAATCGCACGACGGCGGAAGAACCTTTACCAAATCGCACGCGCTCCTTTCGCAAAAGGGCGGCGCGCCCGCACATCTTTTGGCGCTTTCCGATGGTACGCTCATCTCCGTTTACGGATACCGCGAAGCACCTTACGGCATCAAAATGATGTATAGCACCGATAAGGGCGAAACCTGGAACGTGGGACACGATATCTATGTAAACGGTGTCAGCCCCGACCTTGGGTATCCTGCGTCTGTGGAGCTTGCAAACGGTGATATTTTGACTGTTTTTTACGCCAAGGAGCATGAGCCCGGTCCTGCCGTCATCATGCAGACCGTTTGGCGACTCGAACGATAACGCTCCCTACTTTTTACCATCAAAGGAGGTCTATTTATGAGAATCATCACCATCAGCCGTGAATTTGGCAGCGGAGGCAGAGAGCTTGGCAAACGACTTGCCGAGTTGCTCGGATATGATTATTACGACCGTGAGATCATCACCGCCATCGCGAAGAAACATGATATGAGCGAAAATTTCGTTGAAAATGCGCTCGAAAATCATTGGTGGCAAACCGTTCCGCTGACGTATCATCATTCGTTCGCGATGATATCCCCCATGCAGGAGATCCAAACAACGCTTCTCGTGGAAGAAAAGAACGTCATCGAGGGCATTGCCAAGGCGGGCAAGGATTGCATCATCGTCGGCAGGAACGCTGACGTTCGTCTGAAAGATTACGAGCCTTTCCGCATTTTCGTTTGCGCGGAAATGGACGCAAAGATCAAGCGTTGCATCGAGCGCGCCAACGACGGCGAGGATACATCCGAAAAAGCCATCAAGAAAAATATCAAGAGCATTGACAAAAACCGCGCACGCAACACGGAGCTCATCACAGGCAAAAAATGGGGTGCCCCGGAATCTTATGATCTCATTGTCAATACGACGAAATGGAACATCAAGGAGCTTACTCCCGTGGTTGCGGAATACGCAAACAAATTCTTTGAAAGAAGCCGCTAAGGCTTGACAAATCTGCTTTCCTATGGTATACTCCTCATAGAAAAAGAAAATAGTGTGTCGGAGGACAGGGCACCGTAGTGCCGAGCTAAAATTTTTTGGCTCTCTGTCGGATAAGGCATCGAGTGAGCTCGATTATTATGTCATGTAGTAATCGAGCTCTTTTATTTTGTAAACACACAGAGGAGGCTCTCATGATCAAGCTTTCAGACCACTTTTCATATCGCAGACTTTTGCGTTTTACCTTGCCTTCCATCATCATGATGATATTCACGTCCATTTACGGCGTGGTGGACGGCTTTTTCGTTTCTAATTTTGTCGGCAAGACACCCTTTGCCGCCGTCAATTTCATCATGCCCTTTCTCATGATCCTCGGAACACTGGGCTTTATGTTCGGAACGGGCGGTTCTGCACTCGTTTCCAAAACGATGGGCGAGGGTGAACACGAAAAAGCAAATCAGCTCTTTTCCATGATCGTCTATATTTCCATCGCGTGCGGTATCGTGCTTTCCGTTTTTGGAATCCTTTTCATTCGTCCCATCGCTTCGCTTCTCGGTGCCAAGGGCGAGCTTCTTGAAAATTGTGTGCTTTACGGCAGAATCATTTTGATCGCGCTGACGGCTTTCATGCTCCAAATGGAATTTCAAAGCTTCTTCGTTGCGGCGGAAAAGCCCGGCTTGGGACTCATCGCAACCATCGCTTCGGGTGTTACCAATATGGTGCTGGACGCGCTTTTCATCGCCGTTTTCAAATGGGGACTTGTCGGTGCGGCGGCGGCAACGGGGCTCAGCCAAGTAGTCGGCGGTGCGATCCCGCTGATATACTTTTTCCGTCCCAACTCAAGCCTTCTGCGCCTCGGCAAAATGAAATTCGATGGAAAAGCACTTTTCAAAACCTGCACGAACGGCTCTTCGGAGCTGATGAGCAACGTATCCATGTCGCTCGTCAGTATGCTTTATAACATTCAGCTTATGAAATACGCAGGTGAGGACGGTGTCGCGGCGTATGGCGTTTTGATGTACGTCAACCTCGTATTTCTTGCCGTCTTTATCGGCTACGCCATCGGAACGGCACCCGTCATCGGGTATCATTACGGCGCGGACAATCATACGGAGCTGAAAAGTCTGCTCAGAAAAAGTTTTGTCATCATCGGTGCGTTTTCCGTTTGTATGCTAGCGCTTTCCATCTCCCTTGCCCAACCGCTTTCAGGAATGTTCGTCAGCTACGATAAAGGTCTCTACGATATGACCGTCCGTGGATTTTATATCTATTCGTTCTCGTTTTTGTTTGCAGGCGTTGCCATCTTCGGCTCGTCGTTCTTCACCGCGCTCAACAACGGGCTTATCTCTGCGCTCATGTCCTTTCTCCGAACGCTCGTTTTTCAGATCGCCGCCGTTATGCTTCTTCCCCTTGTTTGGGAGCTGGACGGTATTTGGATCTCCATCGTCGTTGCGGAATTTATGGCGTGTGTCGTCACGCTTATCCTGCTTGCGCTGAATAAGAAACGATATCAATACTAAGCGCGCTTCCCATCAAACAATAAAACCTCCCGATTCCGCAGAATCGGGAGGTCGTTTTATGTAGCATCATCAAATTTTTTGCATTCAGGTTCACTCAAAAAAAGGTTATAATTTTCATCCATATCCCAAGGATAAAATAAAAAGTTCATCAAATGCGTAGCCGGAAGACGTTTGTTTACATATTCCGAAAGACCATACTCTCTTAACAAAGGAGTCAATTCCGTATCATTGATACGCTTAGGACAATGCTCCAAAAAAGTTGTGATTTTGTGTTCTTCTTCCGTCGGAACAGAAAGCCATATATTCATAATGGCGGGATTCACTCGATTCGGCGTATCCATAAATTTTTGATAAAATTTTGGATTTTCTTCAAAATATGCCAAGATTGCGTTCTCAGTATCTTTATCCACTTTGTTACACCAATCTGAATGCACCCACTCCACCATGATTCGCGGTTTCATCTTTGTTGTAAAAGCTTTTTTACACAAAATATGATATCCCAGCAATTCGCCTTTTTCATGATCTTTGTCATTGCTGCTCGCATAATTTGGTTTGATATCGAAAATCTGCCAATATCCCGAAGAATATTGCGTAATCCAATCACCTATCCGCAAATCAATCATGATAGCCACCTATTAAGAAAGATGCTTTCTGATATTATCTCTGGTCATTCTGACGTAGCGATAGTATTTTTCAGGCTCAAAAAATTCCTTCTGCCCTGCGTCAAGAACCTTTTCGTTCATCTGCACACCGCGGAACATATCAAGCATTTCAAAGGTTTCGGTAAGATAAGTGTCGAGAACGCCGTATTTTTCCATGAGCTTATGGTTTTCGTCAAGCTCGCGGAAAAGGCGCTTGGTCGCCCTTGCGAACATCTTCTCTTCCTCGTATTTTGCGAGGTCCTCATCCGTATAACGAACGATATACTCGTAAAATTCCATCTTTGCAAGGTCCTTGTAATCCTCTTTGAGATGCGGATAGAGCGCACGGTAACGCGCATACACTGCCGCGTAATTTCTGTTGTTTTTCACAATGGGCTCTGTGGTCGTCTTGATACGAATGATCTTTTCGCACGCTTCGGGAACGGTCTTATAGATATCCGCGCCGACCATGGCGAGGATCGCAACGCCGAGGGCAGGACCTTCCTTGGAATCGACGGTCATGACATTCATGCCGTAGATATCGGAAAGCATCTGTCGCCAAAGCGGACTCGAACCGCCGCCGCCACAGGCGAGCATCTTATTCGGATTGACACCCATTTCATCAAGGACATTGAGGCAATCCATGAGTGAATAGCTGACACCCTCCATGATGGCGCGAATCATATCGCCTCTATCGTGGATAGCGGAAAGACCGATGAACGCACCGCGTGCATTGGGGTCAAGATGTGGTGTTCTTTCACCCATGAGATACGGGAGGAACAAAAGCTTTCTCGCGGAAATGCCCGATTTTTCAGCCATGGCATCCATGATCTGATAGGGATCAACGCCTTCATTTTTCGCGTTCGCCACGATATCCGCGCAGAACGTATCACGGAACCAACGGAGAGAAAGTCCCGCGCCCTGGGTCACGCCCATGACATGCCATTCACCCGGAACCGCACAGCAGAACGTATGAACTCTGCCCGCGGGGTCGATGATCATTTCCTTGGTATGCGCGAAAACAACGCCCGACGTACCGATGGTCGTGAACGCATCGCCGTCGTTTACCGTACCCGTACCGATCGCCGCCGCAGCATTATCGCCCGCACCGCCGACAACAGGAGTTCCCATATAAAGTCCTGTCGCTTCTGCCGCTTCCTCGGAGATATAACCCGTGATATCGGGGGATTCGTAAACCTCACCGAGCAGGTCGATGCTGATATCGAGCTTTTCAAGCACTTCAAGCGACCAAACGCGGTTGGCAATATCAAGAAGCTGCATACCCGAAGCATCAGAAACCTCCGTTGCATATTCGCCCGTGAGCATCAAACGCACGTAGTCCTTGGGAAGCAAGATATGCGCGCATTTTGCATAGATTTCAGGCTCATGCTTCTTGACCCACATGATCTTCGATGCGGTAAAGCCCGTAAGCGCAGGATTTGCCGTGATCTCAATGAGGCGTTCACGTCCGACAAGACGCTCGATATCTTCACATTCCTCTGCGGTACGCTGGTCGCACCAAATGATCGAGGGACGAAGCACGTTATTGTTTTCGTCGAGCATGACAAGACCGTGCATCTGACCGGAAATACCGATGCCGACGATATCACGGTTGCAAACACCGCTTTTTTCAATGACCGTACGAATGGTATCTCTTGCCGCATGCCACCAATCCTCGGGATCTTGCTCTGCCCAACCGTTTTGCGGCTGATACATCGGATATTCCACGAGAGCCGATGCCATCGTTACACCGTTTTCGTCAAAAAGAACCGTCTTTGTACCCGAGGTTCCAAGGTCAATACCAATTACATAACGCATATTCGGTCTCCTTTTGATTTATAAATTTGGCGGGACTATAAAAAGAGGCGAGTCGATTCCAGCAATTTCTCAGGAAATAAAAAACAGGCTCCCTTGTGTAAAGGGAGCTGTTGAGCGTCAGCGAAACTGAGGGATTGGTCCCCTCTGATGATAGGTTGCAGCGCCAACCCTTCCGTCTTTTGCTTCGCAAAATCCACCTCCCCTTACACAGGGGAGGCTATTTTTTGCAATGAATTTTTTACAGCCCCATAGAAAAGTCAATGCTTGGATTAAAACATGAGAGCGTTCATAACGCCTTCGAGATATTCCTGTTTGCCGCTGATGTTGGTGGTGACATCGCCCATTTCGAGAGCATATGCTTCAAGCTCTGCCATGGTCACGGTGCCGTCTACGATCTTCTTACCGATACCGGTCTTGTAGCTTGCATAGCGGTCGTCAACGAATTTGTCGATTCTGCCGTCGCGGATCATCTTATCTGCGATTCTGAGACCGAGCGCAAACGCATCCATACCTGCGATATATGCAAGGAAGATATCCTCTGCGGTGTTGGAGCCGCGGCGAGTCTTTGCGTCAAAGTTAAGACCACCCTTGGTGAAGCCACCTGCCTTGAGTACTTCGTACATGCAGAGCGCGGTTTCGTATACATTTGTCGGGAACTGGTCGGTATCCCAGCCGAGGAGCATATCGCCCTGGTTTGCGTCGATGGAACCGAATGCGCCGTTATCTCTTGCAACGCGAAGCTCATGCTGGAAGGTGTGAGCCGCGAGCGTTGCATGGTTTGCTTCTACGTTCATCTTGAAATCTTTATCAAGACCGTATTTTCTGAGGAATGCAAGAACGGTTGCAACGTCGAAATCATACTGATGCTTGGTGGGTTCCTTGGGCTTGGGTTCGATGTAGAAGTCGCCTGTGAAGCCGATGGAGCGCGCATAATCAACTGCCATACGCATAAGGCGAGCCATGTTATCCTGTTCAAGCGCCATGTTGGTATTGAGAAGCGTTTCATAGCCTTCACGTCCGCCCCAGAATACGTAGCCTTCACCGCCGAGCTTTACGGTGATCTCGATCGCTTTTTTGATCTGTGCTGCTGCAAACGCAAACACGTCAGCGTTGGGAGCAGTACCTGCACCGTGCATATAACGCTTGTTGCCAAAGCAGTTTGCAGTACCCCAAAGGAGCTTCTTGCCACTCTTCTTCATGAGTTCTTCAAGAAGGTCAGCGATCTCGTCAAGTCTTGCGTTGGTTTCTGCGAGCGTTGCGCCCTCGGGAGCGATATCTCTGTCATGGAAGCAGTAATAGTCGATATCAAGCTTTTCCATGAGTTCAAACGCTGCGTATGCCTTGTTCTTTGCCTGTTCCATGGGGTCGGTTGCACCATAGGATTTGTCGCCTGTACCAACACCGAACATATCGGAGCCTTCCGCGCACATGGTGTGCCAGTAGGACATAGCGAAGCGGAGATGTTCACGCATGGTCTTGCCTGCGATGACCTCATCGGGATTGTAGAATTTGAAGGAAAGGGGATTTGTGGATTCTTTGCCTTCATATTTGATCTTGGGGATGTTTACGAAATATTCCATTGTTGAAATTCCTCCGTTTTTTCATAATTTTACATTTTCATTGTATCATATATTATAGCCGTTGTCAAATCAATCTTAATAAATATTATAAAAAAATGCAGGCGATCCCTGCCAAAACTTGCTCATAAAACAAGGACGGATATGCAATCCGTCCTTGTTCCATAATCAAGTCATATTATGCAAGCGCCGCCAAAATCGCGTCCGTCATTTCGACCGTACCGAGCGCATCTGCACCGTGTGCGATATCCGCTGTGCGAAGTCCCGCTTCGAGAACCTTATCAACTGCGTTTTCGATGGCAAGTGCTTCTGCTTCAAGCGCAAACGCATAGCGGAGCATCATTGCCGCGGAAAGAATGGTCGCAATCGGATTTGCCTTGTTCTGTCCCGCGATATCGGGTGCAGAGCCGTGGATAGGCTCATAAAGACCGCGCTTCGTCGCGCCGAGCGATGCCGAAGGGAGCATACCGATAGAGCCTGTGATCTGAGAGGCTTCGTCGGAAAGAATATCGCCAAACATATTGGTCGTTACAATCACGTCAAACTGAGAGGGGTTGCGGACGAGCTGCATCGCCGCGTTGTCTACGAGCATATCCGTAACGGTGACCTCGGGATATTCGGAAGCCATCTCGTGAATGGTCTTTCTCCAAAGGCGAGAAGTCTCAAGGACGTTTGCCTTGTCGATGCTGATGACTCTTTTGTTTCTCACCATCGCCGCTTCAAACGCCGCACGGCAAATTCTTTCAATTTCCAGACGGCTGTAACATTCGGTGTCGTACGCTTCCTCGCCGTATTTTCCGTCACGATAACCGCGGTCACCGAAATAAATACCACCCGTAAGTTCTCTGACGATGAGGATATCAAAGCCCTTTTCCACGATATCGGGGCGGAGCGGGCAATCATCCTTCAGCGCAGGATACAGGCGCGCAGGACGAAGATTGGTGTAAAGCTCCATGGCAGAACGGATGCCGAGAAGCGCCTTTTCGGGACGCTTATTTCCGGGGAGCGTATCCCATTTCGGTCCGCCGACCGCGCCGAGAAGCACGCTATCCGAAGCAAGACAACCCTCTACGGTTTCTTTCGGGAGCGGTTCACCCGTCGCATCGATCGCCGCACCACCGATGAGATACGGCGTGAATACAAATTCATGACCAAATTTTTCTCCAATTTTATTCAAAACTCTGACGGCAGAATCTACGATCTCGGGACCGATCCCGTCGCCCTTGAGCAAAGCAATGTTCAGTTTCATGATTCATTCCTCTTTTCAACGAATATTTCCCTTTTTGATGGCTTCCATAAGTCCGCCATCTGCGATAATTTTTGCGATAAATTCCGGAAACGGCTTTGTATTGTAGGTCGCGCCCGTGGTCTTGTTTTCGATGATACCGAGGTCGGAATCCGAGAAGACCTCGTCGCCGTCTGCGATGGCTTCTGCCGCTTCGGGACATTCATAAATGGCAAGACCGATATTGATGGCGTTGCGATAGAAGATTCTCGCAAAGCTCTTGGCAATGACGAGCGTTACACCGCTTTCCTTGATGGCGAGAGGCGCGTGTTCACGGGAAGAACCGCAACCGAAGTTGTTGCCCGCCACGATGATATTCGCCGTTTTCACTTTATTCTGAAAATCCGCATCAAGGTCCTCCATGCAGTGGGACGCGAGTTCTTTTTTATCGATGGTATTGAGATAACGCGCGGGAATGATGACGTCCGTATCGACGTTATCGCCGTATTTGATGACTTTTCCTTCAAATTTCATGACACAAACTCCTTTCCGAAATTACAGCTCGTCAGCAGAAGCGATTCTGCCGAGAATAGCGCTTGCCGCCGCAACCGCAGGGGAGGCAAGATAGACCTCAGAGGTGGGGTCGCCCATTCTGCCGACAAAGTTGCGGTTGGTGGTCGCAACGGCGCGTTCATGCGGCGCCAAAATACCCATATGACCGCCAAGACAAGGTCCGCAAGTCGGCGTGGAAACCGCGCAGCCCGCTTCGATAAAGACTTCGAGAAGTCCTTCTCTCATGGCGCGCAGATAAATTTCCTGTGTCGCGGGAATGATGATGGCGCGAACGCCCCTCGCAACCTTTCTGCCGCGCATGATCTCAGCGGCTTCCTTGATGTTTTCGTAATAGCCGTTCGTGCAAGAGCCGATGACGACTTGGTCGATCTTGATCTCGTCGATCTCATCGGTGGTATGTGTATTTTCGGGAAGATGCGGGAACGCAACGGTCGGTTTGATGGTCGAAAGGTCGATATCGATGACCTCGTCATAGACCGCGTCCTCGTCAGCCTTATAAACGACGGGTTTTCTGTCGGAACGCTCTGCGATATACGCAAGCGTTTTTTCGTCCACTTCAAAAATGCCGTTTTTCGCGCCCGCTTCGATCACCATATTGCAAATGGTGAGTCTGTCCGTGACGGAAAGCTCAGAAACGCCCTCGCCCGTAAATTCCATGGAACGGTAAAGCGCGCCATCTACACCGATCTTACCGATGATATGGAGGATCACGTCCTTACCCGTGATATGCGGATTCAACTTTCCATGAAGCACGAATTTGATGGCAGAGGGTACCTTGAACCAAGCCTTGCCCGTCGCCATGCCGCACGCCATATCGCTCGAACCAACACCTGTGGAGAATGCGCCGAGAGCGCCGTAGGTACAGGTGTGGGAGTCCGCGCCGATGACGACGTCGCCCGAAACGACAAGTCCTTTTTCGGGGAGAAGCGCGTGTTCAACGCCCATCTGACCAACGTCATAAAAATGAACGACTTCCTTTTCCGCGCAGAAATCACGGCACATCTTGCACTGGATCGCGGCTTTGATATCCTTATTCGGCGCGAAATGGTCCATGACCATCGTTACTTTGGTCTTATCATAAACGGCATCATAGCCGAGCTTATTAAATTCACGAATGGCAACGGGAGAGGTGATATCGTTGCCAAGCACACGGTCGAGCGAAACGAGGATCAGCTCGCCCGCTTCCACCTTGTCAAGTCCCGCGTGAGCGGCGAGAATCTTTTGTGTCATTGTCATAGACATGATAATTTCCTTCTTTCTGTATCATTTTGAACATTGTTCAAAAGCAAAACTGAATATCGTTCAAGCGAGCATACGGTTGATGGCGCTGACGAGCGCTTTGACGGAGGATTCCATGATATCGCTATGGATACCGACACCCCAAGTGAGCTTGCCGTCCTTATCCTTGACGGAAACGTAGGATGCGGCTCTCGAGGTCGTGCCGTCCTCAAGCGCGTGCTCGGAATAGCTATCGAGCGTATAGCAGTTGCCCATAACGGAGCTGATGGCGTTGGAAACCGCGTCCAGTCGACCGTTACCCTGCGCGGATACGTTATAATCCTTGTTGTCCACGGACATCGCTACGTTGGCAATGAATCCACCCTCGATTTGCAGGAAGGTTGCCGTTTTGACCGTCAGATGACCCGAAATATTGACGTAATTTTCAAGGAAGATGTTATGTACTTCATCGGGAGAAAGCTCCTTATGCGCATGGTCGGAAATGCTCTTGACGTGATAACCGAAGACCTCGCGCATCTTGGGCGGGAGAATGAGCGCGTATTTGGTTTCGAGCAGATAACCGATACCGCCCTTGCCCGACTGGGAGTTGATGCGGATAACGTCTGCTTCGTAAACTCTGCCGACATCGGTCGGGTCGATGGGAAGATACGGCACGTTCCAGATGCCGTTTCCGTGTGCCTCGCGGTAGTGCATACCCTTGGCGATGGCATCCTGATGCGAGCCGCTGAACGCCGCAAAGACGAGCGCACCGCTATACGGCTGACGTTCATAGACGTGCATACGCGTTACCTTTTCATAGGTCGCGCAGATTTCGGGGAGGTTCGAGAAATCAAGCTCGGGGTCAACGCCCTGCGAATACATATTGAGCGCAAGCGTGATGATATCCACGTTGCCCGTACGTTCGCCGTTTCCGAAAAGTGTACCCTCGATACGGTCGCCTCCGGCAAGAAGTCCCATTTCGCTATCCGCAACAGCGCATCCGCGGTCGTTGTGCGGATGGAGAGAAATGATCAGATTTTCTCTGTTATGGAGATGCTTGCACATATATTCGACTTGATTTGCATAAATGTGCGGCATGGAATGGGAAACCGTTACGGGCAGATTGATGATGACCTTATCGTCTTCGTTCGGCTGCCAGATATCGATGACCTCATTGCAAATTTCCGCCGCAAATTCGGGTTCTGTACCCGTGAAGCTTTCGGGAGAATATTCAAAGGTGAAATGCCCCTCTGTTTTTGCGCGATATTCCTTGCAGAGTTTCGCACCGAATTTTGCAATTTCGATGATCTCTTCCTTGGATTTTTTGAACACCTGCTCGCGCTGTGCGACCGAGGTGGAGTTATAAAGATGCACGACCGCGTGCTTTGCGCCGCGGAGCGCTTCAAAGGTCTTGGCGATGATATGCTCACGGGATTGTGTGAGAACCTGAATCGTCACGTCATCGGGAATCATATCGTTTTCAATGAGTGTACGGCAAAATTCATATTCCGTTTCACTTGCCGCAGGGAAACCGATTTCGATCTCCTTAAATCCAATCTTCACAAGAAGTCTGAAAAATTCTAATTTTTCTTCAAGGCTCATCGGTACGATGAGCGCCTGGTTGCCATCTCTGAGGTCAACGCTGCACCAGATCGGCGCTTTTTCAAGATATGTTTTTTTCATCCAATCCGCAGATACGTTTTCCGCGGGGAAAAATTGCTTCGTATACTTCTGATAACCGTTCATATTCTGTTTCCTTTCCGAGTTCATTGAGAATCAAAATCACCGCAAAACAAAAAAGCCTCCTTTACACCATGCAACCATGATGCAAAAGAGACGAAGTTCAAGATCCAATCTTCGCGGTACCACTCTTTTTGATGACAAATCATCCGCTCAGCCCATGTCGTTTTCAACACAGCTTCTCTGTAACGGGAGAACCCGTTTCCATCTATTTGGTATGCCCTTTCGATAGAACTGCTCTGGGGAGGAGTTATCTCAAACGTTTTCTGCCATCTCGCACCCACCGATGGCTCTCTGCAAGCAAAACGATTTGACTTTTTTCCCCGTCAAACGCATTATTAAGTCCATTATATACGAATTTTTTTCGTTTGTCAATAATATTTTTGGATTTTTTGACGATTCCTTTTTTCTTTATGGATGTTTTCATGTTCTTTTCTGTACGAACAGAAAAGAACGAAAAGAATCGCAAGCGTTCCGCTTGATCGAAGAGAGGCTTTTACATCTTAGCGAAATCGGCTCCCCGCACGGATTTTGCATAAACAAGTTTATGCAACCCTCCGCCGGCATCGGCTACGGGACATCACGGCGGAACAACCGCCGATGGGTAGAAGCATCGGATTTTATTGATGACGGCGCTTTAGCGCCGCTCGGTAAGCACTGATTTGAATGAGCGCGAGCACGCCCGCAAAATATCAGCTTCGTCGACATGAATTACGCGACCTCGAACGAAAGCCTACTTTGGACCGCGTTCTTTGAGCCGGATAATAGGCGATAGGAGAACGCGAAAGCAAACTTTCAAATTCTATAAGCGATAAAACCGCAGGTTTTTTGCTTCTTTTTGTAACTTTTTCTTTCAAAAAGAAAAAGTTGAAGCTCTCTTTGGAAAAGAAGAAGAACCTTGAACGGAAACCCGTTCAAGGTTCAAAAAATATTACATCTTCTTGCCCGCTGTCTTCCAAATGAGTTCAAGCACGCGCTTTACACAGGTGCGAACGCTTTCTCTGGAAAGCGAGCCGTCTTCCAATGCGGCATTGACGCTTCGGGGGTCGCCGAAGTGCATCTTGAGGTCATGCTCTGCGGCAAGCTCACGAACGTGAACGGAATCGTTGCCGTAGTCGGTCATGAGAAGTCCCTTATAGTTAAATTCATCACGCATGATGGTTTTGCAGATCATCGGGTCTTCGCAGACCTTGATGCCGTTGATGAAGTTATAAGAGGTCATGATGGCATGAGGATTTGCTTCACGAATGACGATCTCAAACGCCTTGGCGTAGATCTCGCGGAACGCTCTTGCGGAAAGACGGCTATTGGAACGGAGTCTTTGATATTCCGTGCTGTTTGCCGCAAAATGCTTGATGGTCGCCGCAAGATCATATTCCTGACAGCCCTCTACCATACCGGAAACGATCTTCGCGGTAATATACGGGTCTTCGGAATGATATTCAAAGTTACGTCCGCAGCAGGGGTCGCGGTGAATGTTCATCGCAGGCGCAAGCCATACGTCGACGTTATAAAGCTTGGCTTCATGTGCAATCGCGCGTCCGTATTCCTTGGAAAGCGCGGTATTCCATGTAGCAGAGACCATCGTACTGGAGGGATATACCGTGACCTTGAACGGCTGACGAAGACCGACAGGACCGTCGGACCAGTATGCCTCGGGAATACCCTTTTCGGGGATATAGCCGATCCAGCCCTCTGCGTTACCGCAGGAAAGGACCGCAAGCTCGCTATCGGAAAGGCTGTTTACGAAATCATCCATCGAAAGCGTACCGTTCATGACCCGGCGGAAGTCCATTTCGCCAATCGCTTCGGGAAGCGCGCGGCGAACGATGGGATTTGCATTTTCAGCAACCTTTGTGTCTTCCTGAACCGTACTCTTTTTCTTGACACCGCTTCTGCGCTTACTCGGTACAAATTCAAGATAAGAGGTGATCGGTGTCTTGAAGGATTTGGAAACGATCTTAAAGAAAGTTTCACCCTTGGGAAGCACGACGGAAAACGGCTTCGTGGTCACATAGACAGGCTCTCTTTCGTCGTCGGTCGTGTGTTCGAGAACGACGTGCTCGATATCCTGCGTTACGTTGGAAATGAAGAAGGAGAAAGTATCGTGGAGGTCGAGCGCCTCGTGCTTATTGCTGAAACGAAGACGAACGTCATATTTGCCCGCTTTCTTTACGTCGAGCTTATACTGTGCATATCTGCCGGGGCTGTGCATTCTGGAAAGCGCACGTCCGTGTGTCAATACGCCTTCTTCGTCAAAGAACGGACGGTTGGCAACCCAAAGACCACATTCGGTATAACGACCTGCCTGAACATAGCTCGGCTCTGTCGCGGAGATCTCTACGGGGGTATCGTCCTTGATGAGGGTAAGCTCAACGAGAGGCGCTTCCGTTCCCTCCTCGGAGGTGAACACATATTCGATCGTACCGAGATTCAAAACAGTTTCGTCGCCCTTTTCCGTGAAGAAGCGTTCGGGGTCGGCAACGGGGAAACGGTTGAGTACGACGGATGTGGGCATCGCGTTTTTCGCCTTCATGATGACGGTATATACGCCTGTGGAGGCAACGTGCAAACGGTAAACGGTGCGATTGCCTTCTCTTCCGTAATGCTGTTCCGCTTCAATGGTGGTCACGTTAAAGGCATCTACGGGAATACCTGCTTCAAGATCGATCGGAAGGGTTTCAAGCTCTTCCATTTCGCCGCTTGCCGTGAGTCGCTTGTCAAGCTCCGTCGGCATATGTACGCAGGTCTTGAATACGGTATATTCGGGATTTTCAAACGTACCGACCGCGGTGAGCGTTCTTACGTTATTGCCGAGAGAAACGGTATATGTACCCTGATCCATGACCCAAGCGTCCTTGGTGCCGAGAACGCCCGTATCGTCAAAGGACATCATATCGCTGATCTTATAGGTCAAGGTGAGCGTTTCTTCCGCACCGGGAGCAAGGAGAGAGGTCTTTGCAAAAGCGCGAAGCTCATATTTCGGGGTGCCGAGCTTGCCCGCGGGGGAAGAGCTATACAGCATGACGACTTCTTTACCCGCATAGGTGTCACCGATATTTTTGACGGAAACGGTCACGCGGATATCGCCGTCTACGGTCTTATCACATTCAAAATTCGTGCATTTGATGTCAAACTGCGTATAAGAAAGACCAAAGCCAAAGGGGTAAAGCACGCGGTCCTTGGCGTTTTCAAAGGTTTCAAAATAACGATAGCCAACGAAGATATCTTCATAATAGTTCTGAATGATACCCGATTTTTTGCCGAAATAAGAAGCGGAGGGATAATCGTCATAGGTCTTGGCGATGGTATCCGTGAGCTTACCCGAAGGGGTCACCTTGCCTGTGAGTACGTTTGCAAGTGCGTTACCGCCTTCCATACCGGGGAGATTCAAAAGAACGACTGCGTTTACTTTGTTATTGGTGGAAAAATCAAAATCGATCAGGTTGCCTGAGTTGACAACGACGATGATCTTTTTGAAATAACGGCATACACGTTCCAAAAGCTTCTTTTCGTCAAAAGAAAGCATATAGTCGCCTTCCGTTACGATGATATCATCATTTTCGCCCGCGGTTCTGCCGAATACAACGATCGCTGCGTCCGTACGCTGCGCCGCCATTTTGACGGTATCCTTCGTCATGGGCATTTCGGGATTGATATGAGCGCCCGTACCCCAAACGCCAAGAGCGGTAAGAGGATTTTCCGCACAGAACGCACGATACTGCGAAGCAAGCTCGCCATCGACGTTTACGCCTGCCTTTTCAAGACCTGTCAGGATATCGACCATATATTCGCTTTCACAATAAGCGGAGCCTGTACCGCATTTGATGGTATCGATCTGCGATCTGCCGAAAACAGCTACCTTTTCGCTGCTAAGAGGAAGAACATTGTTCTCATTTTTCAAAAGAACGATACCTTCTTCCGCAACGGTGCGCGCAAGAAGTGCTCTTTCTTCCAAAAGATTATAATTTGCCATCTCAAAATTCCTTTCAGTTATCATATCATGGGAAATTGCTCGATACGACCAGGTGAGCAATCGCAAGCGGCGCCCTGCCGCTTTTACATCAAAGGACATTTTCATCTAACGCCATATTTTCTACCACAAAAAATCAAGTTTGTCAACCTTTTTTTCAAGATTTTTTATATCTTTATCAAATAACTCTTGTAAAACGGCAAATTTTAGCGTATAATAGGGTAATAAAAAGAAAATAATATGATATTTGTATATAGTTTCGTAACATTTATCGATTATACTATATATAAGCCCAACACCAAACAGAAAGGGGATTTCATGTGAAAACAAAAAAAATCATGACGGCATATCTGATCTTTTCCGTACTTAGCGGCATAGGACTTGCCATTTGGCGCACCGTTTTGATATACCGTTACTTTGACCCTTACAACAACGAATATACGCTCGGGACGAGGGACTCCCTGCAAACGCTCGGATATGTGATGCTCGCCGCCGTTCTCATCGCATTTACCGCAGGCATCTTCCTTTATAAAAGAGAGTTTGAACCGTTCCATCTTTCCGCAACACACTATTCCGTCTTTGCAAGCTCGCTGACAGGCTTCCTTTTCGGCGCATCGGGACTCCTCTCCGTCATTTACTACGCCTCCGATATCTTCACCGAGGACGGCACCGCGATCTTCCGCATCCTTTTGATGCTTTCTTTCTTCTTGCTCTTTTTGTCCGCGGTCTACTTCATCATCAGCGCGTCTGCACGTTATGACGATACCAAGATCAAAAAAGCCTTTGCTTTTTTCCCGACCTTATTTGTGACCGTTTATCTCAGCGCATCCTATCTCAGCCCCGATTTCACATTCAGCAATATGAACGATATTCTGCGAAACGTTTCTCTTGCCGCGCTCGTTTTCTATTTTATTCAGGAAAACCGCGCAAGCTTCTATGGCAAAAGCGAGCCCTCGCGCTTCGTTTTTGCGCTCGTCGCGCTCATTTGCGTCATCACCTACGAGCTTCCCAATCTCATCGTAACGGCGTTCTGGGAAATGGAGCTGACCCACATGACCATGTTTGAGCTTGTGGAAAACGGCATCATGCTTTACCTCATCGCTTGCGCCTGCGCGATGATCTCCCACCTCAAGCCAATCGAAAAAAAGCAAGCTTAACGGCTTATCATACAAAAATCCCACGGAAATTCCGTGGGATTTTTTCATATACCGTTACGCCTTGAAGAATGCTTCTATCGCCTTGTGTGTCATATAAACGTCGGTCTTGGAAACGACTTCGTAAGGAGCGTGCATGGAGATGACCGGCACGCCGAGGTCGATGACGTCTACGTTCATCTTAGCGATGTACTTCGCAACCGTACCGCCGCCGCCCTGGTCAACCTTACCAAGCTCGGAGGTCTGCCAGATCACGCCTGCCTTATCAAGCATATTTCTGACCCAGCCCGTAAATTCAGCGGAAGCATCGTTGGAGCCGGACTTGCCGCGCGCGCCTGTGTATTTGGTGAGAACCACGCCGTTGTTGACGAAGCAAGCGTTTCTTCTTTCGTTGACCTCGGGGAAGTTGGGGTCAAACGCCGCGTTTACGTCAGAGGAGAGGCACTTGGAGTTTGCGCGAACGACGATATCGGAAACGCCGAGTGTTTTTGCAAGGTCTGCGATGATATCGAAATATACGATGCTCTGCATACCTGCGTTGCCTTCGGAACCGATCTCTTCTTTATCTGCGAGAACTGCCATCGTGGTATGAACGGGGTTCTTCACTGCCATAAGAGCGGTGAGAGAGGGGTATGCACAAACTCTGTCGTCATGACCGTAAGAACCGATAAGGCTTCTGTCAAGACCGATATCACGCGCCTTGAATGCGGGAACGGCGGAAATTTCCGCGCTCATGAAATCGCTTTCAACGATGCCGTATTTATCGTTGAGGAGCTTCATGATGTTGAGCTTCACGCCTTCGGGAAGGTTCTTTTCAAAAGGACGGGAGCCGGAGAGAAGATTGAGCTGTTCGCCGGAGATACCGTCTGCAAGAGAACGCTTCATCTGATCGCCTGCAAGGTGAGGAAGAAGGTCGTCAATATAGAATACGGGGTCGGAATCGTCTTCACCGATGACGATATTGACAGTTTCGCCGTCTGCCTTGGTGATAGCGCCGTGGAGAGCAAGCGGAATGGCTGTCCACTGATATTTTTTGATACCGCCGTAGTAATGTGTCTTGAGATAGCCAAGACCCTCTGCTTCATAAAGCGGATGTGCCTTGAGGTCGATGCGGGGAGAATCGATATGAGAAGCGGTAAAATATACGCCGTTTTCAAGGGATTCTGTGCCGAGAACGAATGCGGAAAGGCTTCTGCCGCGGTTGTTGTAATAGTACTTACCGCCTGCTTCCACCTGCATACCGAAGGTATACGGAACGAAGCCGTCTGCTTCGAGCATTGCGATGCTTGCCGTTACACATTCGCGTTCGGTCTTACCTGCGTCGAGGTATTTTTTGTAGCCCTCCGCATAGTCGTATGCGGCATCGAGGTCTTCTTCGCTAAGCTCGTTGTAGGTGTTCTTCGTCTTGTAAAGAAGCTCATCCTTGAGCTGCTGACCAAGTGTTTTTTCTTTGTTTTCTGCCATGATTGTGTTTCCTTTCGTATTATATAAATTTTTCATTTTTCAAACTATTCAATCGGGGTAGCGTTCGCAATACTCACGATAATAAGAAACGACGTTTTTGACGTAATTTCTCGTTTGCTCAATGGGGATATTATCTATGAGGAGAATCTCGCCGTCTGCGGAATAGCGAGGGTCGGCAAGCCAGCCCTGCACTGCGTTGAGTCCTGCATTATAAGACGCCGCGATCTGAATGACGCCATCGATGCGTTCATCGATCCAATGCAGATAATACGTACCGCATTTGATGTTAAATTCCGCATCGTAAAGCGCGTCAAATTCCTCCTCCAAGGAAAGGTCGGCTTGGATATCGACGTATGTACCCTCGATGATCTGCATCAGCCCCACTGCACCCGATTTGGACACGTCAGAGGGATTGAACGAGCTTTCCGCCTTGACGATCGCCATGACAAGTCTGGGGTCGATCTTGTAAGCTTCGCCGTAGCGCTTGGCGTAGCGATAACAAAGCGCTTCGCTGATGCGTCCCGTGGACATGGTCGAGCTGCCGTAAAGCGCATCGTATTTTTCCTTGTATTCCAAAACGCGCTTGACGTATTCTCTCGTTTCCTCAAAGGGGATCTCCTCAACGAAAAGTCCCTTCCAATCGGAAAGTGTGTCATCCTCAAGCCATTTCCAAACGTTGCTGATGCCCGCGTTGTATGCGGCAAGTGCTTCTACGGTCGGATCGTCCATTTCATACACGATGTTGAAATGGTCATACCAATGCGCGAAATAATACGTTCCCGCCAAGATATTTTCCTGCGCCTCAAAAAGCACGGCAGAGCGCGCGTTTTCAAGTCCGATATGCTCGCGGATATCCAAAATAAACGTATCGGGGAGCACCTGCATGAGTCCTATCGCGCCAACGGAGGAAACTGCCGTTTCCGTAAAGTCGCTTTCCGCTTTGATGATGGCGTAAATGAGGTTCGGTTCTACGCCGAAGCGTGCGGAAGCATCCTCCACCTCGCTTTGGAATTTGCGCGGATACCAAAGCGTATCGATGCGCTCCTTCAAATAGGCAAGTCCGGAAGCAAAGGCGATGGAAATGACGAGAAGGATGATAAGTCCCCCCTTGAGAATCTTTCGCGCCGAGCGTTTCGGCATTTCTTCGTGCATATTCATATAGACCTCACTTTCCCTTGATGGATATTGGTATTATAGGTATACGGCAAGCGATTCCAGCAAAGCGTCAAAATGCGCCCGCAATGCGTCGCTGTCGCCGTTGTTTTCTAAAATATATTCACAATGGGTACGGAAATATGACGCATCGTGCTGAGCGGAAAGTCTGCCTCGTATCTCAGCGGGGGTCTTTCCGTCCCTTGCCAAAAGGCGTTTTTCCGCAACGTCCATATCGCAGACCACGCCAAGCGTCGTATCACACATCGTTTCCAGCGCATATTCAAACAAAAGAGGAGCATCGAGGATCGCATCCACGCCGTCCAGACGCGCACGGTTCATCTCACCGAGGATTGCATCCAAGATCAGCGGATGTACGGTTTCGTTCAGCCTTGCAAGCTCGCTTGCATCTGAAAAGACGAGCGCACCGAGTTTTTTTCGATCAACGGCGCCGTCCTTGACGTAATCCTCCCCAAAGACCTCCGCGATCTTACGAACGTAATGCGCTTCCTCATAAAGCCGATGCACGAGCGCATCGCAATCGATGATGCGAAAGCCGGCGTTTTCAAACAGGGCGGCAACGGTGCTCTTCCCTGCGCCCGATTGTCCCGTCAGCCCGATGATCATTCGTCATCCTCTTTGCGGCGGTTGAAATATTCCGCGCGGAACGATCTGACGGGAAATTCCGCTTGGGCATGATTGTCGTAGGAAGCGTTCTGCGCCGTACGGTTTTCATAACCGCAAACGGGACAAACCTCCAGATCGTTTTCGATCCTGAAAATGTGCTTCGCGCAAATCGGACATTTGAAATTCTGTTTTAACATGACAAATCCTCCTTAAATATACAATACGGTATAGCCTGCGGCTTTCAGCATACGGTTATAGAGAGCAAGACCGATCCCCTCCGTCGTGCCTGCCGTCGCATAAATTTCGGTCGCATCGGTTTCATCAAAATGGCGTAAGCGGTCAAAAAGCAGATGGGAATGCGCTTTTTCGTCGTGCTTTTCGCCAAAGGTCAATACATTTTTCCCCGAAAGAGAGGGGGCGTATTCATCAAAGCAAAGAATACCCGTTTCGGGGGCTTCGGAAAGCTTCTTCTGCAAAAAGGCGATCACGCGGGCATCAAAATCCTCACCTCCCGCATCCCTCACAAGATAGACCTTGGCGCGGGGCGCGTAATGGCGGTATTTCATACCCGGGGCAAGGGGCGCCGTTCCTTCGGGAAGCTTATCAAAAACGCCGCCGTCGATCGACACGCTCGGGCAAATTTCGCGGAGCATCTCGGGGGTGATCGCACCCGGACGGAGAATGGTCAGAGAATCTCCCGTGATCTTTACGATGGTCGATTCGAGTCCGACCTCAGATTCACCACCGTCGATGATACATTCCACTCTGCCGTCAAGGTCGTCGACGCAATGCGCCGCCGTCGTAGGGCTGGGTCTGCCCGAAAGATTTGCGCTCGGCGCGGCAATCGGTACGCCTGCAAGACGGATCAGCTCTCTTGCCACGGGATTTCCCGGGCAACGAATACCGACGGTATCCAGACCGCCCGTGACGGAAAACGGAACGACGTCGCGTTTCGGAAGCACCACGGTGAGCGGTCCCGGCATAAAAGCCTGTGCCAGCTTTTGATAAAGTTCATTTGTGATCGCATATCGTTCGGCATCGGAGGGCTTTGCGATATGCACGATGAGCGGATTGTCGCTCGGTCTGCCCTTCGCCGCGTAAATATGCTTTGCCGCATCGGCGTTCAGCGCATTTCCGCCAAGTCCGTAAACGGTTTCCGTCGGAAAGGCGACAAGTCCGCCTTCGGCAAGAATCTTCGCCGCGCTCTCAAGCTGAGGCGCAAGCGGTTTTTCATAATCGATTTTAACAAATTCGGTTTTCATCTTTTTCCCAAAATTTTTTCATTTTATATTATATTAGGAAGCGATTCCAAGGCTATGACTCCCCGCCCGAGTTTGCGAGCTTTTCCGCAGTATCGGCGGCGATGAGAGCATCGACGATGGATTCGATATGACCGTTCAAAAAGGAATCCAAGGTATAGAGCGTCATGCCCAGACGATGATCGGTGACACGTCCCTGCGGAAAATTGTAGGTGCGGATACGCTCGCTTCGGTCACCTGTGCCGACCTGTCTGCGGCGCTCGTCCGCGATCTCGGAATCACGCTTCGTTTTTTCAATATCATAGAGCTTTGCGCGCAGAAGCTTCATCGCCTTGTCCTTGTTTTTGAACTGGCTTCGCTCCTCCTGACATTCCACGACGATGCCGCTCGGCTTATGAATGATGCGAATAGCGGATTCGGTCTTATTGATATGCTGACCGCCCGCGCCGCTCGATTTACACGTTTCGATCTCTAAATCCGCGGGGTTGATATCGACCTCCACGTCCTCCACCTCGGGGAGCACGGCGACCGTAATGGTCGAGGTGTGTATTCTTCCCTGCGATTCCGTCTGCGGTACGCGCTGTACGCGATGCACGCCGCTTTCAAATTTCAGTTTGGAATACGCGCCTGCGCCCTCTACGGAAAAGGAGACCTCCTTAAATCCGCCAAGCTCCGTTTCGTTCACCGAAAGAAGCTCTGTGCGCCAGCCTGCGGCGGCGGCATACATGGAATACATACGGTAAACGTCGTAAGCAAAGAGCGCGGATTCTTCTCCGCCTGCGCCGCCGCGGATCTCCACGATGACGTTCTTTTCGTCATTCGGGTCGCGCGGCAAAAGCAAGATCTGAAGCTCCTTGGTGCAAGATGCCATTTCACATTTCGCAGCGGCAAGCTCCTCTGCGGCAAGCTCCGAAAGCTCACGGTCGCCCATTTCCAAAAGCTCCAAGGCTTCCTTTTCGCGCGCCTCGGCAGAAAGATATTCTCTGTATTTGGTGACGATGGGCAACAGGCGATTATGCTCCTGCATCATTTCGCGGAAGCGAACCACATCCGCCGTCATTTCGGGCATGGAAAAGCATTGTTCAATCTGTTCAAATTTGGATTCGATCTCAAATAATTTCCGAAACATTTTTCCTCTCCTTCCCGAAAAATTTTACTATCTAATTTATTATACTATACTTTTTTCATAAAAGCAATACACAAAATTGATTTTTCAAAATCTCAGATTTGCGAGGAAATGAGAGATTTCGAGAGAAAACAAGACCTTTGAAAACATAAATTAAAATTTTTTATTTTTTTATCAAAAAGGTGTTGACAAGCAGAAAAAGTTGTGATATAATCTCAACGTTACAAAAAGAAAGGGCACCCTATGCCCGAACATCTAATTTTGGAGGAAGTTATATAATGTCTACTTTTATGGCAAAAAAAGAGACTCTGGAACGTAAATGGTACGTAATCGACGCAGCGAACAGACCCCTTGGTAGAACCGCTGCTGCTGCCGCTAACATTCTCAGAGGTAAGCATCGTCCTGAATTCACCCCCCATGTTGACTGCGGTGAATTTGTTATCATCATCAACGCAAACAAAGCTGTTCTCACAGGCAAGAAGCTCGAACAGAAATACTATCGCCGTCACTCCGGTTACATCGGCGGTCTCAAAGAAGTTCAGTACAAGACCCTCATGGCTACAAGACCTGAACTCGCTATGGAACTCGCTGTTAAAGGTATGCTCCCCCACAACAAGATCGGCGACAAGAGCATCACTCGTCTCCACGTTTACGCAGGCGCTGAACACAAACAGCAGGCTCAGCAGCCCGTACCCTACACTGTAGACTGAGAAGAAAGGAAGGCTTAACGAATTATGTATACAAGTGCAAAACCCTACTTCTACGGTACAGGTAGAAGAAAAAAATCTGTTGCTCGCGTTCGTATTTACCCCGGCACAGGCGTTATCACCATCAATAAGAGAGACATCGAAGATTACTTCGGTCTTGAAACTCTCAAGCTCATCGTAAACCAGCCTTTCGCTGTAACAGGCACCGAAGGCAAGTTTGACATCGTTTGCACAGCTCAGGGCGGCGGTATCTCCGGTCAGGCAGGCGCTATCCGTCACGGCGTTGCAAAAGCTCTTCTTCAGGCTGACGAAACCTACAAGCCCATGCTCAAGAAAGCTGGTCTTCTCACTCGTGACCCCAGAATGAAGGAAAGAAAGAAATACGGTCTCAAGGCAGCTCGCCGCGCACCGCAGTTCTCCAAGAGATAATTATTTTCTCGAATTTTACAGACTCCACGTTTGTGGGGTCTGTTTTTTTCGTAGGGGCTGTTCAATTTGTAAAAGCTCCGCCGTCCTATTTACTTTTTGCGAAAATGATGATATAATCAAGCCAACAAACTTTCACACACGAGGCTGAAATCAACAAATTCCGAAAATCATGTTGTTCCTTTATCTCCTTGGATACGATATAATGATGTTGTAAAAAACTCAAGGAGGTTCACGAAATGAACACAGACAAAATTTATGCAGAATCCATCGCAAAAGATTACGCCCCCAAGGAAAACTCCAAAATCATCGCCCTTAAAAAATTAGATGCCAAAGCAAAACGCCCCGCAACCATATTCACCTATACATTCGGCATCATCGCTTCCCTTGTCGCAGGACTTGGCATGAGCTTGGCGATGCAGGTCATCGGCAACGGAACCTTTGGCATGGTCATCGGCATCCTGCTTGGTGTGATCGGCTTTATCGGATGCGGAGTAAACTATCCCATATACAAAAAAATACTCGCAAAAGGCAAAGCAAAATATGCTTATGAGATCGTTGAACTCGCAAGAGAAATCAGCGAACAATAAGGATTCGAGAAGATCGGTCTTGTGAACAAAAACGACAATCAAACGATGAAAGAAAGGAACGCAAATGATAGGTCTTTGAAAATCGCAATCTCAAGTCTGACATTCAATATAGCGTTCGCAATCTATCATATCGTACTGGGATTGATTACAATCTCGTGGTGGCTTTTAACACTCGGCTCATACTATTTGATTTTAAGTCTTGTACGCTTTGTGGTGGTACATGCCAAAGCCCAAGAGCGTTTCATCACCAAGTTTACAGGGTGGATGTTAATCGCCCTGTCGCTCCCTCTCGTCGGAACCGTCATACTATCGGTAGTCAAAGATAGAGGGTATGCGCTCCATATAATCGTGATGATCGTAATGGCTGCTTATGCCTTTACCAAAATTACGCTTGCTACCATAAAACTGATAAAATCTCGTCGCAGCAATTCTGCAATGCTTATAACGCTCAGAAATATCTCCTTTGCCGATGCGTTTGTTTCGATATTTGCATTGCAACGCTCCATGCTCGTATCGTTTGAGGGAATGAGCGAAACGGAAATTATAATTATGAATGCCGCTCTCGGCTCCGCCGTATGCGTAATCGTCGTTCTGCTTGGAATACATCTTTTGAAAAGCGAAAAAAGCATACGCCCGAATCAATCTTCACACACGAGGCTGAAATCAGCGAACAATCATCACTCTTCTTAAACCCACAAAAAGGAGGCGTTCACTTGAATAAATCGGAAAGCAAGTATTTTAATACCGCCATCAAATTTAATAAGGCGCTCCTTTCTTTGCTGGAAAAAAAGACCTTTGATTATATCACAGTCAGCGAGATCTGCGCGGAAGCAGGTGTGAATCGCTCCACCTTTTATCTCCATTATGAAAACACTTGGGAATTGCTTCAAGAAACAACAAAATATGTGATCGACAGTTTCATTTCTTATTTTCCCGTTGACACGAAAAGCATCGCTTCCAAATTCATGACGTGTGAATTAAAAGAGTTGAATTTTATCAACAACACCTATTTATCTCCCTATCTCAATTATATCAAAGAAAATCGGCAAATTTTTTCTGCGGTATTATCCCACCCCTCCACATTTGGGTTTGAAGCCATCTTCCAACGACTATTTCATCATATATTCAACCCGATACTGGATAGATTTCATTATCCTGATGAAGAACGAAAATACGTCATGATGTTTTATCTGAATGGTCTTACTGCCATCATCAAAGAATGGATAAAGGAAGATTGCCGAAAAAGCACCGAGGAAATCACGACGATCATTCAACATTGCATATTGGGAAAAGAAATCGAAACCAATTCCCCTTTGTTCGCAAATATGCTCGAACCATAAGGTTTTGAAAGATTTAACAATACCGCGCCAGCATAAAGAATTGACAGCTCTCAGCATAATACAAAAAGACTTCACGCAAAGCCTGCGTGAAGTCTTTTTCGTTATATTTTCGTTACAATATTATACGGAAAGACGAACGGTCTTGATTTCAAATGCTCTGAACGTGAGATCGATCGCGCCGTCGTTTGCGGAAATCTCACCCTTGACGTTTTCAAGCATATCACAATCATACGCCTTGAAGTTCTCTGCAAACGCAACGTGAAGCTTGGTGGAAACTGCCGCTTTCTTGGATTCGTAAAGACGAACGATGATATCGCCGCTTCCGTCCTCTGCCATCTTCACGGTATCGATGATGATGTTATCGTTATCGATCTGCAAATAGCTTGCATCGAGCTTACCGCCGCTGACAACGGTCGGCTTGATATTCACTTCATATGCCTGTTTTACAACGTCGGAGGAAGTGAAATCGCCTTCCCATGCAGTGAACGCATAGGTGAAGTTATGTACGCGGTTATCGGTACGAAGGTCGGGACAAGCGCCGGAACGAAGAAGTGTCAGCTCCATGCTGTTGCCGTTAACGGAAATACCGTACTTGCAATCATTCATCACAACCGCACCGTGAGAACCGTCGCGGAGCGCAGAATAACGATGGTTGCAGACCTCAAAGCGTTCCTTGTCGTAAAGTCTGGAACGATGTGTCGGGCGTTCCACATAACCAAACTGCATTTCGTTGATGGCATTTTCTGCATAAACGTCCACGGGGAAACCAACCTTGAGAAGTCTATGAAGCTCTTTCCAATCGATCTCGGTTTCAAATTCGATTCTCTTGGAATCTTTTGCAAGACGGATATACTGTGTATAGGTGGAATCAAGGAGCTTACCCGTTACCTTGAGCACGGCTTCGATACCCTGCTCAACGAGTTCAACATGAATATCGTATGCGCCCTCGATCTCCTGATATACGTAGTTGGAGTCGATATCCCAGCCGTCCCATCTTCTCGGAACGTCCTTGAAAAGACGGAATTTGTTCATTGCGCCTGCGGCAAATTCTCTGCCGCTTTCCTTGAGGATAAAGGAGGTCACTTCACCACGTTCGTTGATAACGGCTTTTACAAGCGCATTTTCAAGAACGTAACCACATTCGGTCTTGGTAACGGCGACATTGCCTGCATCCACAGCCTGCTTTTCGCTCGCAGGAACGAGAGAAACCGCACCACAGCTCGGAAGTGCCACAACAGCTTTCAGACCTTCTGCGGTGTTTGTGACGGTAACATAAGTGCCGTCTGCCATGACAGCGCCGTTTTCAAAGCCTGCGGGCAAGGTCACGAGCGCTTTTCTTGCAAAGCCGAGGGAGTTGAATACGGTAACGGCAGTTGCGTTTTCGTTGCCTGCAAGAAGGGTATTCTGTGCAGTTTTCAAAAGCTCGCCTGCCTCGCTGATGACTTTATTATGAAGCTTTTCCGCTTCCACGTATACTCTTGCGATGGAGGAACCGGGAAGAATATCATGGAACTGGTTGAGAAGAACATCTTTCCAAAGCATTTCTGCTTCCTTTGCGGGATACTTACCGCCTGCAAGCGCCGCGGGAACTGCCCAAAATTCAAGCTCACGAAGTGCTTCTTCGCTCTTTCTGTTGCCTTTCTTGACAGATGCCTGAACGGTATAGGTGCCTCTGTGCGCGGTGAAATAAAGCTCACCGACGTAAGTATTCTTCGGCTTGCCCTTCTGCTCGTACATATCCTCGAAAAATTCAACGGGGTCGGCAATCTTGATCTTCACGCCGCCTTCGAGGTCCTTCTGACGGAGCGCATATTCGATATGATCTCTGGTAGGACCGCCGCCGCCGTCACCATAGCCGAAGGGATAAAGGAACGCATCGAGATCTCTTGCTTGGCTTCTGTTTTTCCAAACCTCGTTGGCTTCTGTGGGATGTGTGAAATATTCGTATCTCGTGGGGAGGAAGGAGGTGATCTCCGAGCCGTCCATGCCTTTCCATGTGAAATAATGGTACGGGAACGGTTCGCCCTTATTATACGACCAGAAGATCTTCTGTGTGACAAGATATTTTACGCCGCAACCGTTCAAAATCTGCGGAAGCGCCGCGGTATAACCAAAGGTATCGGGAAGCCAGAGAAGCTCGCTATCCACGTCAAATTCTTCTTTATAATAACGTTTGCCGTAAACAAACTGACGGATAAGCGCTTCGCCGCCCGCCATATTGGTGTCGGGTTCGACCCACATTGCGCCGTCTGCGATCCAACGGCCGTCCTTTGCCGCCTTTTTGATGCGTTCAAAAAGCTCGGGATAATGCTCGCGCACCATTTCATAGCACGCAGGCTGGCTGACGATAAATTTATAATCGGGATATTCTTCGAGAAGACGAAGCTGCGCCGCAAAGGTACGCGCGGTCTTACGGTAGGTTTCCGCAAGAGGCCAGCACCAAGCAAGGTCAAGGTGTGCGTTGCCGACCGCGTAGAAAACGGGCATCGTGGAGCCGTTCACCGCCTGCATATAGGGACGGAGCGCTTCACGCGCCTTGACGTAAGATGCGTTTCTCGTTGCTCTGTCCTGCTCGAAATCCACGATGAGCGTAAACTGCTCGAGAGCATCGCAGATCTTGGATGCGCGCAAAGAGGTATCGTCCAGCACGTCCAGCAATCTGTAAAGCGTGTCCACGTCCATATAAAGCTGATATGCGTCCTCGTTCCAAACGCCGTAGGTACACTTACCGAGCGTTCTGCGCGCGCCTTCCTTCAGCGGGTCAACGAACTGACCGCCTTCGGGAAGTACAGGACCTGTATAACAGCCATAGCCTGCCGTTGCATAGTAATGACCTGCGTAGGTCTCCATCAAAATATCATAGGATTCGCCTGCCTTAGCATCGCGGGTCAGATAGTTATCTACCATATAGTGATGGTCGGTCAAAATCCAGTCTGCGCGGTATGTACCGAATGCTTCGCCATTGACAAAGATCGTGGATTCGCCTCCGGGATTTAGATTCATGACGATTCTCTTGCCCTCAACGCCCTCGGGAATGACGACCTTTCCCTGAAACCAGCAGTATTCCCAAGTTTCACCCCATGTATATCCCGGGGCAACCGGTTCAAAGTTTCCCGCCAAAGCCTGCTCGGGGGTCAGATATTCCTTTGTTTTGTGGGCTGTCCAAGAAATCTCGCCAATCGGCTGATAAAGCTCCTGCTTGAGAACTGCGAGCCAGTTTTCAATACGGACTTTCCACTCAGAATGCATAATATCCATATTTTGTTTCCTCCTTAAATATTGTAAGTTCTCGGAAATTCCAATTCTATATTTTATTATATATGAGAAAGCGGAAATTGTCAATGTGATTTCATTCGATTTGAAACAAAATCAACTGCTTCCGCGAGGATACGGATATTTTAGGAGAAAGCCTCATTCACACGGCTTCGGATAAATCTCTCCGATACGCTGAAAATGATGCTCTGCGTCGGTAATGGATTCGCTTGCATAGAGCTTATGATAATCGGAAAGAGAAACGATAATAAAATCACCTCGTTAAAAAAATTATTTTTTCACCATTTATATATTAAGACGCAAAAAGCGCAAAATTGGACAAAATTTTCACAAAAAGCGGGCGAGATCTGTTTTGAGCAATTTTCTATGCCACAAAAAAGAAGGATTCAAAAAATCGAATCCTTCTTGATATACGTAAATCAATTTATGCGTTCATCCAAGAGCATTTTCGTGCCGTTCTCACATTCGATGCCGTACATCACGAGATTTTTCATCTCGCCTGCAAGCGTAATGGCAAATCTCGCTCTTGAATATACATTTCGAATCGTGATATTATAGGTTTCATCACTTGTGGCATGGCGAGGTCCGTACATATTGGTATCGCCCACACGGACGGCGGCATAGCCTTGTTCCATATGCTGAGAATTTTTGGATGCATCGTAAACACCGTCAATGAAGATATCGTGGAGCTTGATCTCCCCTTGATTCAAAAGGCGGACATTAGCGCAAAACGCGGAGGTCCTGATATTTTTGATGGTGATATCACAGATATCGGACGGAAGTCCTTCTACCTTGAAATGCTTTTCCAGATGCCAATCGAGAGCTGTAAGCGCAATCGAATCGTCCTCGGTAAAGCCCGTGATATTTTCGATCGTGATATGATGGCAGCCCTGACGCAGGTCGATACCGTCCGCATTTTTCACCAAAATTTCTTTATATCGGGAATGCTTGATCCCGTGATATACGTTTCCCTCGCGGTCTATCGCCGTGTCATTCGCACAAAAATCAATATCCCCGAGATAACCGTTTGCACAATACACAAAGTTCAACGCCCACCAACGCTGATGACGGCAGGAAATGCCTTTTATCGTAAAGCCGTTGACGTTGGTAAACAAAACGAGATTGTTTTTCCAAATGGGCGGCAAGCCGTCCTGCATATGATTCCGTTCCGAAAGCCCATTGTATTCCCCACCGTCCAAAATCGCTTTTCCGCGTCCGATGATGGAAATATTGGTGTCCGTTCCGTCCGTCGTTTTGCCAAGAGCGGTATCGTGATGCTCGTTAACGAATATATTGCTGTATACGCCGTCGGCAAGACGCAAATGGCAATTTTCCAAAATCAAGGTAAAATGCGACGGAATACGGATAGCCGTATCGATGATATAACTTCCGCTGATCACCGCATTTCGGGTTTCGTTTTGAATCGCTTCGGCGATCTTCTCCGTAATATACGCCGAACCGTTAGCTATCAATTTATCGTTCATCATCATGCTCCTTTTCTGCGTCCAATTTCTTGCCGTTATTATATCATGGATATCCAAGGAAGTCAAGGGCTTCGCTGCTTGCAAAAGCATCGATTATTTTTGGACTTTCCTTGGAAATGTTGACTTTTCGATAAAAAAATGATATCATGAAATCAACAAAAAACATCAAAGGAGAATGTTTATGGCTATTTATTTCAATCCCGAAACCAAGTTTTTTTACCTTGAAGGAAAAAACATTTCTTACGTTTTCGGCATCAACAGAACGGGCTTTCCCGAGCATTACTATTTCGGCACGCGCATCGGACGCGACGATCTGACCTATACATATGAGGCAAATATCGGCGACTCCGGAGAAGCGGCGATCCCCGGAAAGGTTCATGCAGGAGGTCTTTCCTATAACGTATACAGAAGTGAAGTATCCTTTTACGGCAACGGTGAATTTCGTGAATGTTCACTCCAGCTTTTGCAAAAGAACGGCAGCAGATTGAACGAATTTCTCTATGAAACACACGAGATTCTCGCAGAAAAGCCCGCTCTTGCAGGCATGCCCTCCATGCGCGGCGGCGAAACGCTGAAGCTTACACTCAAGGATAAGTTTTCGGAAATGCGTGTTCATCTTTTCTATACGGTATACGATGATGCATCCGTTATTGCCCGCCATATGGAAATTGAAAGCTGCACGGATGAGGACGTAAAAATTCTCCGCGCATACAGCTTTACGCTCGACGTTGTCGGCTCCGATCACGACTTGCTCACCATCGAAAACGCATGGGCGCGTGAGGGCAAGCCCGAACGCACACCGCTTCCTCACGGCATCGTTTGCGTAGATGAAAAATCCGCATCCTCCACACGCCGTCACAGCCCCGCAATGGCGCTCATTAGCAAGAATACCACGGAAGATTTCGGTCCTGCGCTCGGCGTAAACCTCATTTACTCCGCATCCTATGCGCTCAAAGCAGAGGTCGGCACGAAGGGCTACACACGTCTGACAGGCGGTATCAACGATTTTGATTTCACTTGGGAGCTTTCCGCAGGTGAAACGTTTGCAACACCCGAGGTCGTACTTGCATACTCGAATGAAGGTATCGGCGGTATGTCGCGTGAATATCACGATGCTTACAGAAAATATCTCATCAACGAACGCTTCGCCAACATTCCCCATCCTCTCGTCATCAATAGCTGGGAGGCGGTATACTTCGGTTGCACGCCCGAGCGTTTGCTCCCCATCATCGATGCCGTCCGCGGTACGGGCATTGATACCTTCGTGCTTGACGACGGCTGGTTCGGCGCTCGCAGAAATGACAAAGCGGGTCTTGGAGATTGGACGGTAAGCCCCGAGGTCTTCCCTGACGGTCTTACCCCCGTTATCGATTACGTTCACGATGCCGGTATGAAGTTCGGTATCTGGTTTGAACCCGAAATGGTCAACCCCGACAGCGATCTTTACCGCGCACATCCCGATTGGGCGATCTCCGTTCCCGGAACGGAGCCTTGTGTTTCCCGCCGTCAGCTCGTGCTGGATATCACACGCGAAGACGTACGCGATTATATCGTAGAAGCTGTTTCCAAGATCCTGCGCGAAAACGAGATCGACTACGTCAAGTGGGACTTCAACCGCGCCATTACAGAAAACTTCTCCCGTGCGCTCCCCGCAGGCAAGCAACAGGAATTTCATCATCGTTATGCGCTCGGTCTTTATGACCTTTGCGAGCGTCTTGTAAACGGATTCCCGCATATCTTCTTCGAGGGCTGCGCGGGCGGCGGCGGACGCTTTGACCCCGCTATCCTCTATTATTTCCCGCAGATATGGGCAAGCGACGACACCGATGCCTATATGCGTACACAGATCCAATACGGAACTTCTCTTTTCTATCCGCTTTCCGCCATCTCCTGCCACACCTCCATCTGTCCCAATCATCAGACAGAAAGAACGACACCGTTCAGCACACGCGCCAATATCGCACATCTCGGTGCAACGGGCTATGAGCTTGATACCACGAAAATCACCCCCGAGGAGTTGGATGAGATCAAGCTTCAGGTCGCAGAATACCGCGAAATGGAAGACCTCGTGCTTCACGGCGATCTTTACAGAATGGAAAACACCTTTGATTCCAATTATTTTGCGGTAACGGTCGTTTCCAAGGACAAAGCAAAAGCAAAAGTGACCGCTATGCGTGCGCTTTGCCGTCCCAACGACGAACACAAGCGTATCTTCCCGCGCGGACTTGATGTAAACGCCGTTTACGAGGTCGTAAACAAAGAATACGAACTTTGCTTGCGTCTTTCGGGCGCATCGATCATGAACGTCGGCTTGGTATTGCCCCTCAAAACGGCAGGCGGTAAAATGCCGGGTGACTTCAAAACATTCGTATTTGATATCAAGAAAGTATATTGATCCACAAAAACGATATATCAAAGGAAGGATATCAAAAATATGAAACAATTAACAGTTGTTCTCATCGGTGCAGGAGGCAGAGGCTCTGCCTACGCAAAACACATGCACATGACACCCGAAAAATACAAGATCGTTGCCGTGGCTGATCCCAATAAAGAAAAATGCCGCGTCATTCGGGAAATGTACGGCTTTTCAGAGGACATGTGCTTCTCAGATTGGAAAGATCTGCTCGCTCTTCCGAAAATGGCTGACATTGCGGTCATCGCCACATCGGACAACCTGCATTATGAGCCCGCCATGAAAGCGATCTCCCTTGGATATGATCTGCTTCTGGAAAAGCCCGTGGCACAGACCGTGAAGGAATGCACGGATATCGCCAACGCCGCCAAGGAAAAAAATGTTTCCGTTCTTGTTTGTCATGTTTTGCGATATACACCCTTCTATAAAAAAGTGAAATCCATCATCACAAGCGGTACGCTCGGTGAGATTGTTTCCCTCGATCAGATAGAATGTGTGGGAAACGTTCATTTCTCTCATAGCTTTGTCCGCGGAAATTGGCACTCTGAAAAGGAAGCAACCCCTATGATCCTCGCCAAGACCTGCCACGATCTGGATATGGCTCAGTGGCTCATCGATAAACCCTGCAAAAAGGTATCTTCCTTCGGCAGTCTGACACATTTTACAGAGAAAAATGCTCCTGAAGGTTCTCCTCGCAGATGCATTGACGGCAACTGTCCTCACGCCAAGACCTGTGTTTATAACTGCGAAACGCTTTATATCCATAATCCCGACGGTCGCCCTTGGAAGGATATCTTCAAAAAGCAGGTCGCCACACACGACAACTTTTCCGATGAGGAGCTCCGCGAGGCACTGAAACGCACCGACTACGGACTTTGTGTTTATCACGCCAACAACGATATGGTAGATCACCAGATCGTGAATATGGAATTTGCCGATGGTGTCATCTCGCATCTTTCCGTCAACGCCTTCAACGGTGGCGGCAGATATATCCACATTTACGGCACAAGGGGCGAGCTTTATGCCTTTGAATCCGACAAGGAGATTCAAATTTACAACTTTGCGGAAGGCAAACGTTATAAAGTTCCCGTCCTTGAAGAGGGTGAGACCATCGTGGGCGGTCATCTCGGCGGTGATCTCGGCATCGTTACCGATCTTTATGATTATCTGACAGAAAATTACACGGGCAATTCCATTGCGAATATTCGAGTTTCCGTTGCAAACCATTTGATCGGCTTTGCGGCAGAGGAAGCAAGACACAACGATACCGTGGTTCAGATGGATGATTATTTCGCAAAAAACAACTACGAAAACCTGTTGTGATCCTAATTGCACGGTATGATCGTATTAGATTAAAATACCCGTTTGAAGTGTATTAAAAACATTGGTCACTGTGGAGCTACAACTCCACAGTGACCTTTTCTTCGTTTTTTAGGTATGGGATTCGAACTCACGTGGGCGTGAACTCAAAGGGGTTTCAAGAAGTCTACCAAAGAATACCGTTTCAGCTTAGTTCGGTACAGTTCAGGCTAAAACAATTCCCGAAAATCCTTATTTCACAAGGCTTATCGGGACTGTTTGGAACCGATATGAATTAAAACGAATTGATCGGAATCGATACAGACCCCTCGTTTTTTGAGGAATTTTTGGCACTTTGGAGAGAATTTGGAGAGAATTCGCGAGAGAAGAATTGCAACTGCAGTACATCGAGATTTTTCTTTTTTTGGAGAGAATTTTTCACGATTTAGGAGAGAATTTTTTATGCGTTACGATTTAGACGAAATTCAACGCTTGCCGGATGTCTTTTCCTTGGCAGACCTTTGCCGCGCCTGCCATTTGAGCCATTTGGATGCGCGGTACTATCTTAAAAGCGGACTCATTCCCTACGAGACAACCGGGAAGAAAACGCGGTGTTACCTGGTCAAAAAAACCGCCCTGCTGAGAGCCATTGAAGACTACAGTGAAAATCCCGAGAAATACAAAATCCCGGGAATTTGGAGAGAAAAACAACACTTAAACGGAATCCGCAAAAGCCCCATAATATACCTCCCAACGCAGGATCTCGCGTCGGATGTAGCGGTCGAATATTACAAAAATAAGCTTGCCGATGCCTCCGAACTGATCTGTGTTGCCGACCTTGTGCGCGTCACGGGATACCGCTCGCCAACCATCACGCGGTGGTGCAAGAAAAAGAAGCTCATCGCACACGCGAAAACCAACCGCCTATGGATCGCAAAGGCAGACGCCATAAGGTTTTTGACCTCTTTTACCTACAACGATATCAACGTAAAATCGCCCCAACATATTGCCGACATCCGAGCGATCTATGACCTGATACATCCGACGAAGGAGGGCTAAAAATGATATACGATCTGAACGAAATCGCCATGTTACCCGACACCTTCTCCCTTGAGGATTTACGGGTGGTTTGTCACATCAGCAAACGAACCGCAAGATACTACCTACGAGCCGGTCTGATTCCTTGTGAGATCAGCGATAAGAAGACACACTGCTATACAATCAGGAAAGAAGATCTGCTTGCCGCGCTCAAGGAATACCAAAAGCAGCCTTGCAAATTTGCCATCCCCAAGGCACTCAACGATGAAAAGCGGCAGCGACAAGAGGCGCTGAAAATGATGGTGGAACAGCGGATACTCTCCATCAACTGTCTGCCCGAAAAAGACCTCAAATCCAACACCCTCAAAAAATATTATCAAAAGAGGTTGGAGAACTGCCGTGATATGCTGCAACCGCCGGACATCGAAGCCATCACCGGATATCCGCGAAAGATAGTCCGCCGCTGGTGTGTGGAAGGTAAACTCCATTGCATCATGCTTGACTCTCGCATTTGGGTGAAAAAGAAGGACATGCTTTCGTTCCTCTGCTCTGGGGAGTACAACAGCATTATGCGCAAATCGCAGACACATCTTGACGATATTCACGAGATCTACAGAAAGATTCACAGAGGGGGCTAAAAATGATGAAGGATAGAATGATACAGAACGGAATCGAATACGAGCGCAGAGGTGAGCAATA
>JAGBCV010000031.1 GCA_017937845.1 Clostridia bacterium | reverse complement strand
CCATTCAGGCTGTCATTCACTACCTCGTCGCCGCTTCGCTACCACCGGAGGGCTTCATGAACTCGGGGTCCTCAAAATATGCGTTAGCATGTTTTGGGGTTCTCGAACTTGTTCATGAAGAATCCGTGCGGGGAGCCGATTTTGTTAAGACTTAACATTCGCGCTTTGGTCAAGCGGAACGCTTGCAAATTTCTTTTGGTACTTTTCTTGTTTTGCACAAGAAAAGTACGCATTTCTTTTTTCTTTCAAAAAGAAAAAAGTTGAATAAAATCGTATCCGAGCCTTTCGGCTCGGATTATGTTTCTTCGATTGCAGAAATGAGCATAGAAAGCGCCGTTTCAACCGTTTGACGGCGTACCTCCTCGCGCTCTCCCTTGAAATGATTCTCTTTCACGGTGATCACGCCTTTTGTCGAGGCAACGGCAATATAAACAAGTCCAACGGGCTTTTCGGGTGTACCGCCGCCGGGTCCTGCAATTCCCGTCACAGAAACCGCAAAATCCACGGAAAGCGCACGAACGGCACCCACAGCCATCTGTTCTGCCGTCTTGGCAGATACCGCACCGAGGGTCACAAGCGTTTCATGCTCCACGCCGAGAAGATTCTCCTTGACACGATTGTCATAGGAAACGATACCGCCCCAAAAAACGGCTGATGCACCCGAAATATCGGTGACGGCAGCGGAAATAAGTCCTCCGGTACAGCTTTCCGCCGTACCGAAGGTGATATTCTTTTCACGTGCAAGCGTAACGAGCTTTTCCGCGAGCATTGTTTGGTTTAATAAAGCGGATATTTTTCGCAAAGCTTTGTAACCTCTGCACGGATATAATCTGCGCTGTTTTCAAAGTCCTTTGCACAAAGACCGATAAGATGACCGATAACCTCGAAATCTTCTTCCTTCAAGCCTCTGGTGGTAGCCGCAGGTGTACCGACACGGATACCGCTGGTTACGAACGGGCTCTGAGGATCGTCGGGGATAGCGTTTTTGTTAACGGTGATATAAACCTCGTCAAGACGCTTTTCAAGCTCTTTACCTGTGATATTCATCGGACGGAGGTCAACGAGAAGGAGGTGGTTATCCGTACCGCCGGAAACAAGGTCAAAGCCTTCTGCAAGGAGAGATTTTTCAAGCGCTTTTGCGTTCTTGATGATCTGCTGCTGATATTCCTTAAATTCGGGCTTGAGCGCTTCGCCGAAGCAAACTGCCTTAGCCGCGATGATGTGCATAAGAGGACCGCCCTGTGTGCCGGGGAAGATCGCCTTATCGATCTGCTTTGCAAGCTCAGCCTTGCAAAGGATCATACCGCCGCGAGGACCGCGGAGGGTCTTATGTGTGGTCGTAGTTACGATATCAGCATAAGGAACGGGGTTCGGGTGAAGTCCTGCCGCAACAAGACCTGCGATGTGTGCCATATCGACCATGAAATATGCGCCGACTTCCTTTGCGATAACGGAAATCTTTTCAAAGTCGATTGCGCGAGCGTATGCAGAAGCACCTGCAACGATGAGCTTCGGCTTTGCTTCAAGAGCAATTTCACGGAGCTTTTCGTAGTTGATCTTGCCGTCAGCGGAATCTACGCCGTAAGGAACGAAGTTGAAGTAAGAGCCGGACATGTTGACGGGAGAACCGTGAGTAAGATGTCCGCCGTGAGCGAGGTTCATACCGAGAACGGTATCGCCGGGCTTAAGAAGTGCGAAATAAACGGCTGTGTTTGCCTGTGCGCCGCTATGAGGCTGTACGTTTGCATGTTCTGCACCGAAAAGCTTGCAAGCGCGTTCTCTTGCAATGTTTTCCACAACGTCAACACATTCGCAACCGCCGTAGTAACGCTTGCCGGGATAACCCTCTGCATATTTGTTGGTCAGTACGCTACCCATTGCCGCCATAACGGCTTCGGTAACGATGTTTTCGGAAGCGATGAGCTCGATACCGCGTCTTTGACGTGCAAGCTCAGCACCCATTGCTTCGCCGACTTCTTTATCGTAGTCGGTGATGAATTTGATATTGTTATCTACCATGATTTTCTCCATTCTGCCGTATATTTGAAACGGCAATCGATTTTTTATTATCATACTGATTTATTATACCATATATTTTTGCTTCCTGCAAGAGCATTTTTCTTTAAGTTTTATTTTTTGCATAAAATCGCATAAAAAAACGGGCAAAAGCCCGTTCTTTTGATAGGAGAATATCGTTTCAGGAATAAATTTCTTCGGGTGCGCCCTGTGCGAGCGCCATTTCGGGATTGATACAATACGGATAAAGCTCTTTTTTGAGCTCGGTGGAAATGAGTCTGTCCGCATCGCCGTTTGTGATGCAAGCGCGAAGCCCATGAAAATGACGAAGGTCCTCTGCAAGCTCCGCGATAAAGATCTCCTCGGATTCGGCACCCGCAAGATCAAGCGTACAATAGAGATAGACATCGCGCATACCGTTCCAGATACGGAGCGTCATTTGAGGGGGATTTGTCGGATAATCCGCGTATTCAAAATACTGAACCGTGATCTCCTGTACGTTCAAAAGGTCCTTTTCGGAATAATGCTCGCCGAAATAGCCATGGAGAATCCCGTCAAGCTGTCTGTTGTTCATGGTAATGGGCGCGTCGGAATAATACTCAGCAGGGTCAAGCGTCAAAACGTATTCGTCTTCAAAATACTTTCCGTTTTCATCATATTTGGCAATTTCCAAATCCTGAACCGCGCCGTTCTGACCGAAATACGAGGAAACAGGCAAATAGACCGTAAGCGTTTCCTTGGCATATTTTGCATCCAGCGTGATGACGTGTCCGTCCTTGTCTGCACCGTCATCGTTTTCGATGTACCGCTTGGCAAGTCCGGGAAGCTGATATCGACCGTTACCCGTAATCGTAATTTTTACCGCGTCAAGCTCACGGATAAATTCTTCTGTCACAACGAGAGTGGGTTCGACAGTCGCATAATAGGCAAGCCATTTTTCCATATGTTCGGTCTTGTTTGCGTAAACGGGCTTGCAAGCCTCGATGAGCTTTTCCGCACGCTCGCAAACGTAGTCGCTGACGAGAAAATCACCGTGATAATTGGGATATTTCGTTGTAAGCGAAAGCAGTGCGTTTGCGTTTTCGGTCAATTTCTCATGCACGTTACCGAGAGAAAGTCCGACGAAGGAGGTAACGCTGTTGCGGCTCTTTTCATAAGGCAAGCTCCACCAATATTCCCACAAAACGTCCATCGTCAGCTCAGCAGGCGCAAAACCGCAGGCATTCAAGAGCTCAAACGCATGAAGAATGATATCGTCGTAGGGCTTTGTGATGTCGTCTTGATCCACGTATTCCAAAAAGCCCTGAATCTCTTCGTTTCCAACGTTTGCGGAACGAATGATATACTGTTCCGCGACCGCCGTATAAAACGAGATCTCGGAAAGGATCGTCAGATAATCGTATTCATACGTACCTTTTGTATAACCGTTTTCCGTAGCGGCAAGGGTCGTGACGGGGGAATGAACGGTATAATGGGTATCGACGAAATCCACTACGTCATATTGCCAAATGGGATTTTCCTCGGCTTTTGCAGGCGTGCCGATCGGGAAGATCAAAGCGATGCTTGCCGCAAACGCCGCGCCAAGCGCAAATGCACCCGCCTGCTTTATAAGATGTTTCCATGAAAAGGCTTTTCTCTCTTTCTTTTTCCCGAGCAAGCGATCGATCTTTTTTTCATATTCGGGAGAATAGTACAGCTCCTCAGCGGGGACGCTTGGAAGCGCTTCCAAATATTCATGGTCCAGCTTGCGAAGCGCATCGCTCAAATTTTTGTTTTTCATAAAGGTTCTCCTTTCTTTCATCGGGATGCTTTTCCAAATCCCTGCTTGGTCAAGGCTTGACAGAGAAGCGCACGCCCTCTTGCCAGACGTGTTTCCACCGTTTTCACGTTCAGCGAAAGCAACCTTGCGATCTCTCTCGTCGTATTACCTTGTAAATAATAAAGCCGTAGGATATCGATATAGCGTTCGTCCATTTCGCGCATACACGATACGATCTTCTCGACGGATTCCTTTTCGCAGATCGCGGAAAGCACCGTATCGTCGACCGTCATTTCATAATCGGCAGTCTCTTGCTCCACCGTCATGCCGTCCTGTAACGAACGCTTACGAAAGAGGTCTATCGCCTTATATTTCACGATCTTCAAAATGGTCGCTTTCAGCGTTTGGGGATCCTCCTCGGAAAAAAGATGCAGATTTTTGGATACTGCATACCACGTTTCCTGCGCCGCATCCTCCGCATCGTGATGATTTCGTAGAAGCGTCAAGGCGCGTTCCAAGACCGCTCTGTGATATTGCAGATAGATGCGCTCAAATTTCATCCGCGCCGTATCGTCCTCAAATGCCATCAAAATCACCGTTTTCATCTCCTTTCTTTTCGGCTCTTCATATATACAATCGAATCGGAAACGAAAAAACCTTCAAAATTTTCATTTGTTTACAATTTGTTCATAAAGCACCGAGTCGCCCGAACCCAAAAACAAAAAGCTCCCTTATATAAAAGGGAGCAAAAACAGAAAATGAAGAGATCATTTTCCCTTTTTCGTAAGCTTTTCTCTTTGACCGTCGGGACGTTCGATGACCGTATTGTTCAAGTCAAGGCTCATATTGGCGCGAATGATGGCGCGAAATTCATCGCGGAGCTTTTTCTGTTCGGCTTTTTCTTCCTCGGTCAGTCCCACCGTTTTGGATTTATGATAAAGCTCGTTGATGCGATCTGTTCGTACGCTCATAAAATACCTCCTTTGTATGTTTACAAAAATTACATTGATTTTCCATCGTAAAAAAGCTATAATGGAGTTGTTCAATAGATTTGTTCGACAATCACAAGTTCTGAATATCTCCGCGTAGTCATCCTGAGCGAAACACCGTCCGGATTCCGCCTGCGGCGATTTTGCTGACGCAAAATTTCGACTTCGGGCTTCGCCCTGCGCTCAGAATGACGGGACGGTGTGTAGTCGAATGGATCTCACGGCTCATTCTTTTTGGTTATCGAACAAGTCTAATGATATATCATATTATATGATATCACATTTTTTTGAAAAAGGAAAGTGTTTATGGATATTATTATGTATAAAAAAGCGGCAACTTTCATCACAAAGCTGATAAACGACCGCAAAGAGCTCATACGAGAGGGAGCACCCATCACCAAACACGCCTCCCCTGCCCGCTTGCCCATTCATTCCCCCTTTGAACGCGCCACTCCCGAATCCGTCGGCATCTCCAGCAGTCATCTCTATGATTTTTTACGCGAATATGCAAGCATGACCGAGCTTCATCCGCATATGCTCATGATCATGAAAAATGAAAAGATCATTTTGGAAACGGAATTTTATCCGTATCATAAAGACACATGGCACGTCGGGCATTCCATGTGCAAAAGCATCACCGCGCTTGCCGTCGGACTTTTGGTGGATGACGGCATCCTACATCTCGACGATAAGCTGACGGATATCTTCCCAAAGCGCACGTTCAATCTCGATATCGCCCGTCAAAGAGATATCACCATCCGCCATCTGCTCAATATGAGCGCTTGTGTTTCATTTAACGAAATGGGCAGTGCGCTTTATGAGGATTGGATCGACGGCTATTTCGGCGCAAGCATCAAAAATCCGCCCGGCACAAAATTTATGTATAACAGCATGAACTCCTATATGCTTTCCGCTTGCATCCGCGAAAAAACGGGAAAAGATATGTTTGATATCCTTTCCGACCGCATTTTTCATCCGATGGAGATCACGGAGGTGTACTGGGAAAAATGTCCCAAGGGCATCACCAAGGGCGGTTGGGGACTTTATATGAAAGCCGAAGACCTCTTGAAATTCGCAAAGCTCTTTCTTTCGGGCGGTATCTGGAACGGCGAACGCCTCATCTCCGAGGAATGGCTTTCGGAAATGACCAAAAAGCAGATGGATACGCCCGAGCGCGAAAATAAATACGGCTATGGCTTTCAAATCTGGCGAAGCATCCGTCCCGACTCCTATCAATTTAACGGAATGCTCGGACAAAATCTCATCATCTTCCCCGATATCAAGATGGCGATCATGATGTATAGCGGAAATGCGGAATTTTTCCCGAACGGCAGGCTGATGGCGCTCATCGAAAAATATTTCGGCAATGCGTTTCAGCCGTCGGCAGAGCCGCTGAAGCCCGCACGCCGCGCACAAGCGACCCTCACGCTATATAGCACGTCCCTTTCCCTGCCCCCCGTTCACAGCCGCGCGGAAATGAAAAAAATGCTTGGCTCTTTTGCGCCACTTATCGGCAAGACCTACCGTTTGGATGCGAAAAACATCGGCGTTTTGCCCCTCGTCATGAGCGTTTTTCACGGAAATTTCTCCGATGGGATTCAAAAAATACGCTTTGAAGCGCGCGGAAACATCATCGAAGCGGTCATATTCAAGGAAAAAGAAACACTTCGTATCCCCTTTTCCCCCGACGGAAACGCTTGTTATTTTGATTTTTTGGAAAACGGCGAGCATTTTTACGCCGCCGCCATCGCTAAGATGACCCAAAACGAGGACGACGTTCCCGTCTTGAAGCTGACGATCCACTTTTTGGAAACGACAAGCGTGCGCCATATCAAATTCTTTTTCCACCGCACCAAGACCATCGTGCGCTTCTCGGAGGAGCCGACGGGTATCGAGCTTCTCGAAACCTTTGCGCCCGTTTTGGAGGATATGGCAAACCGCAATAAGACCGCAAAAAATCTCATGTCCCGTTTTGATTTCGGGCTTGTGGAATATAATGTCGAAAAGCTTTTCGCGCCAGAATTTACCGCCGTGGAGGAATAAATTTTTCAAATTTTTTCAAAAATCATCGACCCAAAATCCCGTTTTTCCGACTATCACAATGAAAGCTTTCAAGAAAACGTAACCAAACAAAAAACGGAGGACACCATGCAAAAGACCAATCTGCCGATCGAAGCTCTGTTTCCAAGGCTCATGCGTACCGCAGCATACAAAACGGGAAATGATCAAGACGCCGCCGACCTTGTCAGCGAAGCTGTGCTTGCCGCTCTGCGTGCCGAAGCCAAGGGAACGGTCATTGAAAACGCAGAAGCTTATCTCATGCAAGTGATGGAAAATATTTTCCACGCGCGTCTGCGCCAAAAATACGGCACGGTCGTCATGTCCATCGACGACGAGAGCCTGTATATGCTGGCATCCGACGAAAAAAGCGCCGAGGAAACACTGATTTCGAGAGAAGAAGCAGAAGAGCTTCGACGTGAGATCGCCTTTCTTGCAAAGAAATATCGGGAAGCCATCGTACGGTTTTATTTCAAGGGAGAATCCGTTGAAAGCATCGCAGACGCGCTTTCCTTACCGCAGGGGACGGTCAAAAGCCGTTTGGATACGGGAAGAAAAACGCTCAGAAAGGGTCTTACCATGAAAAATTTCGATACACCAAGCTACGAACCAAAAACCATGAACATCGGCATTTGCGGGTCGGCCGGATGGGATAGCAGTCCTTTTTGTTATCAAAACGATCTTTTGATGCAAAACCTCCTCATTTGCGCGTACAAAAAACCGCTCACCGCTGTGGAGCTTGCCAAAACGCTCGGCGTTGCCACTTGTTATGTGGAATCTGCGCTGGATAAGCTCGTCCAAGCAGAGCTGATGCAGGTCAGCGACGGCGGAAAATACAGCACGCGATTTATTATGTACTTCCCCGAAGATGCGGAAACACGCTTTGAAGCGCAGAAAGCATTTGTGAATACGCATCGAAGCAAGGTTGACGGGATTCTCAAGAAAGCCTTTGAAGCGCTTCTCCGCGAGCCGTACCTCGCAAACGAACCCGACACCGTAAAACGAAGTGCGCTTTCCTTTTTCGGTCTTGAAGCATTGCTCTGTGTCATTTGGGAAACAGAAAAACAGATCTACCAAGAAAAGCCGATCATGAGCAACGCCAAGCGTCCCTACAACGGCTCTTGGCACGCGATGGGACACATACATCCCGAAAACAAGGATACCGAACGCCAAGCATACTATATTTCGGGCAAATATCGGCGCAAAAGCACCATCGGCGGCAAGCAATACACACTCTCAGATTACAGCTCCCAACTTGGTCCGACGCATGAAACCTATCAGTTTAATCCCAATATTCGTTTGGAAACGCTTCTTTATGACATCGCACAGAAAAACGAGGAAAATCTGGGAACCGTTGACCTTGATGTGATTCCCAATCTCATTGAAATCGATATTCTCGAAAAAACGGAGGACGGACTTCGCCTTGCCATTCCGTTTTTCAAAGAAGAGGACGAAAAGGCTTTCCGCGCACTTCTCGGGCAAACGAAAACACGCATTTTGGAGGTCATCGGACATGACCTTGAAGCACATCTTCGCTCAAACAAGATAGACCCGCCCGCTCACGTTTGGGATTATCTGGAATATATGCGATATTTCCCTGCGAGAGATGCCATGGAAATGCTCTTTCTTTCAAATGACGAAATTTACCCCCTTTCCATGCGCGGAAAGGACGGCAAATTCCGCGCGCCCGCTATGATCCTTTGCGAGAAATAAACGACGAGGTCGATTCGAGCGATCCTCTATATATAAACAACGGAGCACCTGCATCGCAGGTACTCCGTTTGCTATTTATTCACGCGAGTTCGATATGCTCACTCAAAATCAAAAATTTCATGTAGCCGAAAGCAAAAAGACAAACATCGACGGCGAGATGTGGGCATCTCGCCCTACATACACGAGCGTATGTTACAAAATTGCCGAACAAATATTATAGATCACAAAAGCCACGATACCAAGCAGCCCGACGATATGGAAGAGAGAGCTATCCCATCCTCCGCCTGCGGGATTTCGCCTGAGCCAAAGGAACACTTTACCATGATACCAAAGATTATCATATTTTCCTGAAAGCAGGACCGACGGAATCTGCACGATACACAAAAGCGCCGACAAAACCGCGATGGGTATCTGCATAAAAGAAAGCCAGCCCAGCGAAACCGTCAAAACTAAGTACGCAAGCGTCAAGGGGAGCAAAAGCGCATTCAGCCAATAAAACAAGTTCAATTCCGAACGCATTTTGAGATAAAACCAATAATTCCAAAAGCCCTGCTGATTTTTTCGGATAAAGGTCTTACTGTTTTTAGTATATCGCAAATAATGCTCCACGCCAAAGCGGAAGGTGATATAGAGAAAAATGCTGATGATGACGTATAAAATATTCCAACCGTAAAAACGCATAGAACACCTTTTTTGTATCACATACTGATATAATTCATGGCAATGCTTGCCGCGGAATACGCATGATGCCATTGACCTGCGTTACCGCCGTCATGCGGCAAGACCGCTTCTTCCAATTCCGCAATACCATCAAGCTTTCCGTCCGCAAAATCAAGAAGTCTGCGCTTGCAATTTTTCACGCGCACGAGAAGTCCGCCAAGGCGCATATCCTGCATTTCAAAGCCATAGGTCTTATTGACCGTTTCCCACTGATAACGGAACGCCGTATAGAACGCCTCCCATTTCTCACAGAAAAGCGTATAATCTCCTTCGGCAAGCGCACGAAGCCCCTCTTTGTCACCTTTTTCATACAGTTCACGGGTACGGATACCGAGGTCAAATTTTTCCGTCAAAATATCACAAAGCGTTGCCTGCGTTTTGAAAAGATAACCAAACTCGGGATATTTTTCAGCGTTTGCATAAAAGCGCTTTGCATATTCCGCAAATATCTTGGGGTCAACGGGCTTATCGTTGTTTTTATCCACGATACCAAGGAAAGGATCGTTATAAAGACGGTTTTTGGAATAGTTCGAGGAGCCTGTGCCGTATTCCTTGCCGTAAATATAATTAGGGAGGTCAAGTGTTATCATATCATCATACGAAACGCCTGTGATCTCGAGGAATTTCGCTTTCATTTCGTCCTCGGTCATGCCCTCTGCCATCGCCGCCGCGTGCATGAGCGCAGGCAAAACGGCAAAGATCGGTGTTTCGCCGCCATCATCGCCCCACATGGTAAGGATCGCATTTTTCACGCCGTTGCGGATACAAGCGGGAATCGCAACCTCATTTCGGCGGATGCTGTAACGGTTATGCGGTGTGAATCCACCCCAGCACCATGCGCCGCCCGCAAACCATACGCGATTGGGAGAAAGCTCATCTGAAAGCGACATCATCGCGTCGTAAACGGTTGCGTCGGTATTGTAATAATCCCAATATACGCCCGAAAGGTCAGAGGGGACCTTATCGCAAACCTCCTTGGAGATATGATACGTACCGATCTTATCCTTGGGAACGTAATAATCGCCGTCAAGGTCAAGACGGAAAAACATATCGTTCCACATCATCGGCTCATAGCCGTATTGACGCGCGATCTCACAAACACGGTTCAAATGCGCGAGCAAGATCTCATGGCGGTTATGATATCCGTTGCGGTCAAGATATTTGCCAAGACCGACCATATGCGCTTCGTCCATGCCAATATGAATTTTACGCGAGCGCAGCGATTTTGAAAGAGAATCAAACATCGCATCGATGAGCGCATAGGTACGTTCATCACCTGCAAGCAAAATATCGTTGCAATCGCGGATCTTTCTGAAGCGCTCCCAGCGCATCAGCGCATTGACGTGCGCCAAGGTCTGAATACAGGGGATCATTTCCACACCGAGGGAATCCGCGTAGTCATCGATCTCGCGCAATTCCTCGATGGTATATTTGCCGCGCTTATAACCGAAGAACGGTTCGCTCGGAATCTCATAGGTATCCTCTGTATAGAGCATCACGCAGTTATAGCCCATTTTTGCAAGGATCTCAATAAAACGCTTCAAGGCTTGCAGATTCGGAACGGCATTACGGGAGCAATCGATCATAACGCCAAATTTTTCAAAATGTTTCATGGCTTATCTCCTATCCATCATATTGATATCTTCAGCATAACACGAAAAAGCGCGATTTGTCAAGATAAAATTCAATAGACTTCTCTGGCAACCACAAGCTTTGAATATTTCCGCGCGGTCATCCTGAGCGGAACACCGCCGGAGATTCCGCCTACGGCGATTTTGCTTACGCAAAATTTCGACTTCGGGCTTCGCCCTTCGCTCAGAATGACGCGGCGGTGTGCAGTCGAATGGATCTCGCGGACGTAGCAGTCATTCCTTTTAAGGCTTTCAAAGAAGAAAAGCACCCCGCAGGGTGCTTTTTCTGTCGCTATCATTTCACAAGTGTTTCACCAAAACGATACAAAAGATACGCCATGACGCTTTCGTCTTCTTTGGCAAGCGCATCGATCTTGAGCGCAACGAGATGACTTTCTTTGTCGGTGCGTATACGGTCTTCCTCTTTACCTCCAAAACGGCGAAGTGCATTTTTTAAGCTCAAATACACGGAATACTGTGCAAATAAGATATCCGCTCCGCCGACGGCTTCATACATATCGCCCATCGCCCCGGCAAGCGCAAAGCTTTTTTCCGTCTTTTCGGCAACGGAATCGTCATGACAAAACCAAATCTCTTTCATGCGCTTATCCGCGGCAAAATCGGAAAGCTCATAGAGATTATTTCGCAGGTAACGGCGAAATTCAGGCGTATCCTTGGCAAAAAGCTGCTCCGACTTTTGCTCCTTCGTATGATACCAGCTCGTAAATTTTTCGTTGTAAATGGCGAGCGCGTCCTCGGTCTTACCCTCCGCGTGAAGGATCTTTGCGCGCATATTCCAAGTATCAAGACGCAAACTCTCATTTGTGGAGATCGAGAAAATGCGGTCGCAGATAGCAAGAAGCTCGTCCTTTTTCTCAAGAAGCACCTTGGGGTCGTTATCTGCCCAATCGCCCGCGATATCCCACATATAGCGGTACATGATCACGTCGCTGTTCGGATAATCGTGATATGCCTTTGTGATAAACGGAGTGCGTTCTTTCCAAGACAAATGCCTGTATTCCTGCATCACGGCATCGATCTCTCCTTTGATCTTCGCCTCGTCATAGCCCATCAGCGTATCCAAGGTAACGCCGAAAAATTGCGCGAGCGGAAAAAGCAAGGTGATATCGGGATAGGTTTCGTTTCTCTCCCATTTGCTGACGGCAGCGATGGAAACGTTCAGATATTCCGCAAGCGCCTCCTGTGTCATATCCTTTTCGCGGCGAAGCCGTTTGATGTTTTCGCCAATCAAAATTTTCATAAACATACAACCTTTCATTCAAAAATCAAACAAGCTTGTTTCTGTTTTTATCTTATCATATACGGAATGGAATGTAAAGATAACGATAGGAAAGGCGATTTTAACCGTAAGTTGAATTTTTGTACCCATATTCAAAGAAGAAAAGCACCCCGAGGGTGCTTTTCTCATATACACGTAATCCAACATAAATTCGACGAAAGTAGGGCGGGATGCCCACATCCCGCCGAAAATATTTGGATTCTTAGTCTTCGGCAGCCCATTGGCAAGCCGCCCTACATGATATTTTGATTTTTATAAGCACATCGAACCGATGTTAATCCAGCTCAAACGCGCCGGTATAAAGCTGATAATACTTGCCCTTTTCGGCAATGAGCTTATCATGCGAGCCGCGTTCGATGATGCGACCGTGGTCAAGGACCATGATCACGTCAGAGTTGCGGACCGTGGAAAGACGGTGCGCGATGACGAAAACGGTTCTGCCGTACATCAGACCGTCCATGCCCTGCTGAACGAGCGCTTCCGTTCTGGTATCGATAGAGGACGTTGCCTCGTCGAGAATCATAACGGGCGGGTCGGCAACGGCGGCACGCGCGATGGAAAGAAGCTGACGCTGACCCTGAGAAAGGCTTGCACCGTTACCCGTAAGCATCGTGTTATAGCCGTCGGGAAGGCGTGTGATGAAGTCATGCGCGTTGGCAAGCTGCGCCGCCGCGTAAACCTCTTCGTCCGTCGCGTCAAGGCGTCCGTAACGGATATTTTCCATGACCGTACCCGTGAAAAGGTTGGTATCCTGCAAGACCACACCGAGCGAACGGCGCAGGTCTGCTTTTTTGATCTTATTGATGTTGATGCCGTCATAACGAACCTTACCGTCTGCGATATCGTAGAAGCGGTTGATCAGGTTCGTGATGGTCGTTTTACCCGCGCCCGTGGAGCCGACGAACGCGACCTTTTGACCGGGCTCAGCAAAGAGCGTGATATCGTGCAAAACGGTCTTTTCGGGAACGTAACCGAAATCCACGTCTGTCAAACGAACGTCGCCCTTGAGAGGGGTATAGGTCACGGTGCCGTCTGCGGCGTGAGGATGCTTCCAAGCCCAAAGAGAGGTATGCTTATCGGTCTCCACAAGCTCGCCCTGCTTATTGTAAGCGGCATTGACGAGCGTAACGTAGCCGTCATCGACCTCGGGCGTTTCGTCAAGCAAGTCAAAGATACGGGATGCGCCCGCAAGCGCCATGGCAATGGAGTTGACGTGCTGAGAAGCTTGGTTGACGTTCATACAGAACTGACGGGTCATACCGATAAAGGGAACGAGAATGGCGATATCGAGGGGCTTGCCCGAAAGAGAAAGATTCGGAACGTTACCGCTGATGACGAGCGCACCGCCGATGAAAACGACGACGACGTAAAGCAGGTTACCGATATTGCCGAGAATCGGCATGAGGATATTGGCGAAACGGTTTGCGCTTTCCGCATCACGGAAAAGCTGTTCGTTGATCTCATCGAAATCCTTTTTGCAGGCTTCTTCATGGCAGAAGACCTTGACGACCTTCTGACCGTTCATCATTTCTTCGATATAGCCCTCTTCATGACCGAGCGATTTCTGCTGGCGAATAAAGTAATGCGCGCTTCGACCGCCGATGGTCTTCGTTACGAAAAGCATCAAGTAACCGCCCGCAAGCACGACGAGCGTCAGCCATACGCTGAAATAGAGCATGATGAAAAGAAGCGAAAGGAGGATCATACCCGAGGAAATCAAGCTCGGGATACTTTGAGAAATGAGCTGGCGAAGCGTATCGATATCATTGGTATAATGGCTCATCACATCGCCGTGGGGATGGGTATCGAAATATTTGATGGGGAGCTTCTGCATGGTCTCAAACATGGTGTTACGCATATTGCGAAGCGTACCCTGGGTAACGTACGCCATGATGCGCGTCCACGTGAAGTTGCAGATAAGACCCGTGAGATAGACGCAAACAAGAAGAATGATGGTCGTCGTCACCTTGGGCATGATCTGCGCAAGCGCGGTATCCTTGCCGTAAATCTCAAAAATATCCAGACCTTCTTCAATATATTCGGTGAATTTATTGGTGAAAAGACCGCCGACGGAGTTGACCATCGCGCTGACAAGAAGGCATATGACAACGACGACAAGCGCGCCTTTATAATACTTTGTTACAAAGCGAAGCACTCTGCCGAGTGTACCCTTTTTGGCTTTCGGTCGCTTGTTCAGGGGTTGACCTTTTTTCATTTGTCATCTCCCCCTTTCACCTGGGATTCATAAACCTCGCGATAAATCGCGTTTGTTTTCAGAAGCTCCGCGTGTGTACCGATACCGTCGATCTTACCGCCATCCAAAACGATGATGCGGTCGGCATCCTCCACGGAAGAAATACGCTGTGCAATGATGATCTTGGTCGTGCCGGGGATCTCCTCGCGAAACGCCTTGCGGATCATCGCGTCGGTCTTGGTATCGACCGCAGAGGTCGAGTCGTCAAGAATGAGGATCTTCGGCTTTTTGAGAAGCGCACGCGCGATGCAAAGACGCTGCTTCTGACCGCCCGAAACGTTCGTACCGCCGCGTTCGATGAAGGTATCGTAGCCACTTGGGAACTGCGAAACAAATTCATCCGCGCAAGCAAGCTTACAAATGCGGACAAGCTCCTCGTCGGAAGCATTGGGGTCGCCCCAACGGAGATTTTCTTTGATCGTACCCGAGAAAAGCACGTTTTTCTGCAATACCATCGAAACCTCGTTGCGAAGCGTTTCGATGTCATAACGGCGCACGTCCACCCCGCCGACCTTGACAGAGCCCTCCGTCGCATCGTAAAGACGGGGGATCATCTGCACGAGAGAGGTCTTGGAACTGCCCGTACCGCCGATGATACCGATGGTCTCACCCGAGCGGATATGCAGATCGATATCCGAAAGCGCGGATTTCTCTGCCGATTCGGAATATTTGAAGGTAACATGATTGAAGTCGATGCTGCCGTCCTTGACCTCCTTGATGGGAGAGCCGGGATTTTGAATGGTGCTTTCTTCATCGAGGACCGCAACGATACGGCGTGCGGATTCGAGGGACATGGTAAGCGTTACGAATACCATGGAAAGCATCATACAGTTGGAAAGGATCTGAATACCGTAAGTAAGAAGGCTCGAAAAGTTACCGACGTTGAAGCCCACACCGCCATTGGAAATGATGATCTTCGAGGAGAAGAAGCAGACGAGCACCATCGAGGTATTGATGGCGATCTGCATGATGGGGTTATTGAGCGCAAGAATCTTTTCCGCTCTTGTGAAATCGGTTGCAAGGTCGCCCGATGCGCGTTTGAATTTATCCGTTTCAAAATCTTCACGGACAAAGGATTTGACGACGCGAATGCCCTCGATATTTTCCTGAACGGATTCGTTCAGCTTATCGTATTTGCGGAAAGCACCGCGGAAGATCGGCATGACCTTACGCGAGATGGAGAAAAGGGCAAAGCCGAGGAACGGCACGAGCGCAAGATAGACGACGGCAAGAGGTCCGCCGAGCACGAATGCCATCACGAGCGCAAAGATGAGCATAAAGGGCGCGCGGATCGCAATACGAATGAGCATCATGAACGCCTGCTGGACGTTCGTTACGTCCGTTGTCAGACGGGTCACAAGGCTGGAGGTCGAAAACTTATCGATGTTAGCAAAGGAATAGTCCTGAACCTTATGATAAAGGTCGCGGCGCAGATTTTTGGCAAAGCCACAGGACGCCGTCGCGCAGAACCAACCCGAAAGCACGCCGCACGCAAGAGAAGCCATCGCAAGACCGATGAGAATAAAGCCGTATTTGAAAATGGTGTTCATCTCACAGCCCGCTTGAATACTATTGACAAGCGCCGCGGTAACAAGCGGAATGATACATTCAATGATGACCTCAAGCGCAATGAAGAGCGGCGAGAGCGCAGTTTGCTTTTTGTATTCGCGGATACACTGCGCAAGCCGTTTGATCATTTTGATCATAGATTGCTTTTTCCATTCCCATTCATAAAGAAATGGGTCCTTTCTTTCAAGATTTCTCGTTTTCCAAATTGTTTTTCATCTTTTCCAAAAGCGCGAAAAGAAGCGCTTGCTCCTTTTCGGAAATTCCCGTAATGAGCTTTTCCTCCATCGCATCGACGGAACGCTCCATTTGCTTATGTAAGCGTTCGCCCTTTTCGGTCAAGATGATCTTTTTCAGTCTGGCATCATAGTCCACAGAGGTCCTTTTCAAAAGTCCTTTCTCTTCCATTCTGAGAAGAATCGCAGACATCGTGGAGCGGCGAACCGAAAAGACCTCCTCCAAATCCTTTTGAAAAATATCGCAGTCGGTATTATGAGCAAGATGCAGAAGAATATAGCGGTTCGTGCCCGTGATATTTTCTCCATACGTTTCTTCTTCATAATGGTCGATCTCGCGTTTGATGAGATTGGCAATGGTTTTGATCTCAAATCCAAGGCGAGGAGTTTGGTTCATCGGTATCGCTCCTTTCTCTTTGACAATATTGGTTTTTTCGAGAGTTTGTTAGATACCTAACATTATATCATTCTTTGTTTTTAATGTCAAGAGGTCTGATTTTTTTCCATAGAAAAACCGCCCCAAAAGGGCGGTCGCTGAGTGAAGACAAATACATCTTAAACAGATAGCAATAAAAAGTTGCACAATCGTAGGGGTCGGCACCTTCGATGACCCGTGAATATGCGATGATTTTGGGTTGAAAATGTGTCTGTTATATATATTTCGGAATCCACACAACCCAATTTAACTTTTTGATTTTTGGGTCGTCGTGGGCGCCGACCCCTACCGCATGATTTCATTTGTGTAAAATACCGAACCCATTTCCGGTAGGCGTTCTCTCTTTTTACGGTGCAATATTATAATTATCTAAACTCTCCAAAAATTTTTGTATTTTCTCAATATCTAATGTATAGGGGAGTTTACCGTGCATTTTCGTATTGATGAAATACTCAAAGAAAAAGGAAACACAAGATATTGGCTTTATATGCAATTAGGCTTAAGTTATCAAAATTTCAAAAAGATTGTGGAAAATGAAACGAGTGCAATCAAATTTGAAAATCTCAAAGCAATCTGTGATATTTTGGAATGTACGCCAAATGATTTGTTTGTTGAATATTACAAAAAATGAGGACGAGAGCTTTTCTCGTCCTCATGTTTGCTTGTATCCCAAGAAATTGCTCAAATCGACCTTGCCGTTTCGCTGCATTTGTAGATGGGCAAAACTGAAATAAGCGAGCAATTTTCAGCGGGCGATACCCGCTTTATCGAACCTCTCCCGTGATCTCATCCGTATCGCGTTCGCGGAAAAGGAGAGATACACACCAAACCGCCGCAAGTGCGATCACGGTATAAATAATACGGCTCAGGAGTGCATCCTGACCGCCGAAAAGCCACGCCACGATATCAAACTGAAAAAGACCGATGCTACCCCAGTTCAGACCGCCGACAATGGCGAGAATAAGTGCAATTCTGTCGAGCATAACGAAAAACCATCCTTTCTTTGTTGAGAGCTTGACATGAAGTATTGTTTCCCGATTTTCACGTTTTATACAAAAAACCGTTTGCGTTTTGATTTTTCTGTTGAAATCCGTTCGATTTTATGATAAGATACAGATATCAAATATGAAAATCACAATGGAGAATATAAAAATGAGAGTCAGAAAAAGAAAAAACGGCGATGCCAGAAAAGCGGCTTGCGGAGAACTCGTTTTACCCTTTGATAAGGAAAATCTTTCGGAATTTGCTCTTTCGGAAATCTATCCCGATAAAAAAACCTTTTGCATCGAGATCGGATGCGGAAAGGGCGCATTCATCACAGGTATGGCGCAAAAACATCCCGACATTGGTTTTTTCGCGGTGGAAAAGGTCAGCGACGTGATGGTCATTGCCGCGGAAAAGATCCGAGATGCCGAAATTCAAAACGTACGCTTCTTAAATTGCGATGCCGTCCACCTCGGAAAGCTTTTCCCGAAGCATTGTTTCCATCGCATTTATCTCAACTTCAGCGACCCGTGGCCGAAGGCGCGTCACGCCAAGCGCCGTCTTACCTATCACACGATGCTCGAAAGCTTCAAAGACCTCCTCGCGGAAAACGGAAGGATCGAATTTAAGACCGATAACCGCGACCTCTTTGATTTTTCGCTGGAAGAATTTCCGATCGCAGGCTATCAAATGGAAAATATAACCTACGATCTGCACGCAAGCGAATGGGCAAAAGATAACATCGTGACCGAATATGAAGCCAATTTTTCCGCGAAAGGCTTCAAAATCAATCGTTTGGAAGCGTTTTTGCCCAAATAATTTGAAAAAAACTGCGATTTTTCAAGAAAAAAATGAAAAAACTATTGATTTTTTTCTTTTCTTGTGATAAAATGAGAAACGCTGTATATTAGATGAACTCATAGGAGAATTTCTCCTATTGATAATAGTTCAGAAAATCGAGGGAGGTGCAGGATATGGCAAAATGTATGTGCTGCGGCAAAGGTGTAACATTCGGTAACAATGTTTCTCACTCCAACCGTAAAACAAGCAGAACATGGAAAGCCAACATCAGAAAGGTAAGTGCTGTTGTAGACGATACTCACAAAACTGTAACGGTTTGCTCTCGTTGTCTGCGTGCAGGCAAGGTTGAAAGAGCGTAACTCTTTTAGATTTGCTTAAAAAAGTGAAACCCATTCCGTTTTCGGAATGGGTTTTTGCGTTTTTTGCATCCTCTTGTTTTTGGGAGAAATTTTTATGCGATATTTTTTGATAAACGAAGGAACACCTTTTGAAATCCGCGCTTCCCTTTCCGCATATGGCGTTTGTATCCCGCTTCCGCCCTTGGCGTCGCTTCCCTTTCCCGTCTGCCGTCATCCCGATATGCTGATGGCGCAGATTTTCGGCAGGATTTTCGTCCACCGCGAATTTCGAGAGGGGCAGACGATCTTGGAGAAGCTCGGCGTACCGTTTCTATGCTCCGAAAAGGCGGTCGGCGCGCTCTACCCAAATGACGTTTCGCTCAACTGCTTTTCGGTCGGAGATATGCTTTTCGCAAAGGAAAACGCCGTATCGGACGAGGTGCTTTCTTGGGCGAAGGAAAACGGAAAGACCGTCGCAAACGTCAAGCAGGGCTATGCGAAATGCTCGACCGTTATCGCAGGCGGCAGGATCGCTTCGGCTGACCGCGGCATCGTGAAAGCCGCTCAAAGCGCGAATATCCCCGCTCTACTCTTGCCGCCGCAGCCCATCGGCATTGAGGTATATGACACAGGATTTCTCGGCGGGGCATCGCTTATGCTCGACGAAAGCACGCTCGGATTTTTCGGCAATGTAGAAACCTATCCGTCTTATGCGGAATTGAAAGCCTTTTTTGCCGAGGTCGGCGTGAAAATCGTCAGCCTTTCGGAAAGACCGCTCTTTGATTACGGTGGGGCTGTTACGCTTGCGATATAAATAAAAGAAAGGACATCACATGATTTTTAATGCGCTAAGAAATTGCTCAACTCGACCTCGCCGTTTTGCTGTTTCCGTCAAAGAGAGAATCTTGGATAGGCGAGCAATTTCCGGCGGGCGTTGCCCGCTTTTTTATTATGACATCCATGAAGCAGAGGTCACGGACCATTATATGGCGCTCATTTATGATGCTGTGCGTCTTGCGGGTGGTGAGCTTTTGCCGTATGACAAGTCGATACCCGTACGAAAAGAGGATTTTATCCTCACAAATGAATTTCCGATCACCTTTTACCATATGCTTCGCGGTCATCGAAATCATATGCTTTGGATTCAAGGCATCATTCCCGAGGAATCCTGTCTGCGCGGTCATTCATGGCTACGCTTCAAGCTGCTTTCCATGATAGAAAAGCGCGTCATCAAGCGGGCAAAGCTCCTCTTTCTCGTTTCCGAGGAAATGCAACGCCATTACGAGAAAAAATATCGTTTGCCTCTTTCGGAAAAAAGCGTCATTTTTCCCTGCTTTTCGGAGAAGACCATTCATGAAAACGCATTTTTTGACGAAAAATATCAGAAAAATACCTTTGCTTACGTTGGTTCGCTCTCCGCTTGGCAATGCTTTTCGGAAACGGTCGCGCTGTATCGGAAAATCGAAGAAAACAGCAAAAGCCCGACCAAATTTTACGTTTTTACGCAAGAAACCGAAAAAGCAAGCGCTTATTTGCAAAAAATGGGTATCCAACGGTTCGAGGTCGCGTATCATCAGGGCGAAACGCTCTCGAAAGCACTCGCAGGCATCAAATACGGCTTTGTTTTGCGCGAGGATATCCCCGTCAACCGCGTGGCAACGCCGACTAAGTTCTCGTCCTATCTTTCCTGCGGTGTGATTCCCGTTTTTTCATCCGCGCTCCGTGATTTTCATGCCGTACATGCCAAAAATCCGCTCGGGATCGAAGACCCAACGGTGGAATATCTCCTTTCCGATATGAAAAAAGCGCGCTTGGCAAACACGATGAAAAACGTCTGCAAAGGGTATTTTGATACCTATTACAACGTCGAAAACGGCAAAAAATGCTTTGCCGAAGCCATACGCAAAACGGCGAAGCTCTCTGAAAAGCCGACGCTTCTCATCACCATCGGCAATCTGAAAACGGGCGGTATCGCCAAGGCTTTGACCGTATTTCTGCGCGAAATGATGCCGTATTACGAAATCTCTCTGCTTGCCATGCGCGAGGGTGAGATCTCCGCGGAGATTCCCGAGGGCGTTCATCGCATCGCGCCAAACGATTTTATGAAGATAACGGAGCTTTCCCGCGGAGAGCTTCACGGGATCTCTCTCGGTGCAAGGCTCTTTCGCTATCTCGGCGCGATTTGGTCGAAAATTTTTGGCAAGCGTTTGCCGTTTCGATTGATTTCGGGAAAACACGGTACGTTTGATGCCGTTATCTCCTTTTGTCAGCCGTCGGGCGCAAAAAGCTTTTGTAATTTGGCAAATGAAAGTGCGCTTTGGGGCGCGAAAAGTACGAAAAAAGTGACGTTTTTGCACGCGGATTTCACAAAATACGGTGGAAACGATGCGTATAATCGTTCCCTTTATCGGAAATTTGACGCCGTTTGTGCCGTTTCGGACGCCGTCGGAGAACAGCTTCTTTCGGTCATGCCGGACTTAAAAAACAATATCTTCACCATACGAAACTTTCTCGATACTGCGGATATTTTACAAAAATCGGAAGCCGTGATTTCTCCGCTTTCGGGGGAAATCAAGATTTTGAGCGTTTGCCGATTGGAAGCTGAAAAGGGACTTTTGCGCTGTATACCGATGATGAAAGCCTGTGAAAAGCAGGGGGCTTCTTTCGTTTGGCATATCGTGGGAGATGGCGCAGAACGAGAAAAGCTCGAAAAAGCCGTCATGGAAAACGGTCTTTCCGAGCGTATTATATTCCACGGCGCAGTGGAAAACCCCTATCCGTATATGAAACAGGCAGACTTTTTCTTCTTACCGTCGTTTCATGAGGCGGCACCGCTCGTTTTGGAAGAAGCAAAACTGCTCGGACTTCCGATCTTGACCACGGAAACCCTTTCCGCAAAGGCACTTGTCGGTGATCTCGGTATCGTTTGTCAAAATGATGATACCGTACTCGAAGTCGCTCTTTTGGACTTTTTGAAAGAAAAACGATATGAAACGATACGCAAGCAATATGATAAAGATGCAGTTTTGAGAGAATGGAAGCATCGGAAAGCGGAGACGGTGAAAGCAGTGAGGGCGGTTTTGTCTTGACATCATGCCCTCGCTATGCTATCTTGAAACAATGCAAAAGCACTCTTCGGAGTGCTTTTTGGCATCCATTTTATCGGACGACCGATGGTCGCCCCCTACTTATGAGAAAATGCCATCTTTTGTAGGGGCGTGCATTGCACGTCCGAAAATGTACCGCATGAAAACGGGCGATTCGTGAATCGCCCCTACTACCTTGTTTTATCTAAAAGTCAACTTTTAGATAAAACGGCGTACTACGATATTTCCTTATTTTCTTCTTGGTCAGGAATATATTCCGCAATATCTTCCAGCTTGCAATTTAAGATATTACACAAGGTATTTAACGTATAGGTGTTGACATTTCCATTTTTACGCAGTCTATCAAGTTGCCCTGCGCTAACATGATATTCATGCAACAATTTATATTGTGAAATACCGCACGCTTTCATAGTTTCCCACAATTTCGTGTATACAATCATAAATGACATTCCTTTCAAGGTTTTATAATTTATATTATAAATAAACCCCGCATATTGACAATTACCCATATTCGGGCTATAATATGATGTATTTTTTATTTTTGATTTGAAAGGAATTAAAATTATGAATCATATTTTTGATAAATTGTGGTATGGAAACTCCGGAATGGCATCATCTAAACCATCCGCAGAACAAAAAGAAAAAATGTCCCAAGCAATCAACACCAAAGAAATACTTTTACAAACATTATCCAAAGAACAAATAGTACAGTTAAATCAATATGAAGATATGATAACAGCAGCATCAAACCTTGCCGAAGAATAAGCCTTTGTCAACGGTATTCGTTATGGTGTAAAGTTCATTTTGGCAATTTTGGAAGAAAAATGACGGCGTTTTCCCCATAAATGTGAAAAAAAACACAAAAACCTCTTGCACTCCGCTTGGTTTTGCGGTAGAATATAGTCTGAGTATTAGTATATTATATTCTTATTTTACTATATAGAAACGGAGTTCTCTCAAAACATGAATAAACTGAAACTGAATATTGCAGAAGCGATCTCCGAAAATACTGCGGTCATTTGGGGCGAAGCCTTGAAGATCTCCGCAGAAGATATCGTTTCTGCACTTGAATTTCCGCCCGATACCTCCATGGGCGACCTTGCGTTTCCTTGTTTTAAGCTGAGCCGTACCTTCCGCATGGGTCCTCCCGTGATTGCGGCAAAGCTCCTTGAAAAGCTCAAAGAAAAGCTCCCCGAGGGCACTTGTGAGGTTCGTACCGCAGGCGGTTATCTCAATTTCGTCATCGATAACGCTTATCTTTCGGGTAAAATCCTGAGCGAAATCGAAGAAAAAGGCGCAAACTTCGGCGCACATGATTTTGGTAAAGGCAAGACCGTCGTTCTCGACTATTCTTCCCCGAACACGGCAAAGCCTTTCCACATCGGTCATCTCGGCACGACTGTCATCGGTCATTCCTTGAAGCTTCTCCATGAATACGCAGGCTATACCTGTGTTGGTGTCAACCACCTTGGCGACTGGGGTACACAGTTCGGTAAGCTCATTTTGGCTTATCGCAAATGGGGCAACCCGGAAGCCATTGATCAAAATGGCGTTGACGAGCTCGTATCGCTCTACGTCCGTATCAATAACGAAATCAAAGCGGAAGAAGAACAGGGTCTTACCACCCTTGCCGATGCTTCCCGCGCAGAATTTACCAAGCTCGAACAGGGCAACGAAGAAAATTACGCACTTTGGAAATGGTTCATCGACATCAGCCTTGCTGAATATGAAAAGACCTATAAACAGCTTGGCATCACATTTGATAGTTACAAAGGTGAATCGTTCTACTATGACAAAGCACCCGCAATCGTCGCGGAATTGAAAGAAAAAAATCTTCTCACCATCGACGATGGAGCATCTATCGTTGACCTTTCCGCATACAATATGCCCCCTTGCTTGATTCTCAAAAAAGACGGCTCTACCATTTACCCAAGCCGTGATATTGCAGCAGCATTTTACAGAAAAAATACCTACGATTTTGACAAATGTATCTATGTAACCTCTGCGGGTCAGAGTCTGCACTTCGCACAGTTCTTCAAGGTCATTGAACTCATGGGTTACGATTGGGCAAGCAAGCTCTATCACGTTCCTTACGGTACGGTCAGCATCGGCGGTGAAAAGCTCGCAACCAGAACGGGTAATGTCATTCTTCTCCGCGACCTCTTTGCAACGGCAATCGAAAAATGCAAGGGTATCATCGAAGAAAAGAATCCCAACATTGAAAACAAAGACGAAACCGCAGAGGCTGTCGGCGTTGGCGCTGTCATCTTCTATTATCTCTACGGCAATCGCATGAGAGATATCAATTTCGTCATGGACGACGCGCTTGACTTCAACGGCAATACCGGTCCTTACGCACAGTACACCTACGCAAGAACGGGCAGTATCCTTGAAAAAGCAGGCGACGCGGGCAAAGCGACCGTCATTTCCGATCTCACCGCGACAGAACGTGAGCTAATCAAGACCCTTTCCCTTTTCCCCGACAAGACACTCGATGCCATCGATGAAATGGAACCCTCCATCATCACACGCTACGCCATCGATATCTGTAACGCATTCAATCGTTTCTATCAGGAATGTCCCATCGCAACCTGCGAGGATGCAGAACGCCGCGCATTCCGTTTGGCGCTCACCAAGGGTGTGCATGAGATCCTCGGTCGTGCGCTTGAGCTTGTTTGCATCAAGCATCCCGATAAGATTTGATTTTTGTAAAAATCAATAAAACGCTTTTTATTTCCACTTTTCTTTATTTGAAAGAAAAGTGGAGCAAAAGAAGCAAACAAACGTGCCGTTTGACCGCTTATAGACTTTGAAAGCTCGCTTTCGCGTTCTCCTATCGGCTATCTCCCGCCTCAAAGAACGCGGTTCGAGTATCGCTTCCGTCCAAGGTCGCGTCATTCATGTGGGCAAAACGGATCGTTTGCGGCGTGCTCGCGCTCATTACAAAAATCGATTGTCGAACGACGCTGAAGCGCCGTCAAAACATGATAAAAAATACACTTTATATATTAAGGAGAATATTCCCATGTCCGGACATAGCAAATGGAAAAATATTATGCACAAAAAAGAGAAGACCGATGCACAAAAAGCCAAGGTCTTCACAAAGATCGGTAAGGAAATCGCCATCGCCGTAAAAGAAGGCGGTGCTGACCCGAACGCCAACGCAAAGCTTCGTGACCTTATCCAGAAGGCAAAATCCAACAACGTACCCAACGATAACATCGACCGTATCATCAAAAAGGCATCCGGCGCTGACGCGGTTGCTTACGAAGAGATCACATACGAAGGCTACGGTCCGTCCGGTGTTGCCGTTATCGTCGAAGCCGCTACCGACAACCGCAACCGTACCGCAGGTGACGTTCGCCACTATTTCGATAAATTCGGCGGCAATCTCGGTCAGGTTGGCTGTGTAAGCTTCATGTTTGAAAAGAAAGGCGTTATCGCCATCTCCGCTCTTGACGAATGGGGCGACCGTGTGGTTGAGGGCGACAAGCTCATGGAAGAAGCGCTCGAAGCAGGCGCGGCAGACTTCGCAGAAGAAGGCGACGTATACGAGATCTATACCGAGCCCGACGATCTTTCCGCCGTTGCAGAAGAGCTTACCGCTAAGGGCTACACCTTTATTTCCTCTGAGGTTGAAAAGGTCCCTTCCTCTTACGTTACCCTTGAAAGCGAAGACGATATCAAGTTCATGAATCTTCTCCTTGAAAACCTCGAAGAAAACGAAGATATCGTCAACGTATGGCATAACTGGGACGAAGAATAAGCGGCGAGTCGCCGCCCCCTGTTGCTCGCCTATCGTCGTCTTCATCGTACCCCAACACCGTCAAACGGCGAGATTCCGGTCAAGCGACAGTTTCCTTTGCCTGCATATACTAACCTTGTATCTAAAAACTTAGAAATAAAAATTCATTCACCAGAAAGGGGATCTCCACCATGATTGAAGATACCAAATACCCTGCCGCGTTCCGCAGTATGTTCCGTGAATACGACATCCGCGGCAAAGTATGCCCGGAAGAACTTTCCGACGAAAACGTATATAAAATCGTCAAGGCATACTCCAAATACCTCCACCGCAGAAACATCGACCGCGCTGTTGTCGGTTATGACAGCCGTTCCTGCTCTCCTGCCTTTGCTGATGCTGCTGTCAAAGCGCTCCGCGAAGAAGGCATCGATGTATTTTTCATCGGTCTTGCACTCTCTCCGCTGACTTACTTTGCACAGTATCACCTCGGCTGTCCCGGTGCTGTTATGATCACAGCAAGCCATAACCCCGATGGTTGGTCCGGCTTTAAGCTCGCAAACGGTTACTCCAAGACACTCGAACCTGCTGACATCATCGAAGTTTACAATCTTCTCGACCTCCCCACGGAAGCTACCAAGGAAGGCGCTTATACCGAGGTTGACGTTCGTGATGCTTACATCAACGAGATCGTTTCCCGCATCGCAATGGGTCCGAGAAGACCTCGTATCGTTCTTGACGCGGCAAACGGTGGCGCAGGCGTATTCATTTATGAAGTATTCCAGCGTCTTGGCTGTATGACCTTCCAGCTCAACTGCGACCCCGACACCTCCTTCCCCCGTTACTTCCCCAATCCCTCCGATATCAAGGGCAGAAAGCTCATGCAGAAGATGATCCTTCACCCTTACGTTCATGCGGATATCGGTCTTTCCTTTGACGGCGACGGCGACCGCATCGGCGTAATCGACGAAAAGGGTCAGAACGTATGGAGCGATACCGTTCTTGCGCTCATCGCAAAGCAGCTTCTCGAAAAGAAGCCCGGCGCATCCGTCGTATTTGACGTAAAATGCTCCAAATCTCTCATTGACGTGATCGAAGCAAACGGCGGTAAGCCCGTTATGTGGAAAACAGGTCACTCTTACATCAAATCCAAGCTCCATGAAATCAAAGCTGAGCTTGCAGGTGAACGCAGCGGTCATATCTTCGTTTCCGGTGAAGATTGGTATGGCTTTGACGATGCGATCTTCGTTGCGGCAAAGCTCGTGGAATATCTCTCCCACCAGGATAAGACCGTTTCCGAAATCATCGATACCTTCCCGCATTATGTCGTTTCTCCCGAGATCAAGGCGCATTGTGCCGATACCGTTAAATACGGCATCGTTGATGAACTCGTTGCAAAGTTCAAGGCAGAATATCCCGGTCAGGTCTGCGATATCAACGGCGCTCGCGTTCAGTTTGAACACGGTTGGGGTCTTGTTCGCGCATCCTCCAATATGCCTGAGCTCGTCCTCATTTTTGAAGCAGATACCATGGAACATCTCTTGGAGATCCGCGCGATCTTCAAGGAGCATACTCGCCAGTATGCCGAGATCGACGATAACTGGGCAAACGACGTAAACGAACTCTAATAACGGACAACGCTCACGAAAATTTTACAATACAAGAAAAGCTGTCATGAAAATGGCAGCTTTTCTTATCTGATCATTTTTCCAAAAAGTGCAACCTTTTCCGATCTTTTTTTGACTTATTATATGGAAGCAAAAAATGAAACGGCATTTTGCTATGCGGAAAGGAGTTTTTTATGAAAAAAACTTTTTGTATTTTGACAGCACTTATGTTTTTCATCGGTATTTTGGGCGGCTGTGTAAACACAGATATAAAACAGACCTTTGATACCGCCGATGAAATGGCAGATTATATTTTGGAAAATCTTTCGGATTTTGTGAAAGACTACAACCGTTCGCAGGACACAGACTCTCGTTTCCGCGCAGATTCCTGTGAAAAAAGATTTCGCGTTCCGCTTCTTCACCGTGAGGATTTTGTCGTTTGTCTGGATTTTGACGGCGATCATGGTTATATGGTTGTTTCCAAGGATAACGTTTTGAAAATAGAAACGAAGGGAAATTTAGAACATCTCTATGCGTATGAAGGCACGCTGTATTTCAGCGAGCTTGACAATGAATTTGCTTATGATAACGCAGAAAAAGGATATTGCTTATTTGATCATATCCATATACAGGATTGAGAAAGGAACCGCATGAAAAGAAGTCCACACCCCACCGACCAAGAGATCGTAGCATTATACTGGGCGCGAAACGAAACGGCGATCTCGCTCAGCCAAGAAAAGTACGATCCGCTTTGCCGTTCCATCTCATCGGGTATTTTACACAATCACGAGGACACGGAGGAATGTCTGAACGACTTATACCTTTCGGCATGGAATACGATCCCGCCGCAAAGACCCGACTCCTTGAAATATTATCTTTGCAAGCTCATTCGCCGTATTTCCGTGAATAAACTCACGTATCGTCAAGCAAAAAAGCGGGATATCCGAAAGACCGTCAGCTTTGAAGAAGCGGAAGCCGAGCTGAACGAATACTTTCATAACGAATGCTTTACGGCGGAGGACTCCTTGCTTTCCGAATATATTAACATATATTTATCGGAACTTCCTCCGAAAAGACGGCAGATCTTGGTTTTGCGCTATTGGCTTTGTGATTCCGTCTCCGAAATCGCACGAAAAACAGGAACAAAGCAAAATACCGTCAAATCCATTCTTTCCCGTGAGCTTGCTTATTTGAAACGATATCTGACAGAGAAAGGGGGCTATGCCGATGAACAAAGTGACGCTTGCCATGAATGATATCTCGGAAGAATACATCGAGGAGGTCATCATGATAGAAACAAAGCGAAAGGAAAATCGACGCCACCTCACAGGCATGATGCTCGGCTTTTGCGCCATGCTCTGTCTTTGCGTCATCAGCGTGATAGCCTACTATGCAAGCATAATACCGGATAGCCCGGCACACTTTTTCCGCATCGGAGAAACCGTAACCAACGAATACGGCACGATCACCTTTGTGGAATATACGGGAACGACCGCCGTTTTTGACGTCATCAACACGAGCGATCAGCCGTATATTTTAGGTGTCCATCTCGAAGGCAGGAACGGGCGCTCCTACGACCACAACAGCAAAGAGATTACCATTTATTTTGACGGCGAGGCAATCGACGTATCCCGTCTGTATCCCGACGGAAAGGTGCATCGCGTGGTCATCGATTTCACCTATCTTGCCGAAAACGATTTGGTCTTGCAAAAATATATCGGCGTGGGACCATTCGGCATCTTTGGTTTTTTGCCGATCTCAGATGAATGATATCGAAAAAGATCGCTTTCCCCGACGGGAGAAGGCGATCTTATCCTTGCATAACAGACAAAAATTTCATCAAAATATGTAACCCCACCGCATGATCTTCGGACTATATAGGTGAAGGACTTCAAAAAGGATGATAACTATGGATGACAAACAGATCATTGCGCTTTTCCTGGCACGCTCCGAGGATGCCATAGAGGAATCCGCAAAAAAATACGGCGCCTATTGCCGTTCCATTGCGTTTCATATTTTGCAAAACGAAGCAGATACCGACGAATGTCTGAACGATACGTATCACACTGCATGGAATCGCATACCGCCTCATATACCGAATAATCTCGCCGCCTTTCTCGGAAAGATCACGCGAAACATCGCGCTCAGACGCTACGAAAAGGAAAACGCCTTAAAGCGCGGAGGAGGAGAGACCGATCTCATTTTCGAGGAGCTTGCGGAATGTCTGATCAGCGAAAATGATACGGAAACGGCGCTTTCGGAAACGCTCGCAAGGGACGCCATAAACCGTTTTCTCCGCTCGCTTCCGACGAAAAAACGCAGGATCTTCCTACGCCGATATTGGTATATGAGCGAGATCGCTGAAATTGCGGAGGATTTTCATATGACGAAAAGCGCCGTCAAAACCTCGCTTCTGCGTATGCGCGAAGCGCTTTATGAACATCTGATCAAGGAGGGGATTTTGGATGAAACAAAATAAGCTTTTATATCTCATCGGAGAAACGGACGACGATCTTATCTTAGACGCCGCGCCGAATCGTGAAAAAAAGAACAAAAACAAATGGGTAAAACCGCTTGCCTTTGCCGCCTCGTTCGTCTTTCTCGTTTCTGCCGCGCTCGGTGGATACGCCATCACCGCAGAAGCCGCAGAATATCGAGAAGCTGTGGAATTTTTTGAGGAACACGCGCTTTCCACAGAGGGTCTTTCCCGCGAGGAGATCAAAAAGGTCTATCTCGATATCAAGCTCCAAACCTTTTCGTATGATAAGACCGTGACCGCCATGCTCAACGGCACCATTTCCATCAAGGGCTATGAGCTTTTGACAAACGCGCCGACGAGCGAGGATATCTACAACTATTGGAACGATTATTACACAAAGCCTCTCGACGACAAGAACGGCATCTATTGTCATTTCGTATATCCGAACGATTCCGAGCTTCAATTTTATAAGGACGGACACACGATATGGAGTACAAGGCTTGGCTATGGTATGTTTGATTTCACCGTTATGGAAAATGGTTATATCCTTACGTATGGACAAAACGACACCACATCGACTAAAGACCCACGCCTCGCACACATGACCATGCTCGACCCAAACGGAAATATCGTTTGGGAGAAGACGCTCATGAACGGCTTTCACAATGAGGATATCTCAAAAATCATCTGCGAGGGTGATACGTTTGCCGTTTTCGGCAGAGGAGATTATCACACGTTTCTTTTCAGCCGCTACGATATGGACGGCAATCGCCTCGTCTATCAAGAAACGCCCGTCAAAGAAACGCTCGCCATTTGGAACGTCGTCCCGTTCAGCGAGGGCTATCTCGTTCAGTTTAATAATTATGACAAGGACGGCTTTGCCAAGCTCGTCAAGGTCGGTCATGACGGCACGCTCACCGATTCCTTCAGCTACGGCGCAGACGGCGCACATTATTTCCTGAAGGATATGATAGAACACGGCGGCAAGCTTTATCTTTCCACCTACGCCGTCCCCAAAGTCGATGACAACGCAGGCGGCCGCGAGGAAATCGCTCCCATTTTTCAAAAGATTCATGAAACATTCGGGCGCGACGTATTTTCCATTCCATCGGAAGATCTGACCCCCATCGTCCGCGATAATTATACCGCCGTACTGCTCATTTGCGATACCGAGTCGGGAAACGTCGGTGAATTTTATTCCGTGGAGGGGGCGCGCGGCGGCAAGCTTTCCGTAAGCGAAGACGGCAAGCTCGTCTGGGAAGCGGAAAGCTTTGTCGATACGTTCTATTCTCCCGCAACAAGCTCCTTTACTATCGGCGGCACGTGCAGAATCTATCGGTATACCTTTGATGCAAACGGTGCGCTCATCGGCGCAGAAAAAACAGATGATTATACCATTTACAGACAATGATATCATGCCTCGGCAGAGTTTCTCTGCCGAGGATTTCTTTATATCACACTTCCCAAAACGTGCATAAATCTTGTCACCTCGTCAAGGGTATTCATGGCGGAAAAGCTGATGCGAAGCGCATCGCCGCCCGTACCGAGTGCCTCATGCGCCGTCGGAGCACAGTGCATTCCTGCGCGGGTACAAACACCGAGAGCGCCAAGACGCTCCGAAACGAGCGAGGGCGCGATATCATGAAATCCAAGAAGCAAAAGCGAACCGTTTTCCGCTTCGGGCATATAGAGATATGCACCTTGAATATCGTTCAAAATTCGTTTGGCATGACGATACAGCATATGCTCGCTTTCCTCGATCCGCGCTCTCGTGAGCGACTTCACAAAACGAACGCCTGCACCAAGCCCAACGATACAGGGTGTTGCCACCGTTCCCGCTTCAAAAGAATCGGGCGCTTCATGCCCCATGTCACGCTCCGCAGAATTTCTGCCGTTTCCGCCGTAGATACTGCCGAAAAAGCGTTCAAAATCAAAATCATCGGCAAAAGCGGCAAATCCGCTTCCCTGCGGTCCGTAAAGTCCTTTATGCCCCGGCGCACAAAGCGCGGAAATGCCATCTCGTTTCATCGAAATATCATAAATACCCGCGCTTTGTGCCGCGTCCACAACGTAAAGAAGATCTCTCGCCCGACAAAGCGCGCCGATCTCTCGGATCGGCAATCGCCGCGGACAAATATTGGAAGCATGAGTGGCAATGACCGCTCTCGTGCGCGGACGAATCTTTCCGTCAATTTCACAAAGAAGCGCATCATCCGATTGCAAAGCGTCAAACATATCATAGGTCATACCGCGCACACGGCAAAGATTATCTACGGTACGAAGCACGCTATTGTGTTCGAGATTGGAAATGAGAAAATGGTCGCCATAGCGCGCGATTCCCGCGATCACAAGATTCAGCGCATGGGTGCAATTCTGCGTAAAGACGATATTTTCCGCTTTTTCCATGTCAAAAAATTCCGCAAGCTCCACACGAACGGAATATATCGCTTCCGCCGCCGAAAGCGCGAGCGGATGACCGCTTCTTCCCGGATTTCCGCCCCATTCACGCATACATTTCGTCATTTCCCGAATCACAGCGGACGGCTTCGGAAAGGTCGTCGCCGCATTGTCAAAATAGATCATAAGCCACTCCAAACGATTCAGATACCTAAAATTTCTCCAAACGGTATCCGATTTTCTTCCAAAATATCGATTGCACGCGAGATCTGATACATCTCCATTTCAAGCCCGAACGCACAGCCGCGCGGCGTGAGTCTTGGACTTGGACGAACGATTTTCACGGAAATTCCATAACGAAAAAGGACGCGTTTCGCTTTGATGGCAAGCGTTTGTGACGTCATGGTTAAAATACGCCGTTCCATTGTAACAGAAACCGCCTTTCATTCAAATTAAAGGGATGATATCCATATCACCCTTAACAGCATATGCGTTTTGACAATATGGTGCCCCTATATTTTCAAAAAATTGCCACTTATAAAGAAACCGCGCTTGACCATAATAATACCAGAACACGCGAGAAAAACAATTCGCGGCGTTCGAGCGGCAAACGCCGCGAAAAAAGAATGAATTTTTACAAGGATCATTTTTGAACGATATTCAAAAACGAATCGAGAAAGGATATTATTATGGCAAACAGCAACAAAACCCTCGTTCCCGAAGCAAAGGAAGCGCTCAACAGATTCAAAATGGAAGCAGCAAATGAAGTCGGCGTAAACCTCAAGCAGGGCTACAACGGCAACCTCACCTCCAAGGAAGCAGGCTCCGTCGGCGGTCAGATGGTAAAAAAGATGGTTGAATCCTACGAAAACTCCATCAAGGGCAACACCAACTCTTAAAGGATTCGATAAACGCGCATCGTTCCTCCTAAGTACAAAGCGCCTCTCCGATATCGGAGAGGCGCTTTTGAGCGATATTCAGTTTTATTCAATGGAGATCAGCTTGGCACCCGAAACACCGTCGATATCGTTCAGCATAGGAATGAAATCCTCAGCGTCGGGATGGACGGAAGAAAGCTCCAAGGAGATCGTCACATGCGCGATATCGTGGATCGGCATATTTTGCGAAATGGTCAAAATATTCGCGCCGTATTCCGAAAGGATACGCAGGACCTCGCCGAGAAGCCCCGCCTTATGCGAAAGCATAAAGGAAATGACTGCCTTTCGATGCTCCATTTCATCCGTAAGCGCGAAAACGTAGTCCTTATATTTATAAAACGTACTGCGCGAAATACCGACGGTCTTGACGACCTCGCTGACGTTCGTTTCCTTTCCGCTGGAAAGCAGAGCCTTTGCTTCGATGACCTTTTCGTAATAATCGGGCAAGATAGAAGCGTCGACAAGCAAATATTTACGCTTTTTCATGCGCGTCTTCCTCAATCACAGCGCCATTTTTGTCAACGCGGAGCGCATACGCCCTCCATTCGTTTGCAAGCGGCGCAATTTTTTCGTTCAGTTTTTCGACGATGGGTTCTTTTGAGATACAAAGACAGGTCGAGCCGGCACCGCTGATGATAAACGATACCGCACCACATTCGTATGCGGCGGCTTCGATCTCCGAAATATTGCGGAAAAGAGGCTTGCGGTAAGGCTCGTGGAGCTTATCTCGGGTCACGGCGCGCAGAAGCGCGAAATCACCCTTTTCAAACGCATACGGCAAAAGCGCTACACGGGAAAGATTATAGATCGCGTCACGGCGGTCGACTTCCTTCGGCAAAACGGCGCGCGCATCTCGCGTGGCGACCTCAAAATTCGGATAGATCGCCGTAAAGCAAATATCCTCGGAAACGGTATGACAAACGGAAAACGGCACGCCATCGTCCGTGAGAGAAACACAGAGTCCGCCGAAAAGCGCGGGCGCGACGTTATCGGGATGCCCCTCGATCTCCGTGCAAACGGCGAGAATATCCATATCCGAAAGCGGTCTATCATGCAGAACGTTCGCCGCGACAGCCCCCGCAACGGTCAGCGTCGCAGAAGAACCAAGTCCGCGCGAAACGGGAACTTCGATCGCATTTTGTGTGATTTTGACACCGTTTGGAACGCCTATTTTTTCGCAAACGGCTTTATATGCGATATAAGCGAGATTTTCTTCATTGCAAAATTTCGGGTCAAAGCCCTCAAAGGAGAGGGCTTCTGCTTTTTCAAAGGAGAAAACATTGTAAAGGTCAAAGGCAATGCCTGCGGTATCAAACGCAGAACCGAGATTGGCAGATGTCGCGGGAACGCGGACGGTTACGGCTTGCATATTCTCATTCCTTTCCGATGTGATTCAAAACAAAGGCGGGCATATCGTTCTTTTGAACGGTATTTTGATGAACGATCTCCTTTTCGCGGATACCGTCAAGGGCGGTGGGGATCTTCGCACCCGTGAGCGCATAAAGCTTATCGAGCGCGTCAAAATCATCGTCATACGATGCGCCGAGCGCATTCATGACGCTGGAAGCGAATTTATACGCGGACGCGGTGGAAAGCACGACGGTCTTGTTTTCGTCATCTGCAAGCGTTTTTTCGTATACGCTCCACGCAACGGCGGTATGGGTATCCATGAGATAGCCATGCTCGTCATAGACCCTTTTGATGGTCTCAAAGGTCGTCTTGTCGTCGGTATAGCCTGCGTCAAAGACCTTGCGGACAGCAGCAAGCTCCTCTTTGGTCAGCGTATATTTGCCCGTTTCCTTCAGTTCTTTCATGTATTTTGCGCAAGCCTCCGTACCGCAGACGAGCGCAAGAAGTCTTTCCAAATTGCTGGAAATGAGAATATCCATCGAGGGGGATTTGGTCACGTGGAAATCACGGTTCTTATCATAACAACCTGTTACAAAGAAATCATAAAGAACGCTGTTTTGATTGGACGCGCAAACGAGCTTACCGACGGGAAGTCCCATCTGCATCGCAAAATAACCTGCGAGGATATCACCGAAATTGCCTGTGGGAACGACGAAATTCACCTTATCGCCAAATGCGATCTCACCGGTTTTGAGCAGATCCCCGTAGGCCTTGAAATAATATGCCACTTGGGGCGCAAGTCTGCCGATATTGATGGAGTTTGCACTCGAAAGACGGATATTTTCGGGAACTTCCATCGTATTAAAGATCGCCTTGACACCGCTTTGCGCGTCGTCAAAGTTGCCCTCGATCGCACAAACGCAGGTGTTTTTGCCCTTGCAGGAGGTCATTTGACGCTCCTGAACGGCAGAAATGCCGTTTTTCGGATAGAATACGATGATGGAAACGCCGTCCACGTCGGAAAATCCGCTGAGCGCCGCGCTTCCCGTATCACCGCTCGTCGCGGTGAGAATGACGATCTTTTCTTTGACTTCATTTACCTTTTTCGCTTCCGCAAGGAGTCTGGGAAGAAGCTGGAGCGCAACGTCCTTGAACGCGCAGGTCGGTCCATGATAAAGCTCCATGACGTGTGCGTTTCCTACCTTGGAAAGGGGGGCGTAGTCTTCCCCGTCGAATTTGCCGTCATAGGCAAGCGAAACGGCTTTTTCGAGAGAGCCTTCCTCACGGAACATATCGTCGCGCCCGAAAAGGAGCGAAAGGACGGCTTCGGATATTTCCTTGGGGGTCATCTTCGTGAGGGCTTCCATCGGGAATTTTGCGCCCTCAAAGCTTTCGGGCATATATAATCCGCCGTCATCGGCAATACCTTGCAAAATGGCTTCGGACGGTTTTTTTGTGATGTTTTGGTTTCTTGTGCTGAAATACTGCATTTTTCAAAATACCTCTTGATTTTTTTTCTTTAATATGATACACTGTTTTTCACAGAAAAGCAAGTGTTTTTTCACGAAAGACAAACTTTTTGGCAAAAGCAACAAAAGAGAGGTATATATTTTTATGAAAATGGCAATTTTAGGCTTCGGTGTCGTTGGCTCCGGCGCATATGAAGTACTGACAAAAGCAGGTTATCCCGTCAAACGGGTCTTGGATATCCGTCCCCATGCAGAGCTTGGTGACGTTCTCACATCGAATTTTGACGATATTCTGAACGATGATGAGATCGGCATCGTTGCGGAAGCCATCGGCGGACTTTCCGCATCCTATGCGTTCGTTTCCAAGGCGCTTGCGGCAGGCAAGCACGTGGTCAGCTCCAACAAGCATTTGGTTTGTCATTATTATAAAGAGCTTCACGAGCTGGCGCAGGCAAACGGCGTGACCATTCGCTTCACATCCAGCGCGGGCGGCGGTATTCCGTGGCTTTTTAATCTCAAGCGCTGTGTCCGTTGCGACCGTATCACAAAGGTCATGGGCATTATGAACGGCACGACCAATTTCATTCTCGACGCGATGATCCGTGACAACCGCAGATTTGCCGATGCGCTCGCAGAAGCACAAAAGCTCGGTTATGCGGAAGCCAATCCCTCCGCGGATATCGACGGCAATGACGTCGCACGCAAAACCGCGATTTCCGCCAATATCGCATATAACACCGCCGTTTCGGAACAAGAGGTCTTGACGTTCAGCCTCCGAAACTTCAAAAAGACCGACCTTGAATATATCGATCAGAAATTTGGCAAGACCATTCGATATCTCGGCTACGGCACGAAAAACGACGGCAGCGTTTCCGTATTCGTCGAGCCGACCATTATTCCGAAGGATTCTCTCGAAGCAAACGTCAACAAAAACAACAATATGATCTCCCTTTTCGGGGACGTTGTCGGCAGACTTTCCTTCTACGGTCAGGGCGCAGGCAAATATCCGACGGGTATCGCGCTTGCACAGGATATGATCGACATTGCCGAGGGGGATACGGCGCTTTCCTATGCACCCGATGCTGTGGAGGTGGACAACGGCGCTTGCAAACGCAAATATTTTATTCGCACCACTGCGGATATGCCGTTTGAGTTTTATGATTCCGTGGATAAGATCGATGACGTATATTATATCGTAACGAAAGAGATCTCCGTTTCTGCGATGCACGAGGCGGCTGATCTGATGCTGGAACAGGATGCGGACAGCTTCTTTGCAGGATTTGAGTATTGATCTTTTTGAAAAGGCTTCTTGGGAAGCCTTTTCTTTCCTATGATACTCCACTTTTTTCTTTTTGAAAGAAAAAAGAAACGTGTACTTTTCTTGTGCAAAACAAGAAAAGTACCAAAAGAAATTTGCAAGCGTTCCGCTTGACCGAAGCACAAATTTTCGTATGCGGTGCTATCGGCTCCCCGAACGGATTTTGCATAAACAAGTTTATGCAACCCTCCGCCGGCGTCGGCTACGGGACATCACGGCGGAACAACCGCCGAACGAGAACCGACATCTAAAATTTTATGTATGGCGACGCTTTAGCGTCGCTCGATACGTGCTTTTTTCACTGAGCGCGAGCACGTCTGAGGCAAATCCATTTCGTCCACATGAACTACGCGGCTTTGGACGAAAGCGACGATACGACCGCGTTCTTTGAGCCGGATAATAGGCGATAGGAGAACGCGAAAGCGAGCTTTCAAAGTCTATAAGCGATAAACCTGCAAGGTTTTTGCTTCTTTTTTGCAACTTTTTTCTTTCAAAAAGAAAAAAGTTGATATGGGAACAAGAATCGAAAAAAATATAAAAAAGAAAGGATCACCCATGAAACCCGTCACTTCTTGGACCTTCCACCCCTATAATCCCCCGCTCCGCGATTTCGGCGGACTTTATATCTGCCGTCTTGCACCCTCGAAAAACGCCGTTCACGTTGAATGGCTCGATACAGGCAAGGCAGAGTATACCGTAACCTATCAAAAGGTCGAAACGAATGAAAAAAATACGCTGACCGTATACAAAAACGAATGTGATATCATGTGCTTGGAAGAAGATACGGATTACGCCATCACCGTTCGCGCAGGCGAAGCATACAGCCGTACCCGTCTTGCGAGAACGGGAGATGCCGTCGGTGATACCGTTGTCAACTATCTGCACCCAAACGACGATGCCTACGCCTTTTCGGGACAATATCTCTGTTCCCCCACCATCGTGCGCCATCCCGACGGCTTTTTGCTGGCAGGTATGGACGTTTTCAAGGGAAATGCGCCGCAAAATTTGGAGCTCATCTTCCGCTCCGACGATGACGGCAAAACATGGCATTACGTTTCCGAGCTTTATCCCTGCTTTTGGGGCAGACTTTTCATCTATGAAAAGAGCGTTTATATGATCTCCTGCTCCACGGAATACGGCGACCTGCTCATCGGGCGTTCCGATGACGGCGGCAAGACCTTTACCGTTCCCACGGTGCTTTTGCGCGGCGCTTGCAAATGTAATGAGGCAGGTGTTCATAAAAATCCGCAGCCTCCGATGATATATGACGGTCGTATGTGGTTTACGATGGAATGGGGCGCATGGGCGCTCGGTACGCACGCGGCAATGGTCGGCTCGTTCCCCGTCGGCGCTGACCCTTTGAAAGCGGAAAATTGGCTCTTCTCTGAGCCGACGCCCTATGATCCGACGTGGAAAGGAACGGCGGATGGTCCGAGCGCGGGCAACATCGAAGGCACACTTGCCGTTTTGCCCGACGGAGGGCTTTATAACATCATGCGTTACGATATGGGCAGAGCCAAACCGAACTACGGCAGAGTCCTCACTTATCGCGTGAACACCCAAGATCCCGAAGCGCCGCTCGTCTATGACCACGCCATCGCGCTTCCCGGCAATCACTCAAAATTTATGATCCGCAAGGACGACGTGAGCGGATATTATTATACCGTCATCTGCCGCATCACCGATGGCGGTAAGGTCAGCGACCGCCGTTTGCTTTCTCTCATGAGATCGAAGGATTGTGAAGATTGGGAGCTTGTCAAGGATCTCATCGACTTCCGCGACAAGGCAGACGCAAAGGACGTCGGCTTCCAATATCCCGATTTCTTCATCGAGGGCGACGATATTTTCCTCCTTTGCCGTACCGCGATGAACAGCGCCGCAAATTTTCACGACAGCAATTATTCCACGTTCCATCGAATCCGAAATTTTCGCCTTTTGTAAACAGATTTGATGTTGACAAATCCCGAAAACGTGCGGTATAATGAAAGAAAAAAGATATCACAAGGAGAAGCCTTTTATGAAACAGTTTTCCGTTATTATTATCGGCGGCGGCGCACGTGGCTGGGCATATGCCAAGCCGATGCGCGGAATGCCTGAAAAATTTAAGATCGTCGGTGTCGCCGAGCCCGATGAACACCGCAGAAACGATTTCAAGAAAAATTTGAACCTCCCCGACGAAGCGCTTTTTGCCTCTTGGGAGGATATCCTTGCAAGACCGAAAATGGCGGATATTGCCATCATTTCCACAATGGACGATATGCACTATGCACCCGCGATGAAGGCGATCGAGCTTGGTTATCATCTGCTTCTTGAAAAGCCCGTGGCACAGACCGAAAAGGAATGTACCGATATTGCGAATTTCGCAAGAGAGAAAGGCGTTTCCGTTCTCGTTTGCCACGTTCTTCGCTATACGCCGTTCTTCAAAAAGGTGAAATCCATCGTGGAAAGCGGAAAGATCGGTGAGATCATGTCCATCCTTCACGTGGAAGCAGTCGGCGATCTGCACCAGACGCACAGTTATATCCGAGGAAATTGGCATAGCGAAAAGGAAACGACACCGATGCTTCTTGCGAAAAGCTGCCATGACCTTGATATCATTCAGTGGCTCATCGATAAGCCCTGCAAAAAGGTATCTTCCTTTGGAGAATTGACGTATTTTACAGAAGCAAACGCACCCGAGGGCGCACCTGTACGCTGTGCGGACGGAACCTGTCCCGTGGCGGATTCCTGCACATACAACGCACTGAACGTATATTATCATGATAAGAACAATCAGTGGTTCCGCAGCGCGGCAACACGCGGTATCGCCAAGCACAACCCGCCCACCGACGAAGAGGTGATGGAGGCTTTGAAAACGACGGACTACGGTCTTTGCGTATTCCGCGCAAACAACGACGTTGTCGACCACCAGGTCGTCAATATGCAGTTTGAGGGCGGTGCTACGGCAAGCTTTTCCATGAACGCCTTCAATAAGGGCGGCAGATATATCCGTATCTTCGGCACCAAGGCGGAGATTTACGCCAATATGTCCGATACGACCATTCATATGTATGATTTCGATACGCGCAGATCGCAGGAGATCCCCGTTCAGGAAACGACGGAGGAATCCATTGTCGGCGGACACGGCGGCGGAGATACAGGCATCGTATGTGATTTTTATGAATATCTTGCCGGAACCTATACGGGCTCTTCCATTGCGGATATTCAGACCTCTGTGGCAAATCATCTGATCGGCTTTGCGGCAGAAGAAGCAAGACACACCGATACCGTCGTCGACGTGGACAGCTTCTTTGAAAAGCATCACTATAAAAACGAATATCCCAAAAAATAAATATACACCCAAGGAAAGTTGGTTACATACATGAAAAAAACTCCATTGCTTGAAAGACGCAGATGCGGTATTCTGATGCCCGTTTTTTCCTTGCCGTCGCCGTACGGCATCGGCTCTCTCGGAAAAGCCGCGTTTGATTTTGTTGATTTTCTGGAGGCAGCAGGACAAAGCTATTGGCAGATTTTGCCTCTCGGTCCGACGGGATACGGCGACTCTCCGTATCAAGCATACTCCACCTTTGCAGGAAATCCGTATTTCATCGATCTTGAATCGCTTTGTCAAAGCGGATATCTGAGAAAAGAAGAATGTGACGCCATCGATTTCGGTAAAAATCCCGATGAGATCGATTACGGCAAGCTCTATAACGGCAGATTCCCGCTTTTCAAAAAAGCGCTTGCACGATTCAAGGAAAGAATCCCTGAGGATTTTGAAGCGTTTTGCAAAAAGCAATCCGCATGGCTTACCGATTACGCGCTCTTTATGGCACTTAAGGATGAAAACGGCGGCGCGTCCTTCGATAAATGGGAAGACGATCTGAAGCTTCACAAGCGCGCGGCGCTGAAAAAAGCAGAAGAACGTCTTGCAGATGAGGTCCTGTATTGGAAGATGCTTCAATATTTCTTCTATCAGCAGTGGAACGCTTTGAAATCCTACGCCAACAAAAAGGGCATTTCCATCATCGGTGACGTCCCGATCTACGTTTCCCCCGACAGCGCGGACGTTTGGGCTTCTCCCGAGCAGTTCCAGCTTGACGAAAACAGAAAGCCCATCAAGGTCGCAGGCTGTCCGCCCGATGCGTTCACGGCAGACGGTCAGCTCTGGGGCAATCCCCTTTACCGTTGGGATAAGATGAAAGAGGACGGCTACGCTTGGTGGTGCAAACGTCTGAAAGCCGCCTCTAAGCTCTATGACGTGATCCGTTTTGACCATTTCCGTGGCTTTGAAGCGTATTATACGATCCCCTACGGCAGAAAGAACGCCCGTAAAGGTGCTTGGGAAAAGGGCCCCGGTATCGATTTCTTCAAAACCATCCATGAAAAGCTCGGCAAGCTCGATATCATCGCAGAGGACCTCGGCTTCCTCACGGAGGGCGTATACGAGCTTCTCCGCGAAACGGGATACCCCGGCATGAAGGTCATTCAGTTTGCGTTCGGCGCAAAAATGACCGACAGCGAATATTTGCCGCATAATTTCCCGAAAAACTGCGTAGCCTATACAGGTACGCACGACAACGAAACGATTCTCGGTTGGCTCGGCTCTGCCAATGCAAAAACCGTGAAAAACGTCGAGAGATATTTCCGTCTTCACAAGGATGAGGGCAAAAACTGGGCGATCATGAAGGGCGCGCTCGCAACGCCCGCAAATACCGTCATCTTGCAGATGCAGGATTTTCTCGGACTTGACAACCGCGCAAGAGTCAACGAACCCTCCACGCTCGGCAAAAACTGGCGTTGGCGCGTTCGTTCCGAATGTATCAACTCTTGGCTTGCCAATCTCATTCTGGGAGCGGCGACCATCTATTTCCGCACACCCCCGACCGCAAAAGCTCCTGTTTTTGACGGTGAAACCGAAAACAAATGATGCTTTTTATCCAAAGGAGGTAAATCTATGGCAGTTCGTTTGAATGAAAACGCCGAAATCGTGGCGAAGATCAAAGAGGGACTCAAAAAGAAGGACGGCTACTGTCCCTGCCGTTTGCAAAAGACCGAGGACAACAAATGTATGTGCAAGGAATTTCGTGACCAAATCGCAGACCCGAACTTTGAAGGCTATTGTCATTGCCTTTTGTATTATAAATCCAAGGAATGAAAGGAAAATCACTATGGGAGCATACGTTCAGATCACAAAAGAAAACTTTGAAACGCTCGTTCTCAAAAGCGAAAAACCCGTTTTGCTCGACTTTTGGGCAACATGGTGCGGTCCCTGTCAGATGATCGCGCCGACCATCGAGGCGATCGCTGAGGAGCACCCCGAATATCTCGTCGGCAAGATCAACGTTGACGAAGAGCCCGAGCTTGCGGAAGCTTTCCGCATTGAAGCGATCCCGACGCTCGTTGCCATGAAAAACGGCAGAATGACGGGTCAGCTTCGCGGCGCATATCCGAAAGAACAAATTTTGGCACTTTTGAAATAATAAATATAAGTAGGAGGCATATCATGGAAAACAAGAAGAACATCTACGCAGGCACAAAGACAGAGAAAAACCTTTGGGAAGCATTTGCAGGCGAATCGCAGGCAAGAAATAAGTATACATATTTCGCGTCTGCGGCAAAAAAAGCCGGCTACGAGCAGATCGCTGAGCTTTTCCTCAAAACGGCAGAAAACGAAAAGGAACACGCAAAGCTTTGGTTCAAGGCGCTCGGCGAGCTTGGCGATACCGCAGAAAACCTTCTCCATGCAGCAGAGGGCGAGCATGACGAATGGATCGATATGTATGCGCGTATGGCTGACGAAGCAGACGAAGAAGGCTTCCATTCTCTCGCGGAACAGTTCCGCGGTGTTGCCGCTATCGAAAAATCCCACGAGGAACGCTATCGCGCACTCCTCAAAAACGTGGAAACCGTTTCCGTTTTTGCAAAGGATGATGAGGTCGTTTGGGAATGCCGCAACTGCGGTCATATGGTAAAGGGCACGAATGCACCCCACGTTTGCCCCGTTTGCAACCATCCTCAGAGCTACTTTGAAGTCAGAAAAGAAAATTATTAAGCAAACACAAGGGGCTGTCTCAAGTTTGGAGATTATTTCCATTTGATAAACACTCCCTGCAAAAAACACTTGCAACCCATTATGGAACGCAAGTGTTTTTTATTCGATTTTTTAATTAATTGGAAGCATTACCCAAATTTGAGACAGCCCCTTTGCTTTCCGAAAATATTATGAGAAGAAATTTACAAAATCATATAGAATTTTTTCGGAAAATATTGTATAATGAACATATCCATTCCAAACAGCAAAGGACTTTTCCATATGAAACATATTCAAATCAAAAAATTGGTCATTTCCGCCATGATGCTCGCGCTTTGTCTGTTGCTTCCCTTTTTGACGGGGCAGATCCGTGAGATCGGCAGAATGCTTGCGCCGATGCATTTGCCCGTGCTTGTCTGCGGTTACGTTTGCGGACCCGTTTGGGGCTTTGCCGTCGGACTCGTTGCCGCACCGCTCCGTTCCATGATATTTTCCATGCCTGCCGTTCCCGAATGCTTCTTTATGGCGGCGGAGCTTGCCGTTTACGGACTCATGAGCGGGCTTTTATACCGTATTTTCCCGAAAAAATTGCCGTTTTATTACGTATCTCTTCTCATCTCCATGGTTTCGGGCAGACTGCTTTACGGTATTTTACATTTTGCCGTTGCCGGCATCGGCGGTTCTTCCTATCTTTTTGAAACCTTTCTCACGGCGACGGTTCTCGGCTCGATCCCGGGAATCCTTTTGCAGCTGATCTTGATCCCGCTGATCCTCGCGGGGCTCAAACGCGCAGGACAGTTGCCTTTATCATAAAGATTGACAAAATTCTCTTGCTTTTTGCGTGATAACATGATAAAATAAAAATAAATCGTTCCCATGATATCAAAAAAAGAAAGGATGAGCGTCTTGATTTTTGAAAAGCAAATCGAAAAAGCATATCGAGCACAGATGTTTTCCCGTCAAGAGGTTTTCGGCGCGATCTTTTATTTCTCCGCCAAGGCTTTTGACGGCTTGCATAAAGAGCCTTATATCTTCAACGCCACCGCCGGACATCGACTCCAAGGATATTTTTATTTTTACGATAACCCCATCGAAAACCGAATCATCGTCTTTGACCACGGCATGGGCGCGGGGCATCGCGCTTATCTGCATGAAATTGAGATGCTGGCGCGTCACGGATATCTGGTCTTCGCCTACGACCATACGGGCTGTGTGGAATCCGAGGGCGACTCCACACACGGCTTTGCACAATCACTTTCCGACCTCGACGCTTGTCTGAGAGCGCTCAAGGCAGACGAAGCCTACAAGGGCTTTGATATTTCCGTCGTCGGGCATAGCTGGGGCGCGTTTGCGTGTCAGAATATCGCGGCGATCCACGCCGACGTTTCGCATATCGTTGCCATTTCGGGCTTTGTTTCCGTGGAAGCGATGATCGAGCAAAACTTCGACGGCGCTTTGAAGCCGTTTCGCAAAACGATCCTCGCGCTCGAACAAAGCACCAATCCCGATTACGTTTCCTATCATGCGGTCAACTCCTTGCAAAATACCGACGCGAAGGTCCTCATTTTGCACGCCGCAGATGACCCTCTCGTCAAGCGCGAATTTCATTTTGACGTGATGAAAGATGCCCTTGCCGAGAAAAAGAACATTCGTTTTATGCTCGTGGACGGCAAAAAACACAATCCGAATTATACGATCGATGCCGTTAAATATAAAGATGCGTTTTTTGATATCTTCAACAGAAAAATGAAGAAGCATGAATTGGATGATGAAAACGCGCAGATCGCTTTCCGCAAGAGCTTTGATTGGAAACGCATGACCGCGCAGGATAAATACGTCTGGAAAGAGATTTTCAGCGTCTTGGATAACTGAATCGTGTGTTGCAATCCCCGCATATTCACCCAAATATACGGGGATTTTCTTACAAAAATCTTTTCAAAAAAAGAGGTGAGAACCCTTGAACCGTACTGCACTGAAGCTCATTGCTTGTCTGACGATGCTCATTGACCATATCGGCTTTTTGCTTTTGCCCGAGGTGACTTGGCTTCGTTATATCGGTAGACTTGCCATGCCCCTTTTTGCCTTCTTCATTGCCGAAGGCTGCCGTTATACCTCAAATAAGCTGCGGTATTTTTTGCAGATCTTTCTTCTCGGCGTTGCCTGCCAAGCCGTATACATCGCGGAACAAGCGATATACGGCAATATCCGCTCTTTTTATCTCAATATCCTGCTCACGTTTTCGTTCTCGATTTTGATCTGCTTTGCCTATCTGCATTGGGAAAAGTCCTTGGAGAGCGAAAATACGCTGAAGATCCGACTTTCTGCGCTTTTGGTGCTTGGCGCGGTCTTTGTTGCCGTCGGCTTTTGCGCGTTTTGTCATTACGTCAACGCCGAAACCATGTATCGCTTGACCATCGATTATAGCTTGCCCGGCATCTTGCTTCCGCTTGCCGCCGTTCTTTCCAAGGATAGAAATAAGCAATTTTTGTATTACTCCTTGGCGCTGATCTTATTTTGTGTGGTCAGCTATACGAAAACGCCCTACGTATGGTTTGCCCTCTTGGATATTCCTATCCTCGCCTGCTATAACGGTCAAAAAGGCAAAACACGGCTCAAATATGGTTTTTATCTCTTTTATCCCGCACATCTTGCGATTTTATATCTGATTCAGACAATATTTTGATATAACTTTTGTAAAATCTCTTGTGTTTTTAGAGAAAATATTGTATAATATTAGAACAACAATTTAGGATTTATCAAAAGAAACGAAAGGATGAACTATTCATCATGAAAAACGAAGTTTCTCGTCTTCGCAAAGAACGCGGAATCAGTCAGGATGCTCTTGCGACCGCAATGGGCGTTTCGCGTCAGACTATTTGCTCCATTGAAAACGGCAAATACAACCCCTCTATTATTCTCGCTATTCACATTGCACGCTATTTCGGCAAGACCGTTGAAGACATTTTTATTGCAGATGACCTTACCACATGGAAGACCGCGGATATGCTCCGTGCAGAAAACAAATACAATAAAAATTATGAAGATAACAAACACATCATGCTGGAGCCCGATGTGATCATCGGTCAAAGCAATCCCCCTTGTGATCTGTTCCGTTACGGCAAATTCCCGATCTCCTTTAACGGCGATGAAGCCATCGCGCTCTATAACCTCGGAATCCTTTCCGAAAAGCCCCAATCGCTTGCGGATATTCTGTATGAGCTTGAAGAAAATGATATGGCTCTTCTCGGCGGCTTTGCCGGTACAGACCCCAAAAAGCTCGGCGGTTATTTCCTCGGTCACGATATCCCCTACAAAATGATCACCGATGAGGAAGATTTCCAAAAGCATATTCGCAGAAAATGCGGCGTATTCCTTTACTCGTATTTTGACGTTCGCAATTTGCTTGAAATCAAGGGCATCCATACCGTTGCCGGTGTATACGATGAGCTTGGTCTTACGATCTACAATTATCACGATGACGACGTAAAGCCCGTACCCTTTAAGACCGCAAAAGCCTTTGCAGAAGGAAAAAATCTCATTTGCGCTTATGTTTTTGATGTATAATGTATAAAAAAATAAATATCCACCCGCATAGCGGGTGGTATTTCATTTTCGGGCATAGCCCTACACGCTACTGGCTACGCACAAGTGCGTTTTAGATTGGCCTGCCAGCCACGCAATTGTTACTTACTACCCATAAATGGGTCCCGT
>JAGBCV010000030.1 GCA_017937845.1 Clostridia bacterium | reverse complement strand
GGCGAAGCTGATAGTATGCGGGCGTGCTCGCGCTCATTACAAAAAGCGCTTGCCGAACGGCGCTAAAGCGCCGTCAAACATGAATTTCAGATGTCGGCTTTCGTTCGGCGGTTGTTCCGCCGTGATGTCCCGGAGGTGAAGCCACCGTAGGGTTGCATAAACTTGTTTATGCAAAATCCGTGCGGGGAGCCGATTGCGCTAAGACTCAACATTCGCGCTTCGGTCAAGCGGAACGCTTGCAAATTTCTTTTGGTACTTTTCTTGTTTTGTACAAGAAAAGTACACGTTCCTTTTTTCTTAAAATAAGAAAAAAGTTGATATCGTTGATATCGTCAAAAACTCGAAAGAAAAAATAAAAAAAGAAAGGAGAACGCACCGTGAACTCCATAGAAAACCAAAACCCCATCCTCACCTTTTCGTATTTTCTCGCCGTAACGCTTCCTGCCATGTTCAGCATGAATCCCATCATGCTGATGCTTTCGCTTGCAGGTGCGCTTGCGCTTTTCTTCGTGAAAAACGGCGTGAAAAATGCGCGTTCTCATCTGCTTTTTTTCGCGCTTTTTTTGGTCATCGCACTCGTGAATCCCCTCTTTCAGCATAACGGTGTTACGGTGCTTTTCGTGCTGAACGGCAACCCCGTTACGTGGGAAGCTGTTTTTTACGGGATCATGGCGGGGCTGATGACGGTTTCCGTTTTGTATTGGTTTCGCTTGCTTTCGCAGATGATGACAAGCGATAAATATCTCTATATTTTCGGCAGATTTTCCGCAAAGCTTGCCCTGCTTCTTTCCATGGCGCTTCGCTACGTTCCCCTGTTTGGCAAGCGCATGAAAGCGATCCGCATGAGCCAAAAGGCTCTCGGACTTTATAAGGACGGTACGCTGATCGATAAGATTCGCGGTGAGGTCCGTATTTTTTCCATCATGGTGACGTGGGCGCTGGAAAACGGTATCCATACCGCAGACAGCATGGAGGCGAGAGGCTACGGCATCGGCAAGCGTACGAGCTTTGCCATCTTCCGTTTTCATGCTTCGGACGGCATATTGCTTTCGATGATACTTTTGCTTCTCGGTATGACGCTTTCGGGGCTTGCGGCGGGCGCAGTGGATTTCGTCTTTTATCCTGCGATCATACCGCATGAATCTTCAATTTTTGCCGTTTTGACCTATACGGCATACGGTATTTTGGCATGTTTGCCTACGGCTTTGGAAATGGAGGAACGCATCAAATGGCACTTCTTACGGTCAAAAATCTGAGCTTCACCTATGCCACGGAGCAGGGGGAGGCCTTGCATGATATCTCGTTTGACATAGAAAATGGGGAATTTATCGTGCTTTGCGGTGCGACGGGATGCGGAAAATCCACGCTTCTTCGCCTGCTCAAGCGTGAGCTTTCTCCGATGGGCGAAAAAACGGGAGAGATCTTCTTTGACGGCAAACCGCTCGAAGGTCTTTCGGCAAAGGATTCGGCTTCTCTGATCGGCTACGTGATGCAGCAGCCCGAGGAGCAGATCGTGACCGATAAGGTATGGCATGAGCTTGCCTTTGGACTGGAAAATCAAAACGTTCCCCAAGGGGTCATTCGCCGCCGCGTCGCGGAGATGGCAAGTTATTTTGGAATCGAGGATTGGTTTCTTTCCGACGTTTCCGCGCTTTCGGGCGGACAAAAACAGCTTTTGAATCTCGCCTCCGTCATGGTCATGCAACCAAAGCTTTTGCTTCTTGACGAACCGACGGCACAGCTTGACCCCATCACGGCGTCGGATTTTATCGCAACGCTGAAAAAGCTCAATCGTGAGCTTGGTCTGACGATTTTGCTGATCGAGCATCGCTTGGAGGAGGTCATTCCCCTTTGCGACCGCTTGATGGTGATGGAAAACGGCGCGCTTCTTGCGATGGATATGCCGAAAAAAGCCGTCGCACAGCTCCGTGAACATCCCTCGCTTTTTTGGGGAATGCCTTTTGCGGTACGCCTTTCGCATAAGCTCGGCTATGAGGGCGACGCGCCCTTGGATATCCGCGAGGGTAGAATGTTCCTCGAAAAAAACTACGGAAATACACTTCGTGACGTCCCTGAAATACCATATGAGCCCGCCAAGGAGAAAGCGCTTTCGTTTCGCCACATCTATTTCCGATATGAAAAAAACGGCGAGGATATCCTCACCGATCTTGACTTTGACGTATATGAAAACGAGATCTTTTGTATTTTGGGCGGCAACGGCTCGGGCAAAACGACGACGCTTTCCATCGCATCGGGGCTTTTTACGCCGTATCATGGAGATGTCCGCGTGTTCGGCAAAAAAATCAAGGATTATAAAAACGGTACGCTTTATAAAGAATGTCTGGCGCTTCTTCCGCAGGACGTGCAGACGGTCTTTTTGCGGAATACCGTCCGAGAGGAGCTTTTCGATGCGGGCGTGGATATTTCCGCGCTTCCGTATGACCTTTCGCCTCTTTTGCATCGTCATCCGTATGATGTAAGCGGTGGGGAGCGGCAACTCGTCGCGCTTGCCAAGGTGCTTGCAGGAAAGCCGAGGCTTTTACTTTTGGACGAGCCGACCAAAGGGCTCGACGCTTCGGCAAAGGCGCGTGTCATCGGCATTTTGAAGGATTTGAAGGCGTCGGGCGTTACCATCGTTGCGGTCACACATGACGTGGAATTTGCCGCAGGTCTTGCGGACAGAACAGCGCTTTTTTTCCGCGGAAGCATCGTTTGCGCGGAAACACCGAGAAGATTTTTTGCGGAAAATCATTTCTATACGACCTCAGCAAGCCGTATGACGCGCGGATATTATGAAAACGCCGTCACAGAGGAGGATATCCTCTTTCTTTGCGAGCAGAATGGGAGAAAACGATGATCGTGATTCAAAATAAAACGGCGCGAAGCGTTCTTCGCGTGCTGATACCGCTGCTTTTGATGCCTTGCGCCGTGATGCTCGGCATATTCGTCTTTGACGAAAAGGCGCACGCCTTTGTTTCGGTGCTGGTGGCGATGCTTTCCGTTATCCTTTTTCTTTGCGGTTTCGACCGTAAAAAAACGGGAACAAGACGGCTTATCCTGATTTCCGTGATGATCGCGCTTTCTGTCGTCGGCAGATTTTTTCCGCTTTTCAAGCCTGTCACGGCGTTTGCGGTGATTGCGGGAATGTATTTCGGCGCGGAGGCGGGATTTCTGACAGGTTCTTTTTCTGCGCTCATTTCGAATTTTTATTTCGGACAAGGACCTTGGACGCCGTTTCAGATGTTTGCGTGGGGGATTCTCGGCTTTGCGGCGGGTGCGATGGAAAAGCCTTTGAAAAAAAGCCGTATGATGCTCTATGCGTATGCGTTTTTCTCGGGTATTTTGTATTCGCTCGTCATGGATATCTGGACGGTGCTTTGGGAGCTTGGCGGATTTTCCGTTGAGGTCTATCTTGCGAAGATGCTGACGGCGCTTCCGCATACGCTCCTTTATGCGGTATCGAACGTGATATTTCTGTTTCTTTTTGCAAGACCGTTCGGAGAAAAACTCGAACGGGTGAAATTAAAATACGGGGTATAGCTCATTGTCCCATCGAAACGTATACGTTTCCGCCGTTAGATCCGAGCGATAAATCGCTCGCCCTACGGGTTTCGACTACGCCATGCCGTCATTCTGAGCGAAGTGCGAAGCACGAAGTCGAAATTTTGCGTAAGCAAAATCGCACAGCGGAATCTCGGCATGGCTTCGCTCAAGATGACGGCGGGGGAGATTTTTGTGAAGTTTTGGAAGGATTCTTATGAAAAAATATTGGAATTTATTTTTTACGATGCTGAAGATCGGACTTTTCACCTTTGGCGGCGGTTATGCGATGATCGCGCTTTTGGAAAATGAGTTCGTCAGCCAAAAGAAATGGCTGGAAAAGGAAGAATTTCTCGATATGGTTGCGATAGCGGAATCCACACCGGGACCGATCGCCATCAATTCCGCGACCTATATCGGCTATAAGACCGCAGGGGTTCTCGGCTCTCTTATGGCGACGCTCGGCGTTTGTATCCCGTCCTTTTTTATCATTTACGTAATATCCCTCTTTTTCGATGCGTTTTTGTCGCTGACTTATGTGGCGTATGCGTTCAAGGGGATTCAGGTCTGCGTCATCTATCTCATTTTTTCCGCAGGCATCAAAATGCTGAAGGGACTTGAAAAAAAGGCGTTCAATTTCATCGTTTTGGGACTTGTCATGGGCTTTATGATTTTGTTTTCCGTCTTTGCCGTTGCGTTTTCCACGATATTTTATATCCTCATTTGCGGTGCAGTCGGCGTATTTTGCTATTTGCTTTCCAAGCTTTGCGGTAAGGAGGAAACGAAATGATATACTTGCAGTTATTTTTGACCTTTTTGGAGATCGGCGCGGTTTCCTTTGGCGGCGGCTACGGCATGATCTCTCTCATCCGCGAAAAGGTTCTGTCGCACGGCTGGCTGACCGAGGAGGCGCTTCTCAATATGATCGCGGTTTCCGAGTCCACCCCGGGTCCGATCGCGGTCAATATGGCGACCTTTATCGGCTCCTCGCAGGGCGGTATATTGGGGTCGTTCTCGGCGACGCTTGGCGTGATCTTGCCGTCTTTTATCATCATTTTGCTGATCGCGGCGCTTATTCGTAATTTCTTGAAATACGGCGGTGTCAAGGCGTTTTTGGGCGGTGTCCGTCCTTGCGTCGTGGGGCTGATCTTGGCAACGGCAGTGACGATGTTTTTGAGCAATCTCATCGGCTTTTCCAAGCTTTCCGATACACCGACGCTTGATTTTCGCGGACTTCTTATTTTTGCGCTTTTGGCGGTGTTTGCTTTCGTTTGGCAGAAGCTCAAAAAGAAAAAGCCCTCTCCGATCTTGCTGATCTTGCTTTCCGCGGGGCTGGGCATGATCTTCTATGGGGCTTGAGGGCTTTTTGAGGTATTTCTCCTTGAAAGTAGCGAAGCGGAGGCAAGGTGGTAGAAGAGAGCGATCTGAGTCTTCCCCTTGAGGGGAAGGTGGATTTTTGCGTAGCAAAAAGACGGATGAGGTGTCAAAGATCCGAAAAAACTCCTCATCCGTCAGCCGTGCGGCTGACACCTTCTCCCACAGGAGAAGGCTTTTGTGCAACTTTTTATCTATACTGCCTCATTTTTTCCGCATATCATCTTGACAGATACATGCGCCTTTGTTATAATGCTTATATTCCATCGTTAATTTGGATAAAATACGAGCATTTGAGGAAAGAGGAGACACCAAAATGACATATGTGCGCAGATATATCTTGCCCGTATCGTGCATCGGGGTGGGATTTTTTGTGGTCTTGCGTGACGTTTTGGGGGTTTCCGTTTCCAAATATATATTTCTTTTGATTTGCGTGAGTGCGCTTGTTTTGATGAAAACGGAGCACGTCGCGCTTTTTCTTTTCTTTCTCGTGCCCCTGTATGCGGGCTTGCCGGGGAATTATTTGACGATCTTTTTTCTCGTTCGCCTTGGGGCTTCGTTCTATCATGAACGAAAACGGCGTGAGGTCGCCGTACCGCTTGCGGTCTTTGCTTTGGGCTTCATCGTGTTTTTGTTCGTGCAAAATTTCATAAAAGGGTATACCTCGGTCTATCATTATGCCATTTGTATGGAGATCTGCTTGCTTTTTCTGCTTTCGGAGCTGAAAATTGATTTTTCCGCGCGTCATGCTTTGACTTTGTATGCCCTTGGGACGGCGCTTGTCGGCTTTGCCGCGCTTTCCGTTTATGCGGGAGAATATTCCTTTTCCGCGATTTTTTCGGGAGAGATCCGCTTTGGCGATATCTATGGCGAGGGCGGTATGCGAATGACGATAGACCCGAATTTTCTCGGCTTTCATTGTCTTGGCGGTATTGCCTTGGAGGCGGAGGCGATACGGCGCGATTTTGTAAAGGGCATCATGAGGTGGGAAACGCTTGTTTCGGTGCTGCTTTTGATCCCGCTTATGTTTTTGGGCTTGATCGGACTTTCGCGCGCATTTTTCGTTTGTCTGTTTTTGCTGATATGCTGTGAGCTTTTTCTTTGCGGAAAAACACCGAAAGGGCTTTTGGATTGTCTTTGTGCGCTTGGCTTATGCGCGGTTTTGGGATATGGTGTCATTTCTTCGCGGTTTTCTTCGCTCTTTCAAACGCTTCTTGACCGTTTTTCCATGTCGGATCTCCGAAACGCAAACGGACGCTTGGAGCTTATTGACAGGTGGCTTGGGGAATGGCTCTCGACGGCGGAGAGCTTTTTGTTTGGTGTTGGGCTGTTTCAGACCAACGTACATTTCACAGCGTTGCAGTATCTTTTCGGACTTGGGATATGCGGCGCGTTTTTTGCATGTGGATTTTTTTATTTTTGGGCGAAAAATATCGGATTTTGTCTGAAAGGGGAACGCTTTGCACCGTTTTTGACGGTTTTCGTGATGTCCTGCTCCGTGCCTGCGGGGGCATCGCTGACGGCATTTTTTCCGTTTGTCGCGGTCGTGATGATATCTGACCCTTTGAAATATGAGGATACAAGGAGGCGTAGCGTATGAAAAGACTTTCGCGTATATTTGGCAGAGGACTCTATCTTTTTGCAAAAAATTTGCCCGTTTCCACGTCAAAATGCGGATTTTTGGGCAGAAAACTGCGTTATTTTGCCGCAAAACGCATCTGTACAGAAATCGGTGAGCGCGTCAATATTGAAAAAGGCGCAGTCTTTGCATCGGATATTCGCATCGGAAATGATTCCGCGCTTGGTGTTCGCTCCTACATTGAAACGGGAGCTGTCATCGGAAATGACGTGATGATGGGTCCCGAATGTATGATCTTCACCAAAAATCACTGCTTTGACCGCGTGGATATTCCCATGCGAGAGCAGGGAGAAACGGATATTTTGCCCGTCATCATCGGTGATGACGTTTGGCTTGGTGCAAGGGTCGTGCTTTTGCCCGGGGCGAAGATCGGAAGCGGCTCTGTGATCGGCGCGGGTGCGGTCGTTTCGGGGGAGATCCCGCCGATGTCGGTCGCGGTCGGAAACCCTGCGAGAGTCGTCAAAACGAGAGAAGAGTGAAGAGAGAAAAGGTACAAAAGCTTCGCTTTTGATTTTAGCGAAAAGAGGTTTGCGAAAGGAGGGCTGAGGATGCAAAAAATTCGGCTTTTGATGCGGTTTTTGCGATATTTTTTGGTGAAAATTTTGACTTTATTGCTTCCTTGGCGCGCAAAATACCGTGAGGTTTGGCTCTTTTCGGAGCGCGGATGCGATGCCGCAGACAATGCTTTCGCACTTTTTCAGTATGTGAAAGGCCGTGAACCGAAACGGAAGCTTTATTATATATTGGAAAAGGATGCACCTTGTCTTGCCAAGGTGAAAGCTGTGGGTGACGTTGTGCCGCGAGGTGGATTTCGTCATCTTTGCCTGTATTTTCTGCCGACGGTGAAGATCAGCACGCATATTCTCGGAACTTCGCCCGACAGCGGATTTTTCTCGTCACCGTTTGCGAAAAAATACCTCCGCGCCGCGGGCAAGCAGGTCTTTTTACAGCACGGTATCACACACGCAAATATTCCCGCGCTTCATGCGGAGAATCGCCCTGAGCTTTCTCTTTTCGTTTCGGGCAGTGCCGTGGAATATGAATATTTGAAGCAACATTATGGCTATCATAGGGATATCCTGCGGTATCTCGGGCTTGCAAGATTTGATCTTCTGGGCAAGGAAGCACCGAAAAGACAGATCCTATGCTTTATCACGTGGCGCGCTTCGCTTTCGCGGCTTTCGGCGGAGGAGTTTATACAGACGGCGTATTTTCGTGATATTTCGCGCTTCTTATCGGATATGCGCTTGCATCGCTTGCTTGCGCGGTATGATACGAAGCTTATCTTTGCGCCGCATTTTGAAATGCATCGCTTTGCTTCGCTTTTCGACGTGCGCTCTCCGTATATTTCCGTGGATTTGGGCGACGTTGGGGCTTTGATCCGTTCGAGCGCGATGCTCCTCACCGACCATTCGAGCGTGATGTTTGATTTTGCATACAAGGAAGCGCCCGTTTTGTATCTGAATTTCAAGGGACTTTGCGAGGATCATTATGATTCGCGGGATTTTCCGCTTTCAAAAACGGGCTTTGGCGCGGTCTGCGGCGATATGGATACGCTTCTTTCGGAATTGGAATCGGTGCTTTCGGGTGATTTTTCCGTGAAAGAGCCGTATCTTTCCCGTATGCGGGCGCATTTTCCCACAAAGGATGGGGAAAACCGCCGAAGAAATTACGAAGCGATTCTGGATATTGCAAAAAGGGAAGATTTATGATAAAATATAATCGATTTGTTCGATCGTTCAGATTCCGAAAAGCCTCCCCTGTGTAAGGGGAGGTGGCATTTGCAACGCAAATGACGGAAGGGTTGGCGGTGTCACTTATAAATTGTGCGCCAATCCCTCAGTCAGCTTCGCTGACAGCTCCCTTTACACAAGGGAGCCGTATAAAATGTCAATTTTTAAGTGAAACATCGTATTACTTCCCCCCGAAAAATATGAAAAAATCATGCGATATGATAAAAAGAAACGAGGATTTTTGCATGAAAAAGATCATGCTGGTATTCGGCACGCGCCCCGAGGCGATCAAGATGTGTCCCTTGGTGTCGGAGCTGAAGCGCTGTGGGCATTTTGAGGTCATCGTTGCGGTGACGGGACAGCACAGAGAATTATTGGATGCGGTTCTCCGCGTGTTTGATATCACGCCCGACTACGACCTTGCCGTCATGAAAGAGGGACAGACGCTTTTCGACGTGACGAGCGCGGTGCTCTGCGGTATGGAACGAGTCCTGGAGAAGGCATCTCCCGACCTTGTTCTCGTGCATGGCGATACGACCACGGCGTTTGCCGCGGCGCTCGCGGCATATTATAAAAAAATACCCGTGGGTCACGTGGAGGCGGGGCTTCGCACGGGGGATCTTTACGCGCCGTATCCCGAGGAATTTAACCGCTTGGCGATCGGAAATCTTGCCGCCTTTCATTTTTCGCCGACGGAGGACGCGAGAGCGAACCTCTTAAACGAGGGAAAAGCCCCCGAAACGGTCTACGTGACGGGAAACACGGCAATCGATGCGCTGAAGACCACGGTGAGAGCGGAATATACCCACCCTCTCTTGGAAATATGCGGAAAAAGACGCTTGATCTTACTCACGGCGCATCGCAGAGAAAACGTCGGCGCGCCGATGGAACGTATTTTCTCGGCGGTCAAGACATTTGCCGCGGCGCATGAGGACGTTTTTTTCGTCTATCCCGTGCATCCGAGTCCCGCGGTCAGAAAAACGGCGTATGCGATGCTCTCGTCGCTTCCGAATGTGGCGCTGACCGAACCGCTTTCGGTCGTCGATTTTCATAACTTCATGGCGCGGGCAACGCTCGTTCTGACGGACAGCGGCGGCGCTCAGGAGGAAGCACCCTTTTTCGGCGTTCCCGTTCTCGTCATGCGCGAAACGACGGAGCGACCCGAGGGTATTCGCGCAGGAACGGCGATGCTCGTCGGTACGGAGGAAACGAAAATCTTGCAGACCTTGGAGGCTCTGCTCTCCGATGCGGCGCTCTATCGGCGCATGGCAACGGCGAAAAATCCTTACGGAGATGGCTTTGCCGCCCAAAAAATTTGCGAAATTTTAGTAAAAAACTGAAAATCAACGTTTTTTGACAAAAAAATCACGGAAAACGCGCCAAGTTTGGCGTGCATACTCTTGACAATACTTTTGAAAAACGATATAATAATGATGATATAAAAGGATTTCCCGCAACTGACGGAAGTGGAGCACCACGAGGAAACGGGAGATGATAAAGCCGACCGTCTGGGCGATCCTTTCCACACCAAGGGATAGGATTGTCCTTTTTGTATTTTTACACATTCACGAAAGGAATTTACACATGAAAAAAATTGCGATTATCATGGGTTCGGATAGCGATCTTCCCGTTGCGGAAAAAGCCATTCATACCCTCCAAGCCTATGACGTTCCTTACGAGGTACACGTTTATTCCGCACACAGAACCCCTGTGGAAGCAAAGGAATTTTCCGAAACTGCCCGCGCAAACGGCTTCGGCGCCATCATTTGTCTTGCCGGCATGGCGGCTCATCTTGCAGGCGCGATCGCCGCAAACACCACGCTTCCCGTTGTCGGTGTTCCCGTAAAATCCACAAACCTTGACGGTCTTGACGCGCTTCTTTCCACCGTCCAGATGCCCACGGGCATTCCCGTTGCCACCGTTGCCATCGACGGCGCGGCAAACGCCGCCATCCTTTGCATCCAGATGCTCGCCATCGAGGATAAGGAGCTTGCCGCAAAGCTCACACAGGCAAGAGCAGAGGGTGCGGCAAAGGTTCTCGCAAAAAACAGAGCCATCGAACAGAAATACAGATAAACAGTTCTTTTTTGATATTTTTTAGTAAGAAAAGGGGGTAGAAACACATGGGTGGTTTTTTTGGGGTCGTTTCCAAACGCGATTGCATGGCTGACGTTTTCTTTGGCACGGACTACCATTCCCATCTCGGCACACGCCGAGGCGGTCTTGCCGTTTACGACAAAGAGCTCGGCTTGCAGCGCGCGATCCATAATATTTCCAATTCACCGTTTCGGACCAAATTTGAACAGGATTACCTGGAAATGAAGGGTACTTCCGCTATCGGATGCATCAGCGACAGCGATCCGCAGCCGCTTATCATCCGCTCCAATCTCGGCGTGTACGCCATTTGCATCATCGGTATCATCAACAACGCGGATGAGCTTATCGATCATTATCTTTCCTTCAGCGGCGGTCATTTCAACGCCATGACGGGAAGCGCCATCAACGCAACAGAGCTTGTGGCGGCAATGATCAACCAAAAGAGCAGCTTTGCGGAGGGCATCCGCTTTGCGCAGAGCGTCATTGACGGTACAGCCTCTATTTTGATCTTGAAGGACGACGGCACGGTCATCGCCGCGCGCGATAAGGTCGGCAGACTTCCCGTGCTTATCGGTAAGGACGAGGACGGCTACGCCGTAAGCTTTGAATCCTTTGCTTATAAAAAGTTCGGCTACGAGGACGAAAAGGAACTCGGACCCGGGGAGATCGTGGAGATCACGCCCGACGGCATCACCCAGCTTGAAAAGCCGGGCAAGGAAATGAAAATCTGCTCGTTCCTTTGGTCGTATTACGGCTATTCCACGGCAAACTACGAGGGCATCAACGTCGAGACCATGCGCTACCGCAACGGTGAGATCATGGCGGAGGCGGATATGAAAGCGAAAAACGCGGAGGGCATCGATTACGTCGGCGGTGTTCCGGATTCGGGTACGCCCCACGCCATCGGCTACGCCAATAAGAGCGGTATCCCCTTTGCGCGTCCGTTTATCAAGTACACGCCCACATGGCCGCGCAGCTTTACACCCGCAAAGCAGAGCGACCGCAATAAGATTGCAAAAATGAAGCAGATCCCCGTACACGAGCTGATCCAGGATAAGAGCCTGCTTTTCGTGGACGACTCCATCGTCCGCGGTACTCAGCTCAAGGAAACAGTCGATTTTCTCTATGATAACGGCGCGAAAGCGGTCCATATGCGCTCCGCTTGTCCGCCTGTCATGTATAGCTGTAAATATTTGAACTTCTCCCGCGCAACGAGCGAGATGGAGCTTATCGCAAGACGCACGATCATGGCGCTTGAGGGCGAGGAAGGCTTCAAGCATATCGAGGAATACAGCGACGGCACGACCGAGCGCGGTAAGAATCTCCGCAGATTCATCTGCGAGCAGTTTCACTTTGCTTCTCTTGAATTTCAGTCCCTTGAGGGCATCATCAAAGCCATCGGGCTTGAACCCTGCAAACTTTGCACATATTGTTGGAACGGAAAGGAATAAATTATCATGCACTCTAATTCTAAATCTGAAAGCTACGCAGCAGCCGGTGTCGATATCACCGCCGGCTACAAGGCTGTCGAACTCATGAAAGCGCACATCAAGCGCACCCGCAACGAAGGCTGTCTTGACGACGTCGGCGGCTTCGGCGGTTGCTTTGGTCTTCCCACAGGCATGGAAGAGCCTGTACTCGTTTCCGGTACGGACGGCTGCGGTACGAAAGTAAAGCTCGCTATCCTCATGGACAAGCATGACACCATCGGTATCGACGCGGTTGCGATGTGCGTAAACGACATCATCTGCTGCGGCGCAAAGCCTCTCTTCTTCCTTGACTACATCGCTTGCGGCAAGAACTACCCCGAAAAGATCGCTGCCATCGTTGGCGGCGTTGCAGAGGGCTGTGTTCAGTCCGGCGCGGCGCTCATCGGCGGCGAGACCGCTGAGCATCCCGGTCTGATGCCTCTCGAGGATTACGACCTCGCGGGCTTTGCCGTCGGTATCGTTGACAAGAAGAAGATGATCGACAACAGCAAGATGAAGGCGGGCGACGTCATCATCGCGCTCCCCTCCACCGGTATCCACTCCAACGGCTTCTCTCTCTGCCGTAAGGTCTTCGATATCGATAACAACAACCCTGAGCTCTACGTTGCAAACGAAAAGCTCGGCGGTAAGACCATCGGCGAAACACTTCTCACTCCCACCAGAATCTACGTAAAATCCATCCTTGCTCTCCTTGAAAAGGTAGACGTCAAGGGTATCTCCCATATCACGGGCGGCGGCTTCTATGAAAATATCCCGCGATCCATTCCCGAGGGTCTCGGCGCAAGCATCAAGAAGTCTGACGTTCGCGTGCTTCCCATCTTCGACCTCATCGCAGAAAAGGGCAATATCCCCGAGCGCGATATGTATAACACCTTCAACATGGGCGTTGGTATGTGCGTCGTCGTTTCCAAGGAAGACGTTGACACCGCACTTGAGATCCTTCGCGCAGGCGGCGAAGACGCTTACGTTCTCGGTGATATCGTAGAATCCGAAGAACAGGTCATTTTGAATTGATTCTCTTTTTCCTTATCCTCCGCGGAGGATAAGGAAAACCAAAATATTTTGAATGGAAAGGATTTTATCCAATGAATCCTGTTAAGATCGCCGTGCTCGTTTCGGGCGGCGGCACAAATTTGCAAGCGCTCATCGATGCCGAAAAAAGCGGTATCCTCACAAGCGGTAAGATCTCGCTCGTGCTTTCCAACAAGGAGGGCGCTTATGCTTTGGAACGCGCAAAAAACGCGAATATCGAAACGGCTGTCGTAACGAAAGCCGCTTGCGGTTCGCAGGAAGCGTTTGAAGCGAAAATCAAGGAAACGCTCACCGCTCATGGAATTGAGATCATCATTCTTGCGGGCTTTATGAGCATCCTTTCCGAAGAGTTTACTTCGGCATATCCGAAAAAGATCCTGAACGTGCACCCCTCCCTCATTCCGTCCTTCTGCGGTAAGGGCTTTTACGGTCTTCACGTTCACGAAGCCGCGCTCGCTTACGGCGTGAAGGTAACGGGTGCGACCGTGCATTTCGTCAATGAGATCCCCGACGGCGGTGAGATCATTCTCCAGAAGGCGGTGGAAATCAAAGAGGGCGATACGCCCGAGATCTTGCAGCGCCGCGTTATGGAGGAGGCGGAATGGAAGCTTCTCCCCGCGGCGGCAGAAAAGGTATGCGCCGATATTTTGAAAAATCAATGAAAAAAGGTGAACGCTATGGCTTTATATGATTTGAAATCTCTCCTTGCGAACAATACATATCCCGGACGCGGTATCGTCATCGGTAAGAGCGCGGACGGCAAAAGCGCCATGATCGCATATTTCATCATGGGACGCAGTGAAAACAGCCGCAACCGTATCTTTGAACGCTATGAGGGCGGTATGCGTACCAAGGCTTTTGATGAATCCAAGCTCTCTGACCCGAGCCTGATCATCTACAATCCCTTCCTCGAAGCGGAAAACACCGATATCGTAACGAACGGCGACCAGACAGACACCGTTCTCGATTATATCAAGGCAAACGGCGACGACGGTTATGCGTTTGAAAAATCGCTCCACACACGCGAATTTGAACCTGACCATCCGAACTACACGCCCCGTATCTCGGGTATCCTCTACTACGACTTCGCGAACAACGATTTCCGTTATAAGATGTCTATTCTCAAGAGTAATAACGGCAACCCCGAAGCTTGCCAGAGATATTTTTACAGCTACAAGCCCCTTACAGGTCTTGGTCATTTCATCCACACCTATAAGTGCGACGGCAATCCCATCCCCTCCTTCTACGGCGAACCCGAGGAAGTAGCGCTTCCGAACACCGCAGAGGAGCTTGCAGACCTCGTTTGGACCAATCTCAACGAAGACAACAAGGTTTCCTTGTTCGTTCGTCAGATCCCGCTCGACGGCACAAAGCCCACCGAGATCATCATCAACAAAAACAAATAATTTCAATCGGAAGAAAGGAACGTGAAACCTATGAACGAATTTCAGCTCAAATACGGTTGTAACCCCAACCAGAAACCTTCCAGAATCTATATGGCAGACGGAACAGAGCTTCCGATCGAAATCCTCTCCGGCAGACCCGGTTACATCAACTTCCTCGATGCTTTCAACTCCTGGCAGCTCGTAAAGGAAGTTTCCGAAGCAACGGGCATGGTTGCGGCTACCTCCTTTAAGCACGTCAGCCCCACCTCTGCGGCTGTCGGCAATCCCCTTTCCGCAGAGCTTAAAAAGGCTTGCTTCGTAGACGATATCGCAGGTCTTGACGATTCTCCTCTCGCGTGCGCTTACGCAAGAGCAAGAGGTACGGACAGAATGTCCTCCTTCGGTGACTGGATCGCGCTTTCCGACGTTTGCGATAAGACGACGGCGGAGATCATCAAGCGTGAGGTTTCCGACGGTATCATCGCGCCCGGTTATACGCCCGAAGCGCTTGAGATCCTCAAAACCAAGAAAAAAGGCGCTTATAACATCGTAAAGATCGATAAGGGCTACGTTCCCGCGCCCATCGAGACAAAGCAGGTCTACGGCATCACCTTTGAACAGGGCAGAAACAACTTTGAGATCAACGAAGCTCTCCTTGCAAACGTGGTGACAAACAACAAGAATATCCCCGAAAGCGCAAAACGCGACCTCATCATCGCGCTCATTACGCTCAAATATACACAGTCCAACTCCGTATGCTATGCCGTTGACGGTCAGGCGATCGGCGTCGGCGCAGGTCAGCAGTCCAGAATCCACTGCACACGTCTTGCCGGTACAAAGGCTGACACATGGCAGCTTCGCCACTGCGAAAAGGTCCTCGCGCTTCCCTTTATCCCTACTCTCGGTAGAGCAGACCGCGATAACGTTATCGACGGTTACATCAACAAGAACGAAGAAGACGTTTGTGCAGACGGCGTATGGCAGAAATACTTCACCAAGCGCCCCGAACCGCTCACCGCAGAAGAAGCGGCAGATTATCTCGCTTCCATTTCCGGCGTAGCGCTCGGCTCCGATGCGTTCTTCCCGTTCTCCGATAACATCGAACGCGCAAAGAAGAGCGGTGTTTCTTACATCGCAGAGCCCGGCGGTTCTGTACGCGATGACGTTGTTATCGAGGCTTGCAATAAGTACGATATCGCAATGGCATTTACAGGTATGCGTCTTTTCCATCACTAATATCTTTGCCCGACGCCGGCTGCAATATCGCCGGCGTTTGGGCGTTAAGGGCATAAGCGCGCTTATGCAGAGAAAAGCGAACAGAGAAGAGTGAAAAGAAAAGGTGCAAAAGCTTCGCTTTTGTGCGAACGATTTTAATTATCTTTGAAAGGAACTCATACAGTATGAAGTTAATGGTCGTTGGCGGCGGTGGCCGTGAACACGCAATCATCAAAAAGCTCAAAGAAAATCCTGCGGTGGAAGTGATCTATGCGCTTCCCGGCAACGGCGGTATGGTATCCGATGCCGTTTGCACAGGCATTGGCGCAAAGGATATCGATGCGATCGTCGCTTTTGCTAAGGAAAATGCCATCGATTTTGCTGTCGTTGCGCCCGATGATCCGCTCGTGCTCGGTGCGGTCGATGCGCTGGAAGAAATCGGTATTCCTTGCTTCGGTCCGAAAAAGGACGCGGCAATCATCGAGGGCAGTAAGGTTTTCTCTAAGAATCTCATGAAAAAATACGGTATTCCCACCGCGGCATACGAAGTATTTGACAATATGGATGCGGCGCTCAAATATCTTGAGACCGCTCCCATTCCCACCGTTATCAAAGCGGACGGTCTTGCGCTCGGTAAGGGCGTTATCATCGCGCAGACGAGAGAAGAAGCCGTTGACGCGATCCATTCCATGATGGAAGACAAGGTGTTCGGCGCTTCGGGCAGCCGTGTCGTCATTGAAGAATTTCTCACGGGTCCCGAGGTTTCCGTTCTTTCCTTCACGGACGGCAACGTCGTCATTCCGATGATCTCCTCCATGGACCACAAGCGCGCAGGCGATAACGATACCGGTCTGAATACGGGCGGTATGGGTACCATCGCGCCCAACCCCTACTATACGGAAGACGTGGCAAAGGAATGTATGGAGACCATCTTCCTCCCCACCATCAACGCAATGAACAAGGAAGGCAGAACCTTTAAGGGTTGCTTGTATTTCGGTCTGATGCTCACACCGAACGGTCCTCGCGTCATCGAATACAACTGCCGTTTCGGTGACCCCGAAACACAGGTCGTCCTTCCGCTTCTCGAAAGCGACCTCCTCACCATCATGCAGGCGACCGCAAACGGCACGCTTGCTGAAACCGAAGTGAAATTCTCGAATGGTGCGGCTTGCTGTGTCATCATGGCATCCAAGGGTTATCCCTCCAAATATGAAAGCGGTTGCCCCATGACGCTCCCCGCAGACGATGAAACAGGCTTTATCTACGTTGCGGGCGCAAAGCAGACAGAAACAGGTCTTGTCAGCGCCGGCGGACGTGTTCTCGGCGTTACCGCGACAGCAGATACGCTGGAAGAAGCCATCAAGAAGGCTTACAAAAAGGTGGAGACCGTTGATTTCGCAAACGGCTTCTACCGTCATGACATCGGCGCTCGCGCCCTTGCCGCAAAAAAATGATGTAAAATTTCCTATATCCTATATAACGACGAAAGGAATGATTACCCATGGTATTTAGAGTTTACGTTGAAAAGAAAAAAGAGCTTGCAGGCGAAGCCCGTTCGCTCCTTTCCGATCTCCGCGGTCTTCTCGGCATCGAATCCTTGGAGAGCATCCGCATTTTGAACCGTTACGACGTGGAAAACATCGAAGCAGGTCTTTTTGAATCCTGCAAGAAGAACGTCTTCTCCGAACCGCAGATCGATATCGTGACCGACGATATCCCCGCAGGCGCAGACGTTGTTTTCGCTGTGGAATATCTCCCCGGTCAGTTTGACCAGAGAGCGGACTCCGCGGCGCAGTGCATCCAGATCATCTCTGAGGGCGACCGTCCTACCGTTCGCACCGCGAAGGTCTACCTCCTGAGCGGCAAGCTTTCCGACGAAGATATCGCGCGCGTAAAGAAATACGTGATCAACCCCGTGGAATGCCGCGAAGCAACGCTCGAGCTTCCCGCGACCTTGAAGCCCGAATATGATATTCCCACCTCTGTTGCGACACTTGACGGCTTTATCGACCTTGACAAGGACGGTCTTGCCGCACTCATCAAGGAAATGGGTCTTGCAATGGACGAGGGCGATATCGCGTTCTGCCAGGACTACTTCAAGAAGGAAGGCAGAAACCCCACCATCACCGAGATCAAGATGATCGATACCTACTGGTCTGACCACTGCCGTCATACCACGTTCAATACCACCATCGACAGCGTCAAATTCGAGGACGAGCTTCTCGAAAAGACGTATCAGGAATATCTCGATACCCGCAAGGCGCTCGGCAGAACCAAGCCCATCAATCTCATGGACATCGGTACGCTTGCTGCAAAGGCGCTCAAAAAAGCAGGCAAGCTCACAAAGCTTGACGAATCCGAAGAGATCAACGCTTGCACCGTTAAGATCGAAGTAGAGATCGACGGCAAGAAAGAGCCTTGGCTCCTCCTCTTCAAGAACGAAACACACAACCACCCGACTGAGATCGAACCCTTCGGCGGTGCGGCTACCTGTATCGGCGGTGCGATCCGTGACCCGCTCTCCGGTCGTTCCTACGTTTACGCGGCTATGCGTATCACCGGCGGCTCCGATCCTCTCGTTCCCGTTTCCGAAACCATTCCCGGTAAGCTTCCTCAGCGTAAGATCGTGACCACCGCGGCGGCAGGTTATTCCTCCTACGGTAACCAGATCGGTCTTGCAACAGGTCAGGTCGATGAGCTTTATCATGACGGCTATATCGCAAAGCACATGGAGATTGGTGCAGTTGTCGGTGCGGCTCCCGAAAAGAACGTACGCCGTGAATGCCCCGAAGACGGCGACGTCGTTATCCTCCTCGGCGGCAGAACAGGTCGTGACGGTTGTGGCGGTGCAACAGGTTCTTCCAAATCCCACAACCTCGAATCCCTTGAATCCTGCGGCGCAGAGGTTCAGAAGGGTAACGCTCCCGAAGAAAGAAAGCTCCAGAGACTTTTCCGCAACTACGAAGCTTGCCGCATGATCAAGCGTTGTAACGACTTTGGTGCTGGCGGTGTTTCCGTTGCCATCGGTGAGCTTGCAGACGGTCTGAAAATCGACCTCAACGCCGTTCCCAAGAAATACGAAGGTCTTGACGGTACAGAGCTTGCGATCTCCGAATCTCAGGAAAGAATGGCTGTCGTTGTCGAAGCCAAGGACGCTGCTCGTTTCATGGAACTCGCTGACAGCGAAAACCTCGAAGCGACCGTCGTTGCGACCGTAACGGCTGACCCCAGACTCGTGATGAGCTGGAACGGCGTGAATATCGTTGACATCTCCCGTGAGTTCCTCAACTCCAACGGCGCGGAAAAGCACATCGATATCGCTCCCGCATCCCTTGAACTCTATGAAAAAGAAATCGGCGACGATTTCGTTTCCGAATATGAAGCTGTGGCAACAGACCTCAACGTTTGCTCCAAGCGCGGTCTTTCCGAACGCTTCGACTCCACCATCGGTGCAGGCACTGTCCTCATGCCCTTTGGCGGTAAATATCAGCTCACTCCCATTCAGGCAATGGCAAACAAGATCTCCGTCGAAAAGGGTCATACAGACGATTGCTCTCTCATGGCTTGGGGCTATAACCCGATGATCGCAGAAAAGAGCCCCTATCACGGCGCTTACCTTGCCGTTGTGGAATCCGTTTCCAAGCTTATCGCAACAGGCGCAAAGTTTGAAGACGTATACCTTACATTCCAGGAATACTTTGAGAAGCCTCTCCGCGACCCCAAGCGTTGGGGTAAGCCTCTTGCGGCGCTCCTCGGTGCTTTCAAGGCGCAGATGGATCTCGGCATCGCGGCGATCGGCGGTAAGGACTCCATGAGTGGTTCCTTTGAAAAGATCGACGTTCCTCCGACACTCGTTTCCTTCGCGGTTACAACCGAAAAGACCTCTACCATCACCTCCGGTGAATTTAAGGGCGCAGGTCATAAAGTTGTTATCCTCAAGCCCGAGTACGACGAGAACGGTCTTCCCACTCCCGCAAGCCTCATGGCAAACTTCGACGTGGTAACAAGCCTCATGAGAAGCGGTAAGGCTGTTGCGGTCTACACACCCACCTTCGGCGGTGTTGCGGAAGCGGTCATGAAGATGAGCTTCGGTAACGGCATTGGCTTTACCTATGACGATGCAGTTTCCATGAAGGATATCTTCGGTCATGCTTACGGCGCGTTCGTCATCGAGCTTACCTCCGACGAAAACGTTGGTACGGTTCTCGGTCAGACAACGGAAGCTCCCGTTATCTCCTATAAGGGCAACGAAGTTTCCCTCGATAAGCTCCTCGGCGCTTACGAAAACAAGCTCGAACCCGTATATTCCTGCAATATCCCCATGAAGAATGAAGAAATTCCTGCTTACGCTTACGATAAGGGTACGGTTTGCGCCGCTCCCATGGTAAGATGCGCAAAACCCAAGGTCCTCATTCCCGTATTCCCCGGCACAAACTGCGAATACGATACCGCGAAGGCATTTGCTGACGCAGGCGCAGAACCTGAAATTTTTGTTATCAATAACCTTACGGCACAGGGCGTTGCGGCTTCCGCAGACTCTTTTGCAAAGAAGATCGGCGATTCTCAGATCATCTTCATCCCCGGCGGCTTCTCCGGCGGTGACGAACCTGACGGCTCCGGTAAATTCATTACCGCGTTCTTCCGTAACGCAAAGGTAAAGGATGCGACCACAGACCTTCTCGACGTTCGCGGCGGTCTTATGGCAGGTATTTGTAACGGCTTCCAGGCGCTCATCAAGCTCGGTCTTGTTCCTTACGGTAAGATCGTTGACGCTGACGAAAATGCGCCCACCCTTACATATAATATCATCGCACGCCACCAGTCCCGTCTTGTCAGAACCCGTATCTGCTCCAACAAGTCTCCTTGGCTCTCCGAGGTGAACGTTGGCGATATCATCTCTGTTCCGATCTCTCACGGTGAAGGTCGTTTCTTTGCTTCCGATGAGATCGTAGCTGAGCTTGCGGCAAACGGTCAGATCGCAACACAGTACGTGGATATGAACGGCAACCCCACTTATGACGTACACTTCAACCCCAACGGCTCTGTGATGGCTATTGAAGGTATCACATCTCCCGACGGCCGTGTATTCGGTAAGATGGGTCACTCCGAACGTATCGGCGGCGGTCTTTACCGCAACGTGGACGGCAACTACGATATCGGTATGTTCCGCGCGGCTGTGAAGTTCTTCAAAGGTTAATTTTCGTTGTATATAACAAAGAACCGTTGTACGAAAGTGCAACGGTTTTTTGAAAAAATAAAAAATTTTGATTTTCTTGTATAATTTTGCCTTTCTTTTTCGTCTATAAGAATAGAAGCCGCAAAAAGAAGGAGGACAATATGAAAACAAAACAAATTTACAAGACTTGGCTTGCGCTCTTGCTTGCCGTTTCGATGATGGTGTCTATCATCGGCTGCGGAGAGGGGAATGGCGTTTCCACGCTCAGCAATCACACTTTGCAGACCAATACGAGCTTCCGCATTTCCGATCAGGGTATCGCTATCGTGTACGTGGATTATACGGGATATGATTCCGCAGAGAATGTGGAGATCAAGATCGAGATTCAAAAACGAACGGCGCTATTCTTTTGGGAGCGCGTCGTTTCTCAAACGCACAAGGAGGCGGGTGAGTATTTCTATCAGAATTACGAATACCCGATGAATGAAAAAGGCACGTACCGTTGTACGGTCAGCTATACGGTAAGAGGTGACGACGGCAAAAAGGATACCATCACCTTTGAAAAGACCATATCGTTTGCGGGTGCTGTGGGTACGGAAACCACACAGACCGATGTGCCGACGGAAACGACCAAACCTACCGAAACGACCAAACCTACCGAAACGACCGCGCAGACGACGCCTGCTGTGACGTATCCGCCCGCGACGGTGCCGAGCGTTGCAGAGTCCACCGCAGAAAGCACAACTGAGCATAATGTTGTTCCGCCTGTCGGTCATGTTTGCAAAAATTGGGCGGTAAGTGAAAGCGGTTATCGCATAACAGATACGAAACACGTTATGAAATGTACCGAGTGCGGATACAGCAAATGGTTTGAACATGAATACGGTCAAACACCCTGCACGAGCAATACGGTTGCATGTACGCTCTGTGGATATGAAAGAGAACCCGGTCCGTATGCCTCGCTTCGCGTTCACAATTATGTAAACGGCGAATGTGTAGATTGCCATGAGCTTGAAATTCATGCGGGTTTGCTGTTTTTATATGATCGTTATTATATTGGAGATGAGAGATTTTATTCGATTTGCGGACTCGGTACGTATACTTCTTCCCATTTGACGATTCCCGACATGTATTGCGGTATTCCCGTGAAGAAAATATATGATAGCGCATTTGCCAATTCATCGCTTGAAAGCGTTGTGATTCCCGAAACGGTGGAGATCATTGGTTCCTCTGCTTTTGCGGGTGCGGAAAAGCTTTCGCGTGTTGAGATTCGTGATGGCGTGGAGTCTATCGAAAATCATGCTTTTGCAAGTTGTATGGCACTGACGGAGATCATACTTCCCGCAACACTTGAAAGCATGGGCGGTTCTGCTTTCCGTGATTGTACCTCGCTTCGCTCCGTAACGTTTCGCGAGGGCGCGAAAACGGTTGGAAGCAGTGCGTTTTTGAACTGTACCGCTCTTACCGACGTGAAGCTTGCAAGCACGATTCAGACCATTGGCAGTCAAGCGTTTCAAAATTGCATCGCACTTGAAAGCATCGTTTTGCCAACATCCTACGGAACGAAAAAGCATGATGCTTCTGAGGCTTTTAAAGGTTGCGTAGCCTTGACAACCGTTGTCTTTGAGGAAGGCGGTCGCCTTATTTCTACGCGAATGTTTGAAGGCTGTGTCAATTTGACACAGGTTGTGCTGCCGTCTACCCTTACAAACGTTTATGCACAAGCATTCAAGGATTGTGAGAAGCTAACGGAATTTCACTATCGCGGAACACGCGCCGATTGGATGAAGGTTGAGATATCGAAAACAAAATTTTTGAACGGAGATATTATTTGTTCGGACGGCACGCTCACAAAAGCAGTTTTGGAAGAATATTTTTCAAAAGAATAAAAGGTATAGCATAAAAAGAATAGAGGATAGAAATGAAAAAAACACAATTTTATAAAACGAGTGTTGCGCTTCTGCTCGCTCTTTCGGTGCTGTTCTCGCTTGTGGGCTGCGGAGAGGGGAATGGCGTTTCCACACTCAGCAATCACACCTTGCAGACCAATACGAGCTTCCGCATTTCCGATCAGGGTATCGCTATCGTGTACGTGGATTATACGGGATATGATTCCGCAGAGGATGTGGAGATTAAGATCGAGATTCAAAAACGAACGGCGCTATTCTTTTGGGAGCGCGTCGTTTCTCAAACGCACAAGGCAACGGGTGAGTATTTCTATCAGAATTACGAATACCCGATGAATGAAAAAGGCACGTACCGTTGTACGGTCAGCTATACGGTAAGAGGTGACGACGGCAAAAAGGATACCATCACCTTTGAAAAAACCATATCGTTTGCGGGTGCTGTGAGCGCGGAAACCACGCAGACCGATGTGCCGACGGAAACGACCAAACCTACCGAAACGACCGCGCAGACGACGCCTGATGTGACGTATCCGCCCGCGACGGTGCCGTATTTCACTACGGCGGAGAACCCGACTGTGCAGACCACTACGCAAACGGTGACGCAAACGACTGCGACCACAAGTATCATAACCGTGCCGACCACGACAACAACGCGGATTCCTCCGCAGACGGAAACAACGACAAAGCAACCTATCGTGACACCGCCCATTGCAGGCGTGGATTTCGGGGGAAAGACCTTTACGATCCTTTGTACGGACGACAACGGATTGCGAAATACTTGGGAAGAAATCTACTCGGGAGATCGAACAGACGAAATCAGCCTTGCCCTTGACAGAAGAATCGAAGAGATCGAAACGCTCTATCATTGTGAGATCGAGATCATGATGGCATCGGCTACCGCGTGGCACGTTCACGTCGACAAGGTGGCAAACCGAGACCGCATTGACCTTTTCGCAGAAAGCACGACCAATCGCGGTATGATGAACATAGAAAATCTTGCGTATAATCTTTACGCGACGGGAATGAATCTGAACGCTTCGTATTTCAATCAGAATTGGATCGATGCGTTTACCGTTCATACAGAGGACAAGGGCAATACGCTCTATTCCATTCTCGGTGCATTTTCTTACGGCGAGCTTCTTTCCGCAAACGTGATACTCTATGACCGCGCTTTGGCGGCAGAAAAGCTTCCGAACGTTGATTTGGAAGCGCTTGTGAAAAACGGAGATTGGACGTTTGATCAGATGGCGGAGCTTGTTCAGCGTGTCGCCTACGATGCGGACGGACGCGGCTTTGATACGTGGTCAAACGGTGATGTCTACGGTTTGCACTATCATAACGTATATCCGTTCTTCTATGCTTCGGGAATGTCGCTCGTGGAAAATAAAAACGGGCATATGCAGTTGAATACGGCAAATCTGAATGGACTTTCGTATGTCATCGATGAGATGATACGCTTTTTTGATATGAAAGGCGCTCGTCAATATTCGCATCGTGCTTTTGAAATGGATATACGGAACGGTGAGCAAAATTACAGAACGCTTTTCGTTTCGGGAACGTTGGAATTTGCGGATACATATCAATTATATGAGCGGTTCGGCGTTTTGCCGTATCCCAAGGTTGCGGAAAGTCAGCCGATGTATGCGACCTCTTTGAGAGATGCTATCTTGTGTGCCTATTCCATTCCGACCACTGTTTCGGATATCCGCATTTCGGCAAAGTTTTTGGAGATTTTTGCAAGACAATCCGAACTGACGGTGAAGCCCGTATTTTATGAGGTTTACGGCAAACGATACGGTTCTGCGGAAATGATCGCTTTGATTGAGGATTCTATTATCTTCGACCCTGCTTATCATTATTGGCAATCCAACATCGTAAGCCCTATTTTGGATAAGGTGAATGAGGATAAAAATTTGGTCGATGCGTATTTTGAACGCTATACCAAACGCTTTGATGAGCTTTATTCCGCACTTTTGGACTCTATCAAGGAAAGTAAAACTTGATGAAAAGTCTTCCTCCGAAGGATAAAAATCCAAATATTTTCGGCGGGATGTGGGCATCCCGCCCTACTTCCTCGAACTCGCATTGATAAGCAGAAGCCCCTTTCGGTTTTCCGAAAGGGGCTTTCGCTGTGTTTCTCAATAGGCTTGTTCGATAGCGCTAAAAGAATGGAATGCTGCGTCCGCGAGATCCATTCGACTACACACCGCCACGTCATTCTGAGCGCAGGGCGAAGCCCGAAGTCGAAATTTTGCGCAAGCAAAATCGCCAAAGGCGGAATCCGGGCGGTGTTCCGCTCAGGATGACCGCGGAGATACTCAGAATCTAAGGCTTGCGAAAAATTTTAATAATTCAAAATATTGATATATTTTTCGCCCGCGACGAGGATATGTCCGAGCATTTTGATCTCCAAGAGGTCAAATGCTTTTTTGATCTCACGGGTGGTATAAATATCCTCCGAGGAGGGGATCGGTACGCCCGAGGGGTGATTATGCGCCAGCACGACCATCGAGGCGCGACGATACAGCGCAAGCTCAACGAGGCGGCGCAGGGTGATGGCGGCGGAGCTGACAGAGCCTTCATGAATCTTGACACAATCGATGACGTCGAATTTGTTATCGAGTAAGAGCAGATAGACCGTTTCCACGTTGATGCCGAAATATTTATCGACAAAATATTGCCCGATCTTTTCCGTGCTTGAAAGCGGTTCGTCGCCGTGGTGCTTATCGAGCATATATCGTCTGGAAAGCGCAGGTATGAGCTTTAAGAGCGTGGCGCTATGCTCCTTGATGCCCGGAACTTGGATAAGCTCCTCAAAGGGCGCGTCCAATACGTCGGAAAGTGAACCGAAACGCTCGATCAGTCTATGCGCCGTTTCGTTGGTATCCTTTTGCGGGATCGAATAAAAAAGAAGAAGCTCCAGCACGTTATGCGGTTCAAAGGTGTCAAGGTTTTCTGTGAGAAAACGATTTTTCAAGCGGTCGCGGTGGTTTTCGTGCATGGGGCATACTCCTTTTTATACATATGATGTATTCTTACATTATAGTATAGCATATTTTGATGGGGAAAACAAGTGCTTTCGAGGGGAACATCGTATGTATTATATTTGGAATCGGGATAAAACTATTGAAAAAAATGTGTCTTTATGTTACAATATAAAGTAAGTGATCTGTTTCAAGCCCAAGAGAGGAGAATTTTTTGATATGATGAAAAAAATATGGAATACGGTGCGCCGAACGGTCCCGATATGGTCTGCCGTTTTGTTCGTTTTGTTTATCGGCGCGCTGATCATGAATCAGGTGATCCATAAGAGCAGTGCGGTAGCAAACGCCATTCACGATACCGTCGGCGTCGGGATCCGTACCGTGATGACCACGCTTACCACGTGGATACCGATCTCCTTTGCGGAATTTTTGCTGATTTCTTCTCCGCTTTTGCTCATACTTTTGATCATCGGTATCGTACGCCATGTGAAACGCTCTCCTGCGGAGGGGGTTCGTTTTTGCGTTGCGATCCTTTCCTTGGTCTCCTTCGTTTATACCATCTCCGTTTTCGGATATGAAACGGGATTTTATACCGAATCTGTGACAGAAAAGGTCGATATCGAGCGCGAGGACCTTTCTCCCGAACAGCTTTATGATACGGCGATGATCCTCGTCGAACAGATCGAAAAGGATATCCCTTACGTTTCTTTCCCGCAAAAGACCTATTCCGCCATGACCTTTTCGTATGGCGAAATGAACGATAAGCTCAACGCGGCGTACGATACGCTTTGCGATACCTATCCCGATTTTCAAAGACTTCACAGCAATACCAAGCCCGTTATGCTCAGCGAGCCTTGGACGTATACCCATATTTCGGGTATGTATACGTTTTTCACGGGTGAAGCCAACGTGAATGTCAATTATCCCGATTTTATCGTTGTCAGCTCGGCGGCGCATGAGATGGCGCATCAAAGAGGCATCAACCGCGAGGATGAAGCCAATTTCGTGGCGTATCTCGTTTGCTCCTTGAGCGATGACCCGTACGTGCGGTATTGCGGAAACGTGGACGTATTAAATTCCGTTTTGAATCAGCTTTATTCCGCTTCTCAGGAGCTTTATTGGAAGGTGGCGGAAAAGGTGCCTCAAGAGGTGAAAAACGAAAATACCGCGTACAGCAAATTCTTTGATCAGTACCGCGAGACCGTCGTTTCCGAGGTTTCAAACGCGGTCAACGATGCGTATATTTCCTCGAACAATCAGCCCGCGGGTGTGAAAAGCTACGGTCTTGTCGTGGACCTCGTTGCGGCGTATTTGCTGAAAGGGAAATGAGTCTTTATGGCAGGCTCTCCCTATGGGAGAGCTCCGCGAAGCGGTGAGAGGGCTTTGGTGTGGATTTTTACACCTCATCCACCGCAAGCGGTCCCCCTTCTCCTCAAGGAGAAGGCGAAGAAAGAAGTTTTTCAGATAAGATAGCGACAATTTGAACTCAGGGAATAAAAAAACGCCGATGGCGGAATGGAGATTTTTTTATGGCAGACAGCAAGAAGAAGATACTCATTGTGGAAGATGAACGGAAGATCTCGCAGGTCGTGCAGGTCAATCTCATGATGGCGGGCTACGATTGCGAGGTGGCGGCAGATGGCGAAGAGGGGCTTCGCATGGCGCTGACGGGAGATTTTGATCTCATTTTGCTGGATCTGATGCTTCCGAAGATGGACGGCTTTTCCGTTTGCCGTGAGATTCGCAAAACGATGGATACTCCCATCATCATGGTAACGGCAAAGGAAGACGCGGACGATAAGGTCATGGGACTTGAGCTTGGCGCGGACGATTACGTAACCAAGCCCTTTTCCATCAAGGTCCTGCTTGCGCGTATCAAGGCGAATATTCGCCGTTTTTCGGGAGAAGTGGTGGAGCGTGTCGCGCCGCGCGAGGAAGCCGAGGATATTTTGGTCATTCGTGAGCTTGTCATCGACAATAAAAACTTCCGCGTGACCAAGAGCGGGCGCGAGATCGAGCTTTCCAATAAGGAATACGAGCTTTTGTATTTTCTCGCTTCCCATGTGGGAGAGGTCTTTGAACGCGAAGAGCTTCTCGGTAAGGTCTGGGGCTACGACAATTATTACGGCGGTATGCGTACCGTGGACGTGACGATGTCCCGTTTGCGCGCCAAAATTGAAGAAAAACCCGCAGAACCCGAATATATCATCACCAAACGCTCCAAGGGCTATTACATTCCGAAATGAACTGAGGTGAGTTCGGATGTATAAAAATCTGCATTATAAAATCATTTTGATTTTCGTCGTATTTACGATCACGCTGATGACGGTCATCGGCGCGATGCTGGTAAGCGGTGCGTTTGCCTTCTATAACAACGACTTTCTGGAAGAAATGAACGCCGCCTTTGACCCCTCGGGTACGCTTTGCGCGGAGCTTTCCGCAACGCTCGGGGAAGAAAACGCAACCGAACGCCAAAAGGAGATCTTGCGTTCCTACGCCAGCCAGCTCGGTATCAGTAAATACCGCAACTATTATATTTTGGATAAAGCAGGCACGTTTTTGGACGGCTCAGATGCCAGACTCGGCGCGGCGCTCGATAAGACCGCCAATCTCATTTCCGCGATGGCGGGCGTGAACGGTACGGAAAAGCAATTCTGGACGGATTATATCGATTACGCCGTATATCTCGAAAACGGCGCGCACAACTGCATCATTTACGTCAAGGATATGCAAAACGAGGCGCGTTCCTTTGCGGTTATGGTCTTTCAGATCGCTCTGCAAGCGCTCTTTATCGGGCTTGCAGTCGCCGTTTTGCTTTCGTTTTTCTTGGCGAAAGCCATCACCTCTCCCATCGGCAGACTCACCGAGGGCGCGAAAAAGATCGCGCGCGGTGAATTTGAAAGCCAGATCGAAAACCGCTCCGACGATGAGATCGGCGTTTTGACCATCGCCTTCAATCACATGAAGGACGTTCTCAAGGATACGCTCGATGAGATCACGGGCGAAAGACAGAAATTTGAAACGCTTTTCGTTTATCTCAACGAAGCGGTACTTGCCTTTGACAATTCGGGTAAGCTTATACATATCAACAAAACGGCTTGCGCACTTTTCCGAACGGACGGCGACGGCGTGATGAAGACAGGCTCTCCGCTGACCTTTTCCAAAATGATAAAATCGCTTCAGGTCGATTATAAGGAGGTTTCCGATAAATATAAGGAAAACCGAAATTATATCGTGCGCGACGTGATGTATGACGAAAAGGCGCTGGACGTGAATCTTGCGGAATTTCGGTATTTTGAAAAAAATACCGAGAAGAAAGGCATCATGTGCGTAATTTACGACAACACCAGCCGTTATGAGCTGGATAAATCGCGCAGAGAGTTCGTTGCGGATATCTCGCACGAGCTTCGCACACCGCTGACGGGCATCAAGGGCGCTTTGGAAACGGTCATCGAATATCCGACGCTCGATGCGGAGATCCGAGATAACTTTCTCCACATGGCTGTGGAGGAATGTGACCGTATGACGCGTATCGTTTCCGACCTTTTGGTGCTTTCCCGCTTGGATAATAAACGCACTGCGTGGAAGATCGAGCCTTTCTCTCCGAGTAAATTCCTCGACCATATCTACGACGTGATGACGGCAGAGGCGAAAAACCGCTCTCAGATCTTCACGAGGACCTATCCCGCGGATATGCCCGAGATTACGGGCGACCGCGAAAAATTGCAGCAGGTGCTCATCAACGTCGTTTCCAACGCGATGAAATATACGGCGGACGGCGGCAAGATCGATATCGTGGCGACCCCCGCGACAAAGGGCATTGCCATTTGCGTTTCCGATAACGGCATGGGGATTCCGAAAGAGGACTTGCCCCGTCTTTTTGAACGCTTTTACCGCGTGGAAAAGGCGCGTTCCTCCGATGCGGGCGGCTCGGGTCTTGGACTTGCCATCGCCAAGGAGATACTCGATGCACACGGCGGTGAGATCCGCGTGGAAAGCGCCGTCGGCAAGGGTACGAGCGTTTTCGTAACGCTGCCCTATGAAACCATTTTGAAAAACGAAGAAGCATAGATCAACGTGCTTATAAATTCGGCGGGATGTGGGCATCCCGTTTTGCGACATACATTTTTCAATCGTAATTTCATTGAAGTCAAACATGAAAGGAGCGTCGTGATGCTCAAAAAACAGAATCTGATCGAGCTTTTGAAGACTGTCGTTGTCGTCATACTGCTCGTGGCGCTCGTTTGCCTTTGCGTGGTCTATATGCTTTCCTATCAGAATATGGGGCAATACGGCTTTACCAAGGATACGATGCAGATGCTGGGCGGAGAATCCGTCAAATATCAATACGCGGATTATTTCGACGCATCCTACGTTTCCCCGAAGCTGATCGGCTTTTCTGCGAAAAAGCTCGGTGAAAATATTGGCTTTTATACCCTTGGCGGTGCAAACGCCGACGTCTATGAATCGATCTTGCCGTTTTATGAAAAGCTTTTCTCCGATGCGGGACGCATCTTTAAGCTTTCCCCGGAGGAGGGAGAAGCGCTATTTTCTTCTCTTTTGACGGGGGATTATATTTACGTCGTATATGAAAACGACCTACCCCGCGACCTTATCTATGCGCTTTCGACCGAGGACGTGACGGTTTCCGTCGGCGATGGGGAATATATCCGCGAGGTCTTGCTCGTTCCCGACCGCCATCTTTATAACGGCGTCAGCCTGACACCGTCGGGTACGCAGGTCTTTACGGCGATCCATACGTTTTATGCCGTTGCGCGGGATTCCGAGGGGAATTACTACCGCTATACGACGGATTTCGTTCCCTCAAAGCCCACGGACGTGAGCTTTAACACAAATTACTATTTGACATATACTACAACAGAGTCTTATTTTTCTTATGCGCTTGCGGGGCAATCCGCGCTCGACGATTATTTCCTGCGTTACGGCTTTCGGGAAAAGGTGACGGATACGACCGTCATCTTGCAGGATAGCGGCGGCGCGGTTTCGCAAAAGACCGTTTCGGCTTCCCGTTTCTTCCCGAATACGGGCATGACGAACGGACTTCTCGGCGCGCTTTTGATGAATCCCGAAAAGGTCACGTCGTTCACCGACGGCGCGGGCGTCAGATTTTACTATGACGAGGGCAGAAATCTCAGCGTTTCTCCGAGCGGTCATCTTGCGTATACCGCATACGGCGCGGGCGGACTTCCGCTTTCCGAGCTTTTTGAATACCCCACCGCGAGCGAAGCTTACGACCTTTCGGATTATATCGGCGCATCGCTGATGCTTTCGCGCTCGTTGGAAGCCATCGCAGGCACGAAAGACGTGTATTCCTTATTCCTTTCGGGGGTCTATTCCGACGGGAAAAGCGTGACGGTCGAGCTTGGTTATGCCATAGACGGCATGGCGCTCTATTTTGACGGATTTTCCGACGTACTTTCCTTGGAATTTGAGGACGGTACGCTGAAATCCGTTTCGTATGACCTGAGGACGGTGACGGTCTTGCAGGATGCACAGACGAATTTCGATATGCTTTGGGATCTGCGCGCGGTGCTGATCGAAAGCAACGCCAAGCGGGAATACGCATACGGCTATGATTTCCGCGCAGACGACACGAGCAGCATGGCAACGCTGATCGGCAGAATGCCTTGACGGACGTTGAAAAGAGGATCCTTATATGAGTTGGAAAAAACTGAAAACCTTTGCCATCGTGATGCTGGTGCTGATGGATGCTGTTTTTCTGTTTCTGATCTTACAGCGACACGACCGCGCCACGCATTACGACGATGCCTTGATCGATTCCGCAACGGCGATCTTCCGCGAAAGCGAGCTTTACGTGGACCGCGCCTTTCTTTCCAAAAAGCACGTTTCGCTCCCCGTCTATACGGGAACCTCCGATCCCGATGCGATGCTGTTTTCCCCCATCGTTTCCGCCATTGAAAAGGCGGGCTACGAGGTGAAGGATGAGCCGGGCGGTATCTACTGCAAAAACGCGGTCGGGGAATTTTATTTCGGAGATGACTTCGGCTTTTATTACGCGGAAAAGGGTCGATACGACCGCCCCTCCGACCTGCTCGCAACGGAGCGGTATATCCGCTTGACGGAGGATAACGCATACAGACAAAGCTCGATGCGTATCGTCAATACCTTTTTGGAAAAATATGCGTTCCTTTCCGCGGAAACGGCGCGATACGGCTACGAGGTCGCGTATACGGACGTATATTCCTCAGGGGTCAATTATATCGTTACGCTTTCGCAAAGCATCGAGGGCGTTCCCGTTCACGAGAGGATCTGCGTGATGGTCTCTGGCGGCAGAGTGGTCAGCGCGGACGGTATTTTTGCAACGTTCGTGCCGACTAAGCGGGAAAAAGCGGAAACGGTGGATATCATGAATATCCTCTTCACCGAAAAGGCGCATTTGGATGCGGTCTACCGCGCAGGCGGTAGCTTTTCCTATACGCCCATGGTGCTGACCGAGGTTTCGTATTCGTACGCCGTATATTTCGATACGAACGGGGAATTTTATTTCGTTCCGCTTTGCGAGGTACGATACGCAAACGGCGAGTCGCGGACGTATAATTGCGTTTCGGGAAAGCTTTATTCCTAATTTTGTAAAAAATATTCAGAAATTTCAAAAAATCAGTTGGCAATTTGAAAAGAATATGGTATACTGAAATCGTGCATATTAAATATTTGTTATATGACGTTACCGTCGTATGATTTTATGATATTTCTTTGGTATTTTTTTGAAAAAGTGCTTTTTAAGTGCTTGGGCTTGATAGAATGGAGATTTGAATGGAAAAAATCGTTGTGGACGGCGGCTATCCGCTTTCCGGAAAGGTTGATATCAGCGGTATGAAGAACGCCGCTGTGGCGGTGATCTTTGCAACAGTTCTCTCCTCCGGTGTCTGTGTGATCGACAATCTGCCGGAGATCAGCGACGTTGCCGATTGCCTTGCAATTTTGCAAAGTATCGGGGCAAATGTTCGTATGGTGTCCCGAAACAAGGTGGAGATCGATACCACGAACGTGCGCGATACCGAAGCACCGCTTGATTTGGTGCGTAAGATCCGCGCCTCTTATTATCTGGCGGGCGCGATGCTCGGACGCTTCGGTAAGGTCAAGGTCGGCTTGCCCGGCGGTTGTAATTTCGGCGTTCGTCCCATCGACCTGCACGTCAAGGCGTTTGAGCGCTTGGGTGCAACGGTCGACCTTGGAGGCGGCTGTATCGACGCCGTTGCAGAGAGCGGACTCAAGGGCGCGAACATCTATTTTGACAGCTGTTCCGTCGGCGCGACCATCAACGCCATCATCGCGGCGGTCATGGCAGACGGGCTGACCGTCATTGAAAACCCCGCAAAGGAGCCTCACGTCGTTGACCTTGCGAACTTCCTCAACGCTTGCGGTGCGGATATCCGCGGCGCGGGTACGAGCGTCATCAAAATTTACGGCGGCAGACCGCTTCACGGCTGTGAATACGCCATCATTCCCGATATGATCGAGGCAGGCACCTTTATGGTTGCGGCGGCGGCGACGGGCGGCGGTATCTACATAAACAACGCGATCCCCAAGCATTTGGAAACGATTACCTCCAAGCTCCGCGAAATGGGTGTGCGTGTCGATGAATATGACCAGGCGGTCATGGTGACGGCGGGCGAAAAGCTCCTTGCCGCAAACGTCAAGACCTTGGCGTATCCCGGCTTCCCGACGGATATGCATCCGCAGATGGCGGTCCTGCTCTGTCTTGCGGACGGTCCCTCTCATCTCAACGAAACGATCTGGAACGGACGTTTCCGTTACGTTGACGAGCTTCAGCGTATGGGCGCGAAGATCCGCGTAGAGGACAGAACGGCGTATTTTGAGGGCAATACCGTATTTTCTCCGTCCATCGTCAAGGCGGTCGACCTTCGCGCAGGCGCGGCGGTCGTGCTGGCGGCTTTGGCAACGGAGGGTCGTACCATGATCGAAGATATCTCGCTTATCGAGCGAGGATATGATAATATCGTAAGTAAGCTCCGCAGTGTCGGCGCGAATATTCGTAAGATTGAGGTGCCTGAGGGTTCTTCCAAGGCATTTTTCTCGGAAATCAAAATCTGAAAGGGCAGACCTCTGCCCTTTTGCCGTGGTGTATAAAACGCCGGAAAGGATGTTTCCAAGTGAAAGAATTGAGTGTTTTTGATATCATCGGACCTATTATGATAGGTCCTTCCAGCTCCCATACCGCAGGGGCGTTGAAGATCGCGCGCGTTGCCAAGATGCTCGCCGCGACCAAGATCGTAAAGGTGCATTTTAAGCTCTTCGGCTCCTTTGCCAGAACGTACCGCGGACACGGTACGGACCGCGCTTTGCTTGCGGGTATCCTCGGCTTTGATACGGGAGATTACCGCGTGCGCGATTCCTTTGAGCTTGCCACGGAGGCGGGAATCGAATATACCTTTGAAGAAATGGACGGCGAAACGGATTATCACCCCAATACCGTCGTCATCACCATCACGGAGGCAAACGGTGATATCTGTACGCTTCGTGGTGCATCCATCGGCGGCGGTGAGATCGAGATTCATGAACTGAACGGCTGTAACGTGACCTTCTCCGGCAAAAATAACGCGGTGCTGATTCGCTCGAAGGACCGTCCCGGTGTCATCGCGCCTATCATCAACCTTTTGGCAAAGCACAAGATCAACATCATCAATCTGAACGCATATTGCGAGGAGAGAGGACTGACAGGCTTTACCGTCGTGGAATTTGACGGCGTTCTGAGCCCTGAAGTGGTCAAGGAGATCAGCAATCAGCCAGACGTATATTCGGCAACGTTTTTGAAAGTAAAGTAAGGAGAGGGAAGTATGAAACACGGACTTGATTTTACAAACGGCGCAGAACTTCTGGCTCTCTGCAAAGAACATGAAATGACCATCTCGGAAGCGATGTTTTCCCGCGAGGTTTCCAAATTCGGCGCAGATCATGAGGAGGTTTGGGCAAATATGGAAAAGGCGCTCGACGTGATGCGCGAAAGCGTGCGCGATTCCCAAAAGGGGGATCTGAAGCTCCTCGGCGGATATATCAGCGGTGAAAGCAAAAAGCTTCTTCGCCGTATCGAAAGAAAAGGCGCGCTTGGCGGTATGATCTCCCGCGCATCGGCGTATGCGATGGGCGTTTTGGAGCTGAATGCTTCCATGGGTCGTATCGTTGCGGCACCGACAGCAGGCTCCTCGGGCGTTCTCCCGGGGGTACTCGTTGCCATCGATGAAGAATTTGAATTTGACGACGAAAGCCTTGTTCGTGCGCTTTTCAATGCGGGCGCGATCGGGTATATCATCAGCAGAAATGCAACGCTTGCGGGCGCAGAGGGCGGTTGCCAAGCGGAGGTCGGCGCGGCTTCGGCAATGGCGGCTTCCATGGTTTGTGAGCTTCTCGGCGGTTCGCCTGAAATGTGTCTTGCGGCGGCGGGCGATGCCATTTCCAATATCCTCGGTCTTGTCTGCGACCCTGTCGGCGGACTCGTGGAATATCCCTGTCAGAAGCGCAACGCGATGGGCGTTGCCAACGCCATCATCAGCGCGGAGATCGCTCTCGCAACGGGCGGACAAAGACTCGTTCCGTTTGACGAGGTCATCGCGGCGATGTATAACGTCGGCAGAAGTATTCCGTATCAGCTCCGCGAAACGGCGCTTGGCGGTCTTGCGGCGGCTCCCAGCGTGAAAAATATCAAGCCGGGTTGCGCGACCTGCGGCGGATGTAAATGATGCTACATAAAATGGACCTCCCTTTCGGTTGAAAGGGAGGTTTTTGTATAAGCTTTGTTTTTAGACATCTATTTTTTCTCGAAACAAATCGTTTACTTCTACGTTTAATACTTGCGATAAGGCGTATAACTCAATATCTGTTACAGTCCGAGAGCAATCTTCGATTCTTGAAACAGAACCTCGGCAAACATAAACACCTAAAAGTTCTAATTTTTCGGAAAGCACCTTTTGACTCATTTTTCGTGCTTTTCGATATTTTTTTACATTCTCACCAATCATATTCATTTTTTCGCCGTCGATGATTCTTGCCATATTTTTACCTCTTTTCATATATTTTGTCTTGACATAGGACAAAATATATGATATACTATGGCTGAAATAAAATTGTCCTGTCATAAGACAAAACGAGATTTTATTCAATGGAGGTGAAAAAAATGGCAATGGAATATCGAACGATGGATGTGGATAACGAACAAGAAGTGTATGTGATTGAAATTTTGCAGTTTTTTGGGTGGAAATTAAAGAGCAGTCAGCGTGTTTATAATCAAAGCTCAAAACCGCAGGGTGCGATTACATATGAAAATTTTACATTTATCCACTCTGAAACAAATACGGTCGATTTTACAAAATTGGTTTTTGAACGCGATAAGAACATTCCGCATTATGATGAGCTTGTTGTGTTGGAAGAAGAATTTTTTGCATTGGCGGCTGAACATGCAAAGCCGAAACCCTATATGCCCCCGGACGTGCATACGATGGAGGAATGGGCAGTGCATTTTTACCCCGATCTTCGCACACCCGAGGAAAAAAGAAATATTCATATAGGCTTCGGCATTGCGATGGCGATATGGGTGATTTGTTTATTGAGTATAGGGGAATCTGCGGATTCTGCTTCTTCGGGAATTGCGTGGCTTACCATTGGCGGAGCGGCTTTGATTGGTTGGTTATGGTATCATACACTTGGGCGCAGGAGAAGCAGAGCCTTCAAAATGGCAATGAAGCCCGAAAAGTCGGTGTATCGTTCTGAATTGCAAAAACGATATGAAAATGTCATGAAAGAAATTGAAGCGTATGAACGCTATGAAATCAGAATGGGTGAAATTCGAGAACGCGCAACATCGCTTCTCAACGATTGACCGAATTTACTTTTTAAGGAGATTTTACATATGGAAAAATTAAGAACTGACAGAAGCGCTTTTACCTTTTATCTGCGAGCAGGAATCACATTTGGACTTTTGTATGTTGTGGATTCTTACGCGCTCGCAAAGGATATGAATACCATTATGACACGTTACGATGGTAAAACGACAAAGCCCGAAAGATTATTATTGCCAAGCTCCAAAGATTCTGTATTTGGAGGCAATGCGCGTGACCGCATCAATAATGAATTGAAGCGCAGAGGCATTGATTTTCAAATTAGCAGAGGATTCAAGAATGCTTTTGAAATTTTTAAGGCACTTAATCTTCTTTCTGAAGATTATAATCGCACAGGATGTTAAAATTCAGACCTCCCTTTCCACCGAAAGGGAGGTTTTGCTTTCTCGGTCATCTCTCCCAAAGGGCGAGTCTTTTCGGCGGGATGTGGGCATCCCGCCCTACGTTTTTCGCTGTTTTTTCAAGAAAACACTTTACTTTTTTACGTTCTTCCTATATAATGAGGGCAAAGAAATTTTTTATACAAAGGAGAACTTCAAAATGTTAGCAAAAACACCGCCGATGGGTTGGAACTCATGGAATACGTTCGGAGAAAAGATCAACGAGCAGATGATCATGGAAATGGCTGATTTCATGGTCGAAAAAGGACTTCTTGATGCAGGCTATGAATATCTCGTCATTGACGATTGCTGGTCGGAAAAGAAGCGCGACGAAAACGGAAATCTCGTGGCTGACCACGAGAAATTCCCTCACGGTATGAAATACGTTGCCGATTACGTTCACTCCAAGGGGCTGAAATTCGGTATGTATTCCTGCTGTGGTCCGCTCACCTGTGCAGGTTATCCCGGCAGCTTCGGTCATGAATTTGAAGATGCGAAATTCTTCGCTGAGGTTGGCATTGACCTGCTCAAATACGATAACTGTTATCATCCCTCCGCTTCCAACAGACTTGGTTATAACCGTATGTCCATGGCGCTCAAGGCGAGCGGCAGAGAGATCCTCTTTTCCGCTTGTAACTGGGGCAACGAAAAGGTTTGGGAATGGGCGCGCTCCGCAGGTATCCATATGTATCGCTCCACGGGTGATATCTTTGATTCCTTTGAATCCATTTGCCGTCTTTCCGAAAGCCAAAAGCCCAATCTCGGTTATTCGGGTGTCGGTTGCTTCAATGACATTGATATGCTTGTCGTCGGCATGAAGGGCAAGGGTAACGTCGGTATCGAAAGTGGTTGCACCGATGCACAGTACCGTTATCATTTTGCGATCTGGTGTATGTTTATGTCGCCGCTTATGATCGGTTGCGACGTTCGTGCGCTTTCCGATGAAACCTATGCGCTTCTCACAAACAAGGACCTTATCGCCATCAATCAGGATGAAGAAGCGCGTCCGCCTATCTTCGTGCGCGATAACCGCGGTCAGCATGATAATACCATCTGCTTTAAGCATCTCGCAAACGGTGAATATGCCATCGCATTTTTCAATCCCTCCGAAAAACGCAGAAAGATTATGCTTCCTTATTACGAAATCGGTCTTGATCCGCTTTGCGGTTATGGTTTCGAGGTCAAGGATTGCTTTACGGGCGAAAATCTCGGCGTACACAAAGAATATCTGGATATGTATGTCGAAGCAGGCGATTGCCGCGTATTCCGCGCTAAGCTCGTTTCGGTGAAATAATGCTCTTTTGTATGCAATGTGAAAAGCGGCTCACCTCAGATGAAGTTGCCATCTATCGCCGTTTGATCTACCGCGATGCGGAAGAATATCTCTGCAAAGCCTGTCTTGCCGAAAAGATGAAGACCACGGAAGCGGAGATCGAACGCAAGATCGAGCATTTCAAAAGCATTGGGTGTACGTTGTTTTTATAACTCAAACCATACGAGGTCAAGGAGGCGATGCCTCCTTGCACTTCTTTTTGCATCCTTTTTCTTGGTGGCAAGAAAAAGGATGTGTTCACAGAAAATTTGAAAATGATAAGATTTCACCTCTTGACTTGCGTCCAAAGATGGGATATAATATAAGGTAACATTTCAAATTCTTGATTTGGAGGTGGTTATATGGCGGAAACATGGGAAGATTTCGGTGAACTTGCCAAAGAAGAACGATATCAAGCGAAATCTAAGCTTGGTAAGATTTTTAGTTTCCGAACACTCAAAAAATGCTTGAAGCTTTTGATGTATATACTCGTTCTTGTGGTTTACGGACTTCTTTTCTTCCGACTTTGCACAGGTAAGCCCCCGAAGACACTTTCTGAGATCCTTTGGACAGAATCCGTATACAACGCATATGAAGAAAACGGCGAGAAATTTCTCGTTTATGAGCAGGAACCCATCGAAAGCATGGCAAAAGACGGTTATTTCGGCATTTCCGATATTCGTTATATCCCGTCGGCAAAATCGTTCCAGCTTACGGTGCGCTATAATAACAGCTCCATTGAGGCGCTTGAAAAATCCTTGATTCAAAAAGAAACGGCAAAACGCAGAGCGGATATCATGGCGGAAAATCCCGGTATTGCAGAAGCAGCACTGGAAGAAAAACTTTCTGCTTCTCTTGCGGAAGATCCTATCGTCATCGATGACCTTGGCGCACTTCCGTTCGTGTTCGTTCTCCGTGATGATTACGGTAACGTATATTCGGAATACAGCTATATTCACGATTCCAAGACCGTATATCAATATATGCGTATTTCTTATGAAAACGTAACGCTTTTCGGCTCGGGTGAACAGCTTGCCCCCGAAAAGAATTATCCCACGCCCGATGTTTCCATGCCCGGTTATATTTATAAGGGTACGCATGAAAGCGACGGCAAAGAGGTCCATTATCTCTATTTGGATATGTATTATGCAAATGACGTTGACGTATACAGCGAAACCTTTGCATATCCGCTTCAGGTCTATACGGAAACCTCCGACCTTATCCGTTATGATTTCTCGGATGAGATCAAGAGCGCGCCCGTAAGTGATCTGACTGTGGTCCATATCCCGCAAAGCTCCAAGGAAAATTGAATATCAAAAAACTGACCGCGCCGAACAATCGCGTGATATGTTGCCGAAAGGTATTATCATGAGGAAAGTCCGGGCTTCATAGGGCAGGATAACGGATAACATCCGCCGGAGGCGACTCCCGGGAAAGTGCAACAGAAATAAACCGCCATACACCTCAGTATGGTAAGGATGGAAAGGCGAGGTAAGAGCTCACCGACGTTCAGGTAACTGCGCGTGCCATGTAAACCCTATCCGAAGCAACACCTTGCAAAATTCGGTTTGCCCGACCGAGCGAAAGCTCTATGCATGGTGGCAGTATGGGTCTTCTCATACGAGCCGTTTGGTAACAAACGGCAAAGATAGATGATTGTTCTCGACAGAACCCGGCTTACAGGGCGGTCAGTCCTAAGATAAAACAAAAAAGAACTGCGATGAGCAGTTCTTTTGCAAATAGGAGGGAAATCATGATGAAAAAAATCTTGTGTCTATGTTTGGCATTGATACTTTCTGTTTCCATTATCGGATGTGAGCAGAATATCGATGATGAAACGACGGAAAATACCACGTTGGAAGAAACCACTACATCTCCCCGTCCTCAATTATATGCGTTATATGTTTTCGGTCTCAATGAGCTTGACCCCAGCGATCAATCGACCGTCTCTCTTTTTGAAGATGGACAGTTCTCTTTTATTCTCAGCGCCATCAGCAGTTACATGGGCTTTGGAAAATACATCATCGACGGCGATACGCTTCTTTTGGAACCATACGACGGAGGCCGTTATACCTTTACGATCGTGGAAGACGGCATCATTTTTGATGCAGAAAATTCCAGTTATATCGGGTTTGGTCAATTTGAAGACGGAGATAAATTCGATCGACTTCAATAATAAGAGAAATCCTTCTCTCAATATCACGTGTACGCCCTCTCACCCGACTTTCGTCGGGAGCGCTCCCGAAGGGCGAGCCTTTTATACGAAATCCCCGACACAATCATCTGTCGGGGATTTCGTATCTTTATGCGTTTATGTCTTATGGAACGCCTTTGCAAACGGTGTGATATCGGGCTTTCCGTGGAGCTCGATATAATCTGCGCCAAGATAACACGCAAAGGTAGAGATATCCGAAAAACCAAGGGAGCGATAATAATCAAAGTCCGCAAAGATCACGGCTTCATCGGGTGTAAATGCTTTCGGAGGCTTCGTCCAGTTGGAAAAAAGCGAATTATCCAGCCAATAATCGAGCACCTTGGCATCTTCCTTGCCAAAGGTTTCGAGAAGCGCTTTCAAATGTTTGCTCTGTTCGGCGTTTTTTTCACCCGTGGCATCGGCAAGCGGTTTATGAAAATCGCGGTCGATGGGCGCATATTCGAGGAAAATTCCCTTGTGAGGTTTGACTTTTTGGGGTGGGGTCAGCGTGCCGTAATACGCAAGGTACGCGAGCGTTGCTTCGGGGTCTTCCTTTTGCAGCTCCTCTAAGATGCGGTTCATGATGATGAGCTGTTGGTCAGAGGAAGAAAGCTCACGGCATTTTTCGCAGTGGCAAAATGCATCATGCGCGTCGTCTGCCCAAAAGAAATAACGATGAGAGGAACGATAGAGCTTTTTTGCCGCTTCTGCCGCACGCTTGGCAATGAAATCAAGCGCTTCTTCGCTTGACGCGCAACAGTTGAGATCAGCGTTTCGCTCGCCGTTTTCATCTACACGGAACCATTCGGGATGATGTTCAAATTCCGTTTTCGGCAAAAAATAACGCATCGCGTGCATCTCATATTCGATCGTCAAGCCGTTCTCGCAGGCGTTATCGATGAGCGCGCGAAATTCTTCGGTTTCAAGGCGGTCTAACATCGCTTTCATCGTAAGCGGCGCACGATATCCGCCGACGGGATGCAGAGCAAGCGTGGGGATTTGCAGATCGATACAGCGTTGTATCCATTTGGAATCGAGTTCTTCGGGGTGGATCAAAAGAGAGGCGGTATGCTTCATGGCGAGTCCTCCGATTTTTTTCTTTTATTGTATCATAAAAGGGTGTATATGTAAAGTTGTTTGGTGAAAAAGTACTTTTCTCTCTTCTTTTTTCTCTTTTCACCGGAAACGGCGATCTTAGAGAAGAGTGAAGAGAGAATAGAGAATAGAGAAAAGAGAAGAGAACAAAAAGAAACGGCAACCTTTTTTCAAAGATTGCCGTTTCTTTTTGGTGACCCGGACGGGAATCGGTCGCAGCGCTCGACGCGCTTTGGTCGTCGCGGCTCTGACAGCCATTCAGGCTGTCATTCACTACCGCTTTCTTCGATTCCCTTGATTTCCTGATTCATAAAAACAAAAAAGACAGATACTTGCGTACCTGTCTTCTTTGTTTTGGTGACCCGGACGGGAATCGAACCCGTGTTACCGCCGTGAAAGGGCGGTGTCTTAGCCGCTTGACCACCGGGCCAAACGATGGCAACCGTAGTTGCCATGGTAGCGGAAGTTGGATTTGAACCCACGACCTTTCGGGTATGAACCGAGCGCTCTAGCCAACTGAGCTATTCCGCCATGCCATCTCTTGAACGTTGCCGTTCGGTTGATTGCTCGACTATTATAGCACGATGTTTTGCATTTGTCAATAGTATTTTTGAAAAAAGTTAAAAATTTTTCAAAAAAGTTGACAAGGTAGGGGCAGTATGGTATACTGTATAAAAAGAGTATATTTGTTTACTGATTTATGTGAAAAAATTTATTTTTTTAGGGGCAAAACCGTAACGTTTTCTCTGAAAAACCGACTATGATAATAGAAACCATACAGAAAGGTGTGATTTTTATGAAAAAATGGCTGGCTTTGTTTTTGAGTTTTTGCTTGATATTGAGCTTTGTAGCCTGTGATACCGACGAAGCGACGGAAACAACAGAAACGAGTACCACGGTAGCCCCCGAGATTCTTCCCGGAGGTACGTATCGATTTACGGCTGAAATCCAAAAGATCATGGATACGTATTTGGAGGTATATACGGAAGATGAAACGATGCGCCGTACTTCAGACCTGTTTCACGTATCGATCCCCAACGGCGTGGATATCCGCGATTTCGCGGTCGGTGATACCGTAGAGATCGTCTACGCAGGCGCGATCGAGGAAATTTATCCCGCAAGAATCAAAGGGACGGTGTCCATTGAGATTTGGCAATGCGGACTTACCGCAGAATCGTCCTTTGACGCTAAAGTTATGGATATCGACAAACAAAATAGAAATATCACGGTGAAAACGATCGAAACCGATGAAAAGTTTCAGGTCCATATGGAAGATTTGAACGAGCTGGATATTGCCATCGGCGATATTTTGCAAATCACATACGACGCTTTTACGGAAAACGAGGGCTTGAAGACGATCCCAAAGCCGCTTGCGATTCGTTTCCGACAGAGATTTACATCCGATATTCACTTTGAAGCTCTCGTTTTGGAGATCGCAGAGGATTTTGTTCGCGTGCTTGGTACAACAGAGGGTTATGAGCGAGAATTTATCGCCATGGTGGATAACGGCGATGAGCTTTTGATAGGCGAAAAGGTAAAAGTAAATTGTGTTTTCCGCGGGGAATATGCGGAACATCATCCCGTCATCATGGAGCGTGCATCTGTAATATCGATGACCCCGAAAACATATGATTTCAATGCGCGTATCATTGAAACTTACGATAGGGTATTTTTGGTAGCAGGAGGATATGTTGGTCTTTGCCGTCTTAGTTTTTCCTCAGAGGTTTCCTTGGAAGGATATCAGGCAGGAGATTATATCCATGTGACTTTTAACGGCAATGTTGCGGAATCACGACCGACACAGGCGAGGGGATACGGTATTCGTTATATGACTGACGAGGAGATCGCAGGCTTTCATCAAGAAAAGACCTTGCGCGGAACATATAAAGGTATTTCCGACGGCATGGTCTGCTTTCATGCGGGAAACAAGGATTATTATTTCGCCGCAAATGCGGTGGACTTTCTTCCGATGATGACGCAGGGGGATATCATCGAGGTCGTTTATGATCGTCTGATTACGCATGACATAAATGGTATCCATATACGCTTTCCTGAATCTGTCCGTGTCGTGGAAGAATAAATTTTGGAAAAATTCAAAATTGACAATATGCGCTTGGTATGATATACTAAATATGAAATAGACAGAAAGGTGTGATTTTATGAAAAAATGGTTGGCTATCTTGATAAGTCTTTGTCTTCTTGTGAGCATGGTGGCTTGTAAAGGCTCGGGATTTGATGAGAGCAAACCGTCGTTTGATGCGCGTATCATTACCGTATATGAGAATCAGTTTTTGGTCGAAAGCGACAAGGTCGGTCTTTGTTATGTGCAGTTTGACTCCGATATTTCCTTAAAGGGGTATCAAAGAGGCGATTATATCCGCGTGGCATATGATGGCTCCGTTGCGGAATCCTATCCGGGACAGGTGGGCGGTCTTGATATTCGCCACTTGACGGACAGCGAAATTGACGATTACTATAAGGAAACCACCTTGCACGGTATCTATAAAGGCGTTTCCAACGGTATGGTCTTATTCCATACGGAAAAACGCCGCTATTGCTTTGCAAAGGATGCGCTGGGTGATTTGCCGACACTTACCGATGGCGATAACATCATGGTCGTATACGACGGCATTGAGATCGTCAGCGAATACGGTATGGAGATCTGTTTCCCCGTATCCGTAGATATTGTGGAAGTGGTTGTGGAAGAATAAGCTTAAGAGGGCGAAATCTGCGGATTTTGCCCTTTATTTTGAGCGAAAAAACTTTTTTGAAAAATTTCAAAAAAAACTTTCAAAAAGGTATTGACAAATGAAAAGAGTTGTGGTATGATAGGTATCACGCAAGGGCGAGAACAAAGCCCGAGCGGAAATGCAAATGGGAGCATAGCTCAGCTGGGAGAGCATCTGCCTTACAAGCAGAGGGTCATAGGTTCGAGCCCTATTGTTCCCACCATTTGGCCCGGTAGTTCAGTTGGTTAGAACGCTAGCCTGTCACGCTAGAGGTCAGGGGTTC
>JAGBCV010000029.1 GCA_017937845.1 Clostridia bacterium | reverse complement strand
GTGAAATTGGTTGCCCAGGCAAAGAAGTACGAAAAGGTCAACCACGGTAAGGATAACAAAGTGCATCTGCTGACAGGCTTGCTCAAATGTCCGATCTGCGGAGCCGGTATGTACGGCAACAAGAGCGTCAAGCACAAGGCAGACGGTACGAAATACAAGGATTTCTACTACTATGGCTGCAAGCACCGCACCATGACCCGTGGACATAAATGCGATTATAAGAAGCAAATCCATGAGGAACTGCTGGAAACTGCCGTAGCAGAGGTTATCACCAAGTTGGTCAGCAATCCGAGGTTTGCCGCCTTGATGCAGCAGAAAATCAGCATGAAGGTGGATACCTCCGCTATCGAGCAGGAGATCGCCAACTACGAAAAGCAGCTTCGCCAGAGCTATTCCATCAAGTCCCGGTTGATAGAAGAAATTGACACCCTTGATCCCGATGATAAGCACTACATCAAGCGCAAGGCAGACCTTGATGATCGCCTTTACAAGATGTATGATAAGATCGAGGATGCGGAATCTCTGCTGATCGAAGCCAGAGCAAAGAAAACGGCAATCGAAGCTGAAAAGCTGACTGCCGATAATATCTACAAAGTATTGATTTACTTTGATAAGCTGTACGCCGTGATGGATGAGCAGGAACGCCGACAGCTTATGGAGTCGCTGATCTCCGAAATCCATATCTTTGAGGAACGCAAGCCAAACGGACAGTGGTTAAAGTCCATCAAATTCAAGCTGCCAATCATAGAGGAAGATATGGAAATAAGTTTGGACAATGATACACAAGTCGAGAGTGTCATTTGTCTGACCTGGTCAGACAAAGTCTGACTTTGCGAAAATCTCAAAAGTCCGTTTTACAGCATTAATTGTTAAGATATCGAAAGGAGCAATCACCAACATGAAACAAGCACAAAGACATATGATATGCAACGCTCATATTGACCCCATCTGGCAATGGGACTGGCCGGAGGGAGCAAGTGCGACTTTGTCGACCTTCTACTCAGCGGCAAAGCTTTGTGACGAATTTGACTATATCTTCTGTCACAACGAGGTAACGGTATACAAATACGTGGAGGAGTACGCTCCGGAGCTTTTCGCAAAAATACAGGAGCTTGTCAAGGCAGGAAAATGGCACATTATGGGAGGATGGTATCTCCAACCCGACTGCAATATGCCATCGGGGGAAAGCTTTGTCCGTCAGATCCGGGAGGGACAACGCTATTTTGAAGAAAAATTTGGAGTTCGCCCCACCACCGCGATCAATTTCGACCCGTTCGGACATACTGTGGGGCTTGTGCAGATAGTTAAAAAATGCGGTCAGGACAGCTATCTCTTTATGCGTCCTTATTCCAGCGAGCTGAAGCTTCCCTGTGAACAGTTTATCTGGCGCGGCTTGGACGGTAGCGAAATCAAGGGTGCACGAAGCATCGGCGGATATAACACTCCTCTTGGAAAAAGTGTGGCAGCAATCCGCTCGAGAGCCGAGCATCAGCGTTTCCCCGTAGGTGTCGTTTTATGGGGTGTTGGCAATCATGGTGGCGGTCCGTCCCGCAAGGATCTTGCCGACATCAAAAAGGAGCTTTTGGGCGATACCGAGATCGAATATGTCCACTCTACCCCCGAACGGTTCTTTGCGGCAATTTCGCCCACGGACGTGTTTGACCGTTCGCTACATATATCTATGCCGGGGTGCTACACCTCGATGTATCGCGTGAAAAAACTACACGCCCAGCTGGAAGCCGAGATCTCCATCGCCGAAAAGATGGCGACGGCAGCGTATCTGACGGGGGCACTGGATTCCTACCCAGAAGGGGCGCTTCAGAGCGCGGTAGAGGATTTGCTCAACGCGGAATTTCACGACGTCCTTCCCGGAAGCTCGGTACAATGCGCCGAGGACGCGGGACTGAGATTCCTCAATCACGGCATGCTGGAGGCGGAACGGGTCAAGATCAAATCCTTTTTTGCCCTTGCGTCCGCACAGGCCCCAGCCGCAGACGGAGAGTTTCCTGTGGTGGTATTCAATCCCCATCCCTATGCGCTTTGCGACAACATCGAATGCGAATTTTCTCTTGGCGATCAAAACTGGAGCGAAGACATCCTCTCACGCATCACTGTTTTAGACGCAGACGGAAAAAGCGTTCCGTATCAAGTCATCAAGGAAGAAAGCAATCTCTCTCTTGATTGGAGAAAGCGCATTATCTTTGAGGCTAATCTAAAGCCCATGGAACTTTCCCGTTACAGCGTTTTTGTCGATTTCGCCAACAAGACAAAGCATGAAAAAGCGTCTTCATTTGTGTTCGACAACGGAAGAAAGCACGTGGAGATAGACGAAAAGAGCGGTCTGCTCCACTCATACAAAATAAATGGCGTGGACTACGTCGGAAAGGGCTTTGGGCTGTGTAGCTTTGATGACAATGCGGATCCGTGGGGAATGGGGAAGGAGCAACTTACCCGCCTTGGAACCAACGAAAAATCCTTTACGCCATCTTTGTACCCCGACGGTGTTTTCAAGGGCATGAAACATATCCAGATAGTGGAAGACGGCGATATCTATCTTGGAATAGAAGCCTTCTTTGAATGTGACGAAACGCGCGCCAGGATACTCTATAAAATATACAAGAACAACGATGACCTAGACATAGATGTTACCGTATATTTGGGAGATATAGACAGAATAATTAAACTCAAGCTGCCGATAGCGGTCTCAGGCACACTTATCGGACAGACGGCGTTCGGAACGGACGAGTTGTTTACCGACGCAAGAGAGAATATATCCCACAGATTCGTAGCAATGGACTCGAACAACGCCTGTGTGGCACTGCTCAATCGCGGAGTTTACGGAAGCCATTATGAGGAAGGTTGCCTTTATATGTCGCTTGTGCGAGGAGTTACGTACTGCGCACACCCCATAAACGACCGTCAGCTTATCCCATCAGACAGATTTACAAAAAAGATAGATCAAGGGGAGAATAATTACTCTTTCAGATTGACGGTCGTGCCTCGCGAGCAACTTGAACGTAAGGCGTCAGAGTTCGTTCAAAAACCTTACGCGCTTAATCTATTTCCTATTCCGAAAAAAGAGGCTGCCGCACGTCCCTTCGATATCTCTATAGGCGGGAACGTAATATCCATGCCTACGCTCAAAAAAGCATACGATAAGGACGCGACAATATTCCGACTTCTCAACAATACGCCAAATAGCGTGGATTCCTATATCGAAGTAAACGGACAACGCTTGCCTCTTGCCTTTGGAAAGTACGAGGTCAAGACTGTCGTTTATGAGAACGGCAAACTCAAGGAGACTTACGAGCTGTTAGTCTGATTTTCTATGGTATAAAATATACCTTTTGTACTCTTGACCCATGTTGAAACGGTTATTTGTCTGACGAAAGTACAACCGTAAAGCCGTCGTACATTGTAACAATGAAAACTTTAGGTTTCTAAACGCCTTCCCCAGTGGGGGAAGGTAGCAGGCGAAGCCTGACGGATGAGGTAGTTTGAATAAAATCTTACTACTCATCCGCCGCGTTGCGCTCCCTCTTCTCTCACAAGAGAAGGCTCATTATGTATCGTTTTAGATAAAACAAGATACTCTCATACCCCTATTTTATAACAGGAAACATATCGATAAAATAGAAAGGAACTCCCATGCTCTACACCCCACTAACAAAAAAAGCCTTGACATTATGTTTTGAAGCACATAAAGATCAAGTTGATAAAACCGGGCTTCCTTATGTATTTCATCCGTTTCATCTTGCGGAGCAAATGACCGATGAATATACGACCGTATGTGCGCTTCTTCATGACGTGATAGAAGATACCGATTACACATGGCAAGACCTGCAAAAAATGGGCTTTCCTCATGAAATTTTGGAAGCGCTCAAACTTCTCACGCATGAAGAATCCGTTCCCTATATGGAATACGTTCAAAAAATTGCAGAAAATCCGATTGCAACCAAGGTCAAAATCGCTGACCTCCGTCATAACAGTGATCTTTCCCGTTTGGATGCGATTGATGAGTGGGCAATCAAACGCACACAAAAATATCAAAAAGCATTGGATTTTCTTTTGACAGTTGAAAGCAAATAATTTCGAGGAAAGAAAAACCTAAAAATGTCCCTCAAATCCCGAAGAAAACAAGAAGAACGAAATTCCGCTAAGCAACGATATCATCCATTGGAAACACAAAAACAAACCATAAAAAAAGCGACCTCGGATTACTTAGGCGGACTCATCATGATGTTTGTGATGACAGGGATCGTCTTGATTACAGGTTTTTGTGTAGATGACCCTGCCCATGCAAAAGGAATTTTTTTGATCGCAATCCCACTCATGCTTTTGATCACCGCTATCTTTGTTTTTCTTTTCACAGAATGTTGGATGGTTTTCAGAAAAATCAAGCAGATCCAATTTGCAAGTGAAGAATCCGTTACCATCCAATGCAAAAAAGTAAGTTTCCTCTTAAAACCCGTATCCAGATTTTCTTCTATTATCATTTGCATCATTTTAACAGATGAAAACGGCAAAAAATATTATCATATCACAGAAGGAATCTCCGAATTTTCAAAAAAATCCATCAAAAATGAACTCCTTCATTCCAAAATCGACCTTGTTTGTTATCAAAATACAAATTTTATCAAAAAGTATCCCTGCTAAACCACCAATAAAATAAAAAAAGAGGTAACACCATGTCCATCATCAAAACTCCTATTCATATCGGTCTTCCCACCCCCATTCGTCTTGTCCATATGACCGACACCCACCTGTGTCTTGCCGATATGCGCGATAATGAGCGCAAAGTAACACTCGGCATCAAGCGCACCCGTGTATTTGCAGACCCCAAGCCTGCATTGGAATTGGCAAGCAAGACCGCTAAAGAACTCGGCACGCCCATTTTACATACGGGCGACCTCATCGACTTCGTTTCTGTTGCCAATCTCGAATTTGCCAAGCAATATACCGATGAAAATGACGTTTTCATGGCGGCAGGCAATCATGAATTTTCTCTTTACGTTGGTGAAGCCAAGGAAGACGCGGCATATCGCAATCAAAGCCTTGAAACGGTACAGAAAGCCTTCAAAAATGATATCCGTATGTCCTCCCGTGTGGTTGGCGGCGTGAATTTTGTCGCGCTCGATAACGGTTATTATCTTTTCGATGCAGAACAGCTTGCTTTCCTCAAAGAAGAAGCAAAAAAAGGTCTTCCCATCGTGCTTTTGATGCACAATCCCATTCATGAAATGCCGCTTTATCATATCATGCGTGCCAATAATCCCTGTGCATATCTCGTGGATGTTCCCGAAGAGCTCATGCAGGATTATCCCGCTGACCGCTTCATCCAGCAAAAAGCCGATGATATCACAAAAGAAACCGTGGAATATATCAAGACCGAACCTCTCATCAAAGCCATCGTTGCAGGTCATATTCACTTAAATTACAGCGGCTATCTCACAAAAACCATTCCGCAGATCACGACCTCCTGCACCGATATCCGCGTTTTGGAAATTGATTAAACGGAAAGGTAATATATGAAAGACTGTCATCTCCATTCCACCGTCAGCCATGACGGAAAATCCTCGATTCTCGAATATATCGCCGTCGCACCCGAAATGGGTGTTGATGAACTCACCTTTACCGAGCATTATGACGATTATGTCGGCATCGAAACCAAGCTTTCCACATTGAATGTGGAAAAATATCACAAAACCTTTCTTGAAATCCAAGAAAAAACAGATTTCCCCATCAACTTCGGCATCGAGATCGGTCTGCAACCGCATATCACGGAGCAAATAAAATCGATGGTCAAAGCATATCCGTTTGATTTCATCATCGGTTCTTCCCATATTACCCGGAAAAAAGATATGGCATATGATAAGAGCTTTTTTGAGGGCTTAACCCGACGGGAAGCCTATATGCAATATTTCCATGAAATGCTGGAAAATATCTGTCTTTACGATGAATTTGACGTATACGGGCATATGGATTACGTCGTGCGTTACGGCGGTTATGCAGAAAAGCATATCGATTACGCCGAATTTGCAGAAATCCTTGATGAAATCTTGCTTGCTCTGATCAAAAAAGATAAAGGCATCGAGATCAATACCTCGGGACTTCGCTATGGACTTGGTTATGCCCATCCCCACCCCGAAATTTTGAAGCGTTACCGTGAGCTTGGCGGTAAGATCATCACCATTGGCTCCGATGCACATAAAACCGCCGACCTTGCAAGCGGTTTTCGTGAGGCAACCGCATTTTTGGAAGCTGTCGGCTTTCATGAGGTCGCGTTTTATCGTAAAAGACAGCCGACGTTTATCAAAATCAAAGAATTTTTGAAATAATATCGTCTTCCCCCGTCGGAGAAAGATATCAGCGCTTGACGTATGTGCTGTTATAGACTCCTCATCCACCATTTTGTAAACAAAATGGTCCCCCTTCTCCCACAGGAGAAGGCAAGGAATCCACCAAAAGGAGGCAACATGAAACAAAAGAAGAAAAAGCAGAGATTTACCTTGCAAACAAAACCGAACCGAACTCCCTTTTTGACCGCACCTTACAGTATTATGTCGATGGAACATTGGAAACCGGCTTGCAATCTCTCGGACTTGATGCCATAGAAATTCACGTCGATTTAACCGATACGGAAAAATGCATCGATATCCAAGGCAGATACCAATCGTATGATCTGAACGTACAACTCACCGAAAATGAGCTTGCCATCGGATATAGCGACACCGAGCCGGACCCCGAAATGATATATCCCATCGATGCAGAAACGCCCTACGGATTTTTGCTCACCAAAATTCGGGAGCATATAACCATGACAAAAGGAAAATTTACATGAAAAAACTCTCCTCACAAATGCGAAGCACCATCACCGTTTTATTGGCATATGTTTTAGCGTACTTTCCTCTATGGATCGCACTTGTTACGTTCATTGCCATAGAGATCGTTGAAGCCTTGAAAATATCCTCACCGTGGGATGGTCTTATCACACTCGGGATACTTGGCTCACATCTCTTGTTTTTCGGAATATACCACCTTTTGGGCGCGATCTTGGAATTTCGCATCGCACATTGTATGTTACAAATTCTACATCGACAAAACCCAAATCCAATGGATAAATCATGGTCGAAAACAGAAAAGCTCCGTCTTATCATAAGCGGTATTCTATTCACCACCATCGGTCTTGCACTTCTCGCAATGCCCATCATCGATATGCTTTTCGCCAAATAACCGTAGTACGTTATTCAGCCTTCCTCTTTGGGGAAGGGGGACCATTTTGCTTTGCAAAATGGGGGATGAGGAGAGTAAAATTCATTCTTCGCTACATCTTTTCTCCTCATCCGTCGCGCTTTGCGCGCCACCTTCTCCGCTGGAGAAGGCTGAATACGGGGTAATCTTTAACTGAAATCATGTAGGCAAGCCCCTATGTGGTCGCCCGAAAATCCCCCAAAAAGGAGGAATCATGCGCTATTTCAAATATCAAAATCTGCAAAAAAGCGATAAAAAATCAAAAAAAGCCATCGTTGCCGCCTTTTCCAAGGAAGAAAAACGGCAATACCGAAAAGCGAAATTTTTCAGTAGCTTAGGAAATATCGTCTTTTTCATCGTTACGATAGCCGTAGCTTCGATGCTGATCTTTCTGATCAATCTTATCCATGAGCCAGACCATATCGTTTTGTTTATCGTATATAAAATTTTCAAAACGATCCTTTTTATCGCCGCCATTTTATTCAGCTTCGCCGTCGCCGCATTCACCGCAATTCCCTTTTGGGATAAATATCAGTCTCAAACGACGATAAAACGTCAGATGCTGACAAATGCTACGGCGCATTTACGGCAATACTATGGCGTAAACGAGCCGATCCTCGTTACGAAATGCTATGAAGCAAGCGATGAAAAATTCAAAAATCATGATATTTGCCTTTTTATTACAGAAGGTGAGCTTCGCATCACGGCAAATCTGCTTCACGGCTTCATGCACGTCGAAAAGGATCTCGGCTGTTACGCCATGAAAAAAGAGGAGATCACACTCCGTCAAATCCCCATGGAAACCACGTTCGCCACAGAGATTATCGCAGGGGACGTTCGTTTTCTGCTCGGTTCTCGCGCAAAAAAATATATCGAAAGGAATTTTTTATGAAAAATATCGCCGTCATCACCGGTGCATCCAGCGGCATCGGCAAAAAATTCGCTGAAACCTTAAAAGATCAAGGTAAATTTGACGAGGTTTGGGTCATTGCACGCCGCAAAGAACGTCTGGAAGCATTGAAAAGTCTCATTCCCTTTCCCGTAAAATCCATCGCGCTCGACCTTTCCGATAAGGCAAGCTTCAAGACCTATGAAACGCTGCTTTCCATCGAAAACCCTAACATTCGTTTGCTCATAAATTGCAGCGGATACGGCAAATTTTGCGCGACGATGGATGCCTCTGTGGAGGATAATCTCAATATGATGGACCTCAACTGCGGAGCGGTGCTTGCCATATGTCAGCTTTCTATTCCGTATATGGAAAAGGGTGCGAAGATCATCAATATCGCATCTGTGGCGGCGCTCCAGCCGATCCCCTATATCAACGTATATGGTGCGACGAAATCCTTCGTTTTGAGTTTCAGCCGTGCGCTGAACCGTGAACTCAAAAGAGATGGTATTTCCGTCATGGCGGTTTGTCCTTTTTGGACAAAGACCGACTTTTTTGACCGCGCCATCGATGAAGACAAGGAGCGCGTAGTCAAAAAATACATTGCCATGTATACGCCGGAGCAAATCGTTTCCCGCGCATGGAGCGACCTCAAAAAGGGCAAGGACGTCAGCATGTACGGCTTCAAGGCAAGAGGACAAGCGCTTCTCGTCAAGCTCTTGCCTCATAGCTTGGTCATGTCCGTTTGGATGAAGCAACAGGAGCTCGAATGAAGCACTATCAGAATTGCACTCTTTGCCCTCGAAAATGCGGTGTGGACCGTGAAAACGCACGCGGAATTTGCGGAGAATCGAACATTCTCCGCGTGGCGCGCGCCTCTCTCCATATGTGGGAGGAGCCTTGTCTTTCGGGCGATGTCGGCTCGGGAACGGTCTTTTTTACGGGCTGTAACCTCGGCTGTATCTATTGTCAGAATTATAACATCACCCACGAGCATCACGGCAAGGAAATCACCACCGAACGTCTTGCCGAGATATTCCTCGAATTGCAGGAAAAAGGCGCGGCAAATATCAATCTCGTGACCGCCGTACATTTCACCCCGCATATCATCCAAGCGCTCGATATCGCACGCAAAAATAGTCTGAAGCTCCCCATCGTTTATAATTCCAGCGGTTATGAACGCCCCGAAACGCTCAAAATGCTCGATGGCTATATCGATATTTATCTCCCCGATTATAAATATTTCGACCCCGTTTTGGCGAAGAGATTCTCCTTTGCGCCGGATTATCCAAGTGTGGTAAGAGAAGCGCTCCGCGAAATGTTCCGTCAAGTGGGAACGCCTGTTTTTGACGCGGACGGCATGATGAAAAAGGGCATGATCGTGCGCCATTTGGTGCTTCCCGCGCATACCGCAGACTCCATGAACGTTCTCAGCGACCTTCATGAAACCTTCGGAGATGATATTTACATCAGCATCATGAGCCAATATACCCCTTGTCGAACCTTTGAGGATACCCCTGAGCTTTCCCGAAAGCTCACCCGATATGAATACAAAAAGGTCACGGATTTCGCCGAAAAATTGGGCATCGTAAACGGCTTTTTGCAAAGCGGAGAAGCCGCCAAGGAGAGTTTTATCCCCGATTTTGACGAGCGTGGCGTATGAATTTATAAAAAAATTTGCTTCCACACACCGCGGAAGCAAAATTTTTGAACTTTTTTCGGAAAAAATGAACCTTTTGGCGCTCCGATTCGTCTATATAGGCAGAATCGATTCTAAGAAAACACACGAAAGGAGATGCAAATGAAAATATTTGAAGCCTTGCTTTCCGCACACAGCGGAAGCGTTGAACGCTTTGTCAAATATCGTATGCCGCCCGAGGATGCCGACGACGTTTTGCAGGAGATCTATATTACGGCATATCAAAAATTTGAAACACTCAAAAATCATGATAGCTTCAAAGCGTGGATCCTCAGCATAGCAAAAAGCAAATGCAATGACTATTTCCGTGCAAAGGCAAAACGTATGGAGATCCCACTCGATGACCTCATTGAAAGATCCTTTACTTACGGCAAAAACGGCAGAACGGCAGCAAGCGTCGTGCGCGACACCTTGGAAACGCTCGGTGATAAAGACAAGCAGATGCTGTATCTTTATTTTTGGAAAGAGCTTCCCCAAGCGGAGATTGCAAAAAAGCTCGACATTCCGCTCGGAACAGTCAAAAGCCGTCTGCATATTGCAAAAGAAAATTTCAAAAAAGCATATCCTTACCCACCAAAAGAATCGAAAGGAGCATCTGTTATGACAAAAGCATTACCCAAATCTCTCCCCAAATATACCATTACCAAATCCGAAAAAGCACCGTTTGATGTGAAACACGAGGAATTGCCCGGTATGCTCATCATTCCGCGCATAGGCGAAAAGCTCACCTTTGGTATGTATGACCAACCGCAAAATACATTGACAGGATTTTACACCCTGCAAGTAAACACACCCGTGATCATTCACGGTGTAGAAGGTGTGGAAATCGAGAAAAAATACGTCGAAGGAACGGAAATTCAAGACGACAGAAGCATTTTTGCACAACTGACCGACCGCTTTTGCCGTTATTTGGGCGCGATCAAAGCAGAAAAAAACGGTGCAAAAAAGCTTATGACCTTTTTGGATGAAGACTTTTCCCTTGCATACGGCATCGGTGAAGATAACTGCGGTTTTCCCGTTCATCGCACCGCACAGGGCATCATCACCGAAAATCAAGGAGCACTTTCCGCCAATATAAGCGGCGATGTTTCCGATATCGTCGGAAGATACAGCATTACGATAAACAACAAGCGCTACGATACCGTTCGCTTGATCTTCATGGAAGATCGTATCTTGACCGAGCAATATCTCGATCAAAACGGCAGAACCATCCTTTGGCGCAGATTCAATCGCAACGATTGGGGACTTGAGCGTTACGGCAAGCCGTGGACAGAAAAGCTCCCCGAAAACGAGCGTCTTACCGTAAACGGCGCGGTCTTTGTGCATTGGTACGACTGCATCACCGATTATATTCTTTGAATTGATCAAAACAAAAGGGTTGCTTTCGCAACCCTTTTTATGTATATCACTGATTATTTTCGATATATTTTGCAACGTCGCCAACGGTTTTGAACGTCATGATGGCTTCGTCGGGAACGACAACGCCATATTCCTGTTCAATGGTCATCAGCATTTCCACAACGTCAAGGGAATCCGCGCCGAGATCATCCACGATATCGGTATCATCCGAAAGGCTGTCAACGTCTACTCTGAGCTGCTTTGCAAGAATTTCTTTTACTGCTTCTAACATATCCATAAGTCTACCTCCAAAAATATAAATATCTAATAGATAAGGTTATTATATACGATACCCCATTGATTTTCAAGTGGTATACAGGAAATATTTTGAGGATTTTCGTCGGCTGTATCCATACGGAAAAACGATTGTATCAGTCAAAAACAAAATCGATATCTTCATTTTCCGCGATGCGTTTTTGAATTGCCGAAACCATCTGCTCGCTCGGTTCAAAGATGATTTCCGCCACCTTATCGTTAAAGGAAAACAAAATCGAATATTTTTGCTTGGAACACATCGCTTGCGTATGATTATAGCGGATCTCTGTCCTGCCATAGGTCTTTTCGAGCGATTTTTTATCCTTTTTTCTTTTGGATGTCGGATGGATCGAAAGCGCAGTACGCATGGAAAGATTACAAACGCAGGTCTTTTTCTTGCCGACCTCTTTGATGATGACAAAATCCTTTTCATCTAAAATATAAACGAAAGTCGTCATTTCGTAACGGTATAAAAATTCAAACCCAATGACAAAAAGAAAAAGCGATATGAGCTGGACGTACAGCGCAGATTCAAGCTCTGCCGTGACGGAAAAAACGAGTCCCGCACCGCCAAGCAAGGTCAAGACGAGAGAAACAAGACTGCCTTTTTTATTCTTTTTCGGTGTGTATTTCAAGATCATGTACTCCTTTGGTTATATTTTATGAATGAAAATTTCGCAAAATGTGGCAAAATCCCAAATTTCCGCATAGAATGAAGCAAACCCAAATTCTATCAAAGATACGAAAGGATTTTACACGATGGAAGTAACCCAAGATATGATAAACGCCCTTTTGATGCTCGGAGATGCCGAGCTTTCGCAAAAATTCACGGAAATCGCCGCGGCGCTCGGTATGAATGAAAAGACCGCGCAGGCAAACACCGCAAAATTCCGCGGAATGCTCGCAAAATCCAGCCCGTCCGACCTCAACCGCCTGCTTGAAGCCCTCGGCAAGGAACGCACGGAGGAGATTCTCAAAACACTGGACGGTGAATCGTCTTGACAGGAGATTTCAGCGCCAAGCTCGACCAAATTCTCGCAAACCCCGCCATGCTCGCGCAGATCAAGGCGCTTGCCGATACCATGACGTCAAATACCGCAAAGCCGCAGGAAACGCCGACCGAAGCCACGCCCGAGCCGGAGCCGCCAAAGGAACAATCGCCCGCCTCTGAGGTTGCCGTTGCGCTCCCTTCGTTTTTTACGCCATCGCCCATGCTTGCGGAAAATTTGAAGCATACACGCGAGCTTCTTCTTGCCTTAAAACCGTTTTTAGACGACAGACGCTGCGCCAAGATCGACAAAATGCTTTCCATGATGCGCCTTGCGGAAATGGCGGGACAATTCGGAAATCTTTTCTAAAGGGGAGGCGAAAACGATGTATAGCCGCAGCTATGGGTTCATTGAGGGAAACGAAAAAAACGGCGCAAGCTTTTCCGTTCCGCCCGATTATCACGGCAATCTATACCGCGCACCCGAGAAAAAACCGACGGAACGCATCGAGCTCCCCGAAGACACCGCCGAAAAAGCCGTTCCTCCACCGCCCGCCATGCCAAACGAAGAAAAGAAGCCGCCGTCCTCCTCGGGAATGGCGGGAGGCTTTCTCGAAAGGCTGACGGCGGAGGATATTCTGTTGTTTATCTTCCTTTTTTCGCTCATACGCGGAGATACGGAGGATAACGGCAATATTTTAGGGCTGATCTTGGCTTTGCTTTTGCTTTAATCAAACGAAAACATATGGTCAACGAATACGAAATCCAGATCCATCGCCAGCATATTGACGGAAAGAAGCGTATTTTCGCCATGTAAACGGTGATAATAGGAAATCAGACCCGTAGATTTAGAAAATTCAACCTTATCCAAGACGCCAAGCGCAGGATATTCGCAAAAAAACATACAAGTATCGCCAAACGCCGAATATTCGGTAAAGCGATGCTCCTCCGCTAAGATCTTACGGAAATTCGGGATCGGCGCAACGTCGGAAAAGGCGTATTTCGCATCATATGCGTCATATGTAATCGACGCATTCGCAAAATCAGCGATCTGCACGCGGAAGCCGTCGCAGATCATGACATATTCCACCTCGTTATCCGCTATGGAGTAACGATGGATGCGGTATTTATCGCCATAACGCCATATTTCATAAATGCCCTTGACAAAAGCGCCCTCGGTCATATCGGATTCGACCTCGACCTGGACGTAAAATTCATTCAAAAACGGCGTTTCCATGATGAGCTTTTCATATGCCTTACCGCCCGTTTGCATCGCAAGCGCTTCGCCCGGCTCCTTCGTATATACGGGAAGCGCAGGAGCTTCCTCGGGGCTTGTAAGCATCCCTGCGGGTGCATCCCCGGGGAAAGCGATGATATCCATCTGATGCAAGATCATAAGCGTTCCCACGCAAAGCAGCGCAAAGACCAAAAGAACGGAGAGAATGGACATCACCGTCAAAAAACTTTTGGAAGCAAACAGTTTTTTCATTTTCGTCCATCCTCTCTTTCGGGGTTATACGGTTTCATTGGGATTATGAACGACGCCAAGCGTCGTTTTCTTTTTGAGCCGTCCGAGAAAATGCTTATCGTATTTCAGAACGGCAAGAAATACGATGCTCAAAACAAAGATGCCGAGCGACAGCCATTTCCATTTCATATAGAGAATGGAGGCGATGCAGAAAAGTGCGGAAGCCGTCATCAGCGCAACGACGGATTGCACGGGCGTAAAGCCGTTATCAAGAAGCACGTGATGCAGATGCTTATGGTCTGCCGCAAAGGGGCTTTGCCCATGGAAAATGCGGCGGAAAAACGACGTTACGGCATCGATGACGGGGAGCGCGAAGATCATCGCAGGGACGATGACGGAAAAGAGCGCCTGCGCCTTGAAAAGTCCGAAAACGGAGATGCAAGCCATGATATAGCCGATCAGCATCGCGCCCGCATCGCCCATAAAGACCGTCGCTCTGCCGAAATTAAACGGCAAAAAGCCAAGCGTCGCGCCGCAAAGTGCCGCCGAAACGATGGCGCAAACGGGATCGCCCATGAGAATGGCGGTGATCAGCAAGGCAAAGGATTCCAAAACGGAAACACCGCCCGCAAGCCCGTCAAGCCCATCGATCAGGTTGACGGCGTTCATCATCATGACGAGCCAAACGACCGTTACAAGCTCGGCAAATGCGCCGAAGCGAAGCGTATAGCCAAATACGTTGATATATTCGATGGCAAAGCCGAAATACGCCGTAAACGCGGAAATCCCGATCTGACAGATGAATTTCACCATCGGGCGCATATCGTACATATCGTCGATCAGTCCCACAAGGCAGATCGAAGCCCCGCCGATGAACATCACGACAAGCTCGCTCGGAAGCGTTCCCGTCAGCATATACGAAAACAGCAGAAACGCCACAGAAAAACCGACAAAAATCGCAAGTCCGCCAAAATACGGAACAGGTACGGAATGTAATTTTCGATTGCCGTCGGGAATATCAAAGCATCGGCATTTCACCGCCAACTCCTTGGCAAGCGGTGTACCGAAATACGCCACGAGAAACGCAAGCGCAAGCGATGCCAGCGCATACAAAACGTCGGGCGAAGAAAAGTTTTTTAACATAAAATCAATCCAATTTCTCGTTATTTTGCGAGGAAACCGATCTTGCGATAAACCTTGGAAAGTGTTCTGCCTGCGATGTAAGACGCTTTATCGGCATTTTCACGGAGCAGACCCTCGAGATAGCCCTTGTCTGCCATGAGGCGCTTATATTCCGCCTGAATGGGCGCAAGTCCCTCTGCACAAGCTTCACCGACGGCGAGCTTGAAGTCGCCGTAGCCGCGGCCTTCAAATTCCTTTTCGATTTCTTCATAGGTCTTGCCTGTGAAGCAGGAATAGATGGACATGAGGTTATTGATGCCGTCCTTGCCGTCCGCATAACGAACGACGGTGTCGCTATCCGTTACGGCGCGCTTGAATTTACGAATGATATCGTCCTTGGAATCGAACATGAGGACGCAAGCGTTTGCGTTTTCGTCGGATTTGCTCATCTTCTTCGTCGGGTCCTGGAGAGAACAGATCTTCGTGCCTGCCTTGGTCATGTAAGGCTCGGGAATGACGAAGGTATCGCCATAGATCTGATTGAAGCGTTCCGCGATATCGCGTGTAATTTCAATATGCTGCTTCTGGTCAAGACCGACGGGAACGATATCCGCTTGATAAAGAAGGATATCTGCCGCCATCAGCGCAGGATACGTGAAAAGTCCCGCATTGATATTTTGTGCATTTTTTGCACTTTTATCCTTGAACTGTGTCATACGGGAAAGCTCACCGAACATGGTATAGCAATCGAGGACCCAACCGAGCTGTGCGTGCGCGGGGACGTGGCTCTGTACGAAAAGAAGGCTCTTTTCGGGGTCGATACCGCAAGCCATATAAATGGCGACGGTTTCAAGGGTTCTGCGGCGAAGCTCAGCAGGTACTTGGCGAACGGTGATGGCGTGCATATCCATGACGCAATACAGGAAATTATGTGTTTCGTAGGAGTCGTTCTGCAATGCGACCCAGTTGCGGATCGCGCCGAGATAGTTACCGATGGTGAGGTTGCCGCTGGGCTGAACGCCCGAAAGGATCGTCTTTTTATCTTTTGAAAATTCCATATGATTCAGAAATCTCTCTTTCTCTATGTATTCTTATGTCAAGCTGTTTGTAAAATTCATGGGGATATCATACTCCCTTTATATTATTGTATCACAAACAAAAATTTTTTCAAGGGGCAATATGAAAAAAGGTATTCCCGCCCATGAAAAATACCAGAAATTTGCGTATGGATTTTTCCCGCGCTTTGGCGTATAATGATAGGAGAATACGACCCAAGGATGGTGATGATTTTGGAACTGCATCTCATAGGCGAAGATAAGCTGAAGGTCTTGCTCACACCCTTTGATATGATGAAATACAATTTAACCTGCGAAAAGCTGGATTATGAAAATACGGAAACGCGAAAAGCCATTTGGAATATCCTCGATTACGCCAAGCATGAAACGGGCTTTGATGCCGCGCGCGGGCGCATCTGCATTGAGGTCTTTCCCGAAAAAAACGGCGGCTGTGCCATCTACATAACCAAGCTCCATCAAAGTGAAGCATCGGAAAAAAACGGCATCGACCTTGCCAAAGATAAAAATGCAGGGCATGAAATCCTTGCAATTTATGGCTTTGAGGAGTCGGAATCGCTTTTTCGTGTTTGCCGATTTCTTTCGCATCGGGGATATGCCTTGCCGAGCCGCGCCTATTTTGAACCGTTGGAACAGAAAAAAGCGCGCTATTATCTGGAGCTTTTAGAAACGCCGCCGACCTTCAGCGGAAAAAAAGCAAAATATCTGCGCGAAAATCTCTTTATCGGAGAATTTGGCACGCGCATGGAGGGTGAAGCTTCGCTTTCCTATCTCAAAGAGCATTGCTTTCCCATCTGCGAGGAAAACGCCGTCGATACCTTAGCGCCGCTTGCGAATTGAGGCGTAATTAGTTATAAAAAAACAGGCTCCCTTGTGCAAAGGGAGCTGTTGAGCGTCAGCGAAACTGAGGGATTGGCAAAAAATTTTAATCTAAAAACCACCAATCCCTCCGTCAAGACTTTGTCTTGCCACCTCCCTTTACACAAGGGAGGCGATTTTTTTCGGCAAGCAATTCAAGTCGTTTTATACTTTTGAATCAATTCTTTCACATCAGCAAGCAATTTCATATCATCTACAGAAATCAATTCAAATTCACCTAAATCCAAAAGATATCGAGGGTCTAATTTTAAGATTTGACAAATTCTTCGCAACTGTTCCATATTCGGCTCTTGAATATTGCGTTCTATTTTGGAGTAATTCGATTGATTCATCGGAATCAATTTCGCCATATCCGATTGAGACAGATCCAAATCTTCGCGTGTATTTCTGATTTTTTCACCAATGTTCATGCCCACTCCCCCTCCTTAAAAATTATTATAATATTTTTAACTATACATCTTGGCATTTAGTTAAAAAAGATATATAATAAAGATAAAAGTTATTTTTTAACTAATAACAACAAAGGAGGTTTGAACTATGCTTATTTCTGCTCTCGGTGCTTGCTCTGTGGTATATACTGTGGCTGCAATTGGTAAACTCATCTTCTTGTTTATGTAATTCACTCACAAAAGGAACGCTCCCAACTGCTCGGTTGAGAGCGTTCCTTTTCTGCAAAAAAATACAGCAAAATTCAAAATATAATTGAAACAAAACGCCGTTTGTGATATAATGATCATGAATGGCGTTTTATACGTCAAAAAATCAAAAGAAGGAACGATTTCATGGAACCCAAAACACTCGAAGAAATTGAAAAGGCTTGTAAAGTCTGCGAAAAATGCGAGCTTTGCAAAACGAGAACCAACGTGGTTTTCGGTGTCGGCAAGCCCACGGCGACGCTCATGTTCATCGGTGAAGCGCCCGGTCAAAAGGAAGATGAATCAGGGATCCCCTTCGTCGGCGCGGCAGGCAAGCTGCTCAATAAATATCTGGATGCCGTCGGTATCGACCGCGAAGAGGTCTATATCGCCAACATTTTGAAATGCCGCCCTCCGAACAACCGCGACCCCAAACCCGAGGAGGAAGACCGCTGTATCGGATATCTGCGCGAGCAGGTACAAGCGATCCGCCCCAAGGTCATCGTTTGTCTTGGACGTATCTCGGCTATGCGTATCATCAAGCCCGATTTCAAGATCACCGCCGAGCATGGCAAATGGTTTGATAAAAACGGCTTCTCCGTTTGCGCGGTGTATCATCCTGCGGCGCTTCTCCGCGACCCACGCAAAAAGGACGAAATGCTTGCCGATATGATCGCCATCAAGGAAAGATTGGACGGTATTTCATGAATATCAATATCGCTGACCTGATCCCCACGTCACTATGCTTGTTTTTGCTGATTCTCGTCGGCTTTGTCGCAAGAAAAGCAAAGATCATCGATGCTGACCTCACAAAAGGACTTTCCACCGTCGTTGTCAAGGTCGCACAGCCCTTTCTCATCATTTATTCCATCACCAAGCTCGATTTTTCCGCGCTGAATCTCAAAAACGGGCTTCTCGTGCTTGGCTTTGGTATCCTTTCTCATGCGCTGACGATCGCGCTTGCCTTTATCCTCTTTTCCCGTATCAAGGATATCGACGAAAAGAAAATTTATCAGTTTGCATTTACCTTTTGCAACTGCGCCTTCATCGGTTTTCCGATCCTCAATTCTCTTTTTGGTGAGATCGGACTCTTTTACGGCGCGTTTTACGTCATTTCGTATAACCTCGGCGTTTGGAGCTTCGGCGTTTGGCTCATGTCGAAAGGCAAAGCGGAAAGCGGTGTCACAGTTCGCAAGATATTCATCAATGCAGGTACAGTCCCCTGCTTTATTGGTCTTGCGCTGTATATCGTGCAAATTCCCCTCCCCGATTTCCTCATGACGGCGATGGATACGATGGGCTCGCTTTGCACCCCGCTTTCACTCATCGTAACAGGCTCGCTCGTTGCGGCGCTTCCGCTGAGAGAGTTCTTTTTGAATCCGAAATTTTACGGCTTTCTTGCAGTAAAGCTCGTCGCGCTTCCGCTCCTCTTGGCAGTCATTCTCCGCTTTACGGGCATTTCTGCGCTCATTGCGGATATCGACCTTGCCGTCTTTTTGACCGTCATGGTCGCCCTGCCTCCCGCGGCGTTCACGACGCTTCTCGCAACGCTTTACGACGTAAAGCCCTCGTATTCGGCACAGCTCATCAGCCTCGGCACGATCCTTTCGCCATTTACCATTCTGCTTGTCATGAAGGTCGTAGAATTTATCTTATAATCCATACGGGCGATTTGTAAATCGCCTCTACCACAGAAATCATACAAACTTAACATAAAGGAGATCACAAAATCATGGAAAAACTTTACGGAAATGCAATCGTCGGTCAGTCCGGCGGTCCTACAACAGCTATCAACGCAACTCTCGCAGGTGTTATTCGCGGTGCAATCGAATGTGATGCCATTAAAACCGTATACGGTGCTAAAAACGGCATTGAAGGCGTTCTCAAAAAAACGCTCATCGACGTCAGCAACATGACCGAAGAAGATCTGAAGCTTCTCGAAAATACCCCTGCGGCGGCGCTCGGCTCTTGCCGCAAAAAGCTCCCCAAGGACTTTGAGGGCGAAAACAGAAAGACCTTTGAAGATATCATCGCCGTTTTCAAGGAATTTGACATTCGTTATTTCTTCTATATCGGCGGTAACGACTCGATGGATACCGTTGCTAAGCTCTCCAAATTCACAAAGAGCATCGGCTACGATATGCGCGTCATTGGCGTACCGAAGACCATCGACAACGACCTTGCCGGCACAGACCACACCCCCGGCTACGGCTCTGCCGCAAAATATATCGCAACCACCATGCAGGAGATCCTCCGCGATACTGCCGTTTATACCGTAAAAGCCGTTACCATCGTAGAGATCATGGGTCGTGATGCAGGCTGGCTCACAGCGGCGGCAGGACTTTCCTCTCTCTATACGAACGTAGAGCCCGACCTCGTATATCTCCCCGAAGTACCGTTCGATTTCGACAATTTCTATGCCGATCTTGAAAAAGCATTTGAAAAGCATCCGAACGTCGTCGTTGCCGTTTCCGAGGGTGTCCGCACCGCTGACGGCACATACGTTGGCGAAGGCACACAGAGCGGCGCTACCGACGCATTCGGTCATAAATACCTCTCGGGTACGGGCAAAGCGCTCGAACTTGCCGTCAAGGATAAATTCGGTTGCAAGGTCCGCTCCATTGAGCTGAATCTCCCTCAGCGTTGCGCTTCTCATCTTGCTTCCAAGACCGACCTTACCGAATCCGTTTCCATCGGTCGTGCCGCTGTCAAGGCTGCCGCATCGGGCGAAACAGGCAAAATGATGATCTTCGTTCGCGGTGAGGGTGAAGCCTACGAAATCGGCATCGATAGCGCTGATATTTCGGGCATTGCCAACGCCGTTCGCAGTGTTCCCCGTGAATATATCAACGAAAGAGGCAACAACGTCACCAAAGAATGTCTTTCCTATATCGCACCTCTTATCATCGGAGAACCCGAGCTCACCTTTGAAGGCGGACTTCCCAAGCATTTTTCTTTTTCCTAATCTGAAAATTTAAGGAGAATCATCATGATAGCATTATTCGTAACACGCCGCTTTTGGAACGTGGATGCCGTATATTCCGCAGAAATGCAGAAAAAACTTGCAGAAGAGCTGGATTTTCTCGCCCCCGTCAAATCGATGGACGAGCTTGACGCGAGAAAAGAAGAGCTTCAAAAGGTCGATTATATCTTTTCCACCTGGGGTATGCTCCCCCTTACGAAAGAACAGATCACGGAATATTTCCCGAATCTCAAATCTGTATTTTATGCTGCGGGAACGGTGCAATATTTTGCGCGTCCGTTCCTTGAGCTTGGCATTTCCGTTCATTCCGCATGGCGCGCAAACGGTGTTCCCGTTGCGGAAGTGACCGTTTCTCAGATCATTCTTGCGAATAAAGGCTTTTTCCGCCGCCGTGTCCGTTCCCGCGCAGAATGGACGAATCATGACCCCGATTATATCTATCCGGGCAATTACGGCACAAAGATCGGACTTCTCGGCGCCGGCATGATCGGCTCTCGCGTCATCGAGCTTCTTCGTCCTTATAATTTTGAAGTTCTCGTATATGACCCTTTCCTTTCCGACGAAAGAGCAGATACACTCGGCGTTACCAAAGCTTCTCTTGAAGAAATTTTTGAAACCTGTCATGTGATATCCAATCATATCGCAAATCTCCCCGAAACCCGCGGCATCATCTCCCGCGACCTCCTTTCCCGTATGCAGGAAAACGCCGTTTTCATCAATACGGGACGCGCCGCGCAGGTGGATATGGAAGCTCTCATCGACGAAATGAAGCGTCATCCGAACCGCTTGGCGCTTCTCGACGTGACCGACCCCGAAGAACCGCCGAGAGAGGATAGCGAGCTTTATACCACGGAAAACATCTTCCTCACTCCCCATATCGCAGGCAGTACGGGCTATGAAACACACCGCATGGCGGATTTCATGTATGAAGAATACAGAGCCGTCCTCGCAGGCGAAGAATCCCGTCATCGCGTAACGCTTGCCATGCTGGAAACGATGGCTTAATTCCAATCGAACGGCGCATAAGCGCCGTTCGATACGCGCTTTTTTCACTGAGCGCGAGCACATCTGTGATATATCGGTTTTGCCGACATGAATTACGCGACCTTGGACGAAAGCGATGATTCAACCGCGTTCTTTGAGCCGGATGCAACGTTTTCTTACAAAAAGAAAACGTTGACTTCTCGGATATCCGAGGATACTTCGCCCAACAAAAATGAAATATAAATCCATATAATCAAAAAACAAAATTGAAACACCCTGTTTCAAAGGAGCTTTTTATGTTTGCTTACGACAAAAAAGACAGCTATACCTTTTCTTTCACAAGCCCGGACGAGCTTCGTCTGTATATGGAAAGAAACGGTTATCATATCCCCTTTTCCAAGGATATCTCTCCCCTTTCCGCAAAGCCCGTCATCAAAACACCGCATGGCGAGATCACACTGAAAAATTCCCTTGCAACACACCCGATGGAGGGCTGTGATGCGAATATAGACGGCTCTGCCTCCGACCTTACCCGTCGCAGATATGCGCGTTTTTCCGGCTCGGGCGCGGCGCTCGTTTGGATGGAAGCCATTTCCGTCGTTCCCGAAGCGAGAACCTCCGACCATCAGATGATGCTCAACGACAACACCGCGGATTCTTTCAAATCCCTCGTTGCCGATATCAAGAAAAACGATGCTTTCGTTGTGGCGCAGCTCACCCATTCGGGCAGATTTGCCAAGAACAGCGATACGCCCCACGCGCTTTTTGCCACGAGAAGCCTTCCCTTTGAAGAAAAACGTCCGCAGGACAAGGATGTTCCCGTCCTCACCGACGATTATCTCGACGCACTCCCCGAAAAATTCGCAAAAGCGGCTAAGATCGCAGAGGACGCAGGCTTTGATGCCATCGACGTCAAGGCTTGCCATCAGTATCTTCTCGACGAGCTTCTTTCCGCGCACACAAGAGAGGGCAAATACGGCGGCTCTTTTGAAAACCGTATTCGTTTGATGGTCGATTGCTTTGATGCGGTCCGTTCCGTACTTCGTCCCGAAACGGTGCTTGCTTCCCGTCTTTCTCTTTCGGATATGATCGAAGCGCCCTATGGTTTTGCCGTTGCCGAGGGAAGACCCGCAACACCCGATCTCACCGAAACAAAAAAGCTTCTCGAAATCCTTACCGCCAAGGGTCTTTCGCTCGTGGATATGACGATGGGCTCTCCCTATTTCAATCCCCACGTCAACCGCCCCTATAACAGAGGCAGTTATATGCCCCCCGAGCATCCGCTCGTCGGCTTGGAACGCCTCATCGATGCTTCTCGTGAGATCCAGCATACCTTCCCCGACCTCACCGTCATCGGTACGGGTTATAGCTATCTGCGTGAATTTGCGCCCTACGTTGCCGCAGGCGCACTCAAGGAAAAAGCCGCAAGCATGATCGGCTTCGGACGCATGGCGTTCGCTTACGATACCTTTGCCACCGACATGATGGCGGGCAAGGTCGACCCCAAAAAGGTCTGCATCGCGTGCAGTAAATGCGCCGAGATCAAACGCCTCAGCGGTCTTACGGGCTGTCCCATCCGCGACCAGGAGATCTATCTCCCCGTCTACCGTGAGCTTTGCATGAAGAAATAAAGGTGAACCTATGACCGAACAATACGCTACCCTTGCCGCCTATTACGACCGCATCATGGAGGATATCGACTATACGGCATGGTGTGAATTTTATAAGACCTGCTTTGCAAAATATGATACCGCCGTCCATAAGATGCTCGACCTCGCTTGCGGTACGGGAAGCATTACCGTTCCGCTGGCGCAGATGGGCTACGATATGACGGGGCTTGACCTTTCCGCGGAAATGCTTGCCCTTGCCCAGCAGAAAGCCGATACCGCCCGCGTGCGTATTCGTTTTTCGGAGCAAAATATCGCGCTTTTTGATGCAGGAATGGGCTTTGATGCCGCCATTTGCAGCTTTGACGGCTATAATTATCTGACCTCCCCCAAGGACGTTACGTCCTCCTTTGCGCGTGTCTATGAAACGCTTCGTGAGGGCGGAATGTTCATTTTCGACGTCAGCACGCCGTATAAATACGAAAATATCTTAGCAGACAACGCATTCGTCTATGAATACGATGACCTTTTCCTTTCTTGGCAGAATTTTTATAACAAAAAGACCGCTCTCTGCGACTTTTATCTGACGTTTTTCATAAAAGAGGGCAACGCATGGCATCGCGTAGACGAAACACAGCGTCAACGCCGTTATCTGCTCCCAAGACTTGCAAAAATGCTGAAGGAAGCGGGCTTTACCGTCCTTGAAACGGTATCCGACCTTGATTTTTCGCCCGTTTCAGAGGAATCCGACCGCGCGTTTTTCATCTGTAAAAAATAATTTTTTGTAGGGAAGCCTCCGCGTAAGCTTTCGCGGGCGACCACATAGGGTCGCCCTTACTATATTGTTTCATCTAAAAGTTGACATTTTTTGAGGCTCGCTCCTTGGGAGAGCTGTCAGCGTAAGCTGACTGAGAGGGCAAAAACTCATAGCGAAGAAGCCCTCTCCGTCGCGCTTCGCGCGCCACCTCTCCCGGAGTGAGAGGCTTTGGGTATATCTTTCTTTTGTTAAATTTTAATTGAAACAAGATACTACAAATCCATTCAACAAATTTCGGAGATACACCAAATGACACAAGAATACAATGTTCTCCGCGCCATGACCCAAGACGGCGCGGCGCGAATCCTTATCATCAATTCGACGGAAATGGTGAATACCGCCATCCGTTATCACAATACCGCACCCACGGCGACCGCCGCACTCGGCAGAGTTATGACGGGTGCCGCCCTCATGGGTACGATGCTCAAAGAGAAAAACAGCCGTCTTACCCTCAAATTCAAGGGCGACGGCATTGCAGGCTCTATCATTGCCGTTTCCGACTATATGGGCAATACCAAGGGCTATATCCAGAATCCCGACGCCGATCTTCCGCTGAAGCCAAACGGCAAGCTTGACGTTGGCGGTATCGTCGGTCAGGGCGACCTCTGCGTCATCCGCGACGAGGGTGTCGGCGACCCGCAATCGGGCTTTTCCCAGATCGTAACGGGTGAAATCGCCGAAGATATCTGCGCGTACTACGTGCAGAGCGAACAAGTCCCGACCGTTTGCTCGCTCGGCGTTCTCGTGGATACCGACCTTTCCTGCCGTGCGGCGGGCGGTATCCTCATTCAGCTTCTTCCCTTTGCAGATGAAGAGACCGTTGCTAAAATCGAGAAAAATCTCCCGCTCATGAGTAACGTTTCGGGACTTATCGACAGCGGTATGACGAACGAGGATATCCTTGCGCGTGTGATGCAGGGCATTGAATACGATATTTTTGACGAATTTCCCGCAGAATACCGTTGCGATTGCAGCCGCGACCGTATTTTGGAGGCGCTCTCCTGCTTCTCGGATAAGGAGCTTGACGAAACCTTTGCCAAGGATAACAAGATCGAGGTTTGCTGTCATTTCTGCGATAGCAAATATTATTTCACAAGAGAAGAGATCGAAGCAAACCGTCAGAATTGATGGACGATATGGCGGAATCCTTTTATTCCGCCATATATTTTTTCATTTTCGTGAGAAAATACGCGAGTACGAACGACTAATGAATAAAAAAGGAGAGAATTATGGAAACGGATTTCGGCGCTTTATGTTACCGTCGGTTTTTGGACGGCGATGAAAGCGGATTTGATGAAATCTTGAAGCAATATCATGATAGCCTCATTTTCTTCATCAACAGACTTGTCAAAAACTATGAGACCGCAGAAGACCTCGCCGCAGATACCTTTATGGAGCTTTTGGTACATAAAAACCGTTACCGCTTCAAAAGCTCCTTCAAAACCTATCTTTTTTCCATCGCGCGTCATAAAGCCATCGACCATATTCGCAAGGAAAGCCGATATCACGCTATCTCCGTGGATGCGGAAAACGTCCGTGATCTTGCGGATTTTCATTCCATGGAGCAGGAGATCATCGCCACCGATGAAAAAAAGAGGATTCAAAAATTGATCTCGACCCTTGCGGAGGATTATGCGACCTATCTGCATCTCGTTTATTTCGAGGAGCTTACCCCCGATGAAACCGCAAAGATCATGAAAAAAACGAAAAAACAAATGGCAAATATCGCATACCGCGCGAAAAAAGCCTTGGAAGAAGCCATGAGAAAGGAGGACCTGCGGATATGAAAAATTATGATGAATTTCGCCGAACGGTTTTTGAAAAAGCCGATCGATACAAGGCGAAGCGCAAAGCGCGCAACCAAAAAATCATAGAAACCGTTTCCCTTTGTTCTCTTTGTCTGATCATTGGCGTTTCCGCGTATTTTGCGCTGGATAGAGGATATTTCGTACCCGAATCCGTCGATACCGCCCTGACAACGCCGACTGTGGATAGTCCGCAGGCGGTGCAGACGACCTTGTCAGATGCGCCCATCGAAACGGCGGGAACCACAACGGGCGCATATATGACCACTACGACCATGCAAACGACCGTCGTACAGACGACGACCTATGCGTGTACGATATCCACGGCCACGACTACCCCGACCATCTTTGCCACAACGGCGGAATCGACCTCGGTATGCCCCTCGCTTCCCACAAACGAAGCGTATGCCGTTTGCGATATCGTACCTTGCACAGATGAAAACGCTCCACCCTCGCTTTTCGTCGCCAAAGAGTATCAAGCCCTGAAAGAAGCCTTAGCGCGTGATCTTTCGCAAAATATGCCCGAAAACGAGCGAGAAAACTTGCAAAACATATACGATGAAGCCTTTTTTGAACAGAACGTTTTGCTGATCCTTCATGTTTCCGACGCTTATCCGTATACCGTTTCGTTTGAAGACGGACACTTTGTCTATACCGTGGAAAAGGGTGATATGACAAGCGAAGCCACGCATATGTTTTACCTCGTATCCATCGAAAAGGATGACTTCATCTCCGCAACGATGGAAGGAGATATCTCATGAAGGACTCCACGAAAAAACGCTTTCAAAACCCCGATATGAGCGGACTTTCGTTCTATCATCGGCTGGAAGCCCTGTTTTATCTCTTTCTTGTCGGCGCTCTCGGCGGTTTTCTCTATGAGGAAATTTACTGCCTTATCATCAATACGTGGCTTGAGGGCATGCCGTTTCCTTGGCGCGGATTTTTATACGGACCGTATTTACCGCTCTATGGTTTCGGCGTAGTCATTTTGTATCTGATATTTCATAAGCTCCACAAGTATCCCCCGCTCGTCTTTTTCGGGACGGTGCTGGTCACGGGCGTGATCGAATACGTTTGCGGATGGGCATTTCTCACCTTTGCAGGCTATCGCCTTTGGGATTATACGGGCAGATTTATGAATTTCGGCGGACACGTTTCCTTGCAAACGCTCCTCATTTTCGGCGTTTTGTCGCTCATTTCCGCGTATTTCGTCCAACCTTTCCTTTTCCGCAAGTATTTGAAAACCAAGCCGAAAACAAGAACCATCATCGCCGTTATCTGTCTTGCCGTTCTCCTTACCGACCTTGTCATCACGCTCATCTTCCCCAATACCTTGGGGCATTCGTAAAGTGGCGAGAGCAATTCGAGCAATTCCTTAATTAGATAAATTATAAACGCCGACAGATTCTGTCGGCGTTTGTGATTCGATAAATTGGAATTTAGTTATTTCAAACCGCATTCTTTATACAGTTCTTCAATGCACGGTGATTTATACTCTATGTATCCGTCTATATTATTTGGAAACAATTCAGCAGCTTTTTCTTTTATCAAGCTGTACTTTTTTACCGCTTCGGGATTGCTTCGGAGAAAATCTCTAAATGTAACATGACGGTGCAATTCTTCCGAGTATTTAGGACATACATACAAGTGATGCATTTGCAAATGCTCTTTGCCCGAATACTTAAACGCCTCTCTGCCCTTAATGCCGAGATCCCCCTCGTGGATATATCCGATTGCTTTCAAGCCGTCAACTACCGCAGCAAACACCGAGTAATCCTTGATAATCACATCCATATCAATGCAGGGCTTGGCAGACATTCCTTCGACAGAGGTGCTTCCAACGTGTTCGATGCCGAGAATCAAATCGCCTATCGCTTCTTCAATCTCATCCTTTATTTTTTCAAATGCTGATTGCCATGCCGCATCGTATGGCAGTACAACAACCTTTCTCGTTCTCATATAATTCACCTACAAATTCTTATTTATCATTCCTTTTTATCGCCGGTTTCGCCTTTGTATTACAAAGGCTTCGGGCAAAGCCCATACCCACTCACACAAAGGCTCCCTCCGTGAGGGAGCTGTCAGCGAAGCTGACTGAGGGAGAGTGCGCTACCAATTCTCCGCTAAAAATACAGAGAGAAATCGAAAAGCATTTTTGATTTAAGCATTTCTCTCGCGGAATTTATTCCAAACCGTTTCAAACCACTGCTCACTTTCGGGAAGCGGACGGACGGGTTCAAACGTCGATGTTACAGTCAAATCCTCGGAAAGCACGGTATTTTGCACAAAATCCGCGTGAACGGTATCGATCTCGGCTTGAACCTTCAGTAAATCCGTTTCATCGCCACGAAGAAGCAGATATGAGCCGCGGCTCTTACCGCCGTCTGCGATATAATCACGGATCGCAGAGAGATACACAAGCTGAGCAAGCAAAATATCGCGGTTGATGAGCGCATCGTAAAGCCACTCGGATTCCGCAAGCGCATGATCCTCTGCGAAATGCAAAAGGTCATACCGTGTCGCCTTGATGGCTTCCTCGATCTTCTCCGCATTTCTGAGAAATGCCGCCGAATCGGACATTCTGCGCCCCAAAAGATAGCGTTTTTCAAGGATTTCATCGCGTGAGACCGCGCCTTTCATCGAAAGGAGCAGTTCCGTTTCTTTCACGATCTCTTGCGCTACCGCATCGGAAAGATTGGGGATATCCGCCTTTTTCCTTGCGATATCCATCGCCGCAAAAAGGCTTCCCGTCTGCGTGGAATTAAGCGCCGAACCGCCCGGGCGATAAACGCCAAACGTACCCGCACATTCACCGACGGCATAAAAGCCCGAAAGCGTCGTGCTTTCTCGGCTATTATGAACGGCAAGACCGCCGTTGCAATGCTGTGCAGAAACGGCAATTTCCAGCATTTCCGTGTAAAGGTCGATACCATTCGAGCGATACAGCTCGATGGCAGGCATATTCATCTTGGCAAGGCGTTCAATGGGCGTTTGCAAAATCGCACCCGAATTTTCAAGATATGTCCGTGCCCGTTCGGAAAGCGCGTCTACGTCAAACACCCCGTTTTTCTCCGCCGCCGTAGGATTTCGACGGTAATCAAGGAATACTCTTCTGCCCTTTGCGCGTTCTCTGAACACGGCAAGGTCCACGCGAGAAGAACCGCCAAGGGTCGTTTTTTTCGGGTCAAAGGGCCATTCGTAACCCTTGAGGAAGATGGCACCCAGCATTTCTTCATCACTTTCAAATGCTTCACGCAGAAATTCCCGTTCATCTTCACCCTTTTCATCGGTCGAAACGTACCGCGGAAGCACCTGCTGATACGTTCCCGAAAGGTTCCAACGGAATTTGACCGAGGCAAGTCCGTACTGTGATTCGGTGAGATTTGCTCCCGCCGCGCCCGCAAGAAATGCCGTACCAAGCGACGAGGTCTGACTCGGCGGATAGACCGTATCCGCATAAATGGCAGACGGACCGCCGACGGCATACACGATAGCGCCCGAGGTAAAAAGGCAAAGTCCGAGCGGATTTTTCTCGGTCACGGCTTCTCGGCAAAGGGTCAAAAAGCCGACCGCGCGCCCGTTTTCCGTCAAGATCTTGATCACGCGATGCCCGTCAAAGATGGGGATATTCTTTGCCATGACGGTGCGTTCGAGTGCTTCCGTCATATATTTGGAGGTGAGAGGTCCGCAGGAGGTCGCTCTCGTCGTTTCGTCATGGTCGGTCTTATAACCGACATATTCGCCGTATTCATTCATCGGGAACGGCACGCCAAGCCCCACGAGCTTGAAAAAGCCTCTTGCGGAAAGCGCCGCATCGGTAAGCGCGATATCGCCGTGCATCGAACCGCCACGCATGAGCGATTTCGCCATATCGTATACGGAATCGCGGACAGCACCCGTCACGTTGAGCTTATAATAGGTCTGCTTATCCGAGCCCGTATTGCGCGAGGTTCCCATATATCGTCCCTCGGTGACGATGGCAACGTCCTGCATACCGAGGTCATAGAGAGAATCCGCGGCATTATAGCCTGCGGCACCGCTTCCAACGACGAAAACCGAGGCGCTGTACTGCGGAATGGTCATATGTTTGACCGTGAGATCACTGATTTTCATAAAAAGTCACCTGTCTTATCAAAGTGTGCGGATATGGAAGCCGCCGTCAATATTGAGAACTTCCCCTGTGGAATACGGAAGCGCACCCGAAGCAAGCGCCAAAACAGCCTTTGCGATATCCTCAGGCTCTCCCATACGGGAAATCGGAAGAAGTCCGCCTGCGATGAGATCTTCGTATTTTTTGGCAACGCCTGCGGTCATATCGGTGCGAATGATACCCGGACGAATCTCATAGACGTTGATGCCATATTCCGCAAGACGAGCGGCAAAAAGCTCCGTTACCATGGCAAGTCCCGCCTTGGAGATGCAATATTCTCCGCGGTTGATACTCGCCGTATACGCAGACATGGAGGTTACGTTGATGATCATATCCCCTGTCTTTTGCGCGACCATCTTATTTGCCGCGTACTGTGTGAGGAAAAACGTACCCTTGAGATTGATATCAAGAAGTCTATCCATGCTTTCTTCGCTCATTTCGAGCAGATCTTTTCTTTCCAGAGGCGCCACTCCTGCGTTATTGACCAAAATATCAAGCTTACCAAAGCGTTCATACGCCGTATCGACAAGATGCTCACGCGCCTCCTTTACCGAAATATCGGTCGGAACATAGATGGAGTCGGGGGAAAGCGCTTTCAGCTCTGCGATATAGTCTGCCGCCTTTTCTTCGTTTGCGCGCGCCGCCGCAACGACGGTAAAGCCTGCCTCGGCAAGCTTCAAGGAAATGGCGCGTCCGATTCCGCGCGATGCGCCTGTTACGATTGCTGTTTTTTTCATGGTGAATATCCTTTCTTGATGTGAGTTCGACGTTCTTATAAAAAATCAAAATATCATGTAGGGGGCTTGCCCATAGACTGCCGAAGGACAAGAATCCAAATATTTTCGGCGGGATGTGGGCATCCCGCCCTACTTCCCTCGAACTCGCGTTTCTTGATGTGAGCATTTTTGATGAGTGAGTGAATGAATGCTTATTTTCGGAAGGAGCAATCCTCTCCCCTATCGCTTGTCAAGTTTTCAGCGAAATCGGCACCCAAACATACCAAAAAGGCGCACGAAACCGTGCGCCTATCTATTTTTAAGAGTTTTCGGAAAGACGGCGAAGGACCGTTACGTATCCGTCGTTGCCGTCCTTCAGACAGCCGTTGACACGGGTAATGGTCGCGGTACTGAGTCCCGTCTGTTCCACGATATCGGCATATTTTTCACCCTCGGAAATGAGCTTTGCCGCATAAAGCCGCTTCGACATTTCGCGAAGTTCTGTTTTTGTGCATAGATCACCAAAGAAGTCGGCACATTCCTCTGCGGTCTTGAGCGTCAAGATACCCTCAAAGAGAAGTTGCATTTTTTCGTCTACTGTTTTATTTGCCATAAGAATCCTCCGATTCCGTTTTGTACTATGATAGTATCATACCATAGATAAGGGAAAATTGCAAGGGTTTAACGGAAAATCGTTTCTCCGTCCGCTTGATAGACTGCCGTACGGCAGACGGTATAATCGTCCTTTTCACCGGGAATACCGAGCTTCGACGTCAGAAAATCGATGATATATTTCGGATTGACATAGTTGTCCGTCGTTGCGGAAAGATGCAAACGCAAGACAAGCTCGCCGTTTTCCACGAAAATGTCGTCCACACGGGTAAGCGGTGCGATATCGATGGTGCGTGTACCGATCTTCGTGGTCTTATCGATGACGATCTCACCCGATAGCGCCTGTTTTACGGGGTCTACCATATCAGAAGGATCTGCAATCTCCATGCGGACCTCGTAATCTGCCCAGCCGATATCATGGAATTTCGTGGTGGGGGTATAGGCTTCGAGCGCGCGAAGTCCCTCGGGAAATACTTCATTGAGGCGCTTGCAGATCTGCTCGCCCGTAATTTCTTCCGTAACACGGAAATCCATAAACTCCGAAAGGCTTGCCGTTCCGACGGAAAGCGGAAGCGAAAAGACCGTTTTCGGATGAGGATTGAAGCCCTGTGTATACCAAATCGGCAAACGGGAACGCAAAAATGCGGATTTTACGGTACGATTGAGGTCAAGATGGGAAATGAATTTGAGACTTCCCGTTTTGGAAAACATCACTCTTATTTTTTGAGGCTGGGACAACATGAGCGTTCACCTCCTAATTGATTTGCGCCGCATCCGTTGCAGTTCAGGCGGCAATTTTTTGTTGTCGTTTCCGCATACGCGCGATGGCGTTCGCGGAGGAAAAATTCCTTGGTCACACCGATATCGATGTTATCCCACGGGAGAAGCTCTTCTTCGCCAAATTCACGGTTGGCATAGAAGGACGGGTCGATGCCGACGGCTTCAAAGGCTTCGAGCCATTTCTCATAATGGAAATGCTCGTCCCAACCGTCAAAGCGAAGTCCCATTTCATGTGCTTTTGCAAGTGCTTTGTTCAGTTTTCTGTCGCCTCTTGCGAAAACGGCTTCGATACGGCTGACCTTGGCATCGTGATAGTTATATTTGATTTTGCGGTCATTGATCTTGTCATCGAGATATTTCTGCTTTTCAAGAAGCGTTTCCATTTCACACTGCGGTTCCCACTGGAACGGCGTAAACGGCTTCGGAATAAAGCAAGCGGCAGAGATCGTGACACCCGGCGCCTTTTTCGGGCGATTCGGGGTCTGATAATATTCGTGGATCACGCTTTCTGCCAGATCCTTGATGCCGTCAAGGTCTTCGTTCGTTTCGGTCGGAAGTCCCTGCATAAAGTAGAGCTTGACCTGTGATTTACCGCCCTCAAATGCAACACGGCAAGCACGAAGAAGGTCGTCCTTTTCCACATTCTTGTTGATAACGTCGCGCAAACGCTGTGTACCTGCTTCGGGCGCAAAGGTAAGCGAACCTGTACGAACCGTGGAGATCTTATCCATCAGCTCTTTTGTGAAGCTATCCACGCGGAGAGAGGGGAGAGAAAGCGAGATCTTGCGCTCGTCCGTCCATTTGAGAAGCTCGTCTGTCAGATGGTCGATGCAAGTATAGTCGCTGATGCTGAGAGAAGAAAGGGTCATTTCGTCATAGCCCGTGGCATCGGCAAGCGCTTCTGCCTGCTTGGTCAAGACCTCTACGGACTTTTCACGAACGGGTCGCCATACCATACCCGCTTGACAGAAACGACAACCACGGATACAGCCTCTGTAAACCTCAAGGGTGATCTTATCCTGTACGGTTTCGATAAAGGGCATGACGAGCTTATTCGGGAACGGCGATTTATCCATATCCTTGATGATGCGCTTTTTGATTTTCGTCGGGATATCGTCATAAAGGGGGGTAACAGACGCAAGCGTGCCGTCCTCGTTGTAGCTCGGTGTATAGAGAGAGGGAACGTAAACGCCTTCAATCTTTGCGGCATCGTGGAGATATTCTGTGCGAACAAAACCACGTTTTTTATGCTCTTTATAAAGCGTTACCAGCTCGTCGATGACTTCTTCCCCCTCACCAATCATACAAAGGTCGAAATAATCGGCGATCGGTTCGGCGTTATAGGTGCAAGGACCGCCCGCCATGATGATGGGATGGCTTTCATCTCGTTCAGAGGAAAGGAGCGGAATGCCTGCAAGGTCAAGCATATTGAGTACGTTCGTATAGCAAAGCTCATACTGAATGGAAAAGCCGAGAATATCAAATTCACGGAGCGGGTCGCCGCTTTCATGTGCCCAAAGGGGGATATTTTCCGCGCGCATGGCCTCTTCCATATCGACCCACGGCGCATAGGCACGTTCTGCCCACGTATCCTCACGGGAGTTCAGCACGTGATAAAGGATTCGCACACCGAGATTGGACATACCAATCTCATATGTATCGGGGAAGCAAAACGCAAATCGAACGTCAACGGCGTTTTTATCCTTGACGGTCTGTCCCCATTCGCCACCCGTATATCGAGCGGGTTTTTCTACTTTTTTCAAGATTCTTTCCGGTATTTTCAAAAGAACACCTCCTAATGATTTATGATAAATTTTTTATTTTTTACTTTTATGATCTATTTTTAAGAAAAGTACCAAAGCAACATCTAAAATTTTATGTATGGCGACGCTTTAGCGTCGCTCGATACGCACGAATTTGAATGAGCGCGAGCACGTCTGAGATAGACCCATTTCGCCGACATGAATTACGCGACCTTGGACGAAAGCGACGATACGACCGCGTTCTTTCTGGCGGGTCATAGCCAGTAGGAGAACGCGAAAGCGAGCTTTCAAAGTCTATAAGCGATAAAACCGCAGGTTTTTTGCTTCTTTTTGCAACTTTTTCTTTCAAAAAGAAAAAGTTGAGAAGTCATCGAATCCTACAAATCGCACGCATACGGCAATATTCACAAGGGCTTGTACCGCCCTGGGTCATGGGGCGCGCATAGGCTTTGCCTGCTTTGAGCTCAGCGGCGTATCGTAACACCGTTTCGCTGACCTCCTCCTTGAGAGAAAGAAAAGCGTCAAGTCCGACGAGATTCGGCTTATCCTTGCCAAGGTCACTCTCTTTCACGGGAATCCACTTGCCCGAAAGCTCAGGGTCCATCGCGCGGAGAATCGCTTCATCCTTGAGGAAAAGTCCGCTCGATTTCACGGAAATATCATCTTCATTTCCATTTTCGCCCACAGCAAGGTCTACCTGCGGAGGCTTGATGCCTGCGTAAAGCACACCTGCGGGAACGATCTCTCCATGATAACGCTTTTCTCCGTTTTCCCAAATGGAAAAAAGATAGAGAAGCATCTGCATATCCAGTCCCAAGCGCACGTTTTTGATATCGAAGGTCTTTTCACCCGTTTTGTAGTCCACGACACGGATATAAAGCTTGCCGCCCTCGCCCTCGTACATATCCACGCGGTCGATCTTACCGCGAAGTTCAACGCTGACATCCTCACCGACAAGGCGCATCGGCACGATAGCGTTGCCATCTCGGCTGACGGAAAGCTCAAAATCACAAGGACGGAAAGACGATTCCTCAAACTCCTCTTTCATTCGCCTTGCAAAAATCTCCGCGCTTTTGCAAAGGTAAGCAAACAAATGCTGTAAGCGTTTCGGGAGCTTTTCCACATCTCGGTGGAAGATCGCTTCCAAGTATTCACCTGCGATGCACTTCACACCCTCGGCAATATCCCCCTCACCGCCCTCAGCGATCCAGCGCACCGTTTTTTCGAGTACGCCATGCATAAAGCTACCGATATCCACCGCGCCAAAGCTTGCGGGGGAATCGTCGCGGAGCTTCAGCTCATATTCGCAGAAATACGCAAATCGGCATTTGATGAATTTTTCAAGCCTTGTATAACTCGTCGTGAGCTTGCCGGGGAATAAGATTTCGGCATTTTCTGCGGAAAGGGCTGTTTTTTCCGCACCCAATGGTATCTGCATATATTTGAATTTTTCGGCATATTCGGGGTGATTTTCATAATATTCACGCAATGCGCGACCGAGATTGCCCGAAAATGACGTTGCGTGTTCAAAGGAAGCGGCTCGGCTTTCCACGAGGTCGATGGGCGCGGAAAGCTCAAAATCCCGCACCGCAAGACTTGGAAAAAGCTTACAAATACGCTTGACACCGACCGATTCCCTTTGCTCCGCACCCGAAAGGCTATAATGTGAAAAACTGACGTAAAGACGCTTGCTCGGCATCGTCGCCGCGCGGTAAAAGAAATAGAGCTCCTCGGAAACACGGCGTTCCAATCTGTCGGAAAGCTCCACACCCATGGTCGCAAGCGCGGTCTTTTCATGCTCGGAGAAAAGTCCGTCCTCACTGACCTTTTGCGGAAAAACGCCCTCCGCCGCGCCGATGAGATACACGTATTTATGACCGCCCGTCAGCGTTTGCGCCGCGCTCGAAATCAAAACCTCGTCAACCGAGGTCGGGATCTTACCGATATCGGTTTCAAGGAACAGCATCATGAGCATCTGCGAAAATTCCTGCGCCGTCGCTTCCGTTTCGCCAGACGAAACGACAAGCTGGTCAAGCGTTTCACAAAATACGTTCCAAAGCTGTACGGTTTCCATGGCAAGCGCCATATCGCCGCGCGCCTTGGCTTCTTCGGCTTTCGCCGTCAGTTTTTCCGAAACGGAAAGCCCCGAAAGGAAATCAAAGAGCAAGGTCGCGCGTTCCCTCACGGTTTTCGCGGTGCGATTTGCCGCAGAAAACGCCTTCAAAGGCTCAATAACGGTCATTTTCATTTCGGCAAGACGAGAAAGAATCCCGTAATCCTCCTCCGAAAAGGAGAAGCCATAGCCTCTCGGGTGCATATTCCACGGTTCATCGCTTGTGAAAAGCTTTCCTCTGAGATGCCATTTGATGATATAATTTTCAAAAAGGCTCACATCCTCGGGTGAGATTCCCGAAAAGCCTGTTTTGATATATGAGATCACATCTTCCCCGCGAAAACCGCGTTCCGTTACGGAAAAAGCGGAGAAAATCAATTTTACGAACGGTTTTTCCGAAATTTCCTTGCGCGAAGAAAGAAAATACGGAATTTCATATTTACGGAATACCGCGTCGAGAATCCCCTCATACGATGCGGGGTCGCGCACGACGACCGCGATATCACGATACCGAAGTCCTCCGCGAACGGCTCGGCAGATATCCAGCGCCGCCGCCTCCGCTTCCGCAAAGACGTTTGCCGCACGAACGAGCGTGATATCCTGCGGTTCTGCTTCCCAGACCGCCGAAACAGTCGTTTGCGCGGAAATCTCGGTCGCAAGAAAGGCAAGCTCTTCGCTTTCATATCGTTTTGCGCCGCGAAGCACGATGGAATCAGCTTCCCTTACGCCCGCTCTTTCTGCGGTACGGCGAAGTCTGTCGTCCGTTCCCGCAAGGAAACGCACAGAGGCTTCGTTTCTTTCCTCGGGCAGATACGGAAGTGTGATAAAAACGTCATTTGCACCGTGCATGATATGCGCCAAGATTTCCATCTGTTGCGCGGAAAAGGAGGTAAAGGAGTCAACAAAGACCACACTTCCCGCAAAAAAATCATGCTCGGAAAGGAGCTTTTCCGCACGCGAAAGCATACCGTCGGGGTCTTCCCAGCGCGAAGATACTTCCGCATCGAATGCAGCGAAAATCAAAGCCAGGTCAGAAAGCTTCGCGCCAAGCGGTGTTTCCACGCCAAGCGCCATGGAAGTCTTATCCAAATCGCGAGGAAATATCTGATCCTGATAAAAGACGGTACGCAAAGCCGCCATTTTTTCATAGATACCAAGGCTTTCCGCAGAAGCGCCGTATTCCTTCAGCATCGGCGCGATGGCACGCATGACGTTTCGCATGATGAGTTTTTTCGCGCCTTTGCCGATATAATCCACACAAAGTCCGCCATATGTACGGAAAAGATAGTTACAAAGTCTGCCAAACGTGAGAACGTCGATATTTCCCGCGTTAGGAAGAGCTGCCGCTCGGCTTTCCGCCATGACCGCTTCTCTATCGGGTACGAGCAAAAATACACGGTGCTTGCTTGCGGCTTTATTCATTTCATGAAAGACCCATTCACTTTTTCCCGTTCCGCTTTTTCCGTAGACGATGCCAATCATGGGAGGACTCCTTTCTGTTTTTTTATTTTATTTGTATATTTAATTTCTGTCTTTGCGTCAACTTTTTTCTTTTTGAAAGAAAAAAGTTGCAAAAAAGAAGCAAAAAACCTGCGGTTTTATCGCTTATAGACTTTGAAAGCTCGCTTTCGCGTTCTCCTATCGGCTATCTCCCGCCTCAAAGAACGCGGTTGAAACGGCGCTTTTGTCCAAGGTCGCGTAATTTATGTGGGCAAAACTGATTTGCCTCAGACGTGCTCGCGCTCAGTGAAAAAAGCGATTGCCGAACGGCGCTAAAGCGCCGTCAAGCATAAATTTTAGATGTCGGTTCTCGTTCGGCGGTTGTTCCGCCGTGATGTCCCGGAGGTGTCGCCACCGGAGGGCTTCATGAACTCGGGGTCCTCAAAATATGCGTTAGCATGTTTTGGGGTTCTCGAACTTGTTCATGAAGAATCCGTGCGGGGAGCCGATTGCACCAAGATGTAAAATCTTCGTTTCGGTCAAGCGGAACGCTTGCAAATTTCTTTTGGTACTTTTCTTGTTTTGCACAAGAAAAGTACACGTTTCTTTTTTCTTAAAATAAGAAAAAAGTTGAGAATGTTTTAATAAATTTGAATCATTTTCCCCTCAATATGCTTTTTCAGGGAAAAATAATAGCTGATATGCACCGCGCAAAGGCGCGTATTGATGGTTTTCGCCCCACGATATCCGCAAGCGGAAACGGAGCGGCACACGAGAAAGACCACGCCGTCCTTTTGCAGTTCTGCAAGCATATATCGAAAATATTCGTATTTTTCCCATGTTTTCGGGGCAAAAACGATATAGATCTTATCATCGGCGGTGAAAAACGCCGAAAGCGTTTGATTCCATTTTCGATGAGCAAAAAATCCCACAAAGCCAAGCGTAAGCGACACCAAAAGCGCCGCAGGCAAAAGGATCATCAATGCGCTTGCAAAGAGAAGAAACTGCGTACCAAAGCCGAGAATCACGAAAAGCCAAACGAGAAGATTCCAAATTTTCGAGGCAAAGAAAAAGCCTCTCACGGCAAAGCGCGTTTTATCCCACAGGCGAAACGCCATACTGACCTTGAGTCTGCCGAGCAGATATCCGAAATAGGTTCGTTTATGCGATGCCGCCGCCACACGGGAAGCATCGGAAAATTTGGCTTCATACGGTGTTTCACCGTTTTCGGAAAATTTTTCGCCAAGAGCAGACAGGCGATGCCTTAAATATTCATTTTCCCGCCGTAAGCGCTTATTTTCCGCAAGCAGACGCGCTTTTTCCTTTTTCGTCATGATGATCTCGCTTTCAATTTTCTTCCTTTATATTATTAGCGAGCGAAAAAAATTTATACGCACTCAGCGCGAAAGGATCTCCAAATTGCGAAGAAGCGTCGCTTTTCCGCGCCATGAAAACGCTCGCGCACGAAATTCGTCATCCGTCATTTCGCCAAGCGCTTCGGCAGTCAATGAGGAAATGCGATTCTCGCGGAAAAAGTCGATGGGCGTTTCCGTTCCCATCTGCAAGACCTTTTGGTTCAGCGGACACGCAAGCTGACACGCATCACAGCCCCATGCAGAGCCGTATTTCTTGATATAGTACGCTTCCGCATCGGAAAGGACACCTTTTTTCTGCGTGACGGCAGAAAGACAATCCATGCCCTCTATCATCATCGGGCAGGCTCTTTTACAAGCGCCGCAGTGCGGACAATACGACGGTTCTGCCGTTTTGCCGTCCCAGCCGAGCGCTTCGGGGGGATTTGTGGAAAGGATCTCCGCAAGAAATACGAAGGAGCCATATGTTTCATTGATGAGCATATAATGATCCCCGAGCTTGCCAAGTCCTGCCATGGAAGCGGCAACGTTCTCTTCAATGGGAGATTTATCTGCAAAGCCAAGAAAACGTCCGCCAAAGCAGGCTTCGAGTTTTGGCAAAAGTCTTTCAAAAAGCGCGTCGCTGTAATGATGATAATCCCCCGCGCGCGCATACAAGGAGATATTTCCCGCTCCGTCATGAACGTAATACGGTATCAGAAACATGACGGCACTTTGTATGCTTTGCGCCGAAACGCCCTTTCGTTCGATGATATCGGGACGGCGCAAACGGCACACGGAAAACGGAATCACGCCGAAATATTCAATTTTTTCTTCCGCAAAATAGTCGCGCAACATATAGGTTCCCCTTATCTTATGTTAAATTTCACAAAATTTCCTTGATTTCACACATGATTTATGATAAAATAGAATAAGCACGCTTTTGTGCGCGTTTTTCAGTCATCTGAAAAATCGGAAATTTCATATATCATCATGTTAGATTATATCAATTATATCAAGAAAACTTCAATAAATCAACCTTGTTCGGAAATTTTTCCGTGAACATATTCCCCAAAGAAAGGAAAAAGGCTTACGCTATGGCAAAAAAAACACAAGTATACGATGACAATAGCATCAAGCTTCTGAAAGGCGCTGACCGTGTCCGTAAGCGCCCCGCCGTTATCTTCGGCTCGGACGGACTTGAGGGCTGTGAACATTCCGTATTTGAAATCGTTTCCAACGCCGTCGATGAGGCAAGAGAAGGCTACGGCGACCGCATCCATATCACCGCGACACGCGACGGTGTCATCACCGTTGAAGACTTCGGACGCGGTGTTCCGCTCGATTACAACGAAAACGAGGGCAAATACAACTGGGAGCTTGTCTACTGTGAGCTTTACGCAGGCAGTAAATACAACAACAACGCGGGCGACGATGCCCACTACAAATATTCTCTCGGGCTGAACGGTCTTGGCGCCGCCGCGACACAGTACAGCTCCGAATTTATGAAGGTCAGATCCTATCGCACCACGGAAATGCTCGAAATGAACTTCAAAAAAGGCAATCCCGACGGCGAGCTGATCCGCACGCCCCTTTCCAAAAAGGAACAGCGCACAGGTACGGTCGTTATGTGGAAGCCCGACCTTGAAGTGTTTACCTCAACGGCAATTCCGCGTGAATACTTTGAAACCATGCTGGATCGCCAAGCCATCGTCAACGCAGGACTGCGTTTCGTTTTCAAATGGGAAAATGAAGACGGCTCGTTTGAAGAAAAAGAATATTACTGCGAAAACGGCATTGCCGACCAGATCGTGCGTGTCGTTGGCGATACGGCGCTCACCCCTCCCGTTCTTTGGAAGACCGAAGCACGCGGACGCGACCGCGAGGATAAACCCGAATACGATTTCAAAGCGGAGATCGCCTTCTGTTTTTCAAACACCGTCAATCTGATCGAATTTTATCATAACTCCAGCTTTTTGGAGCATGGCGGTTCTCCCAAAAAAGCGACCCAAAACGCTTTTGTCTACGCCATCGACAAATATCTCAAAAACAACGGCAAATACAATAAAAACGAAAGCAAAATTACGTTCCAGGACGTACAGGATTGTCTGGTTCTCATCATCAATAGCTTTTCCACACAGGTTTCCTATGAAAACCAAACGAAAAAGGCGATCAACAATGAATTTATCGCGACCGCGCTCACCGATTATCTGAAAAAGCACATCGAATATTATTTCATTGAAAATCCCGCCGACGCGGAAAAGATCACGGGACAAGTCCTCATCAATAAGCGCAGCCGCGAAAACGCGGAAAGCACACGTCTGAACATCAAAAAGAAGCTCACCGCGCAGACAGACGTTGCCAACCGTGTGGAAAAATTCGTTTCCTGCCGCTCCCGCGATCCCGAACGCCGCGAGCTTTACATCGTAGAGGGTGACTCCGCGATGACATCCGTTAAGCTCGGACGAGATTCCGAATTTCAAGCCATCATTCCCGTCAGAGGTAAGACGCTCAACTGCCTCAAAGCCGATTACGACCGCATTTTCAAAAGCGATATCATCGTGGACCTACTCAAAGTCATCGGTTGCGGCGTCGAGGTCAAGACCAAAAACAACGAACAGGGTATCTTTGATCTTTCTCAGCTCAAATGGAGCAAGATCATCATCTGTACCGATGCCGATGAGGACGGTTTCCAGATCCGTACCCTGCTCCTCACGCTTTTCTATCGACTCCTTCCCACGCTCATCAAGGAGGGCAAGGTCTTTATCGCGGAATCTCCGCTCTATGAGATCACCTGTAAGGACGATATTTATTTCGCTTATGACGAGAGCGAAAAACAAAAGGTCATCTCCTCTCTCGGCAATGCGAAGTACACCATTCAGCGCTCCAAGGGTCTTGGTGAAAACGAACCCGATATGATGTGGCAGACCACCATGAATCCCGAAACGCGCCGTCTGATCAAGATCATGGAAGCAGACAAAGAAAAAACAGAATACATCTTTGAAACACTTCTCGGCGACGACCTTCCGGAGCGCAAACGCTTCATCGCCGATTACGGCAAGGATTATCTCGCGGAAGCGGATATCTGACGAGGGAATCCATTTTTGTAGGGGACGGCGCCCTCGACGTCCCGTTTTATTTCACGAAAGGAACTCAAAAACATGGCAAAAGCCAAAAAGCCAATACAAAAAGAAATCGTTCCCGCCGAGGTCACGCTTCAGCCCATCACGGAAACGATTGAGAAAAACTATATGCCATACGTTATGAGCGTGATCGTTTCGCGTGCGATCCCCGAGATCGACGGACTCAAGCCCTCTCACAGAAAGCTCCTCTATACCATGTATAAAATGGGGCTTCTCACAGGCCACCGAACAAAAAGCACCAACGTCGTCGGTCAGACGATGAAGCTAAATCCTCACGGTGATATGGCGATCTACGAAACGATGGTGCGTTTGACACGCGGATATGAAGCGCTTCTCCATCCGCTCATCGATTCCAAGGGAAGCTTTGGTAAGGTATACAGCCGTGATATGGCGTTTGCCGCTTCCCGATACACCGAGGTCAAGCTCGATGCCATCGCCGCCGAGCTGTTCCGCGGAATCGATAAGGATGCCGTAGATTTCGTCGATAACTACGACAACACCATGAAAGAGCCTCTCCTGCTCCCGACGGCATTTCCGAACGTACTCGTTTCCCCGAATATGGGTATCGCCGTCGGTATGGCAAGCCAGATATGCTCCTTCAACCTCGGCGAGGTCTGCGACGGCACGATCGCCATACTCAAAAACGAAAAGACAACGACCGATGAACTGCTCGATATCATCAAAGCCCCCGACTTTTCGGGCGGCGCGCATCTGATCTATAACCGCGACCGTATGCGCGAGATCTACGAAACGGGCAGAGGCAATATTCCGCTTCGCGCGCGCTACGTTTACGACAAGGAAGCCAACTGCATCGACGTTGTGGAGATTCCCTACTCCACCTCCATCGAGCTGATCATGAAAAAGCTCACCGATATGATCAAAAGCGGTGCGCTCAAGGAAGTGACCGACGTGCGCGACGAGATCGACCTGCACGGCTTCAAGCTCACGCTCGACCTTCGCCGCGGTGTTGACCCCGACAAGCTCATGACAAAGCTTTATAAAAAGACCCCCTTGCAGGATTCCTTCTCCTGCAACTTCAATATCCTCATCGACGGCAGTCCGCGGCAGATGGGTCTGCGCGAGATCATCGATGAATGGATCCGTTTCCGCATGAATTGCGTCAAGCGCGAGCTGATCTTTGACCTTGCCAAGAAAAAAGAAAAGCTCCATCTGCTCTTGGGGCTTGGAAAGATCTTGCTTGACATCGACAAAGCCATCAAGATCGTCCGCGAAACGGAAAAGGAAAGCATGGTCGTTCCCAACCTCATGGAAGGCTTCCGCATCGACGAGGTACAGGCGGAATACATCGCGGAGATCAAGCTCCGCTTCCTCAACCGCGAATATATCATCAATCGCTTGAAAGAGATCGATTCTCTCAAAAAGGAGATCGACAATCTCGAAAAGACCATCGAATCCGAGCGCAAGCTCAAAAATCTGATCGTCAAGCAGCTCGAGGAGATCAAGAAAAAATACGCGATCCCGCGCAAGACCAAGCTCATCTTTGAAAACACCGTGGAAGAATACGACGAAAAGGATTTCGTGGAAAACTACGGCGTCAAGCTCGTTCTCACAAAAGAGGGCTATTTCAAGAAGATCACGCTGCAATCCTTCCGCATGAGCGAGGAGCAAGGTCTGAAGCCCGGTGATGAGGTCGCACAGATCGAGGATGCGGAAAATATTTCCGAGCTTCTCTTTGTCAGCGACAAGCAAAAGATCTACCGCGCCAAGGCAAGCGATTTTGAAAACAAAAAATCCTCCGCGCTCGGCGATTTCGTCCCCGCAAAGCTCGGCTTTGACGATGGAGAGAGCGTCGTTGCGTTCAAGCCCATCTCCTCGTATGCCGAAAATCATCATTTCGTTTATATCTTTGAAAACGGAAAGGGTGTGCGCGTACCGCTCTCCCTTTACGAAACCAAATCGGCGAGAAAGAAGCTCACAGGTGCATATTCGGACGCTTCTCCGCTCGTCATGGCGTTCTATGAAAGCGAGCCTTTCGATATGCTTCTCGTAAACGACGCGGGAAAAGCGATCTATATTAGCAGCAGCTTGATTCCCGAAAAGGCAACGCGAACCGCCGCAGGCATGAATCTTTTCACCTTGAAAGCGGGACAAAAGCTCGTCGACGCCACACGCACCCCCGAGGAGCATTACACAGGCTTTGAAAAATGCCACAAGCTCAAGCTCCCTGCGACGGGAAACAGCGTCACCAAAAAATCCAACGCCTGACGGAAAGGAGAACGCCGCATGAACGTTTTGATCGCTACGGCTGACGAGCGCTTCGCCCGTATGCTCTCTCTGGAATTTAGCGAGCGCGGATTTACGCCGCTTATCGCAAGCGCGAAAAGCGAAATGCCCGACCTTTTGAAATCCGCGCACCTCGCTTTGGTCGATGCCAAGCTCCTTTCGGAGGGTCCGCTCCCGCCCTTTTCCTTTGAAACGGTCATTCTCGGCTATCCCGAGGAATTGGCATCGCTCCCGACCGCCGAGCTTACCAAATATTTCACAATCACGCGACCCTTCGTCATTGAGGAGTTTTTCGATACGTTTTTTGAATCCGATGAAAAATCGCACAAGATCGCCTTTCATATTCCGAAAAAGAAAAGCCCCTCGGAATTTCTCTCCTTGGATAAAGAAAACCGCATCGCCTATTTCAAGGGCAAAAAGATCGAGCTGACGAAAAAGGAATTTTCACTGCTCGACCTGCTTTATGAAAACCGCGGTGTTCCCGTTTCCAGAGAGGAAGCGCTCTCTCTCGTATTCGGAGAGGCGGGACACGGCACGAACGTCGTCGACGTTTACGTCAATTATCTGCGCGCCAAGATCGACAACCCCTTTGGGGTTCGGCTCATCACGACGGTGCGCGGAAAAGGATATGTGATCGAAGAAAGCTGACCCATGGTCAGCTTTCTTCAGTGAAAAGAGAAAAGTGAAGAGTGAAAAGAAAAGGAAGTCCGCTTCGCGGACAAACTTATGAAAAATTTGCAATTTTTTGAATAACGAGCGATTTTTGGTCAACAATAGAAGCAGTTCATAAAGCCCGAAGGGCAGAAAGGAATCTCTATTATGATGAACGAAAATCAAAAGAAATTACAAATGAATCGCGGACTTGCCATCGCGCTTTCGCTCCTTGTGGTGGCGGCGATCGTCATTACGGTCATTGCCGTCGTTTCCTCGAAACGCGCAAAACCGAATCCCGATGAAAGCACGACCGCAACGACCACACAAGCAAAGCCCGCCGAAACCACGACAGGCAAGCCCACAGAACCCGTCATCGCGGAAAAGGTAAGCTTCATCGCGCCCATCTCCATCGGCAACGTTATCGGCGAGTGGTCGGCAGATATCCCCGTCTTTTCCAACACGATGGAGGATTACCGCGTCCACCTCGGCGTGGATATTGAAGCCGACGCAGGCACACCCGTTTACGCCGCGGCAGACGGCACCGTAGAAAGCGTGGAATTTCATCCGATGATGGGTCAGACCGTCGTCATCGCGCACGCGGACGGCTATAAGACCGTATATCGCAATATGCAAACGAATATCCCCGAGGGCATTGAAGCAGGCGCTGCCGTCAAGGCAGGTGATGAGATCGGCTACGTCGGCGATACTGCGCTCGTGGAGATCGCCGAAAATCCGCATCTCCATTTCGAGATCTGCAAGGACGGCGTTTCGGAAAACCCGATGGACTATATCTCTCTCGTTCCCGTGGACGCTTCCGCAGATTACGAGGACTGAAAAACGCCATATATAATAACAAAGGAAAGCATTTTCGGCTTTCCTTTCTTTGTTTTCGGTGTTTTACGCGCTTTTGTCGATGAGAATGCCTCTTTTTTGATGGAAACGATACATTTTTTTGGCTGGAATTATGCAAACAATGCAATTTTCACAATTTTTTCGCCCCAAAAAAAATTTTTTATGTGAAAATAAACGATTCCGACAAAAAAGCCCTATTTTCTGTATGTATTTGATTCATTTACGGTATGTTTATAGTATCATTGCCCAATATTTGTATTCTAAAAAAATTTGCAAAAAAGTTGTCAGTTTGCACAGAATTTTCGCAAGGATATTGACAAAGTTGAAAAATGGTGATATAATAGCAGTAATCACGGCGTACGATGTTTTCAGACGGCATCTCCACGCCAAAAAAATTCTTTATAATTTTCAAAAAAGGAGACAACTCATGAAGAAATTCTTGTCGCTCATGTTGGCAGCTGTCATGATTGTTGCAGTATTCGCTATGGTAGGCTGCGACAAACCCGAAGAAACCACAACTGCTGACACCACCACCGCAGCAACCACCACAGAAGCTACCACAACAACAGAAGCAACCACCACCACCGAAACCACAACAACAGAACAGACCACAACAACAGAAGACACTACAACAGTGGCTACCACAACAACTCCTGCGCCTGTTGACACTACCACAACAGCTCCTCAGCCCACCGAACTCACAACCGGTACAACTCTTTCCGTATTTGACCGTTTCGACTTCGGTACAAACTCCAAGGCTCAGGCTGAAGGTGAAACCTCTCACGAATACATCGTTGCTAACCTTACATACGATGCATCCCGTGTAGCTATCAGATGGACAGAAGACACCGTTAAGATCTACGCTACGAAATCTTACGACTCTTCTGCTTCCAGAGACTCCTACGCTCTCAGCTTCCTCGACATCGTAACCTACGACTTCGACGACGAACTCGTTCCCGGTTGGGGTACTTGGTCCGGCGCTCCTATGAACCCCGGTACAACTTGGGTTGGCCGTCATCAGTACGCTAAGCTCAGAATCCTCAACAACACCACCAACAACGTTGTTTCCGTACATTGGCACAGAGCTGGTGAAGGCTTCGCTACCACCACTTGCGCAGTTTCCATGTACCTCCAGGGTGGCGCTCCTACAACCACAACCAACCACAACCTCACCACAACTGCTACAACAGAATGGGCTGAATACATCTACGATATGATGTTCCTCTCTTCTGCTGGTCGTGAAATCATGTACAACGGCAAGACTTCCTACGTACAGGTTGTTAACGAAGCTAAGACCAGAAACGGTTACGCTCAGCACAACTGGAGCAACGCTAACGGTAACATCACCGCTCTCAACTTCCACTTCCTCGGCGCTTACGGTAAGGACGGCATCAACGATACTCGTAAGAACATCAAGATGGGCGCTTGCGTAGAAGTTGACTACATCGTATTCGGTTCTTCCATCGAACAGCTCGAAGCTTACAAGTCCTACATGGAAGAAGGCAAATAATTTAGTTATCTAAATTATTCAAATTCAAATCGAATTTCAAACCGTGTCCCGCAAGGGACACGGTTTTTTACGTGTCGATGAAGTTGGAGTTCAAAAATCGACTTCGTTATTTCGTAGAAAAAGATATTTTTAGTTAGGCTCCCTTGTGTAAAGGGAGCTGGCGCGAAGCGACTGAGGGATTGGCGCATAAATCTATAAGTTCTCCCGCCAACCCCTCCGCCTCGTTCCTCGGCACCTCCCCTTACACAGGGGCGGCTTTATTTATGCAACGTTTTATTTTCATTTTTACATCATATTTCCTGCGATTCCAAAAAGATTTTCGTTGAGTTTCCGCATTTTGAAGCACACTATTCTTGAATCGAAACGACGATTCTCACTATTATAAAAATGGATCACAAGGAGAATATATGAAACAATATCTTTCTGTTTTGATTGCAGGCGCGGCACTTCTCTGTCTTCTCATGGCGTACGGTTGCGGCACGACGGACGAAACCACGGCAAGGACCACGCCGAGAGAAACGACCGCACAGACAACGCTTTCCACCACGGAAACCACAAAAAACGAGACCACCAAGGAGCACACGACGACCGAAACCGAGCCTTTGCTCACAAACCCCGAAACTTCGGATATCATCGACCCCGAGATGACCTTGCCCGATATCGATAACCCCATCACCGATATTGAGCCGAACATTCCCGAAAGCGGAGTCGGCGATAACGGCGGCATCGGCGATATGTTTGACAGCGACATGAACGGCTCGGGAGAGATGGGTGCGCCAAACGGCGACACGGGACTCGGCGGCGACATGGGCGCGCGCGGAAGAAACCGCACGAAATGAGCTAAAGCAAATACGTTTCCACGGCGGCTTGAAAGCAAGCCGCCCTACATGATATGTTGCATTTTGAATACACCCATCGATCTCATATGAAATATGTAGAGTATCGACAAAAACAAACAAAGATTATACAACAAATGCAATAACTATTGACAAAATTATTTTTTGGTGTTATAATACACTTAGACCTACTTGGGAGGATATTTGTCCCCCTGAGGCGAAAAAATTTATTTCAAAAAGGAGAATTTCTATGAAAAGACTCTTGGCTTCAGTCTTGGCTCTGGCGATGGTTCTTGGCGTTTGCCTCTTTGCTGGCTGTAACGATGAACCCGATGCAACCACCACCAAAAAGCCCGCAGACGCTGTAGAAACAACTACAGGCGACAAGACCACAACAGAGCCCACCAACCCCGGCACAGAAACCACAACTAACAATGACGACCCCGCAGAAACCACAACAGGCGAACCCGAAGGTCCTATCGAACCCGAAGAATGGGATGGCACAACCAAGCTCCCCGGCTACGAAGACGTTGACTTCCGTGGCAAGACCTTCGTTATCGCAGGTTACACAGGTTCCGCTGACGGCTTCGACAACGTCCGCGAAATCTACTCCGAAGACACCGACGCTATCGCAGTCGCTGTTAAGGAAAGAAACCAGTACATCGAACTCCGTTACAACTGCAACATCGAAGTAAACGCTTCCGATGCTCCCGGTGGTCTTGTTTCCGCAGAAGTTACCTCCGGTAAACACACCATCGACATCTACTCAAACAAATATGCAGTTGGTACCTCCGCAACAAGCGGTAACAACTACAACCTCTACTCCCTCGGTATCGACTTCACTCAGGACTGGTGGGATCAGAACTACGTAAAGGCTAACACCGTTAAGAATAGCGCTGGTATCGACACCCTTTACAGCATCGTAGGTGACTTTGCATTCTCTGCATCTTCTCTTACACACGCGCTCATGTTCAATAAGAACCTCTATGAAACCGCTATCGCTCAGGAACTCGGCTATGATATCTATCAGCTCGTTCGTGACGGCAAGTGGACCATGGACGTGTTCATTGAAATGGTACAGAAGGCTGGTAACGACGTTTCCGGTAACCAGTCATTCGCTTACTCTGAAGGCGATATCATCGGTTGGGCTACCACAATTCACGCAACACACGGTCTCCATGTTGCTTCCGGTCTCCCCATGATCACAACCACAAACGGTACGATGTCTTTCGCTATGTCCAACGCTAAGAGCGAATGGACCAACGTCATCGAAAAGGCTATCGACGTTTGGGCACTTCCTCAGCACGATAACTGCGGTTACTCCAGCGGTCAGCAGGCTATCGTTTCCGGTAACACCCTCTTCTACTCCGATATCATTTCCAAGCTCGAAGAATCTACTCTCAGAGACTCCGACACAGCAGTTGGTCTTGTTCCTTATCCTAAGTACAGCACCACTCAGGAAAACTACGCTCACTACGTAGACAATCACCTCATGACATACAGCGTTCCTACCTCCGTTGTTGAAATCGAAGAACTCGGCGATTTCTTCACCATTTACGCTGCACACACAACCGCTATCGTTCGTCCGGCTTGGATTGACGCTTACGCTTACGAATACTGCGGCGACGCAGATTCCGGCGAAATGCTCGAAATCATCCTTAACACCCGTACCTACGACCCCGGTTACCTTATTTTCTCCTCCTTTGAAGGCGAAATCTCTCAGCAGATCAACGCTGGTAAGAACAACATTACCAAGCTTATCGATAAGAGATACGACTCCATCGCAGGCCCTGGCGGTTCCATCGAAAAACACATCAAGGATATCTCCGATAACAAGGCTTAATTCCTTTTGGAATTGCAAAAAGAAGCGACTTCAGTCGCTTCTTTTTTTGTCAATTTTCAGATGAAACAAGGGCGCCGACCCCTACCACCTTGTTGCCCCGCAACCCTTCATCTCCTACTTGACAAAAACGCCAAAATATGCTATACTATGATATCATACGCGGATATGATCCGCAAAATACAACAAAAGGAGCGTCCCATGAAAAAATTTTTAGCTTTGACCCTTGCCTTTGTCATGGTTCTCAGCGTTTGCCTTTTTGCCGGTTGTGACGAAAAACCCGCTGACACGACTACCAAAAAGCCCGCAGATTCTGTGGAAACCACAACAGGCGACAAGAACACAACAGAAAACCCCGCAACTCCCGCAGACACCACAACAGAACCCGATACCCCCATCGATACGACAACAGAAGAGCCCGATGCTCCCATCGAGCCTGAAGTATTCGACGGCACAGGCAGACTCCCCGGCTACGAAGACGTTGACTTCCGCGGCAAGACCTTCGTTATCGCAGGTTACACAGGCTGCGCCGACGGCTTCGATAACGTCCGCGAAATCTACTCCGAAGACACCGACGCCATCGCCGTTGCCGTCAGAGAAAGAAATCAGTACGTTGAACATCTTTATAACTGCACCATCGAAGTAAACGGCTCCGATAACCCCGCAGGTCTTGTTTCCGCAGAGGTTACCTCCGGTAAGCATAGCATCGATATCTTCTCTCAGAAATACGCAGTAGGCACAGCGGCAACCAGCGGCGCAAACTACAACCTCTATTCTCTCGGTATCGATTTCACACAGAACTGGTGGGATCAGAACTACGTCAAAACCAACACCGTGAAAAACAGCGCGGGCGTTGATACGCTTTACAGCATCGTTGGCGACTTCTCCTTCTCCGCTTCTTCTCTTGCACACGCGATCATGTTCAATAAGAACGTATACGAAACCACCATCGCACAGGATCTCGGCTATGACATCTATCAGCTCGTTCGTGACGGCGAATGGACCATGGATATCTTCATCGAAATGGTCAAGAAGGGCGCGACAGACGTTTCCGGTAACCAGGCTTTCGCTTACTCTGAAGGCGATATCATCGGTTGGGCTACCACAACTCACGCAACACACGGCTTGCACGCAGCTTCTGGTCTTCCCATGATCACCACCACAAACGGCACGATGTCCTTTGCAATGTCCAACGCTAAGAGCGAATGGACCAACGTCATCGAAAAGGCGATCGAGGTTTGGGCGCTTCCTCAGCACGATAACTGCGGTTACTCCAACGGTACCGCCGCTATCATTTCCGGCAATACCCTTTTCTATTCCAACCTTGTTGCAACCTTGGAAGAAGCTTCCGTTCGAGATTCCGACACTCCCATCGGTCTTGTTCCTTATCCTAAGTACAGCACCGCACAGGAAAACTACGCGCACTATGTAGACAACCACCTCATGACATACAGCGTTCCCACCTCCGTTGTTGAGATCGAAGAACTCGGCGATTTCTTCACCGTTTACGCTGCACACACGACCGCGATCGTTCGTCCGGCTTGGATCGACGCTTACGCTTACGAATACTGCGGCGACGCAGATTCCGGCGAAATGCTCGATATCATCTTGAATACCCGTACATATGACCCCGGTTACCTCATTTTCTCCTCCTTTGAAGGCGAAATCTCTCAGCAGATCGACGCTGGTAAGAATAACATCACCAAGCTCATCGATAAGAGATACGACTCCATCGCAGGTCCCGGCGGTTCCATCGAAAACCACATCAAGGCTATCTCCGATAACAAGGCTTAATCGTTTGTATCAGATATCAAAAAGAAGCGACTTCGGTCGCTTCTTTTTTGTGCATACTTGACAACGACAAAAAAATATGGTATACTGTCCTCAATATCGGCGAATCTGCATTTCGCCACAAAATACCACAAAGGAGAATCCTCATGAAACGATTTTTGGCTTTGACACTCGCTTTTGTCATGGTTCTCGGCGTTTGTTTGACCGCAGGTTGCGATAAACAGCCCGCTGACACGACAACCGAAAAGCCCGCTGACCCCGTTCAGACCACGACAGGCGAAAAGACCCCCACAGACACAACGGCACAGGATAACCCCTCCGAAACGACCACAAGTGGAGAGGATACCCCCGTAGAAACCACCGACACCACCGAAACAGAGCCCGATACGCCCATCATCACCGAATGGGACGGCTACACAAGACTCGCAGGCTTTGAAAACATCGATTTCCGAGGCGAAACCTTCGTTATCGCAGGCAGAACGACCGATGACGTAAGCTTCCCGACCGATATCGAGATCTACACCACCGAAACAGACTCCATCAGTACCTCAATCCGCGACAGAAACGCAACGATCGAAAAGCTCTATAACTGCGTGATCGAGGTCAATTCCTCCGAATCTCCCGGTTCTTTGGTCAATGCGGAAGTTACCAGCGGCAAGCAGACCATTGATATGTATTCTTACTTTATGTCGGGCGAAGGCGCGGCAACCAGCGGCAATAACTACAACCTTTACTCTCTCGGCATCGACTTTTCCAATAGCTGGTGGGATCAGAACTATGTCAACAGCTACACCATCAAAAACAGCTCCGGCACCAAGACCATGTATACGATGGTCGGTGACTTTGCTCTCACAGCATTCAGCTGCACACACGCGATGTTCTTCAATAAGAACGTTTATGAAACCGCTATCGAAGAAAAGCTCGGCTATGATATCTATCAGCTCGTAAGAGATGGCAAATGGACCATGGATATTTTCGTAGAAATGGTCAAAGAAGCAGGCACGGACGTTTCCGGTAACCAGTCGTTTGCTTACTCCGAAGGCGATATTCTCGGTTGGGTCAGAACCACACACGCGACCCACGGCTTGCACGCCGCAACGGGACTTCAGATCATCACCACAAAGGACGGCGTTCTCGACTTTACAGCGAAATCCGACACCAACCAGTGGACGACACTCATCGATAAAGCCATCGAGGTTTGGAGCACTCCTCAGGCAGAGACCCTCGGATATACCGCCGTTCGTGAAGCCATCACAGGCGGCAACGCTCTCTTTGCTTCCGAGGTTTTGGACGTTCTCAGAAGAATGAAAGACGCAGACGTTACCTGCGGTCTTGTTCCCTACCCCAAGTATTCCGAAACACAGGAAAACTACGCGCACTACGTGGACAACCACCTCAGCGCATATGCAGTTCCCACCTCCGTCGTTGACCTTGAAACGATGGGCAAATTCATTGAGCTTTACGCGGCACATTCTCAGAAGATTGTTCGCAGCGCTTGGATCGATACGTATTCTTATGAATATTGCGGCGATGCGGATTCCGCAGAAATGCTCGATATCATTTTGAACTCCCGTACATATGACCCCGGTTATCTCTATTGGAACACATATGAAGGCGAAGTTTCTCAGATGATCAACGCAGGCAAGAACAACTTCACAAAATGGGTCGATAAGCGCGCAGACAGCGTTACCAGCTCCGGCGGTGCCTTCGACAATTTCATCAAGGGAATTTCCGATAATAAATCCTAAGTCATAAAAGCAAAAAAGCGGCGTTTCGCCGCTTTTTTGTTATGGAATCGGGGGAAAGCCTCACATAAGCAAATCCGCGCCTTGAAGCACCTGCTTTATCGCAGATGCCTCAAGGCGCGGATTTTTCGTTCAAACGGCAAAAAAATAACCCACCCAGCCGTGTACGTCATAATTAATGCCCTGCAAAAAGCAAGGGTGGTGCCCGCACCAGCAGTTTGTGCTCCCAACGTCCGACACCGTTCGTGATAAACAGGAACGGGCGGGAGGTCTGCATTCCCCATACCGGATCATTATAAAGGCTCCAAGAAAATGTTGTAGGTTTAATTTTGACATATCACGAGAGGGGCAGGCATTTTTTCAAATCTTGCATCTCATGAGGTTATTATATGAGATTTTATAAAAGTTATACGCAGAATATCAGTCGTAATCAATCTCGGAGAAAACTTCGTCATCGAAAGCGTCGGCAACACGTTCGTATTCGTCGTCGTCATCGATGGTGGAGAGGATCTCCTCGCCGTTTTCGTCCATTTCGAGCTTGAGGAGTACGCAATCGCCGTTTTCGTTATCCGCAACGGGCATGAGCGCGTAGTACATAACGCCGTCGATCTCGAGGGAAGCGATCACTTCAAACTGCTCTTCATTGCCTTCTTCATCGGTCAAGGTAATGAGGTCCTGCGCGTCAAAAATTTCATCAGCCATAGAAAAGATTCCTTTCTGTGTCTGCGGGGCTTTGTTCCCGCCTTTCTTTCTATACATATATTGTATACTAAAATCGGCAAAATGTCAAGGGGTATTTTGAATTATGTTATTTTCAGCTCAAATTCAAAAATGGGCAAGAAAAAACCCTGCCAAAAGGCAGGGCTTTCATCATCAGTTTGCAGGATTGATATATTTCCAGTAGCTCTTGAAATAAGCAAATCCCGACCAGAGGGTCATAACAGACATTGCCGCGAGAAGCACGTAGGATGCCACGTGACCGCCAAGGAGATCATAATGGAAGATGGGTTCGATGATGGCAACGAGGATCGCCGCGATCTGTGTGCAGGTCTTGACCTTACCGAGCCAGTTTGCCGCGATGACGATACCGTCGGTATTGGTCACGACCATACGCATGGAGGTAACGGCAAGCTCACGGAAAATGACGATGACGGTCGCAACGAGAAGGCATACGCCGTAGACCGATGCGCCTTCATCTCTGCCCGTGGTGTAGCAAAGAGAGATGAGCGCTACGAAGACCATGAGCTTATCTGCAAGCGGGTCCATAAATTTACCGAAGTTGGTGACGAGATTGTATTTTCTTGCGAGATGTCCGTCCACGAAGTCAGTAAAGGACGCAAGACCGAAGAATGCGGCGGCGATCAGACGGGACGCCAGATCTCCAAGTCCGAAATCAAAGGTGATGAAAACCATGAGGAATGGAACCATGAGCATTCTGAGAAGGGTCAGCTTATTGGGCAAATTCAGTTTCATAATAGCACCTCCAAAACGGGAAAAATTATTTTACGGTTTTACCAATGAGATCGTAATCCACAGCCTCTTCAATTTTAACTTCAACGAAAGAGCCGGGCGCGATGCGCTTCTTGCCGAGCGCATTTTTGAAATATACCTTGGTATCGATATCGGGAGCGTCAGCGGCGCTTCTGCCGAAGTATACCTCAGCCACGGGGTCGTATGCTTCACAAAGAACCTTCATGCGCTTGCCGATGAGCTTTTCATTTTTCTCGGAAGAAATATGAAGCTGTTCCTTCATGATGATGTCATATCGATCCTGCTTGGTCTGTTCGTCGATCTGGTCAACGAAATCATATGCAGGGGTATCTTCCTCACGGGAATAAGTAAATGCGCCCAAACGGTCAAATTCAGCCTCTTTTACATATTCACAGAGTTCTTCAAAGTCCGCATCGGTTTCACCCGGGAAACCGACGATGACGGTCGTACGGATGCAGATACCGGGGACGTTATCACGAAGCTTCTTCACGGTCGCGCGAATCATAGCGGAATCGCCGTGGCGGTTCATTTCGGAAAGAACGTGGTCGCTGATATGCTGGATAGGAAGGTCGATGTATTTGACGACGCGGTCGTTATCGCGCATTTCTGCGACAAGCTCGTCCGTGATCTTATCGGGATAGCAATAAAGAAGACGGATCCACGGGATCTTGGTTTCGGCGCAGATCGCGCGGATAAGGTCAACGAGCTTATATTCGCCGTAGAGGTCAAGACCGTATCTCGTCGTGTCCTGTGCGACGATATTCAGCTCTTTTACGCCGATCTCTTCGAGTTCTTTTGCTTCCTTGACGATATCCTCGATCGGACGGCTGCGGAAATGACCGCGAATCAGCGGGATCGCGCAGTATGTGCAGCAGTTATCGCAGCCCTCTGCGATTTTGAGATATGCGGTATATTCGGGCGTGGTCACGATACGTTCACCGCCGAGCGCAGAGGTGTTCTTATCGTCAAACGCACTGAATTTTTCGCCATGTGCAACGGCATCGACTGCTTCCACAATCTTATCAAGGCTACCAACCCCGAGAACGGCATCGACCTCGGGGATCTCGTCGAAAATTTGTGTCTGATAGCGTTCCGCAAGACAGCCCGTTACGACGATGGCTTTGAGATTTCTGTGTTCCTTGAGCCATGCAACGTCCAAAATGTTGTCAATGGCTTCTTTTTTTGCGCTTTCGATAAACGCGCAGGTGTTGATGATGATCACGTCAGCATCAACGTCCTCGGGGGTGATTTCATAACCGGCTTCCACGAGCTTCGCAAGCATAACTTCGGTATCCACAAGGTTTTTGGAGCAGCCGAGCGAAACGAAACCGACTTTGACGGGTTTGTTCATGTTTCTCTTCCCTTTCGTATATTGATTTTTCAAATGGGAGACCACGTGGGGTCTCCCATACATACATGAGTTTTACGCCTTCTTAAAGGTCGTACCTTCCTTGGTATCGACGAGTGTGATACCCTTTTCAAGAAGCTCAGCGCGAATCGCGTCCGCCTGTGCATAGTTCTTTGCTTTCTTTGCCGCCGCACGTTCTGCAATCTTTTCGAGAATCCAAGCGTCTGCCTCGTCAACTGCGGGTGCTTCTTCCTTAACGACCTCACGAACGAGATTCAGCGAAAGAACAGCATCAAAATCGGAAGCGATCGCAAGCTTTGTCGCATCGGAAAGCGCGCTATCCTTGAGCATATCGTAAAGAACGGTAAGACCCTGCGCGGTGTTCATATCCTGTGCGAGCGCTTCGGCAAATTTATCGTGATAAGCCTTAACAGCGTCAGCGTCAGCCACACCCTCGCGGGAGAGGTTGGCAATGCGCTTGACGAGCTTCGCATAAGCCGCGCCTGCATTATCGATATTCGCATAGCTGAACGTAAGCGGTTTTCTGTAATGGCTCTGCAAGCAGAAAAGTCTGTATGCAAGCGGGTCATAGCCCTTGCTTTCCAGGAGAGAAAGTGTCAAAAATTCGCCGCTGGATTTGCTCATCTTACCGCGTTCGTCGTTGAGATGCTGAACGTGGAACCAATAGTTGCACCACTTATGACCAACGTAAGCCTCACTCTGTGCGATTTCATTGGTATGATGCGGGAAAATGTTGTCAACACCGCCGCAGTGGATATCGAGCTTATCGCCGAGATATTTCATGCAGATACCCGAGCATTCGATATGCCAGCCGGGATAACCAACGCCCCACGGGCTTTCCCATTTGAGTTCTTGATCGTCAAATTTGGATTTTGTAAACCAAAGAACAAAGTCGCTCTTGTTGCGCTTGTTGGTGTCTTCGGAAACGTCATCGCGCACGCCAACCATGAGTTCATCGGTATTATGACCCGAAAGCGCGTAGTAATCCGTCGCCTTGGAGGTATCGAAATAAACGTTGCCCTCTGCGAAATACGCATAATCCTTTTCAAGAAGGGTTTCCACCATCTGAATAAATTCGGGGATACAGCCTGTCGCGGGCTGAACGATATCGGGAGTTTTGATGTTGAGCTTCGCGCAATCGCCGAAGAACGCATTTTTGTAAAATTCGGCAATTTCAAGAACGGTCTTTTTCTCACGCTTTGCGCCCTTGAGCATCTTATCTTCGCCCGTGTCGCCGTCGCTCGTGAGATGTCCGACGTCGGTGATGTTCATGACGCGCGTTACGTCATAGCCAAGATAACGGAATGTTTTTTCCAAAACGTCTTCCATGATATAGGTGCGGAGATTGCCGATGTGAGCAAAATGATACACGGTCGGACCGCAGGTATACATTTTTACCTTGCCTTCTTCATTCGGCACAAAATCCTCTACCGTTTTGGAAAGAGTATTATAAAGTTTCATGAGTTTCCTCCATATTGATAAATTGCATTTTTGAAATGATTTTCATAGGGTATAATAAGTCATTCTCTTTATATATTAACACGAATACAGGAAAAATGGAATAGGTTTGTTTAACTTTTTTCTTTTTGAAAGAAAAAAGTTACAAAAAAGAAGCAAAAACCTTGCAGGTTTATCGCTTATAGACTTTGAAAGCTTGCTTTCGCGTTCTCCTACTGGCTATGATCCGCCAGAAAGAACGCGGTCGTATCGTCGCTTTTGTCCAAGATCGCGTAATTCATGTAGGCGAAATGGATTTGCCTCAGACGTGCTCGCGCTCAGTGAAAAAAGCGATTGCCGAACGGCGCTAAAGCGCCGTCACAAATAAAATCCGATGCTTCTGCGCTTCGGTCAAGCGGAACGCTTGCAAATTTCTTTTGGTTCTTTTCTTGTTTTGCACAAGAAAAGAACGTCGTATTTTCTTTCAAAAAGAAAAAAGTACAGAAGATAAATAATCAAAGAGAAAAATCCCGACGGGAACCCCGTCGGGAAAAAATCAAGCTTCAACAAGCGCTTTCTTTCTGTATTCAGGCTCCGCCTTTTCAGAAACCACCTTTTCGGTGATGATGACCGCCTCCACATCCGTCATAGACGGCGCTTCATAGGAAATCGGAAGCATCACTTCCTCCATGATGGCGCGAAGTCCGCGTGCGCCTGTTCCGCGCTCGATGGCAAGCTCTGCGATCTTGGTGATCGCTTCATCTGTGAAGACAAGCTCCATGCCGTCGATATCGAAAAGCTTCTGATATTGCTTCATGATGGCGTTTTTCGGCTCCTTGAGGATGCGAACGAGCGCTTCCTTGTCAAGGTCCTCCAGCGCCACGATAACGGGCAAACGACCCACAAGCTCGGGAATAAGACCGTATTTCACGATGTCATGCGCCGAAGCCTGCTTGTATACATTCTTCTTTTCCTTGTCCGCCTTGGATTTGACTTCACCGCCAAAGCCCATCGCGGATTTGCCGTTTCTCTGCTCGATCAGGCTATCCAGACCGTCAAACGCACCGCCGCAGATAAAGAGAATATTTTCCGTATTGATCTGAATGAAATCCTGTCCGGGATGCTTACGTCCGCCTTGCGGAGGAACGTTGGAGACCGTACCCTCGAGGATCTTCAAAAGTGCCTGCTGTACGCCCTCACCCGAAACGTCGCGTGTGATGGAGCGATTTTCGCTTCTGCGGGAGATCTTATCGATCTCATCGATATAAATGATACCCTTTTCCGCAAGCGAGATATCATAATCCGCCGCTTGAATGAGGCGGAGAAGAATGTTTTCCACATCTTCACCGACGTAGCCTGCCTCTGTAAGCGTCGTCGCATCGGCAATCGCAAACGGCACGTGCAAGGTCTTTGCGAGAGTCTGCGCAAGGAACGTCTTGCCAACGCCTGTCGGACCGAGAAGAAGCACGTTGCTCTTCTGGATCTCAACGCCGTCATCTGCCTTTTCTTCCGTCTGTTTGCCCCTCTTTTTGGAAGCGGGCTTCTTGGTCGAAATGCGCTTATAATGGTTATAAACGGCAACGGAAAGCGCGATCTTCGCCGCATCCTGTCCGATGACGTATTCATCAAGCACCGCCTTGATCTCCTTGGGGCGCGGAACAGACGCGAGGTCTGTTTCCACCGCTTCGTGCGCGGAAGCCTCATAGTCTTCAATCAGCTCATTGCAGGCTTCCACACAAAAATCGCAAATGAACGCACCGCGTCCCGAAGGAATGAGATACGTTACCTGCTCCTCCGTTCTACCGCAGAAGGAACAGCGATGCAATTTTACGTTATTGTTTTCTGCCACTCAGCTCACCTCAAATTCTTTTGTCAATAACCTTGTCGATCAGTCCGTATTCCTTGGCTTCGAGCGCAGAAAGGAAATTGTCGCGTTCGGTATCGTGCGCGATCTGTTCCACAGTCTTGCCCGTTTTTTCCGCCAAGATCTCATTGAGTGTCTGACGGATACGAATGATTCTGTCCGCGTGGATCTTGATGTCGGTCGCCTGACCCTGCATACCGCCGAGAGGCTGATGGATCATGATCTCGCTATTGGGAAGCGCCAAACGCTTGCCGGGTGCGCCCGCGGCGAGCAAAAATGCGCCCATGCTTGCCGCCATACCGATACAGATGGTGGAAACGTCGCATTTGATATAGTTCATGGTGTCGTAGATCGCCATACCTGCGGTGATAGAACCGCCGGGGCTGTTGATATAGAGGCAGATATCCTTATCGGGGTCTTGGGATTCAAGGAAAAGAAGCTGTGCCACAACGAGAGAAGCCGTTGTGTCGTTCACTTCATCCGCAAGGAAAATCACGCGCTCACTGAGGAGGCGGGAATAAATATCATACGAGCGTTCACCTCTGCTCGTTTGTTCCACAACCATTGGTACAAGTGCCATAAAAAATCCTCCTTTATGGTTCAAAAAATAGGATTCGCAGGCGAAAAGGTTCGTCTGCGAATCGGAGTGTCATATCAAATTCAAATTATTTTGCTTCTTCTTCAGCGGTGGAAATCGCAGCGTTTTCACGAAGGAAGAGAGCAGCCTTGCCAACAACAACGTCAGCAGCGATGGCAGCAGAATCGATGCTTGCTTTTACCTTTTCGATTTCGAGGTTGTAAGCGTCAGCGATCTTCTGATATTCGGTGTTGATGTCTTCTTCGGAAGCAGTGAGGTTTTCAACCTTAGCAATGTATTCAAGAGCAAGACGACCCTTGACCTGCTTTTCCGCCTGAGGACGGAACTGAGTCTTGAGTGTTTCGATGGTCTGACCGGTATACTTCATGAACATATCGAGGCTCATGCCCTGGTAACGAAGTCTGTTTTCGTAGTCACGAACGCAGTTTTCTGCTTCGTTTTCGTACATAACTTCCGGGATCTCGCCAACGATGTTTTCGCAAACAACGTTCATAAGCTGTTCGTCAACCTTAGCGTCTTCTGCTTTTTCAGCGTCTGCCTGGAGTTTTGCCTTAACGTCTGCTTTGTATTCATCAACAGTGTCAAATTCGGAAACGTCCTTAACAAATTCGTCATCGAGTTCGGGAAGTTCGCTTACCTTGATCTCGTGGATAAGGCACTTGAAGGTAGCTTCCTTGTTTGCGAGCTCAGCTGCATGGTAGTCAGCGGGGAAGGTTACGACAACGTCGAAGTTTTCGCCGATATTTTTGCCAACCATCTGATCTTCAAAGCCGGGGATAAACTGACCGGAGCCGAGCTTGAGGCTATACTTTTCAGCCTTGCCGCCTTCAAACTGCTTGCCGTCAACGTAGCCGTCGAAGTCAAATACAACTTCGTCGTCGATGGCAGCGGCGCGGTCTGTGATTTCGATCTCACGAGCGTTACGAGCGCGAACGCGTTCGATCTCTTCGTCAACTGCTTCGTCTGTGATTTCAACAGCGGTTCTGGTAGCAGCGATGCCCTTGTATTCGGAAACAGTGATCTCAGGCTTTACAAAAACCTTAGCGGTGATGACGATACCGGTCTCATCGATCGCTTTGATATCGATGTCGGGGTTGCTTACAACGTCAAGACCTGCTTCTTTCACAGCGTCGGGGTAAGCGGTGGGAAGGATAGCGTTGATGGCATCTTCATAGAATACGCCCTTACCGTAAAGGCTTTCGATGGTCTTTCTGGGAGCTTTGCCCTTTCTGAAGCCGGGCACGTTGAACTTGCCAACGTTTTTCTTGTATGCTTTCGCACATTCTGCTTCAAAAGTTTCGTGGTCAACGAAAATTTCGAGCTCTTTCTGGTTTGCGCCGATTTCGGCAATATTTAAGAGTTTCATTTTTTCCTCCGCGGTATTCTTTTTATACGAATACCTTATTTTATTTTATCATACAAGTATTATCATACCATTCAATCGTGAAAAAGTCAATATTTTTCTTGTATTTTTAGGGAACATTTCGCATAGATTTCAAAGTTTTTATACTTTTTTCTCAATTTTCAGCGGTTCAAAGAGCAAATAATCCGCAGAAATGAGATAAAAATCGATATCCGAGTAGTTGATCACCCTTGCCGCCTCATAATTTCCGTGAATATGTCCGAAATAACAGCGTTCTACCCCTTTTCGGTAAAGCTCCAAGATGATCTCGTCACAGATATAGCCCTTAAAGATGGGCGGAAAATGCAAAAACGCCAAAATTTCCTTTTCTTCTCCGCGGGAAAGCGCCTCCGCCTGCAATTTTTTGCCCGCGTCAAGGCTCATGCCGATCCTTTGGACCTCTCTTGCGACGATCTTGGTTGCGTCCGCACCGCGAACGGCAACGCCGCCTCGTTCATCCGTATACCAGCCACGAGAACCGCATATGATAAAATCCTCGACCTCGTAGGCGTTGTTATGCAAAAAACGAATGGTCTTATAGTGATTTTCTTCCATAAAACGGTTGAGCTTTGCCAGCGTTTGCCACCAATAGTCGTGATTGCCCTTGAGAATGATCTTCTGTCCCGGAAGCGCTTCGATAAAATCGAAATCCGCCTTCGCTTCCTCGGGGTCCATGCCCCAAGAAATATCACCCGCCAAAATCACGGTATCTTCTTCTTTGACACGGGAAAGCCAACCGTTTCTGAGCTTTTCCACGTATCCCGCCCAGCGAGAGCCGAAAACATCCATCGGCTTTTCCGTGGAAAGCGAAAGATGCAGATCTCCGATGACGTAAAGTGCCATTTTTTCCACCTCCTCTTTTTTCTGAATATTCGGCGAATAAAAACCGCCGCTTGGTCAACAATAGATAACGAAAGAGCTTTTCTTTCATCAATTTTTTAATCTGAAAGGAATTTTAGAATGATGAACACCAATTCCAATGAACAGACCTGCAAGACCTGCCACGCAAACGGCGGCGTTTCCTGCGACGTAACCAACTGCATTTATCACAACGGCACAAATACCTGCACCGCAGAAAAGATCAACGTCGGTCCCAGCTATGCAAACTCCTGCACAGATACCGTCTGCGCTACCTTTAAGCAGAAAAACATCTAAATAAGGTATCTACGATAGCCTTCTCCCACCGGAGAAGGCTATTTTCATCATTTTTCATTCCTTACAGCATCGCCCACTCAAAAATTCTCTTTCAAAAATCTTTCTGCGTTCTTATAGAATATCTTTTCGATCTGTTCCTCGGAAACGCCTTTTTTGCGGAGCGCATCTGCGATATCGATGATCTTGGATACGTTTTCCACACCCTCGGGAAGCGTATCGAGTCCGTCAAAATCACAGCCGAACGTGAGAGAATCCTCAAGTCCGATCTCAAGATAATGGAGCATATGATCGCAAATGATATCGATATTGGCGTAATCGTTCACGCCGAGATGCTGGGGTGCCATGCTGATACCGACCGTACCGCCGAGCTTTGCGATGCGCTTTGCAAAATCATCGGGGAGATTTCTGGGGTGTGCATAGACCGCGCGGCTATCGGAATGGGTTGCGATGACCGCCTTCCCTGCCGCTTCCGCCATCGTGAGGACTTCCTCCGCCATCGGGTCGGAGGCATGGGAAAGATCAACGACAATGCCCATTTCAAAGCATTTTTTGACGACCTCTCGACCGAAATCGGTCAGTCCCACGTCGGTATTGAACGCGCCGCCGATGCAATCCGCATCGCGCCAAACGAGAGTAAGGAAGCGCACGTCATGCTCATAAAGGGCGGTCAGACGTTCGAGCTTATCGCAGAGCAGACCGCCGCCCTCAACCGCGATAAAGAAAGGATGCTTGCCCTCGGAAATCGCCTTTTCATAGTCGGCAAAGGTATGGCAAAGTGCTGTTTTTTCGGTCATTTTGGAGTAAAAATCCTCACGAATGACGAAAAATCTGCCCCATGCGACCTCCTCGGGCAGAGATTTCTGCGTAAAAATCGCCATCAACTGACCGTAGGAGTCATAATTTTCTACCTTTTTGAGGGAAATATGTCTGTTGTTATCCGTAAGGGGTTCGCCGTGTTTTTCAAGAGCAAAAGGGGTATCGCAGTGAAAATCAAATAATTTCATAATACTGTCGCCTTTCTTTCATATATTCATTAGACTTGTTTGATAACGCCAAAAGAATGGAATACTACGTCCGCGAGATCCATTCGACTACACACCGTCACGTCATTCTGAGCGCAGGGCGAAGCCCGAAGTCGAAATTTTGCGTAAGCAAAATCGCCCAAGGCGGAATCAAGGCGGTGTTTCGCTCAGGATGACCGCGCGGAGATACTCAAAATCTATGGCTTGCCAATAGACCTCCGAAAGATAAAAATCCAACCATTTTCGGCGGGATGTGGGCATCCCGCCCTACCCTTGTCGAACTCGCGTGTTTTTCATATATTCATTAGATCAATGCGTTTTCAATATGCTTGATGCCCCTTGGAGAAAGGGTCACAAGCGCGCCTTTTCGGTTCAGATATACCTCCAAAACGTCGATTCTCGGCTTTTTGGAGGTCGGATTCATTCTTAAATAATCCGTGGCGGCATCTGTCAGATGCTGTCTTTTTTTCGCGTCCACAGCCGCCGCGGGTCTGCCGTATTTGGAAACTGCGCCCGTATCCGTTCGGGTCTTGACCTCCACGAAAAGCAGATACGTTTCGTTTTCGCAAATCAAATCCATTTCAAGGTGTCGCGTGCGAAAATTCCGCGCCACGATGGAAAAGCCCTTGTTTTTCAGATATTCCGCGGCAAGAGCTTCCCCGATAGCGCCGATCTCAGTCGTTTTCATGCTTCATTTTATCCACGAATTTCAGAAACGTTTTGCGATGCTCGGGGCAAGGTCCAAGCTCCACGACCTTTTGCATATGCGCCTTCGTGGGATAGCCCTTATGCCCCTTGAAGCCGTACGCGGGATATTGTTCGTCGAGCGCCATACATTGACGGTCACGCGTCACCTTAGCGAGAATGGACGCCGCCGCAATGGACATGGAGAGCGCATCGCCCTTGACGATGGTCTGCGTGGGGATCGTAAATCCGCGCGAGCAGTTGCCGTCGATGAGCGCAAAATCCGCTTTTTTGGGAAGTCCCTCTACGGCGCGGCGCATGGCAAGCATGGTCGCGTTCAAAATATTCAGTTCATCGATCTCCTTGGGCGTCGCCCACGCGATAGAATAGATCGCTTTTTCGACGATGACGTCATAAAGCGCTTCCCTTTTCTTTTCGGAAAGCTTTTTGGAATCGTTCAGTCCTTCGATCTCAAGGTCAAGCGGTAAGATGACCGCCGCCGCTACGACATTTCCCGCAAGCGGTCCTCTTCCTGCCTCGTCGATGCCGCAGACGGCAGAATAGCCCCTTGCCATGACCTCTTTTTCAAAATCATAATTCGGCATACCGCACCCCGTTAAGCCTTCGGATGCTCGAGTGTGATGCGACCGATCTTGCCGCCGCGAAATTCATCGAGGAGCATATTGGAGGTACGCAAAAAATCGACCTCACCGCCGGAAACGAGGAACCCGCGTCTTCTGCCGATCAGCTCCGCAAGCTCGAAATCCTGCAAATCTTCAAATTCTTCGGGTTTGAGCTTATAGCGCGCGCAAAGGAGATCGGGGTAAAGCTTGCGAAGTCTTCCGCAAAGCACACAGGCGAGCATTTCGATATCCATGATCTCATCGCGGATGGCACCCGTTACGGCGAGATTCTGTCCGACGATCTGATCTTCAAACTTCGGCCACAGGATACCCGGCATATCGAGCAGGTCGATACCGAGAGAAGTGGATATCCACTGTTTTGTGAGCGTAACGCCCGGGCGGTTTTCCACCTTGGCTTTGTTGTTTGCGGCAAGCTTATTGATCAGCGAGCTTTTGCCCACGTTCGGAATACCGACGATCATGGCGCGGAGCTTTCTGCCCTCCATGCCCTTATCCTTATAGCGTTCAAGTCTTTCGGCGCAAAGACGGCGCGCCGCCTCGGGGATCTTCGAGATGCCCTCGCCCGTTCTGCAATCGTAAAAGATACATTCCCTGCCCTCGGCTTCAAACGCCTTTTGCCATTTTTTCGTGGCTTCGGGGTCGGCGAGAGAAGATTTGCTGAGAAGCGTCAGCTTCGGCTTTGCCGCCACAAGGCGGGCGATCTCCGGGTTTTCCGAGCTTTTCGGGATTCTCGCATCCAAAAGCTCGATCGTTAAATCTACGTCCTTCAAATTTTCCGTGATCAAACGGCGCGTTTTCGCCATATGTCCCGGAAACCATTGTATTCTGTCTGATGGCATATATAACCTCCAAAATGTCGGGGATGTTTCGGGAGGAGCAAGCCCCCTCACTACCTTGCTTTATCTAAAAATTGATATTTTATGAGGCTCCCACTTCGGGGGAGCTGTCAGCGTAAGCTGACTGAGAGGGCAAAAACTCATAGCAAAAAAGCCCTCTCCGTCGCGCTTTGCGCGCCACCTCTCCCAAAAAGTGAGAGGCTTTGAATATCTTTTTCTTTTGTCAATTTTTAGATGAAACAACCCTCTACTACCTTAATATTACAATTTCAATTCATTCGATCACGCCGATGCTATCCACAGGGAAAAGGCGGAAAACGGCATGACCCAAGATCTCACTTTCCTTGACGAAGCCGACGAGATCGGAACGGCTGTCCGTTGAACCGTTGCGGTTATCGCCCATGACGAAATAACAGCCCTCGGGAACGGTAAAGGTGTCCGTCGTCATATCCTCTCTATCCATCGGACCGTATTCGCGCTTGATATACGGCTCGTCGAGGACCTTGCCGTCAACGGTCACCGTCCACGTATCGAAATCGATATGAACCGTTTCTCCCTCCATCGCAATGATGCGCTTGATGATCAGCTCTTCCGCATAATAGCCGTCCTGTTTATCGACGACGACCACGTCCAAGCGCTCGGGAGTATAGAAGAAATTGGTCATGATGATGCGGTCCTCATCGTGAAGCGTATTGAGCATCGAGCCGCCTGATACCGTCGCCATACGTCCAACGAACATAAAGAGCAGGATCACGAGGACGGCAACGTAGCAAAGCTCCTCAAACGCTTCGTAGAGAAATTCCTTCAGAGTCAGTTTCTTTTTTTTGGCGGGCTCCGCCGTCGTTTTCATTTCATCCATATCGGTAAACCTCTTTTCATAGATTCCACGTACTCAAATGACTTTTTCGATCTCATGCTGTAATTTATCGGTGAGCAAAACGCTTTTCACGATGACGAACACGCAGAACGCCGAGCGGAAAAGCCACGAGATGCCGCAAACAACGTATTCCTCTGCCCAAGGCACGAGCGCCATGCAAATGACGCTGAACATCGCGTAAACGATGCAGACCGTCGTAAGTCCTCGAATCTTGCCCTTGAAATCCTCGGCGGTATGCTCTCGTCTTTTGTGCGCATAATCGTTATCGTCGGGGGTAAGGGTCATGGCGATCTCACATACGAGCGCGGTATAGACCTTTTCCTTTTCCTTGCAGACGCGAACGAAAAGCACCATGGACGCGATAAAGAGAAGCATATACACGACGAAAAGCACGATATACTGCGTCGATTTATAGGGGCGGAAAACACGTCCGTATTCGACAGAGAGATAAAACATCACCGCATACGCCAAAAACGACACGACGGTGAAGGCGGTCGAGCGCTTCACACCCTCCTCAAAGCCCGGATAATAGTCGCGGATACGGCGAAAGGCAAATATCATCATGATACCGAACAAAAACTCGGGGACGAGATACATCGCTTCCATGCGGAAAAGCAGAGCGCCGTCCATATTGGTGATATTGCCGATGCTGAGGCGGATACAGGTGAGAAAGGCGAACGCCGCAGATGAGAACAGACAGAACGAAAGCGTTCTTCTCTTGACCCAAAGGGCTTTATTCGGTACGATCTCCGCATCGTATTTTTCGGAAAGCTTCTCTAAAAACGGCGTATCCTTCATAAATACGCGGAAATAACGGATCATACGGACGAGCCACATAATGCCGATAACGCCCGCCACGACGGCAAGCGCGGCTTCCAAAAGATAGCGAAGTCCGGAATAATCGTTGGTGTAATTGGAATGCACGTAGCTGTCGCCCGTGCTCATGATCGCCGTGACCTCGGGCAGGCACGCGCAAACGGCGCGGACGATGGCAAAGATCACGCTGATGACACGCGCTTCCGCAGATTCATAAAAATACGGCGTTTTGTTCTCATCGCGCGCGGTAAAGCCCTCGTATGCGGCGCAGACCGTCACGTTGCCGCCCGGCAAGCGCACGAGCTCTTCATCCGCAGGGATCTCCGCGTTCTCTCTCGTTTTGCCGTAGACCTCGAAATAGACTCTGCCCTCGGCAAAGTCGGTCTTATCAAGCAGACCGCCTGCGCGCAGCGCGCTTCCCGCCGTATGACAGGTGCGGTGTCTGGTGTAGCGCTCCTCCAAAAAGGAAATGCCATGGAACATATCCACAAACGCGGGGATCATCCACATGACCTCCAAAAGACCGAAGCAAAACGTGAAAATAAGATACAGCGTTTCATCAAAAATGGGGGTGAGGAGCAGGCACGCGAGCTTCGCCGCGGAAAGCCACGCGAGCTTGAAAAACTTATCTTTTGCGGAAAGCAGATTGCGTTCAAGGTCCGATATCTTGGAAAGTCCGTGTAAAATCAAAATGTAACCGATGACATCGGGCAAAACGTCGATGATATTGATATGCGGATTGAAGAGAAATATCATGCCAGCCAAAATATATCCGATTTTCATCTGTTTATGACCGTTCCTTTCGTATGTTTCAGAAAAACCTTATTTTTTCTTTTTATGATGATGTACGTTTTGCTTTTTTGCTTTTTCTGCCGCGTCAAGCGCTTGGCGGCGTTCAAAATATTCAAAGGGTGTTTTGTATTTATGCTCGCGGTTATCGGGCATATCCTCGTCGCCCTCAAGGCAGATACGCATATAACAGCCGAAGACGAGAGTCGCGTTGATGACGATGCAAAGCGCATCCGCAAGCATGGCGATCGCCGCCGTATACGCGGAGGAAAGGGTCACACCGAACCAAGAAAAGATGGTCGCGGAGGACTCTGCAAGAAAGAAAAAGATGACCGTATAGATCGCGCATCTTGCCGCCTTTTTGCGGAGCTTATCGACCTCGACCTGCGTGGAAATGAGATAGAGCGAATACAAAAGCACGAGGGTATACGCCAGCTTAAAGATATCGTACGCATAGGAAAGCGTCATTGCCACTACGGGGGAAAATGTGATGACCTTCATATTGATGAAAAGGTCGAGCGCGGTCACGATAAGCGACGTGGGGATCCCGATCATGGCGAAGATGCGCGAAATACGGAAGCATTCGCAATGCTCGTTTGCGACGTTAAAGCCCTTGAGCATCAAAAGAAAGGCGATAACGTCGGGGGTGATATCCACGGGGACACCCAAAAATTCAATATTTGTTCCCAAAAGCAGACAATAGCCGAGGAACATCCATCCAAAGCCCATAAAATCTTCTCCTAAATCCCCTCCCGCTTCAGAGGAAGGCGGGAGGGATATTGATCATTGTGTATCAGCACCCGCGCCTGTCGGCTTGCCGCAGCACTGCTTATATTTTTTACCGCTGCCGCAGGGACAGGGATCGTTTCTGCCAACACGCTCAGAGGCACGTCTGACAACGGGTTTCTTCGTTGTTTTTTCACCGCCAACGCCCGCAAGCTCAGCGCTTCTCTGCTTCGAGATGACTTCTGCGCGGCGAATCTCCTGCATTGGCTTTGCGAAAAGCGTCATGCGGACGGTATCCAGACGGATCTTTTCGATCATATCGTCAAACATATTGCCCGCCTGAATACGGTATTCGGTGAGGGGGTTGCGCTGTGCGTAAGCATTGAGTCCGACACCGTCGCGCAGATCGTCCATCGCGTCGAGGTGGTTTATCCAGTTCGTATCGACTGCGCGGAGAAGCGCCACGCGCTCCAGCTCTCTCATATTCTCGCCAAAGAGCTTTTCCTGCTGCTCGTAAACCGCTTCCGCTCTTGCGATAAAGGTGCTTTCGAGCGCTTTTTCGTCCATCGTGAAATCGTCGGGACGAGAAATCCAAGCAAGCTCGACCTTTGCATCCTCCACATGGAAGTTGCCCTCCTCATCGCGGCAAGCCTGCATACCCGTACGGATACATTCCGTCACCATGCCGTGAATCTTTTCGCTGATATCCACGCCGTCGAGCACCTCGCGGCGCTGATGATAAATAACATTTCTCTGCTGGTTCATCACGTCGTCATAATCAAGGACGTTCTTACGGCGGTTGAAGTTTTCACCCTCGAGGCGCTTCTGTGCGCTCTCAATCGAGCCCGAAAGAATCTTCGCGTCTATGGCTTGGTCTTCCTCAAGCCCCAGCTTATCGATCATACCTGCGATGCGTTCGCTTCCGAACAAACGCATGAGGTCATCGTCAAGGGCAAGGAAGAAACGGCTTTCGCCGGGGTCGCCCTGTCGTCCTGCGCGTCCGCGGAGCTGGTTATCGATGCGGCGGCTCTCATGGCGCTCCGTACCGAGGATATAAAGACCGCCTGCTTCTCTGACCTTTTCGGCTTCGGGCGCGATCTCAGCCTTGTATTTTTCCAGAGCCTTGTGGAAAAGCTCGCGCGCTTCGCGGATACGGTCGTCAATATTTTCAGACATACCGACGGCAAGCGTGATCTCTTCTTCGTTATAGCCGTTCTTTTTCAGTTCGTTCTTGGCAAGGAACTCTGCGTTACCGCCGAGCATGATATCCGTACCACGACCTGCCATATTGGTGGAGATGGTAACAGCGCCGAGCTTACCTGCCTGCGCGACGATCTCCGCTTCCTTTTCGTGATGCTTGGCGTTGAGGACATTATGGGTGATGCCCTGTTTTTTGAGCATCGCGGAAAGATATTCGGATTTATCGACGGAAACGGTGCCGACGAGGACGGGCTGTCCCTTTTCATGACAAGCGCGAATCTGTTCGATGATGGCTTTGTATTTGCCCGCTTGATTTTTATAAACGACGTCGTTCTGGTCCTTGCGGATCATGGGCTTGTTCGTGGGAACCTCAACCACGTCAAGACCGTAAATTTCGCGAAATTCGTTTTCTTCGGTGAGCGCCGTACCCGTCATGCCCGAAAGCTTTTCGTAAAGACGGAAGAAATTCTGGAACGTAACGGTTGCGAGCGTTTGGTTTTCGTTTTGAATCTTGACGTTTTCCTTGGCTTCGATCGCCTGATGAAGTCCCTCAGAGAAGCGTCTGCCGGGCATGATACGACCCGTGAAGGAGTCGACGATCATGACCTTGCCGTCCGTGGTCACGACGTAATCCACGTCGCGCTTCATGATGCCGTGTGCGTAAATCGCTTGACGGAGATGGTGGTTGATGGCTTGGTTCTCGGGGTCGGAAAGGTTTTCAAGCTCGAAGAAGCGTTCCGCCTTTTCAACGCCATGCTTGGTGAGGACGGTACGCCTTGCCTTTTCATCGACGATATAATCCTCCTTCACGTCATCGTTGTCGGACTTATTATCCATTTCCTTGACGACGTGCGCGCGCATGGTGCGTACAAGGGCTTCTGCCTTCTGATAGAGTTCATTGGATTGTGCGCCCTTGCCAGAAATGATAAGCGGTGTTCTCGCTTCATCGATGAGAATGGAGTCCACCTCGTCGACGATGGCAAAGGCATGACCGCGCTGGGTCACGTCCTTTTTATAGTTGACCATGTTATCGCGGAGGTAGTCGAAACCAAATTCGTTATTGGTGCCGTAAGTGATATCGGCGTTATACGCTTCCTGCTTTTCCGCAGGGCTTTGTCCAAAGACGATGATGCCTGTTTTGAGTCCGAGGAAGCCGTAGACCTTGCCCATTTCCTCGCTGTCGCGGCGGGCAAGATAGTCGTTGACGGTTACGATATGCACACCTTTTCCCGCAAGTGCATTGAGGTAAGCGGGCATGGTGGCAACGAGTGTTTTACCTTCACCCGTTTTCATTTCGGCGATTCTGCCTTGATGGAGAATGACACCGCCCATGAGCTGTACGCGGAAGGGGCGTTTGCCAAGCACACGGGTTGCGGCTTCTCTGACCGTTGCAAATGCATCGGGGAGAATATCGTCGAGCGTTTCGCCTGCCGCAAGTCTTTCCTTCAGCGCGGGGGTCATATTTTTGAGTTCTTCATCGGTCATGGCGGCGTATTTTTCCGCCATTGCTTCTATTTTATCCACAAGGGGTTTGATTTTTTTGATCTGTCGTTCGCTATATGTGCCAAAAAGCTTATCTGCAAGTGACATATGTTATTTTCCTTTCACAAATCATATGATAACAAGATTATTATACATGATTTTCCTTCAAAATACTATACTAATTTGTAAACTTTAGTCGTTCCGATCGTTCTTTTTCTGATTCAAAAGAAAAAGGCACGTGTACTTTTCTGTGCGAACAGAAAAGTACGAAAAGAGTCGCAAGCGTTCCGCTTGACCGAAGCGCAAATTTTCGTATGCGGTGCTATCGGCTCCCCGCACGGATTTTGCATAAACAAGTTCGAGAACCCCAAAACATGCTAACGCATATTTTGAGGACCCCGAGTTTATGCAACCCTCCGGTGGCTTCACCTCCGGGACATCACGGCGGAACATTCTCGGCAGTCGCATAGTCGTATCACGTGCAAGGCAAGCCCTGCTTCTGATACTCCTTGCTTTGTGCCGTATCGCGGCACGAAAACACCATAACATGGTATTTTCGCTTGCTCACGCCGATGGGCAGAAGCATTAGATTTTATTTGTGACGGCGCTTGAGCGCCGTTCGGCAAGCGCAAATTTGAATGAGCGCGAGCACGTCTGAGATAGACCCATTTTGCCGACATAAATTACGCGACCTTGGATAAAAGCCGACATGAAACCGCGTTCTTTCCGGCGGGTCATAGCCGGTAGGAGAACGCGAAAGCGAGCTTTCAAAATCTACAAGCGATAAACCTGCAAGGTTTTTGCTTCTTTTTGCAACTTTTTCTTTCAAAAAGAAAAAGTTGAGAAATGCGGGGTGTCAAGGACACATGGTCATTGCATCGAAGCAAGCTTCTCCCCGTCGGTCTTCATACCCTCAAAACCGCCCTGTCGCAGGGTTTCATATACGGCGATGGCGACGGTATTGGAAAGGTTAAGGCTTCGGATATCGTTTAGCATCGGCATTCTCACGCTATGGTCAAAATGTGCCGCGGTGAGTTCTTCGGGAAGTCCCTTAGTTTCCTTGCCGAAAACGAGATAGATTTCATTCGATTCGTCAACGGCGGCTTCCGTATAGAGCTTGCTTGCCTTGGTGGTATAAAACCAAAGGTTATCGTTGCCGTGCTTTTCCATAAAATCGGCAAGGGATTCATACATATAAATTTCGAGTGTATTCCAATAATCCAGACCTGCGCGTTTCATTTTGCGGTCATCAATAGCAAAGCCGAGTGGCTTGACCAGATGGAGCGCCGCGCCCGTTGCGGAGCAGGTTCTGGCAATATTTCCTGTATTCTGCGGAATTTCGGGTTCCACAAGAACGATATTGATCTTTGACATAAAAGAAGATATCCTTTCCGAAAGTCATACTTTTTCAGTGTACTACTTTATAGTATACCTTATTTTTTTGAAAATTGCAATGATTTTGTAAGAGATGCAGAAATTTCATGGGGTATTTTCCGCTGATTTTGCAAAAACTGAGGTTGTAAAGCATACAGAAAAGGAGAAATGACATGAAAATTTCAATACAAAAGCTCATATCCGTTTTGGTTTCCTCGGTTTTGTTTCTCGGCGCAGGAGCATCTCTCCGCGCTGCCGACGCGCAAAGCTGGTATTGCAAACGGCAAAAAGACCATATCCGTCCCGAAATCGAAAGCGGTATGGCATATATCAAAGACCTTGACGGGGTCTATCTCGGAAAAGATGAAAAGGTGATCTATCTGACCTTTGATGCGGGATATGAAAACGGAAACGTGGCAAGGATTCTCGATACGCTGAAAAAGCATGAGGTTGAGGGTGCATTTTTCATTTTGGAAAATCTCATAAATCGCAATCCCGAGCTTGTCACACGCATGAAAGATGAGGGGCATCTCGTTTGCAATCATACGTCAAAGCATAAGGATTTAACAAAATGCAAAAAAGAAGAAATCGAAAAAGAGATCGGTTCACTTGAAACGCTTTACAAGGAGAAGATCGGCGGAGAAATGGCGCCTTTTTTCCGTCCGCCGGAGGGAAAATTTGATGAAAAAAGCCTTGAAACCGTCAAAAAAATGGGATATACGACGGTCTTTTGGAGTCTTGCCTATGCCGATTGGGATAACGACAAGCAGCCTTCTGCCGACTTTGCTCAAAAAATCCTCTGTGAAAATATCCACAACGGAGCGGTGATCCTTCTGCATCCGACCTCCAAGACGAACGCCGATATTTTGGACACGCTCATCACAAAATGGAAAGCGGAGGGATATCGCTTTGGCTCGCTTACGGAACTTAAGGAGATGTGTGAATGAAACGGTTTTTGGCTTTGATGCTTGCTGTCGTATTGTTTCTTTTGCCGTTTTCCGTGAGCGCGACGGAGGACACGCCTGTCATTCGTTCGGGAAGCGGAGAATCGCCCAAGATCGCCTTGACCTTTGACGACGGACCGCACCCAAGGCAAACGGACAGGATTTTGGATTTGCTCGCAGAATATAACATTCACGCGACGTTTTTCGTAATCGGGCAAAATGCAGTCTATTATCCCGAGCCGCTGAAGCGTGCGGTTTCTCTCGGGCATGAGATCGGCAATCACACCTTTCGGCACGAAGGCATTTCCAAAATGTCAGCGCCGATGCTGGAAAAGGAGCTTGCCGACACGGAAAAGGTCATTTTGGACTTGACGGGCGTTAAGGTCTCTCTTTTTCGACCGCCCGAGGGCGCTTGCTCGGAAGCCGTTCTCGCCGCGGCAAGACACGCAGAATATCCCGTCATTCTCTGGACCGTCGACACCCGCGATTGGGACCTTGCGTCTACGGATAAAATCGTAAGCACCGTAGAAAGCAAGGTGCGCGGCGGCAGTATCGTTTTGTTTCATGATTATACCGCACGCACCGCGCATACGCTCGATGCTCTCAAAATTTTGATTCCCAAGCTCCTCGATGAGGGCTATGAATTTGTCACGGTCTCGGAGCTTTTGGGAGGAGAATAAAAAAGCCCTATCAAAATAATTCCATCAAACTCGCGTTCATACAAAAAATTCACCGTTTGGTGAAACTTTGTAAAACAGTGAAACCTCCCTATGAGATTTCTCGTAGGGAGGTTGTTTGCTTATTATTTTGATATAGCAACGTCCAAGGATCCCTCTGACGAGGGAACCTTGGCGCGGCACAAAACCGCACATAAAGCACCACACCGAACGTGTATAGAAGTGCGCCCTTATCAGTTCGCTAAATTGGAATTTACTTACTCATTATCTATCAACACCGCTCTGCACGGTGAACCGTCTGCCCCCGCCAAATTCAGCGGAGCCGCATTTAAGAAATATATTCCCTCGGACACCTCTGCCAAACGAATCCCCTCAAGCAAGATAACATCTGCAGACAATAGTGCAAGATGCACCGCCATTGGCGCGTTTTGAGGTCCGACTGTCTGTGGTTCATTTCCCAGAAGCAAAATATCTGAAGATGCAAATACCTTTGCTGCCTCTAATGATACCTCGACATCTCCTTTTATCAGAATTCTCTTTGCAGCTTCCGCATTATGCTTTTTGGCTTTTTCAATTATTTCCGTGGCATCATTATAGGTAACAACCCCACTATGCTCTGCTACGTAAGCCATTCCGATAAATGCCTCCAAAGACTTCTCATCCACAGTTTTTCCATCTCTAATAAAATGACGCGGTGCATCTATATGCGTGCCGTTGTGCGCACACATACTAAATGCCGTCAAATTATATACTTCACCTTTTTCCATTGATCTAATAATCTTTTTTTCCGGTGCCGGATCATCGGGATACACCTGACAACTGAAAACTTCTTGTGAAATATCGTAGATTTTCATTGCTTATTCTCCGTCAAATTCTTATTTATCGGTCTGTTTCATTACATACTATCATATGATAATGGATTTTACAAGAACCGAGACAGCGATGTGAGATGCTGTCTCGGCAACTTTTTTATGACCACCGAGCTTTCGGTGGATTTTTCGTTATTTCGCCATATCGTAAAACGAGCTGAGAAACGCCTGCAAACGGCGGTTTTCTCTCTGCGCGAAAAGCTCTGCGGGGCTTCCCTCTGCGGAAATGACGCCGCCATCCATGAAGATGATCTTATCGGAAACATCGCGTGCAAATGCCATTTCATGCGTTACGATGATCATGGTCATATTTTCTGCCGCGAGGCTTTTGATGATCTTCAGCACCTCGCCCGTGATCTCGGGGTCGAGCGCGGAGGTCGGCTCGTCAAAGCAAAGCACATCGGGCGAAAGCGCCAAGGCGCGCGCGATGGAAACTCTCTGCTGTTGTCCGCCTGAAAGCTGACAGGGATAGGAATTTTTCTTCTCGGAAAGTCCGACCTTGGCGAGAAGTGAAAGCGCATTATTTTCGATCTCGGCAAGTTTTTCTTTCATTTCGTCCTTAGTGATGCTCTTTTGCTTATACGCCTCTCGAATCTTCAAAGAGGGCGCAAGCGTGATATTTTCAAGCGCGGTATACTGCGGAAAAAGATTAAACGATTGAAAAACAAAGCCGAAATTGAGGATATTTTTCGTTTTTGATTTTTTGTTCTTCTGCTCGGCGGCATCGAATATCTTATTGCCGTCAACATAAATTTCGCCGCCGTCTGCGGTCTCAAGCGCATTGATGCAACGCAAAAGCGTGGTCTTACCGCTACCCGAAGAACCGATGATGGAAAGCACCTGTCCTTTTTCGAGTCCGAAATTGATGCCCTGCAAGACCTGTGTTTCGCCAAAGCTTTTCGTAAGATTTTTTACTTCCAAAAACATGGTGTTCCCTCCTTACGCCTTGAAATAAGAAAGCTTCTTTTCGGCGCGTCCAAGCAAGATCGTCAATCCGCCGACAAAAAGCAGGTAAAAGACTGCCGTATAGAAAATAGGCCAGATGATTGCCTGTCCCGACGCCATCAGCTCTGCACGCTGAATGATCTCGGGAATTGCGATCGCATTGGCAAGCGCAGTATCCTTGACGAGCGTGATGATCTCATTGGACATCGGAGGCAGGATACACTTGATGACCTGCTTCAAGACGATTTTTCTGAAAATCTGTCCCTTCGTCATACCGAGCACTTGACCCGCTTCGTATTGACCGCGGGAAATGCTTTCGATACCGCCGCGGAAGATCTCCGAAAAATAACAGGAATAATTGATGACGAATGCAATCAAAACGGCGATAAAGCGACCGTGATAGAGCATTTCGCTGCTTCCTGCAAGGCTTGTGAAATAACGGTCAAGCTGATTGAAGATGTTCAGCGAACCAAGACCGAGAAGTCCCGGCAGATAATAGATCATAAAAATGAGAAGCATGAGCGGAATACCGCGAATCAGCCATACAAAAATTTTGCTGACGGCTTTGAGCGGTTTGAAACTACTCATGGTACAGAACGAAATGCCAAGACCGAGCGGAATCGCCAAGATCAAGGTCAAAAGAAACAGCAAACAGGTAAGACCGAAGCCACCGAGCAGCTCCAGTGTGATTTGCCAAAAGCTCATGAGAATCACTCCTTTTTCTAACAACACAAAACAGCAAGGTTGAAAACACGGTTTTCAACCTTGCTTCGATAAGTCATAATGGATTACTTTTTCTGATCTGCAAAATCAGTGATGGCGGTATTGGAAACGCCGTATTCTTCTGCAAGTCTTGCGATCGTGCCGTCAGCGGCGAGCTCTTCGAGAGCTGCGTTTACCTTTGCGGTGAGTTCACTGCCCTTTTTGAAGCCAATCGCGTAAAATTCTTCCGTACCGGTGATGGTTTCCACGATAACGAGATCCTTGTAATCGCCTGTGCCGACGTATGCCTTTGCAAGCTGGTCGTCAACGACAACGAAGTCTGCCGTACCGAGTGCAAGCTCTCTCATCGCATCGAGCTGAGAAGCAACACCGTTTTTGATAGCGCCTGTCAAGTTGTCGGTAAGGAAGGTATCGCCTGCGGATTTTGCTTCCACAGCGCCAACCTTATCAGCAAGAGAGCTCGTATCAACAACGGTCGCCGCGATTTCCGCGGTGGTCACGATGACCTGTTTGTTTCTCATGTAATTGTAAGAAAAATCGACCTTTTCTCTTCTGGAAACGCCGTCGTCATCCGCGGTGTTTGCGGTAAAGCCGTTCCAAATGCAATCGATATTGCCTGCGTTGAGCTCGGTGTATCTCTGAGGCCAGTCGATCAGCTTAAAGGTTACGTCATAGCCGATCTTTTCGCCGACAGCCTTTGCAAGATCGGTATCAAAGCCAATCAGGTTGCCGTTTGCGTCTTCATAGTTCATCGGCTCATAGAGGGTATAACCGATGACCATGGTATCGGGTGTGGAGCAAGAGGTGAAAAGCATTGCCATCATCAAGGTGGCAAGAAGAAGCGCGAGAAGTTTTTTCATTGTGGAATCTCCTTAAATCTTTTTTTGTTTTTTTAGAAATCGCTCAGATCGACCTGATCGTTTCGCAGTTCCCACTCAATCGGAAAAGCCGGGATAGGCGAGCAATTTCCCGCGGGCGTCGCCCGCTTTTGTTTTAGCGTGTTAAAAGAATAACACAAAGAAAGCGATTTGTCAAGAGTTTTTTATGATAGTTTTTATGCTTTTTTTCTGTTGAAAATGCACAAAGACCGATGGCAAAAAGAGATTTTCTCCTGAGGCTGATAAAAACCCGACAGACTTTGAAAATCTGTCGGGTAAATTTTTATTTGCTATGCAAGATCTCTATATTGCCGTCAACAAATCCAACGCCAACGCCCTCTTTGGATTTTAATAATTCGGCGTATTTTCCACTTGATAAATATTGCTTTAATTCATTCACCATATACGCCAATGCTTCGTCCCATTCACATTCCATTTTCCAATTATAAAGATTCTCTCTTGAGCCAAAATCGGTTGCTTCATTGCAAGCCCAATCTTCATCCTCTAAATCAAATCTTTCTGTTCCTACCAATTCCATAGCCCAACTGCTGTCGCTTTCTTCATAAAGATTAAAACAAAAAGCAACAATATCCGTAGGGACAGCGTTGTTATGCAGAACATTGTCAATCCAATCTGCCACGTTTTTCATCATGATTTCTCCTTTGTCTTTATCGTAAGTTTCGCATTTGTATTACAAACGCTCCGAGAAAAGCCCATACCCCTTATTTTCTGTATTCAAATACTTATAGTACCAACGCATGGGATTTTCATAGATGTATTTTCTTCGTGTTTCATAATCCTCTCTGTCACGGACGATATGCTCGGCATACGAGCGTTGAAACATTTTTTCAATCCCGTATTTTTGCTTACAAATACGCGATGTCAAGGATTTGAACGCACAAATTACATCATCCAAGGTAGGGGAGGGGCTTGCTCCTCCCGTTTCTTTCCGTAGATACAGAAGCACATGAACATGATCGGGCATAATAATATAGTCTTTAACGCTAACGCTTGGAAATCTTTGCCCAATGCGTTGTATCTGTTCTTTCACGACTTCACCGCAAGGCTTTAATCTCACCCAATACTCGGGAGGAGCAAGCCCCTCCCCTACCGCAGAATTTTCCTGCTCATTGGTAGCAGGACGTATCGTTCTGATAATTTCAGATAAGATTTGCTTTCTATCTCGGATACATATCGTTACAAAATAGACACCAGTAGAGCTATAATCATAATTCTTTAATCTTGTTGGTTTGCGCTTCGGCAATTCTTTTTCTTTATCCATCTTCATCATCCACATCATGATAACGCAAATCGGCAGAGAAAATCATTTCTCTGCCAAAATTTGCAAGATTTTTATGAGAAGCCTCTCAAATGCAATCGGTCTTTTGCTGTCAAATATAGATTCGGGATACGAAATAGATCGGCACGAGCCAGAAAAGCTGGTAAAGCGCGGGAAATATGGAGAGCATTCCTGCGGCGTTGCCCGTGAAGAGAACGAGCACCATGACCGCGATACCGAGAATGGACGCGACCGTTTTCAAAACGAAATTGGTCTTTTTGACGTTTTCGATCTTATCGCAGATGAGGAAGGTCTTGATGAGGTCCTTCGTGGAGCCGACGGAAACGATACCGCCCTTTTTCGCGGAGATCTTTTTCGCCTTTTCCTCGGGAAGAACGCCCTTGATAACCTTGACGGGATACTGCTCGGGATTCATCTTGTTGCTATACAAAAGTCCGTCGTCGATGCAGGGGTCTGCGGTGCGGATCGACGTACCGACACCCGAACGGGCAAGACGGTTGACCATATACAGAAAATCGGAGGTCGTGGTATACTGCACGTAGAATTTGGCAATAATGATCTGCTCGCAAGCGAGATAAAGAATCCTCTTATTGGTCTGACCCTCATAGTCCTCGTCGCCCGCGTCGGACATGGTTTCAAAGCATTGCGCTTCCATATAAGCAGGTCTGCCGATGACGATATTTTTACCGTCCACCATCGCGCTGACACCGTCCTTGGAAATCTCACGGATCTCGATATCGCTCGAAATGATGGAGTTGAGCGTCGCCTGCTTGAAGACAGTCGCAAGCGGTCCGCCGAGCTTGGAATATACGCTCGATGCGTAATACATGACGTTTTCGATCTTGCGGTCGGCGTAAAGCTTCAAGCTCTTGACCTTTGCGCGTCCGACAGGGAATGCATCCTCATCACGGAACGCAACGACCGCCGTGGCATCGTAATTTTCATGTGTTTTATCGCCGATGATGGCGGAGCGGTATGTATACGCACGGCGAGATGCCAGATAAAGCGGATACGAATACGCGATAAACGAACAGAAAGGCGCGCTCATGAGGAACGACGCATACGCCGTACCGAGGCTCGTCGTCAAATCGTTATCCATGACGAAATACGACACCATGAAGAAGAGGATCGAAAAGACCACACATTCGGGAATGAATATCTTCAAAAGGAATTTCGATCTTGTTTTTTCGTTTTTATGAGAGAAGAACGAGGAAATGAAATCCGCCTTTTTGATGGTGCAGATATCCTCATCCTCTCCGAGATATTCGGAAAATTCCACCTTTTCGGGGATCCTTTCGCTATCGGCAGAGGCACGCGCGAGCATTCTCTTTGCCTTGGCGGAGGAAACGATCTTAAAGGAATATACGTCCCTGCGGAGCGTGACGAACGTATTCATGACGTTCAGGAAAACGCAGATGGCAAAGGGGAAATTATAAAGATAAACGTCACCATAGGTCGGCGCTGTGAAAAGCGTGATGCCCGTGGAAAGCGTCGAAAGGATCAAGGTGAACAGGGTGATGGAATCGCAGTCAAATTCAAATTTTGCGATCGCCTTTGCCGCCGAGATCAAGCGGTCAAAGACAAGCGCCGCACAGCAAAGCGTCAAGACCCAATCGACCGCGATGAAGTTGACGTTGCCCCCGAACATATCAGAAACAGCGGTGATGTTTTCGAGAAGCCCCAAAAGAAGTGCGAGCGCCGCCGCAAGCACCAAGCGGACCTTTGCGAAATTATATTTGGATTTGAACACGGTAAAGATCTCTTTGTTCTGAGATGCGTCCTTATATTCAAAGCCGTGATGGTGGTGATGCTCATGCTCGGGATCGGGCTTTGCCTCCGGCATATCGGAGATATTCATTTCCACGGTTTCGCCCATATCCTGCAAGGAAATCTCCTCCGTGGAGGCAAGCTCCTCGTTTTCGGAAAATTGAATCTCATCGAAAAGCGGTTCTTCCTTCGCCATTTCCGCCGTTTTCGGGTCAAGACCGAACGCCTTCATCATCGCCGTATCGGTCGGCACGTCGGGAACGGGCAGGTCCTCCTCGTCCTTGGAATAGAGAACTCGCGTTTCACGCAAAACGTCGGCAATATCCTGATTTGTCGTGGTGGGCGCATAGGCGCTGAGCTGCTCTGCGTCTTGAATATCGACGGCAAAGCCACCCGTTGCATCGGAGAAAAGCTCGTCCTTAAAGGTCATTTCCTTTTCTTTTTCTGCCTTTTCCGCGATGGCTTCCACGTATTTTTCCGCTTCGGTGATGTTCTTTTCTACGTCGGTCTGCATATTTTCATCGGCTTTGCCTGCGCGTTTTTCGGCGTTTACGATCTGATCGTGAACGTCCTCGTAGCCGACGGGTTCTTTGCTCTTTGCGGAATCACCGAGATAACGGTCAAAGAGCGTTTTGACCTCGTCGTCCGTGATCTCCGTATCGTTTACCGCCGTGGAAACGGAAGCCTTCGGCATCTCTGCCGTCGGCGTATACGGCACGTCATGCGCCTCCATTACGTCGGTATCCTCTAATTTATCCAGATTTTTCATCGCGCCCTTTTCCGTATCCACACGCTTTGCGTCGTATCGGTTATTCAGGCGTCGGAGCAAGCCCTGCGCGTCGCTTTGGGATGCTTCTTTGTTTGCCTTTTTTTCATGCTTCGGCATCGGAAAATCCTCCTCTTTTATATTCTTGTCTTTTTGCAAATCACGCTCCCGCGTGCTGTTCAGCGGCTTCAAAGAGAAGAATCGCCGCCGCCGCAGAAACGTTCAGGGAGTTGACTGCGCCGCGCATCGGAATGGAAACGACGAAGTCACATTTTTCACGGACAAGACGGGAAACGCCCTCTCCCTCACTGCCGAGAACGAGCGCGCACGCGCCCTTGAAGTCGGCTTTTTTATAATGCACGCCGTCTGCCTCCGCCGCAAAGATCCAAACACCCATTTCCTTGAGCTCGTCCACGGCTGTCGCAATATTCGACACCTTGGCGATCGGAACGTGAGCCGCCGCGCCCGCGGAGGATTTGAAAACGGTCTGTCCGATGACGGGACAATGTCTGCGCGATACGACAACGCCATGCGCGCCCGCACCGTCCGCGCTTCGGATGATGGCACCGAGATTGTGCGGGTCCTCCACGCCGTCGCAAACGACGATCAGAGGCGCTTCGCCCTTTTCGCGCGCGATATTCACAAGCTCTTCTACGGTCTTATATTCCACCGCGGAAACGATCGCCGCAACGCCCTGATGCGCGTTGCCGAGTGCGAGCTCGTCAAGACGTTTTTTATCGACCTCAGTGATCACGATGCCGCGTTTCTTGGCTTCTGCGAAGATCTTGGTGATAGAGCCTTCTCTTTCACCGCGCTGGATATACAGCTTTTCCACATCCTTACCGCTTTTGATCAGCTCCATGATGGGATTTCTGCCCACGATGACGGTGCCGTCCGGCTCCTGCGTGGGCTTTGTGAAGTTTCTTTTTTTATTTTCCATAGTCATTTCCGTTTCTTCTTAATATTTAATGTTGCGCGAAAAACGTCAGCATTTCCAAAAGATAAAGTCCGCTTGCGAACGCATCGTTTGCTTTATCGGTATAAGGAATGAGCCATTTTCCGTCTTCTTCTGTCATTTTGATCTCCCAAACGGTTTCGAGCATATAATTCTGTTCGATCTCACCGCTCGTCAGCATCTCCGAAACGACGGCATTCGCCGTTTCCGCGGAAACAAGTATCTTCTTTTCCGCCAAGGTGCGTACACGCGCCATATCGGGGAGCTTGACCGTAACCTTGACGGTCTTTGCGCCGTTCATTTCTTCGCTCTCCTCGCCCATTGTATAGCGGATAAGCCCATAAAGCGACTGCAAGGTCGCGCGTTCTTCCTCGCTGATATCCGTCTTGACCGTACTTACGATACGGGAAAGCGCCGTTTCAGAATCGGAGGTCATGCACGCGGAAAAGGCTTCCGCATCCAATGCCTTCACGGCAATGAGCGCCTCCTCGACAGGGGTCATTTTCGCGCCGCACGCCGAAAAGCTCACCATAAAACACAGAACCAAACATACAGAAAGTAATCTTTTCAAAAAAGTCAATCCTTTCCATTTTATATTTTGATTTCATAAAAGAATCGTATTTATTATATCACAATTTTTTGCGTTTGTATATATCTATTTTCCATGATTTTGAAAAATTTAGGCAGAAAAAATGACGCATCTCGCAAGATGCGTCATAAAAAGACAAATTCAAGGAATTATTTCTTTTTCTTATATGCTTTCTGGTCGCAATAAACGCAACGGTAAACACCGTGAGTTTCGTCTGCACAACGGAAAAGCGGAGGAAGCTCCTGCTCCGTTTTGCAGATGCAACGCGGATTTTCACAGGAAAGACCTTCCACGGTCTCGCCGACACGGGGAACGTCGGGCTGATCCTTTTCGGAAAGAAGCTTGAGGATCAGCGCCATACGGATATATCTGCCGTTTGCCGCCTGCTCAAAATAGCACGCTCTCGGGTCCTCGTCCACCTTGACGGAGATCTCGTTGACACGGGGCAGGGGGTGCATGATGCAAAGATCAGCCTTTGCGTTTTCGAGCTTATCGGGCGTGAGGATATAGCTATCCTTCAGACGGAGATATTCGTCATAGCTCGAGAAGCGTTCCTGCTGGATACGGGTCATATAAAGGATATCGAGGCTCGGCATTGCCTTTTCAAGGTCATCGGTTTCTTCATAAGCGATCTTACCGTCGCCGAGGAACTCATACTTCACGTAACCGGGAAGCTTCAGCTCTTCGGGGGAAATGAGAACGAACTTGATGCCGCTGTAACGGGACATCGCCGCAATCAGAGAGTGAACGGTTCTGCCGAACTTGAGGTCGCCGCAAAGACCGATGGTGAGGTTATCCAGGCTTCCCTTCTTACGCTTGATGGTCAGAAGGTCGGTGAGGGTCTGCGTGGGGTGGAAATGACCGCCGTCGCCCGCGTTGATGATCGGAACGGTCGCCGCCTTCGCCGCAACGAAGGGCGCGCCCTCCTTGGGGTGGCGCATCGCAATGATATCCGCGTAAGCGCTGACCATGCGAACGGTATCCGCAACGCTTTCGCCCTTGGAGGCGGAGCTGCTGGTCGAATCGGAGAAGCCGAGCACGTTACCGCCAAGGCTCATCATCGCGGATGTGAAGCTGAGTCGGGTTCTTGTGGAGGGTTCAAAGAACAGCGTACCAAGGATCTTGCCCTTGCAGGCATCTGCATATTTCGCGGGGTTTGCGATCATATCCTCCGCGGTTTCGATCAGCCCCCAAATATCCTCGGTGGAAAGCTCCAAAATATCAATCAAATTTCTCATATGGGTACTTCCTTTATCTTAGTCAACAAATTCCGCAACGCATCTTTCGTATGCCGCAACGGGGTCAGCCGCCGCTGTGATCGGTCTGCCGACGACGATATAGTCAGAGCCGATCGCCTTTGCGCCTTCGGGTGTGGTGATTCTGGACTGGTCGCCAACGTCGCCGCCTGCGAAACGAACGCCGGGCGTTACGGTGAGGAAGCCCTTACCGCAAACGTCGTGAACCTTACCTGCTTCAAGAGGAGAGCAAACAACACCGTCAAGACCTGCTTTCTTTGCGTTTTCCGCATAGTGCATAACGACCTTATCGATGGGTTCGTTGATGAGGAGATCTTCTTTCATTCTTTCTTCGCTTGTGGAGGTAAGCTGTGTTACCGCGATGAGAAGCGGTCTTGTGCCGTCGGGACGGGTCAGACCCTCAAGAGCAGCTTCCATCATGGCAACCGTACCGCCCGCATGGAGGTTCGTCATATCCACGTCGAGGTGAGAAAGAACCGCCATGGACTTTTTAACGGTATTCGGGATATCGTGAAGCTTGAGGTCGAGGAAGATCTTATGACCTCTTGCCTTGAGCTCACGAACGATGGACGGACCTTCCGCATAGAAAAGCTCCATACCGATCTTCACAAAAGGCTTTCTGCCTGTGAATTTATCCAAAAATGCAAATGTATCTTTCGCGCTCGCAAAGTCGCAAGCGATAATAACGTCTTTTCCCATTATTTGGCTCCATTCTGCCGTCATGGACGGCGGTTTATTTTTATTTTGTAGAGGCGCATCAATGTGCCGCGCCGATGATATCGGTAAGGTTCTTGACACCGTATTTTTCCATCACGCGAGGAAGATCATGGATGATATCACGGCTCGCAAAGGGATTTACGAGGTTTGCCGCGCCCACTTCGACCGCTGTCGCACCTGCGAGCATCATTTCGAGAACGTCCTCTGCCGTTGCGATACCGCCCATGCCGACGATCGGGATCTTGACCGCGTCGTAGACCTGATATACCATACGAATGGCAACGGGCTTGATGGCGGGACCGGAATAACCGCCCGTTTTGTTGGCGATGATGGGCTTTTTACGGCGCAGATCGATACGCATACCCATGAGGGTGTTGATCAGGCTGACCGCATCCGCGCCCTCCGCTTCGCACGCCTTGGCGATGGAAACGATATCGGTCACGTTCGGGGAAAGCTTGATGATAAGGGGCTTTTTGGTGACGGCGCGAACCGCCTTTGTGATCTCGCCTGCCGCTTCTGCCGACGTACCGAAGCTCATACCGCCGCCGTGTACGTTCGGGCAGGAGATATTGACCTCGATCCAGCCGACGGAGTCGACCGCATCGATCTTTTCACATGTATAAACGTATTCTTCCTTGGAAAAGCCGCTGACGTTCGCCATAACGGGCTTATGGAAGACCTTTTGAAGCTTCGGGATCTCTTCGGAGATAACGGCTTCTACACCGGGATTCTGAAGACCGACGGCATTGAGCATACCCTCGGGACATTCCGCGATACGCGGTGTGGGATTGCCGAAGCGGGGATCCTTGGTCGTACCCTTAAAGGAGAACGTACCGAGGCAGTTGATGTCATAAAGCTCAGCAAATTCATAGCCGAAGCCGAACGTACCGCTGGCGGGAATGACAGGGTTATCGATCTCGATACCGCAAAGATTTACTTTTGTGTTTACCATATCACTTCCTCCTTCTTGAGTACGGGGCCGTCACGGCAGATACGCTTATTGCCGTATTTCGTCTTGCAGGTACAGCCCATGCAAGCGCCGAAGCCGCAGCCCATGCGTTCTTCAAAGCTGAGCTCACCGCTGGTATTGGAAGCATCGGAAAGCGCTTTGAGCATCGGGATCGGACCGCAAGCATAGAAATACGTATAGTCAAGACCGTCCATCGCATGGGTCACGAAGCCCTTGACACCGCGCGTACCGTCAACGGTCGCAATGCGGACATCGACACCCATTTCGAGGAATTTTGCTTCATACAGCACGTCCTCTGCGGAAGCGTAGCCGAGGATGACAATGGGCTTTTTGCCCATTGCCACAAGACGCTTGCAAAGACCGTACATGGGGGGCGTACCAACGCCGCCGCCGACGAGCAGAGGTCTTTCGCCCGCGAAATTCATATCGAAGCCGTTGCCGAGTCCGACGAGAATATCGAGCTTACCGCCTGCCGTCATATCTGCCATCTTCTCCGTACCTTCGCCGACCACCTTATAAAGAATGGTGATGGTTTCCGCGTCCCAATCGCAGATGGAAATGGGACGGCGGAGATAAAGACCTTCGATCTTGATATTGAGGAACTGCCCGGGCGCAGTGATGGCAGAGGTGTCGCCCGAGAGTACCATTTCATAAACGTCACGCGCGATCTTTACGTTCGAGCGGATCTCATATATACCTTGTGTCATATTACACCTCAATCGTGGATGGTGGAAATACCGAGGGTGGTCTCTTCGAGTACGTCAAGAAGAACTCTTACGGTATCAAGCGCGGTAAAGGTGGTCACGTTGTTTTCCACAGCGCACTGACGGATCGCATGACCGTCGGACAAGTGCTTGAAGGAGTGGATATCTCTGGTGTTGATGATATAGTTGACATAGCCCTGGCGGATCGCGGAGAGGATCTCATCGCTGCCTTCGCTGATCTTCTTGAGGGCGTGTGTGCGGATGCCGTTTTCCTTGAGGAATTTTGCAGTACCTGCGGTCGCCTGGATATTGAAGCCGAGGTTATAGAAACGACGGATAAGCGGAAGCGCTTCTTCCTTATCCTTATCTGCGAGCGTGCAAAGTACGGTGCCGTAGTTCGCTACGTTCATGCCGGAAGCCTTGAGAGCCTTATAAAGCGCGCGGGTCATGGTGTTATCGTAACCGATGGCTTCACCCGTGGACTTCATTTCGGGGCTGAGGTATGCGTCAAGACCGCGGAGCTTCGCAAAGGAGAACGCGGGCGCTTTGACGTAGCAACGCTTCTTCTCTTCGGGATAGATGCAGGTGATGCCCTGTTCCTTGAGAGATTTGCCGAGGATCACGAGCGTACCGATATCCGCAAGGCTGTAACCTGTGGATTTGGAAATGAACGGTACGGTTCTGGAGGAACGCGGGTTTACTTCGATGATGAAGACGTTTTCGTCCTTATCTACGATGAACTGAATGTTATAAAGACCGATGATACCGATGCCAATACCGAGCTTCTTGGTATAATCGAGAATGGTGTCTTTTACCTTCTGAGAGATACTGAAGGAGGGATATACGCTGATGGAGTCGCCGGAGTGTACGCCTGTACGTTCAACAAGCTCCATGATACCGGGAACGAATACGTCTACGCCGTCGCATACTGCGTCGACTTCGACTTCCTTACCCTGGATATACTTATCAACGAGTACGGGCTTGTCTTCGTCGATCTCAACGGCAGTTTTGAGGTAGTGGCGAAGCTGTTCTTCGTCCGCAACGATCTGCATCGCACGACCGCCAAGCACGAAGGAGGGACGAACGAGCACGGGATAACCGACTCTTGCGGCAGCCGCAACGCCGTCTTCGATCTTGGTGACAGCCTGACCCTCGGGCTGAGGAATGTTGAGCTCACGGAGGACCTTTTCAAAGGCATCTCTGTTTTCTGCCTTTTCGATGGCGTCGCAGTCCGTACCGATGATCTTCACGCCTCTGTCGCGGAGCGGTTCTGCGAGGTTGATCGCGGTCTGACCGCCGAGAGATGCGATAACGCCGATCGGCTTTTCATAGTTGATGATATTCATAACGTCCTCTGTGCAAAGCGGCTCGAAATAGAGCTTATCGGACGTTGTGTAGTCTGTGGAAACGGTTTCGGGGTTGTTGTTGATGATGATCGCTTCATAGCCCGAAGCCTTGATGGTCTTGACCGCGTGAACGGTGGAATAGTCAAATTCGACGCCCTGACCGATACGGATAGGACCGGAGCCGAGAACGATGATCTTTTCCTTATCGGAAACGATGGATTCGTTTTCGTTTTCGTAGGTGGAATAGAAATACGGAACGTAGCTTGCAAATTCTGCGCCGCAGGTATCGATCATCTTGTATACGGGAACGATATTGTTTGCCATACGGACGTTATAAACGTCGATCTCCGCGCATTTCCAGAGTCTTGCGATATATTTATCGGAGAAGCCCATCTTCTTCGCGTCCTTGAGGACCTCGATGTTCATGGGAGCTGCCGAGAGCGCTTCTTCCATCATGATGACGTTCTTGATCTTTTCGATGAAGAGGATATCGATCTTGGTCGCGTCCGCGATTCTGCCGATATCGGTGCCGCGGGAGATGAGCTCTGCGATGGCGTAGATACGGTCGTCTGTACCGATCTTGATATAATCCATCATCTGATCTGCGGTCCAATCATCGAATTTGCTCATATAGAGATGGCAAACACCGATCTCAAGGGAACGAACCGCCTTGAGAAGACATTCTTCAATGGTTCTGCCAAGGCTCATGACCTCGCCCGTTGCCTTCATCTGGGTGGAAAGCTTGTTGTTGGCATCTGCGAATTTATCAAACGGGAATCTCGGAAGCTTTGCAACGACGTAGTCAAGCGCGGGTTCGCAAGCCGCGGGAGCGTTTGCAAGCATGATCTCGTCAAGCGTCATGCCGACTGCGATCTTCGCGGTAACGCGCGCGATCGGATAACCGCTGGCTTTGGAAGCGAGAGCGGAAGAACGGGATACACGGGGGTTGACCTCGATGAGATAGTACTGGAAGGAGTGGGGGTCGAGCGCGAACTGTACGTTACAGCCGCCTTCAACCTTCAAAGCGCGAATGATCTTCAGCGCACTTTCGCGGAGCATATGCGCTTCCTTTGCGGTGAGCGTCTGGCAAGGACAAACAACGATGGAGTCGCCCGTATGGATACCGACGGGGTCGATATTTTCCATGTTACAGATGGCGATGGCGGTGTCGTTGGAGTCGCGCATAACTTCGTATTCGATTTCTTTATAGCCCTTGATGCTCTTTTCAACCAAAACTTCGGTTACGGGAGAGAGGGCAAGACCGGTTTTGAGGAGCTCTCTGCATTCTTCTTCATTGTCTGCAAAGCCGCCGCCTGTACCGCCGAGGGTGAACGCAGGACGGAGAACGACGGGATAGCCGATCTCTTCAGCCGCTGCAAGACCTTCTTCTACGGTGTGCGCGATGAGGGACGGAAGAACGGGCTCGCCAAGCTCTTCGCAAAGCTTCTTGAAGCCTTCTCTGTCCTCGGCGCGTTCGATACTGTCGCTCTTGGTACCGAGAAGCTCAACGCCGCATTCGCGGAGAACGCCTTTCTTTTCAAGCTGCATCGCAAGGTTCAGACCTGTCTGACCGCCGATACCGGGAACGATCGCGTCGGGACGTTCGTAGCGGAGAATCTTTGCGATATATTCGAGTGTGAGGGGTTCCATGTAGATCTTATCTGCAATGGTGGTATCGGTCATGATGGTCGCGGGGTTGGAGTTGCAAAGAACGACCTCATAGCCTTCTTCGCGGAGCGCAAGGCACGCCTGTGTACCTGCATAGTCAAATTCAGCCGCCTGACCGATGACGATCGGACCCGAACCGATAACCAAAATCTTCTTTAAGTCTTGTCTCTTAGGCATATCAAATTTCCTCCTTCTTCATAAGGGCGATAAACTGTTCATAAGCGCCGAGTCTGCCATTGGGACCGATAGAAAGCGCAGGATGATACTGAACGGAGAATACCTTGTCCTCCTTGCAAGCAAGACCTGCAACGACACCGTCCAAAATATCCACATGGGTAACGGTGAGACGGGTCGCCTTTACGCTTTCAGCATCGATGGCATAGTTATGATTTTGAGAAACAGTTTCGATATTGCCTGTTTCCAGATTTTTCACGGGATGGTTGCCGCCGTGATGACCGAATTTGAGCTTATAGGTCGTAGCACCATACGCCATACCGATCAGCTCATGACCGAGAGCCGTACCGAACATCGGGACCTTGCCCACAAGCTTTTTGAGCTCTTCCGCGATGAACGCAACGTCCTCGGGATTGCCGGGGCCGCCCGCAACGAGAACGCCGTCGGGCTTCATTCTGAGAATGGCTTCCGCCGTGGTGTTGTAAGGAACGACGGTCACGTTACAGCCGAGAGAGTTGAGCGCGTGAACGGTGCTGAGGCGAACGCCGCAGTCGAGCGCAACAACATTGTATTTATGATTTGCGGTGCGCGCATACCATGTCTTTTTGCAGCTTACCTTAGCAACGAGGTCGCTTGCAAGCTCGGTTTCCGCGAGGATCTTCATCGCTTCTTCCTTGGGGGTGTCGGCAGAGGTGATGAGCACCTTGCAGCTGCCGTTGTCACGGATCTTTCTTGTGAGTTCACGGGTATCAAAGCCCGCGATGCCGGGGATATCATATTCCTCCATGGTTTCCGCAAGTGTCTTCGTATAGCGGAAGTTGGAAGGGTTGTCGTTATATTCACGAACGATAAGACCGCCGCAGGTGGGGTTCTTCGATTCGTAGTCTTCATCGGTAATGCCGTAGTTACCAATCAAGGGATAGGTCATGAGGACCATCTGACCCGTATACGCGGGGTCGGAGATGATTTCCTGATAACCGCACATAGATGTGTCGAAAACGAGCTCACAAACACGGTCAAGGTTTGCGCCGAAGCCGTATCCGTAGTATTCGCTTCCGTCCGCGAGGACGATTTTTCTGTTCATTTGTTTTGCCATACCGTTTTTCCTCCATATATCGTCATTAAACATTTACCGTATACCGTATCGCCTGCAAAGGGCGTTGCGCGTCCCATCGAAAGGAACGCTTCGGGGTCTATCTCGTAGGCGTTTTCCACGTCCCAGACGGAGAAGCCGACGTCAGACGTGATGCCGAAGCGTTTTCTCGGCGCTTCCGACATGAGATAAACCAATTTTTCAAGGGGCAGGATACCTGTTTTTACAAGCTTTGTGTAAAGCACGGGGAACGCCGTTTCGAGTCCGACGATGCCCATGGCGCTCTTGGCAAGTCCGCGGGATTTTTCGTCTGCGCTGTGGGGAGCGTGGTCGGTCGCGATCATATCGATCGTACCGTCGAGAATGCCTGCGATGAGCGCTTCTCTGTCCTCTTTTGAGCGGAGAGGGGGATTCATCTTGAATCTGCCGTCCTCCTTGAGGTCGCTGTCGTCCAGAACGAGATAATGCGGACCCGTTTCGCAGGTCACGTCAAGACCGCGCGCTTTTGCATCGCGGATGAGCGCCACGCTTTCCTTGGTGGAAATATGGCAAACGTGATATTTGCATCCCGTTTCCTCCACGAGCTTCAGATCTCGTTCGATCTGCTTCCATTCGCTTTCGGAGCAGATACCCTTGTGACCGTGCGCCTTGGCGTATTCGCCCGCGTGGATATATCCGCCGAAAAGCAGAGAGTTGTCTTCGCAATGCGCCGCGATGATCTTGCCGAGCTTTTTCGCTCGGAGCATCGCCTCGCGCATCATATCGTCGTTTTGTACGCCGCGTCCGTCGTCGGAAAAGCCGATGACGTTTGCCGCCATGGCTTCCATTTCGGCGTGTTCACGTCCAAGCTCGCCCATCGTGATGGTGCCGTAGGGGTAGACGGCAATGCCGTCCGTCTGCTCGATCAGATCTGTCTGCATCTTCAGATGCTCGGGCGTATCCGGTGTGGGGTTCAGATTCGGCATCGTACATACCGCGGTGTATCCGCCGTGTGCCGCCGCCGCTCTGCCGCTTCCCATCGTTTCTTTATACGAAAAACCCGGCTCACGAAAATGCACATGCACATCGCAAAAGCCGGGCAAAATAATCACCTTGTTAAGTTCGGAAACGGAAGCGCCGCCGCTTGTCGCGCCGGTCTCAACACAAAGAGTTTTGCCATCAAAAACAGCATTGCGAGTTACCATTTTGCCATTTTCATATATCGACGCATCTTTGAATACCGTATTCATATTTCATTGTCCTTTCCGCAAAAACCGAAGTTCCGAAAGCCTGTCCTTTTCAAAACCCCGTCTTCACATTCAGTTTTACTTATAAAATTATATCACAGCGACCGCTATGTGTCAAGAAGTAAGTAAAAAAAAATCATACTTTCCCGCAAAAAGCGGACATACCGAGTATGCCCGCTTTCAAAATATTTAATTCCAGAACTGTGTACCGCCTGCGATGAATTTGTCATCGAGGTAGCCGATATAGGTGTTACCGGTTGCGAGAGTGAGGTCGTTGCCGAGGGCATCGATCAAAACGAGATCGTTGCCTGTGGAGAACCATGTGATGTTGATGACCTTACCGTCGTGGAAGTAGTAACCGAGACCCTGAGGATTTACAGTGTCAACGAGGGTCATGTAGGGGTCGTTGGAAATGCCCGTTGCAACACATTCCACGTTTGTGAGGAGTGTGATGACGTTTGTGAACGCGAGCTGCTTGCCTGTTTCCGAGTCAACGTGCTTTGCGCCTTCCTGATAACGGAGGTATTTGCCCGTTGCGGAATCGTATGTAAAGGTCACCTTTTCGCTGCCGACAGCGCCTTCACATTCAAAGCTCAAGTTGATGGTGGTCGCAGAGGAAGCGCCTGTCATATCCTTTTCCGTGCCGTAAGGAACGAACTTGAGGGACTGCTTTGCGTAGCCTGTCATAGAGCCGTTCGCCTTAGAGGTGAAGTGAGAGCTCTGAGAAGCGAGGAGCGCGTTCAAAGCGTCAGCCTTGAAGAGCGTATCGTAACGGAGGTCGATACGGTCGCCCCAGTTTGCGATGGTGCCGTATTTTACGCCTGCTTCGGTGGAGGAGAAGTAGTATTCAAACTGCGTATCGATGAAGCCCCAACGGCTGCCAAGACGTTCCAAGGCGAGCTGATAGAAGTCGTAATTTACGGTGTTGGATGCGCCGTGGCACATGAGGACGGCATTGTGGAATGCTGCCCAGTCGAGGTGATAATCACGGCCCGAACGAATGTTGCAAACGGTGTCAACGAGTCTGTAATCGGAGTATACTGCGAGGAAACGGGTGATGCCGGGCGCAACGAGTGCTTCGTAAAGCACGTCAGCCTGGTCAAGACCTGTCTGGTTGCCGTGTGCGTTGGTGTTGTTGTCAACGACGATGGCAAGAGGACGAAGATTGGAAACGTCGTTTACCGTGGGTTCGCCCGTAAGAGGATTTGTGTACTTACCAACAGGGGTCACGGGTGTCTGGGGAGTGGTCGTGGTTTCGGTCACGGGGGGAATTGTCGTGGTGTCAACGGGGGTGTCGGGTGCTGTGGTGCTTACAGGGGGAAGGGTCGCAAGGGGAGTGCTTCCCGATGTAGATTCGCCGCCGGGAGTATCACAGCCCGTGAACATCGCGCACATAGAGACCGCCATCATTGCAGCAAGTGCGGCTGCAACACGTCTTTTCATGATCTGTTTCATTTTTTTACCTCCATATCATGTTTTAACGATATTTTTTCTTTTTTTGTACCATAGGAAATTTCGCAGATCGACCTCGCCGTTTCGCTCTATTTGCAGATGCGGAAGGCTAAGGTGGGCGAGCAATTTCCGGTGGGCGTTGCCCACTTTATTTTTGAAAAACCGACTCATTCCATTCGATTTTTCCTGTATAGATATATAGTACCATAAAGATATGCAAAAGTCAAATAAATTTTCTGTGAATTTCTCGTCAAATTCTGTTAAGATTCCGCTTTTTGAGCGATTTTTTCCGCTTTTTTGCGTTTTCGGAGCTCCGAAAAGAAATCCAAGAGCAGACCCGCACATTCCTTTTCCATCACTCCGCCGATAATTTCGGGCTTGTGATTGAGTCCCATGGTGTTCATATCAAAAAGCGTGCCGAACGCTCCCGCCTTTTTGTCGGACGCGCCGTAGTAGACCGAAACGATGCGGGAATTGACGATCGCCCCCGCGCACATCGGACACGGCTCCAAGGTCACATAAAGCTCACAGCGGGTGAGCCGCCAACCGCCGAGCTTCTTACACGCCTTGCGGATGGCTTTGATCTCCGCATGGCAAAGTGCGTTTTTATCGGTCTCTCTCGTATTGTATGCGCGGGCAATGATCTCGCCGTCGCGCACGATGACCGCGCCGACGGGGACTTCGCCCTTTTTTGCGGCAAGCTTCGCTTGTGAGAGCGCCGCCTTCATAAATCTTTCTTCCATCGCAAGCCCTCCCGTTATAGCGCGCCGCCCAAAAGCTGAATGAGCACCGAAACGATAAGAAACAGTACGATCGGAACGCCCCAGAATTGTGAGGACGGCAAAACGGAAGCGTCGTCTTCATCCGCTAAGATCGTGCGCACCGTTTTTCTCAAAAACGGAAGTCCGAACGCCAAAAGAAGCACGCAGGAAGCAACGAGAACGCGCATAAAGAGCGGATACTGACCAGATGCGTATACGCCCACCGTTTCCGAGAGGAACCAGACCGCCTTTGCGGAAAGATTCACGCCGACCGCCGCCACGAGAGACCCTGTTGCATAATACACGGAGCCGATCAGAAATCCGCAGAAAAAGACGAGCGGAAACGCCTCCAAGGAAAAATGCATCAGCGCGTACACGACGGAGGAGATGAGGATCGCCAGCAATGCGCGGTAGACCGTCAGGGTGCGGAGGATCACGCCGCGGAAGAAAAGCTCCTCCAAGATCGCGGGGATCACAACCGACGTAAAAAACAAAAGCAGAAAACCAAATACGGAATCCGTTTCCGCGATACCGACGACGGGTGTCGTCGACGGGAACAAGGAGCCGTACAGCACCTGTATCAGCACGATAAAACCGAGGGAAGAAACCGTCAGCATCGCGCTTTCGTTATATCCGAGCGATTTCGGCAAAACGGGTATCGACATATGCAAATACCGATACGCAAGGACCACGAAGAAAAGCGGCGCGAAAAAGACGGGCAAGCCCAAAAGGAATTTCACGAAGATCTCCCAAGTCGACATACCGAAAAGGTTCGTAATGCCCGAAAAAAGAAAAAGCAAAACCGTCGCCAAAAGCAAGGCAAGTCCCAAAACGTCCGAAACACGCGGTATGTATTTCTTTTTTTGCATCTCACCGCCCCCTTTCCTTGGTATCGAAACGGTATTTTTCCGCTTATTTTATCATTGTATCATATCATGTTTCAAATTTCAACATAAAAAATGATTTTTTTCAAGAACTTTTTCAAGTCAAAAGCTTCAAAACCACCACGTCCCCCGACGGCGCATGGTATGCGATCAGCACACGGCGATTGTTATAATCCGAGAAATTCGGCTTGCCCCAATACGCAAAAAATACGTATCGCGTTTCCGCCTTTACGGTCTGCCCCTCCTCATCTAAAAATGCAACGGAAAAGCTCATCGTCTTATCCGGTCCGGGACACGGCTTTTCCAAAACCACTTCCGTCAGAAAATATTCGTTCTTGCGCCTCAAAATCGTAACGATGCGCGCGCAGTAAAACAAAAGGAACGGCAAAAACACGCAAAGCAAAACAAACACCGATGCCTCGCCTGAAGCAAGCCACACAAAAAATGCCATACCGCCAAAGACGAGCAACATACTCCCCCATAAGATCGCCTTGATACCATAATGGCGCATATCCGCAGAATGGAGAAGCAATTCTTTGATATTTTCATTTTGAGCCATAAAAACACCTCATTTCTGTGCTCATTATAGCATAGCAAGCAAACAATGTCAAGAAAATCATACAAAGTGGGCAACGCCCACTCGAAAATGCTCGCCTACCGCATCTTTTCGTATATCCAAGCATAATAAAACGGCGAGGTCGATTTTGGGCAATTTCTTAGTAAACAAAAGGCTCCCTTGTGTAAAGGGAGCTGTTGAGCGTCAGCGAAACTGAGGGATTGGCACACAAATTTCTAAGCAATACCGCCTCCCCTTACACAGGGGAGGCGGTCAAATGTTTCAAAAAACGATATTATGCCTTTTTGCCGAGCTTGACTTCAACCTTGATGGTCTTGCCTGCTACGGGCGCGATGACGTTGCCGTCGATCGCTTCGCCGTCAACGGTGATGCCGAGAACGTCAGAGCCTTCGCCGTCGCAGATGAAGTGAATGTCGAACGTGCAATCACGCATGACCTTCTTGATGGAGCATTCGTTCCAGCAAAGCGGGATGCAAGGATCGATGCGGAGACCTTCTACCTCGGGGTGCATACCGAAGATAAATTCGATCACACTCTTGAGCATCCAGGAGCTGGAAGCCGTACGCCAGCTCTGACCGGGAGTGCCCGCTCTGTAACCAACCTCGGGAGCGAAGTAGGAGTTATACATCGCGTAAGGCTCGCCGCAGGTCTGACCAACGGTGCCGTCATCGTAGGTCTGATCCCAAGGAAGCATCTTGCGGAGACCTTCTTCTACGCGGTCGGGACGGCGGAGAATACTGTCAACTGCGAGCTTCCAAGCGGAGGGATGGAGATAGATACCGCCGTTATCCTGTACGCCGGGGAATTTTTCAGCCATAGAGCCGATATAAGGACGCTGATAGGAGTATGCGGGATAGGAAAGACGGATACCGATGGGAGTTTCGAGAAGCTCTTCTGCCTTATCCATGACAGCCGCGCCCTTTTCCATGCCTGCGAGAACTGCCCAAAGCTGAGGATTCAAGAAGATTTTACCTTCATCACAATCGGAAGAGCCCATGATGATATCGTCGTCTGTGCGAGCGTAGATATAGTAACCGCCCTTTTCGTCGTAGCCGTATGCATCGATCTTCTTCACCATATCGTCAACACGTTCGAGCGCGAGCTTCGCGTCGTCGTCCTTGCCGAGCATCTTTGCCACTTCCGCAAACATCTTGCCCGCTCTGACCCAAGCGATAGAGAGCCATACGGAAACGCCCTTGCCTTTCAGACCTGCGTTGTTGATGCAGTCGTTCCAGTCACCGCCCCAAATGCGGACAAGACCGTAGTTGCCCTGGAAGTTATAAAGGAAGTCTACGGAGCGTTTGATATGCTCGTAAACGGAATATGCTTCTTCGGTATCGTTGAATTTTACGGTATCGTAAAGGAGATTCGGGTCGCCGAGCTCCTTGATGATGGTGTTTGCCGCGTAGGTCATCCAAACGGTGTTATCTGCGAAGTTATTGTCTTTGATTCTGCCGTCTGCGATGGTACGGGGCGCATAGCCGCTCTGATACTGATAGGAGAGAACTCTCTTGAGTCTTTCCCATGCGAGCTTCGGATTGACACAGCCAAGACATTCGCTGTCGCTGGTCATATCGCGGTAGCCGTTATGACGTACACGCGCCCAACGAGAGCCCATATACGCCGCATATTTCATCCAACCGTTGATCAGGTGGTCGAAATCCTTCCAAGGTGTCTGGATAGAAACGCCGCCGAGGTCTGCGGCGATCTTCGCCTTCATCGCTTCAAATTCCGCTTCTGCGCTTTCTGCTGTAGGAGAGGTGATAGCGTCAAAGTTATCCATTTCCACGCCGAGCTGGAAATACGCAGTCTTGGTTTCGCCGGGAGCGAGTGTGATGGTGTTCTGCAAAGCAAGGCAGAGCTTTTCGGAGTTACAATCGCTGTTCGTGCAGCCGCCGAATTTGCGGAGAGCCGCGGGATGCTGTTCGTCGCCGTAAGGACCGATGAACGCATTGCGTCTTGCATCAAAGCCCGTGATCTCTTCGGATGCGGTCATGTAGCAATAGATCTTTCTGTTGCCCTTGGACCAAAGAGGACGGTAATCCTTTGCAAATACGGCTTTCTTTTCTTCGTGGAAGCCACCCTGACCAAGGCTATATGCCTGCGGACGGTATGTACCGTCAACCTCTGTTTTCGCATAAGAAACAAGGTTCAACGTGCGTTCGGTGTCGCCGTTATTGGTGAGCGTGACGCTCCAAATTTCGCGTCTGCCCTCGTTCGGAACGAAGATGCGAACGGCGCTTGCAATGCCGTTATAGGAAAGGCGAATGGTGGAGAAGCCGTTTACGTGGTCGCAAGCGTAATCGGTGTAGCCGTAGTCAAGAGGAAGACCGAAAAGGCTCCAATGCTTGCCATCTTCCGCAAGGAAAATGTTTCTGTTCGAGAGAAGAAGGATTCTTCTGCCCATGTCGTCCTGACAAAGACCCTCGCCAAAGCCGACCTGAGATGTGAATGTTACATATTCATCGTTGAACATGTAGTTATACCAATGACGGGGCGTTTCGGGCTCCGTTACGGTATAGGAATCATCGCTGTTAAAATGTCCGTACCATTTGAATTCTGCCATAGCAAAAAACCAAACCTTTCCGTAAAAATTTTTATTTTTATTATATTTTATTTGTAAGGTATATAATTCTTCGGGTCGACCTTGACATAAGAGCCATTTCGTTTCACGCGGATCTCAAAATGCAGATGCGTTCCCGCCAAGGGATTTGACGCGGTGGGCGCGGGATTGACTCTGCCCGTATTACCGCTGTATCCGATGACCTGTCCGCCCGTGACCTTTTGTCCCGCTTTGACGGTCCTGCTTTTCAAATGCGCGTAAAGCGAGCGCACGCCGTTCTCATGCTCGATGACCACGAACGTGCCGTATGTCCAGTTGGCGTCGCTCTTTGGGAAATCGCCCTCGTCATACGCATAGATGACCGTTCCGCTTTTGACGGCGAGGATCGGGTCGCCATACCAAACGCCGAAATCCATCGCGTAATGACTTCCGCCGAAATCCTGCGTCAGCGTATAGCCCTTATTCGCAAGAAACGGCAGACCGAAGGATTCTTCTTTTTTCGTGCCGATGATGATGACCTCCGTCGTCGGCTCGTATACGGTGCTTTTCACAAACTCCTTTGAGGAAAGCTTTCCTCTGTAATATTTGACGGTATACAGATTTTCCGTGTAGCCGTCCTTGCCTGCGGTTTTGACGATGCGCTTGCCGTCCGTCACGGTGTTATCGTAGATATACTCCGTTTTGTGAGGAACGGTATTCGTCCGCTCCGTTTCGCTCGTTTCCTTCCATGCAGGCTTTGTACCGACGGAAACGATCTCATGTTGCACGTCAAAGACCCTTTCGGATATCCGCTCGCGGGAGACCTCAACACCCTTTTCATATGTAATGAGATATACGACCTCGGTGTAGCCGTCCTTCCCTTCCTGTAAAACGCTTCGTTCATCGTCATAACGGGAAGCGTCCGTCTGCGTTTCCGTTCGATACGGAATCACGTTTTCCGTGACCGTCAAGCGAGTCTGCGTCGTCGTTTCTTTCGTTCCCACGATGATGACCTTTTCCACAGGCTCGTGGATAACCGTTTCCGTGATCGATGCGTCAAGCGCCACGCCGTCCTCATAGGTCGTGACCGTTACGCGCAGAAGCGTACCCTTTTTTCCCGCCTGCTTGGTTTGGAGCGTACCTTTATAATATCGGTCGGAATACTCGTAGCGCGTATCGTAGGAGATATCCTCGTATTCCTCCGTCCGCTCCGTATGAACGACAGGCTCGGGCTTTACGGTCTCCGTCGTCGTTTCCGCCGATGTTTCCGCCGTGGTCGCGGCGGGCTTCTGCTCGGTCGTTTCGAGGGTCTGTTCGGTCGTTTCGAGCGGTGCACCGCTTGTCTGCGCCGTCTGCGCAGAGAACGCCTCTGCGGATTTTTGCGTTTCCGTAAAATAGGTGCTCTCCAAGGTCGTCATGGGCATGGAGGGAAGCTCACCCTCGTTCGCGCAACCCGTAAAGCCGACGACCGTTGCCGCCGCCAGTGCGGAAATGAGGATCGCCTTCGTATTTCTTCTTTCAAAATGATGGTGTTTTTTCATTGGTAAGTTCTCCTTAATTTTCAAGATGACACAAGTATACCCTATGAAACTCTTACCAATCAATACAAAATCCTTGGAAGGAGAGGGATATCTTACCGACTTGCTTCATTTTGAGATAGCAAAAACACCCAAATACATCATTCATTTTGAATTTTTTATGAAGATATATTTTCATTATATATGATTTCCCGCAAGATTTCAACATGAATTTGCGATTCCCATGAAAAAATTCCCGATTTTCATCGGGAATTTTGAATCCTTATCATGCCGCCGCATCAAAAACGACCGACTTTGCCCACTTAACAAAGGTTTCCTCATGCGCGTCGTAAAGCTCGGCATCGCAAGCAAACTGGATTGCCCAGAAAGCGTCGCCGCTCTTATACATCGCGGAGAAATATGCGTAATTGACGTTGGTGTCCTCGTTAAAGAACGTATATTCCATAACGGGCATACCGTCGACCTCTTTCAAGGTGGGGTTGTGCGCCTGATTTGCCGTGATGGTCAGCTCTGCGTACTGGTCGAGCGTCAAGTCTTCAACGCCCTCTGCCATGGAGAAGGGTTCTTTCAGGCAGAATACCGCAACGGTCGCGGAGTCATAGCAAGCGTCGTAGCCTTCAAAGCTGGTTTCCACGAAGTTTTCGGTCAAGGTAATGCTCATACCGCTTGCGGAAAAGACCTTATCCGCGCCCTCAAAGCCGTCCTTCATGCAGGAGGTCATGGAGAAAAGCATTACGAAAACCAATGCAAATGCAAAAATTCTTTTCATTTGGAGAAATCTCCTTTCGGTTTTATTGGAAAATTTTTAATATAGGGAGTCCGCATCGGGACTCCCTATAAATCGATCATCGATCATTTGAGAGCAGCCACAGCATTGTCATACGCTGTCTTTGCTTCGTCTGCGCTGAGCGCGCCTGTGTAGATCTTCGCGTCAACCATGGTCATCGCGGATGTCGGGAAGTCGCCGCCCTTGCCGTCCTTCAAAACGTCGTTGCCGAGAGAGAATTTGTTATAGGAAGAGCCGTCGCCCGCAAGGAATGCACCCTTCAAATTCTTGCTGTCCGTCAAAACGCCGTTGATATAGATGCACTGCTTGTTGTTTGCGTAATCGTAAACAGCAACAACGTGAACGAGCTCTGTGGTGGAAGAAGCTTCTTTTGCATAAACGCTGTCGTTGTATTTACCGCCCGTAATACCGGTGATGAAGTAAGGCTTGCCGGTCTTATCCTCTGCAAGACCCCAGCCGCCGGACTGTGTACCGCAGACAACGCCCTGGATGCTGCCTTTCTTATTCATCACGTAGAATGCTTCCACGGAGAAATTCTTCATGGCAAAGGCTTCTACGTCGGAAGCGCTTGTGAGCTTATCGAACGTGCAAAGCGCGGACTGACCCTCGCTCGTAACGACGAGCGCGTCAACGGTCGCGGTCTTGCCGTTATGCGTAACGGTCGCTTTCTGTGCGGAAGCGCTGTTCTGAACGGATACGTTGCCCTTTGTGTCAACGACCTTGCCGTCTGCGAAATCGAAATCCGCGTATACCTCGACCTTAGCCGCGGTATTTTCCTGTGTACCTGCTTCGCCGCCTTCTTCGCCGACAACGAATTTATAGGTGATGGTCTCGCTGGAAGCGCCCCAAGAGTCGTATGCGGTGAGCGTTACTTCACATTCCGTACCGACCTTCAGGTTGCCGATCACGAGCTCATGCTCTTTCTTCATATCCGCGGGGTCGCCGTGGCGATAGAAGTCAGCAAGGATTTTTGCGTCCTTGAGAACTCTGCCGTCGGATGTTCTGACGAGCTTCAGCGCATAGTGATGAGCAAATTCATCGTCTTCCGCAGCCGCGAACTTGAGTGTTACGTGCTGGCTGCCTGCGGAGTTGACAGCGCCCATAACGGCTTTGATCTCGGAGATGGTGGGAGCTTCGTTGTTTTCTTCGGAGCCTCTGTCATGTGTATAAGCGTTAAGGTGAGAGCCGTCTGCTGTGGGGTAGGAAATGACCCATGCTTCGCCGATGGTATCGTTGTTATGGAAGTCCATACGGGTAACTCTCATATTGCCGTTTTCATCGATCTGAACGAGAAGACCCTGAGAATATTCCGCGCAGTCTCTCATAACGGTCGCGGAGGACATATTTTCATATCCGCCGTTTTCGATCGCCATATAGGTAACGGAAGCGCAGCCCATCGAGGTGAACGCGGTCTGCATGATGCTTCTGGGGTCGTTCAGCGGGAAGTGAACGTGTCCGCCGAAAGTAACGACCTGATTGTATTTTTCAAGAATGGAGGTGAGGTCCTTGGTGTACCAGCGGTGGTTGCCTGTAAGGAGGTCACTGCCGTAGGTCGTGCCGTAGATCATCGGGTGTGTGCTGATGAAAACAAAGTGGTCGGGGTTTTCCGTTGTGATATCCGCAAGGGTCTTATCGAGCCAAGCCTTAGCTTCTGCGGAATAAAGAACGCCGCCGTCATCGTAGCCGATGTATTCATCGTCGATGGGGTTGATACAAATAAAGTGATAGTCACCAATCACAGTATGTGTGCAACCAATGGAAAGGTCGCTGGTTTCTTCATCGTATGTACGGTAAGCATCGCCGAAGATCTGATAGAATGCTTCCATATCCAAATCTTCGTATGTATAACCTGCATGGCAGTTTACGTCGTGATTACCGAGAGAGAAGATAAGCGGGATCTCGGTAACGTCGATGACTTCCTCATACGCACCCTTAAATTCCTTGACTTCCTGTGTCTTTGCGCTCTGAACAAGGTCGCCTGCAAAGAATACCGCATCCAAATCATCGCCTGTCTTGTCTGCGTAAGCTACGAGCTGACGAAGCGCGGTCTTGAATTTGCCGAGCGTATCCATACCGCTGTATTTATGCTGCGTATCGGAAAGCGCCGCAAAAGAAAGAACGATCTTGTCTTCGTTGAAAATCTTTGTGGGGTCAACAGAGGGTGTAACGGGCTTCTCTGTGGTGGTTTCCGCGGGAGTGGTCACGTCCGTCGTGGTTTCTGTTGTGGTGGTTTCTGTTGTCTGGTTTGCTGTGGTTTCTGTGGTTTGCACGCTGGGGTCCTCCGTTGTTGTGATGTTGGGGGTGGATTCAACGGGTTTATCTCCGCACGCCGCAAGGCCTATGAGCATTGTCGCCGCAAGGAGAAAAGCAATGAGTTTTTTCATGCGTTATCCTTTCCATCCGTTTTTAGAAAACAGATATAAACATATAGTTTCTCATATAGATTATACCAAATTTTGAAAATTCGTCAAGACGATTTGCAAAACCCGACAAAAAATTTCCTCCCCCTTTTTTGTTCACATTTCACAAATAAGCCCACTCGAACCGCAGTTGAGTTCCTCTCAAAAAGTGCGTTATTGCAAAATCCATCGACCTATGCTACAATATAGACAGAAAGAAAAAGCGCGCTGACTTCTTAAAATCCATTAAGGAGATGATATCATAATGAAACATATCGGACAAAAAATCAAAGAGCTTCGCAAGAAGAACGATATGACCCAAGAAAAACTCGCAGATTACCTTTTCGTATCCTATCAAGCCGTTTCCAAATGGGAAACGGGCGCGGCATCCCCCGACCTTTCCCTCATCGTCCCTCTCGCCAAAATCCTGCACGTTACGACCGACGAGCTTTTCAATCTTGACACCGACCAAACCGACCCACGAAGAAAAGAACTGGACGATCTTTTCGATTCCACATGGAAAAGCGGCGATATGAAGGTCCGTTATGAAACCGCCCTTGCGCGATGCACCGAATATCCGGGAGATTTCAAATATCTTCTCGACCTTGCCGAAGCGGAGGAGCATTACACCTATCACCACTTGGAAAATGACCCGCAAATGCAAAAGGAGTTTTTCGAGCGCTCCGTCAAGCATTGCGAAATGATACTTGAGGATTGCACGGATCAAACGCTCCGCGATAACGCCATCGAACAGCTCGTTTCCGTCCTGCCCGAGCTCGGTAGACACGAGGAAGCCGTCGCCTATGCCCGTCAGCATCCGCGCGCAAATGACTTGCTCATAAACTGTTTGACAGGAGAAGAGGGCAAAAAACACCGCCAAGCAATGCTTTTTCATAAGATCACCGACGTGCTTCTCCTTTTAGACCGCAGTCTGCCTGCGCTCGAGGCGAAAGAAAAGATCATTCAAGCGCTCATTCCCGACGGAAATTATCTCTATTGGCACGATTGGCTCACGGGGAACGATATTTGGAAAGCACAACATTTCGTGCGCCGCGGCGAAAACGCAGAAGCCTTCGCGCTTCTCCGCTCCGCGAAAAACCATATGCGCGAATATGAGAAAGTTCTCCACAAGAATACGCCCAGCGCCTACACCGCACCTTTGCTAAACCGCCTCACCTATGACCCGAATAACGTAACAAACTTCGGCACCAATACCCCAAGTGAGAACTTTCTTGCATATCTTTCCATGCCCGTCTTCGATAAAATACGCGAAACGGAAGAATTTCAGGAAATTATCAAATTATAAACGCGAAACCGACCGGTTCTTATAGAGATAGCAAAGCCCCGACAGATTTTTGTCGGGGCTTTCATACAAGTCGTAAATTTGGATTTTTGCGTTACTTCCATCCATCAACATTGCTTCCTGTTTCATAGCTTTTTGATGTCAAATACGGATAGTCGTTAGAATCTTCTCCGTATTTTTTCTCCCACGCACACATGGGAACGCTCAAAATAGTTTCAAATTCCATTTGCCATAGGTCACTAACCTTACCTGCTTTTACCTTTTGATAGTATTCCTCACCGTTAATCAATGCACAGCACCGAGAATACAAAAAGCTATCATCCGTGTGTGTATAGTACCTACGAGCCTTTTTGAAGTTCTTTTTTGTATCCAAGTCAAAAAGCAACTCTGCCATAATTTCGTCAAAAGCGAATATCGTTTCGTCAGGCTGTTGCGCCAAATAATCCACCAAGGGACGCACCACCTTTTTGTCATTACCCGATGCATCCCAATCGCAAATAGTCATAATGATTTCAAAAAACTGTGTTCTGTCCATATAACTAACCCTTTCATCAAACTCTTATTGATCGCTCTGTTTTATCGCAAATTTCCCCTTTGTATGACAAACGCATCGGATACAAAGCCTAAAAAGAAAGGCTCCCTCTGGGAGGGAGCTCCGCCGCAAAGCGGTGAGAGATTGGGAAATAAAACTTCCATCTTAAACCGCCAACCCCTCCGACAAGACTTCGTCTTGCCACCTCCCCTGTGTAAGGGGAGGCGTTTTTATTCACTTGTACCTTTATGTTCCAAATATTAGTCCTGGAGGCTCTTTACGATACCGTCTGCCCAAGCCTTGAAATCTGCCATTTCGTCATCCTTAACACCGGTAAGGAAAGGAAGCGCGCTCTTCTTAACTTTCTTTACGTCCAAAACGGTAGCGCCGCCTTCTGCAACAAGCGCTTTGATCTCTTCAATGGTGGAATCAGCCGCGTCGGTAAAGATCGCAACGTTCAAAACCTTATCTCTGTTAAGTCCGCGAAGAAAAAGAGAAAGAGAAGAATCGATATATTTACCTGTGGAGATACCTGCAAAAAGGAGACGTTCTCTGCTGCAATCGTATGCGGGCGGAATCTTGTCTGCTTTCTGTCCGTATTCTGCGGAAAGTGCATTTGTAAAGGTAACGATCTTACCTTTCTCGGGATAGTGAAGAATTTTCATTTTCATTGCCATGATGGTAAATTCCTTTCTTTATCAAAAAATATTTTACCTATACAGTATACCATAAAAAAATCGTTTTGCGTACAAATTTTTGAAAATTTTCGCCAAGTGCCTTACGAAAAAAATCGGATTTTCTTGTGCAAAAGGGACAAATTTTTTCACATTTTGCGTTTTCATTCATTCGCTTTGCGAAGCAAAGCACCTTTTCTTTTCTCTTTTCACTCTTCTCTTTTCACCGGAAACGGCAATTTTCAGAGAAGAGTGAAGAATGGAGAGAGAAAAAAGAAAAGAACACCAAAAAGAAACGGCAACTTTCTTCCGAAAATTGCCGTTTCTTTTTGGTGATCCATCGGAGAGTCGAACTCCGGACACCATGATTAAAAGTCATGTGCTCTACCTACTGAGCTAATGGATCATATTCAATTTTTGTCGCTCACCCCTGAGCGCTTACATATGATATCATATCTTATTCTGTTTGTCAATAGATTTTCAAAATTTTTTCGTCTTTTTTGAAAAAATTGTGAAAGCGGAGAAAGGAACGCATCTTCCGCTTTCACATATACTGCATAGGGACGATTATTTTTGCGCTGTATACAAATAATTATACGCCTTGCTTTCATTTTCTTTTTTGGCAAAAGCCGTATGAACGACACCGCGTACAACGGAGATCAAGATCATAATAAAAGCAAACGCCAAAACGCCGACGACAGCCGTACTGCTTTCTTCGATCACGCCGTCCGAGACCCAAACGAACGAAATTGCGAAAGCCGCAGTCGCAAGAATGATATGCACGACCAATTTCACAAGGTAAGAGCCAAGGAATTTCAGCGCGAATACACCGTCCGCAAGTCCGAGCAACGCCGCAAAAAGGAGCGCCGACCAAACGAGAACGAGATTAAAGGTCGTGGAGACCTTAACGAGCGCAACGATGGAAAAGAATAAAATGGTCAAAAGGAAATAGAAGCCAACGTGTCCGAGATAAGAGGACACGACAGAATATACTTTTTTCATAAAAAATACCCCGATGGTACAAAAAACGGACTTACGCGAAGTCCGTTTCTGTGTAGTAAATCAAATTCGTGTCTTATTCAGCAACGACGCTTACACGCTTCTTGTTGTCGCCGTAGCGTTCAAATTTAACAACGCCACTCTTGAGAGCGAAAAGGGTGTCGTCAGAGCCGATACCAACGTTCTGACCGGGATGCACGTTAGTGCCTCTCTGGCGAACGATGATGTTGCCTGCGAGAACTGCCTGGCCGTCGGATTTCTTAACGCCAAGTCTCTGTGCGCGGCTATCGCGTCCGTTCTTTGTAGAACCTACGCCTTTTTTATGTGCAAAAAATTGCAAGCCAAGTCTCAACATACTCGTGATACCTCCGTTTTCTGATTTTGTGTAACTGCGGGCATACGCCCCGAGTCTTAAAAAGACTCATTTGATGGGTTTTTCTTCTGCTTCCACATCGATATAGTCGCTATAATCCTCAAGAAGATCCATGAGCTGATAATAGTAACCCTCGATAAGACCCGAAACGGCATACTGCTTTTCGTCGCTGGATGCAAATTCGGGGAGAGCCTCTTTTACGGTGACCGTGATATCGGTGGTCTCGTCGTCGATCTCATAATGAACGTCAACGCCCCAAACCGTTTCACAGGTATTGATGATGAGCATAGTCATTGCGGAAAGCGCGGAGCAGACGACGTCCTCTCCGAACTCGGCATAGCCTGCATGACCTTCCTCATGAAACCCGTAAAAAATGCCGTGTCTTTTGTAAAAAACCACTTTTGTCATAGGAATTAGAGAACGATCTTAGCGATCTGAACCTTGGTGTAAGGCTGTCTGTGACCGATCTTCTTCTTTTCGTTTTTCTTAGCTTTGTACTTAAGAATGTGGATCTTCTTGCCCTTGCCATTCTTAACTACGGTTGCAGTTACATAAGCACCTTCAACGGTGGGCTTGCCTGTAACAAAGCTATCACCGGATACAGCGAGAACTTCTTCAAATTTAACTTCTTCGCCTTCAGCTGCGTTGAGTTTTTCTACGAAAACAACGTCGCCTTCCTGAACTTTGTACTGCTTTCCGCCTGTTACGATAATTGCGAACATTGGAAAAGCACCTCTCTTTCATATCATGACTCGCTAAGCAAGGCAAACAATGCGTCTTGTTTTTTACGGCCTTGACATTATGCGGCAGTTTATTCTATCACAAATTCCATACACTTGTCAATAGCTTTTCCGATGATTTTTTGGAATTTTTCAAAAAAATTTCTTCTCGCCTTCCTCTTTTATCCATTTTTTGACTTTTAATTCCATAATATAGTGAAAAGTTTTGAAAAAATACTTGACGAACTCTCTCTATTTTGTTATACTGTTTTCATTCTTTGAATCATTGATTTCATTATATAGAATAGAAAGGAAACCATTTTTATGAAATACATTGATCGTGTATATGCAGACCTCCAAAAAAAATACGCGAACCAGCCCGAATTTTTGCAGGCTGTCCGCGAGGTTCTTGAATCCATCGCACCTGCTGTGGAAAAGAACGAAGAAATCTATGAAAAGAATGCGATCCTCGAAAGAATCACCGAACCCGACCGTATCATCTCCTTCAAAATTCCGTGGGTCGACGATAAGGGTCAGGCACACGTAAACATCGGCTACCGCGTACAGTTCAATAACTCCATCGGTCCTTACAAGGGCGGTATCCGTCTTCACCCCTCCGTAAACCCCAGCATCATGAAGTTCCTCGGCTTTGAACAGGTATTCAAGAACTCCCTCACAAGCCTCCCCATCGGCGGCGCAAAGGGCGGCTCCGACTTCGACCCCAAGGGCAAATCCGACAGAGAAGTCATGGCATTTTGCCAGAGCTTCATGACCGAGCTTTACAAATACATCGGCGCAGACGTTGACGTTCCCGCAGGCGATATCGGTACAGGCGCAAGAGAGATCGGTTACTTCTTCGGTCAGTACAAGAGAATCCGCGGCGTTTACGAAGGCGTTCTCACAGGTAAGGGTCTTTCCTACGGCGGCTCTCTCGCTCGTAAGGAAGCAACGGGCTACGGTCTTCTCTACATCGTTGACGAGCTTCTCAAAGATCACGGCGACACCCTCGAGGGCAAAACCGTCGTCATCTCCGGCGCGGGCAACGTAGCCATCTATGCGGCTGAAAAGGCAACCCAGCTCGGCGGTAAGGTCGTTACCATGAGCGACTCCACAGGCTGGATCTACGACAAAAACGGCATCGACCTCGCTCTCGTAAAAGAGATCAAGGAAGTTCGCCGCGCTCGTATCTCCGAATACACAAAGGCTCATCCCGAAGCAGTTTACACCGAAGGCAGAGGCGTTTGGAGCGTTCCCTGCGATGTTGCACTTCCCTGCGCGACACAGAACGAGCTTCTTGAAGAAGACGCAAAGATCCTCGTTGCCAACGGCTGTAAGGCAGTTTGCGAAGGTGCAAATATGCCTACCACCATCGAAGCGACCAAGATCCTCCAGGAAAGCGGCGTGATGTTCGTTCCCGGTAAGGCGGCAAACGCAGGCGGTGTTGCAACCTCCGCGCTCGAAATGTCCCAGAACAGCGAACGTCTCAGCTGGAGCTTTGAAGAGGTTGACGAAAAGCTTCACGGCATCATGAAGAATATCTATAAGAACATCTCCAGCACCGCAAAGAAATACGGTATGGAAGGCAACTACGTTGCAGGCGCGAATATCGCAGGCTTTGAAAAGGTCGTTGACGCGATGCTCGCACACGGCGTATGCTGATAATGTAATTTGATACTTAGAAAAAGTCCCGAAAGGGGCTTTTTCTTTTGCTGTATTGTAAAAACAGTACCCTTATCAATCCTCCTTTGGGCGAAAGGTGGCACAAAAACGAATTATACGCTTATCGAGTAGACTACTTCATAAATTTATGATATAATGATAAAAAAACTTTGATAATCAACCGAATCAAATTCAAATCCTACGACTTATGGGTGAAAGCTTTCAAAGAGGTCTCAAAATGAAAAACGAAATTATAAAATATACAGAGTATCTGTTTGCTCTTGCCTTGAAAAAGTGCGGTGATGTGAATGACGCTGAGGATTTAACACAGGAAACACTTCTTGCTGCTATTCAGTTTGTAAGCGGCGGCGGTATCATCGACAATATGAAATATTGGCTTACTTCTGTCCTTGCCAATAAATGGAATGAAGCATTGCGTAAAAAATATAAATTGCCGATTGTCAGCGTTGATGAGATGCCAGATATCGAGGATATTTCAGATAACAATGAAATTGACCGTCCGACTGCGGAGCAGATTCGACGAGAAGTGGCATATTTGGCAAAATTGCAACGGGAAGTCATTGTCAAGCATTATCTGGAAGGAAAGAAAGTACAGAATATTGCCGATGAATTGGGCGTGCCAAAGGGTACGGTGTTATCCCGCCTTTCTTCGGGCAGAGATCAGATGCGGAAAGGATTTGATGCTATGGAACAGTATGAAAAACAAAGTTATGTCCCCGAACGTCTTGAAATAGGATGTGCAGGTCGTCCCGGTTTCCATAATGAGCCAAGGTCGCTTGTGCAGAATGATCTTATGAAGCAAAATATTTTGCTCATTGCCTATGAGAAACCCGTAACAGCGGTGGAAATTGCCAAAGCGCTCGGTATCCCGACACCCTATATTGAAAAAGCAGTAGAAGATCTCGTTAAGTGTGAACTGATGGCACGAAGCGGAAATAAAGTCTTTACCGATTTTTTGATTTCCAGCCCGTATGATAAAATAGCAACGCTGGATATTCAGCTCGATTTTGCAAATAAGCAGTATCAAGCCGTATGGAATTTGATTACTGAATTGTTTGCGGATATTCATTCCTTACCTTGGTTTGAGCGGTTATCGGATAGCGAGCAGATAGATCTGAAATACTATGCGATGATTGATGTTCTTGCAAGAGGACAATATCAAGCTGTCAAAAGAATTGTAGATGCAAACGAAATTTGCCCGGAAAGACCCGACGGTGGCTGTTGGATTGCGCAGGGAACACGCTACGCTACTATGGATTTTAATTGGAAAAATTATTCCGTTTCCTCATATTTTTATGGTGGAGAACGATTCACGCATTGGGATAATTTCTTTAGCAGCAAATCGGTAACGCTTCATGTGTATGATACACAACCCGATTTGAACCGATATAGGCTTGGTCCTGTTGAAATTTATGATGATGATCTTTGTAAAATGCTGTATATTCTTTACAAATGTATCCCATTTGAATATACGGGCTTTAACCTGAGATATTTGGAGGATATTCCGCATCTTGTTTCTTGTGGTGTTCTGCGTTATGAAAACGATGAATCCAAGGTTGCGATTCCCGTCATCAGTAAATCACAGTTTTCTGAATTGTTCAAAATCAGTGTATCCTATATGAAGAAATTGGGAGATCTTATCGAAGAACCATTACGGGAACTGTTCCCTCATTTGAAATTGAAAATTCCTGCACATTTGGAGGGGAAGATTGCCGAGTTTAGAAAATACACTTTTTACGCTTTCCCTATGGCAATCGTAAAGCGTGCCATCACGAGCGGTGATTTTATTCCGGATCAGCAGAAAAAAGCAATTCCGATGGTGCTGGTCATTGAAGAACCCGAAAATGTAATGAAGTAAAAAAACGCCGAGAGCAATCATGACGGTCGCTCTCGGCGGTATTGTTTTTTATAAACCTGCTTTACCGCAGGTTTTTTGCTTCTTTTTTACAACTTTTTTCTTTCAAAAAAAAGTAAGAGCCATGCCCTCGCATGACTCTCGCAAAGAGAAATATGAAAAAATATCAAAAAATCAAAACCAAAACACCGAGAAGAAGCACAGAAACCAAGCTACCGCCCACAAGCTGAGGAACGGTATGGCGCTTCATCTTCACGCTGGAAACGTATGCGATCACGGTCAGCACCGCCATGATTGCCGCAGGCGCATAAAGTCCGAAATACAAAAGAAGGAAGATAGGACCTGCCGAACCGCAACCGTGCGCGCTGATGCGAATATGAAAGACCTTATTAAAAACAAGGATCAAAATACCCGAGATCAAATATTCCAAGGCAATGAGCCACATCTCAGAGGAAGCACCCGTCAACGCACAGGTAACCACGCTCAAAACGTAACCAACGACCGCAAAGATCATCGCAAGTGTTCTTTGACCATCTCTGCCCTTACCCTTAAATTTCGGCACGATGGGCTGAAGCGGATATGCCAAAAGAGGCAAAATGCCCAAATAAAAGAGCATATAAGCAAAATGTCCGCCTGTCGGATAGATATCGGGACGATAAATATACAGCATGGTCAGCGAAAACGCCGCCAAAAGCTGTGCAAGTGTCAAAATACGGGCGATTTTATAAACCACTTTCATATCCATACTCCATCTTTTGTTTTTTGAAATTATTTTATTTGAATCGATACTGTTTGTCATATTCATTCACCTTTCATCATCTGGTTTTCAAAACCATTATAAATGTTTATTTTAATTTTGTCAATGGTTTTTGAGAAAAATATCATACGATTTTTTGAACACTATTGAAATTTCAAAAAAGATATGTTAAAATGATACCATCAGAACATAAAGGAAACCGCTATGCGGTTATGGAATTATTATGGAAAAACAACGATTTTTAATCACTTGCGGTGAAGTTTCTGCATTTCATATCCCCCGTTGGCATGAACTTCCCGAATTTGACCTGTATATGGATCAAGTCATCGCGCTTGCCGAAAAATATTTAAGCGTCCTTTCCGCAGACGGAAAAGGACTTCTCACACCGTCCATGATCAATAATTACGTTAAAAGCGGTGTTTTGCCTCCGCCGAAAAACAAAAAATATAACCGTACTCACCTTGCCATTCTCATGATCGTCTGCATCACAAAGCCCGTCATGGAAATTTCCGCGATCTCCGACGTCATTCATCGCGGAATTGAAGCCGATAACATCGAAAACGTCTTGAACGGACTTGCAAAGACCTTTGAAAACGAGCTTTCCGCCGCCGCAAAGATCGCAGAAGAAACCGTTAAAACCGCCGAAACAGAAGAGATTCTGAGCTTTATTGCCATTGAAAACGTCATGAAAGCCAACGCCGCGCGTACCGTTGCCATGCACGCCTATCATGCCATCAAAAAGGACGAGCCTGAAGAAGCGAAATCCGAAAAGGCTGATAAAAAAGCCGAGAAAAAGAAGGCAAAAGCAGATACTTCCGAATCTGAGGAATAAAAAAATACCCTCCGAAATATATATGGAACAAAACCATATCATTTTGGAGGATTTTTTATGTTCGTATATTCCATTCGCAGCGCTACGATCAAATTTATTTCTGCGATCGCGCTTTCCATTGCGGTGCTTTTCGCGCTCATTGCCCTTATTCCCACCTATGGCGACGGCGAAACACAGCCTGTTTCCGATATTTCTTATACGAAGATCTATGAAAACAGTGACCGCCTTGCTTTTATTTCTCAATTTGGCTGGGAAGTCGCGGAAGAACCGCTCGAAACCGTTGAAGTAACCGTTCCCGAAACCTTTGACACCGTTTATCTCGGCTATAACGAAATGCAAAAGGAACAAGGACTCAACCTCGCCAAATACAAGGGCAAAACCGTCACGCGCTACACCTATAAGGTAACGAATTACCCCGATTATGAAGGCACCGTCTACGTCAGCCTGCTTATTTATAAAAACAAGGTCGTCGGCGGGGACGTTTGCTCCGCAGATGTCAACGGCTTCGTTCACGGCTTTGAAGCACCGGAAAAGACATAAAAATCGGGCGACCACACAGGGTCGCCCCTACTTGTTACTCGATTCCTTTCATCACCGCGCGAAACGCCGCGGCAAGCGCTTCCCCATCCTCAGCGCTCATGACGAGAAGCACCACGTCGTCCGCATATTCCACGTACACGTCATTGTCGGAAAGACCTGTGCAGACCCACTTCATCGGGTCTGCATTTTCTTTGACCATTTTTGCGACCTTTGCCACGTCCTCACCCTCTTTTACCTTCAGCAGACAAAGAGAATATAAGGTCGGGCTGATATTCGGCTCAGATGCGATCGCCCTTTCATACGGAATCCCGCTTGTGCCAAGGAATCTCGCTTCGTTTTCTTCGGTGAGTTCAATCGTCAAAAGACGGACATAAGAATGATTTTCCGTGTCGGACGGCGCTTCCAGCATCTCCGTCAGCATCTCGCTGTAAGTACCGTACGCATAGATTTCTTCGAGCAGATCTTCCAAATCGCCCTCGTACTTTCCATCCGTTTTCGGCGTTTCTTCATCGCAAGCAACAAGTGAAACCGAAAGCAAAACCGCCATCACCAATGCCAAAATACGTGTAAAATCAAATTTTTTCATAAAAACACTTCCTTTCCCATCGTTTATCACCTATATAGTCGGATTTTTTGCAGAAATGTTTCACTATTTTTGAAAAAATCAGAAAAGGGGCTGTCTCAAGTTTGGAGATTATTTCCATTTGATAAACATTCCATGCAAAAAACACTTGCAACCCATTATGGAACGCAAGTGTTTTTTATTCGATTTTTTAATTAATTGGAAGCATTACCCAAATTTGAGACAG
>JAGBCV010000003.1 GCA_017937845.1 Clostridia bacterium | reverse complement strand
CCTCGGTATAGCTTGCGGAGTTGATACCAATCACATAGCCCTTGTCATTGACGAGCGGACCGCCGCTATTGCCCGACGAAATGGGCGTCGTGGTCTGAATGAAATTCACGTTCGGGATACCCTTGACGGTACGGTTGACATAAGAAACGATACCGCTGGAAAACGTACCCGTCAGTCCCAAAGAGCTGCCAATGGCGTAAACGGCATCACCCACAGCAGGAAGCTCGGGTGCAATTTCAAGATACGGCATTTTCTTTCCCTTGGTGTTGACCTTCAAAATGGCGATATCCTTATCGATATCGTACGCCACGACACGGGTAACGTCATAGACCGTACCGTCGCTCGTGGTCACTTGATAAGCACGTGCTTCTTCGATAACGTGATAATTCGTGAGAAGCAAGCCGTCCTCGCTGATGAAAAAGCCAGAACCCAAGCCCCAATATTGATGATTCAAGCGATAGGTCTTGATCTCTACCGTACCGGGATTGATCAGGTCAAAGATTTCTTTCGTGGTAAAGGTCTTTCGTTCCCACACCGCCTTGACGGTCATATCCCCCGTAACGGAAGAAACGTCTGCATCCCATTTTACAAAATTGAATCTGTCCTTCGTTGCCGTCGGAAGCGTTGCGCTTTCCCCGTCCACGATGGTCTGCACCAAAAGTTCGGTATCCTCAGAGGTGCCTCCAAGGAGGTCAAAGGTGACTGTATGGAGCTTTTTCCATGTCGCCGTAACGGTCATATCGCCCGTTATCGCGGAAAAATCCGTGTCCCAAGCGTCAAAAACATAACCCTCACGAGAGATTTCGGGCGCTATTGCCCCCTCACCGTCCACGATCTTTTGTGTCAAAAGCGCTTCATCGACCGCCTGTCCGCCGTCAAGCACAAAGGTCACGGTATGTATCTTTTTCCAAATCGGGCTTACCGTCATTTCCTCCGTGGGGGCAGAAAAGTCCTTATCCCAGCCGACGAAAACGTAGCCCTCTTTTTCAAGCACAGGTGCCACAATGGGCGTATCTTCTTTATATTTCTGCGAAACCTCACCCGAAATGAGTGTGGCATCGCCAATATCGAACATGACCTCCACACCGCACGCCGAAAGCATCAAAAGCCCACAAAGAAGCACCGCCGTTGATAGCGTTTTCCAAAATTTTTTCATAAAGTCCTCCTATATGATTTCGTTTTTCATAGAATATGTGCGTTTGATATGTTGCAAATTCTATGCCATCTATCATATAAGACGAAATTTCAAGGCGATTTTATACAGCTTTTCAAAATTTTTTGGAAATTTTTCAAATTTTTATCATAATCAAATACCGCAGAGAAAAAACTCTGCGGTATTTCATATAAAATTGCTTATTTCTCCAAAAGTCCCTTGATGATCTTGGCAAACGCCTCTGCCATATAATGATAGCCGAGGTCATTGGGATGACAGCCGTCCGAGGTGCAATCGCCGCGGATATCTGCGGGATAGAAGGTCTTGCCGTCGATGAAATATACGTTTTCGTCACCCTCTGCCTTTGCGCGCAGATAGGTCTGTTCAATGATACGCATACGCTTTTCATTGATCTCGGGATTCGAGTTTTCGTTAACGAGGTCATAGTCGGGCTTGGATGCCATGATGATGGGCGTTGTCGGCTGTTTTGCGCGGAAACGCTTATAACCGGCGTAATGTGTTTTTTCCAAATGCTCTGCGTTGGGTGCGTTATGGTCATAGTCATATACGAAAACGCTCATGTTCTGCTCGGCAATGAAGTCAATAATGGCATCTTCACCGCGTGCGCCACCGCCAAAGCCGAGGTTATAGACGTTGGTATCGAGCATACGGGAGATCTGAGAGGGATAGTTCATGCCCGGTCTGCCCGCGCCAATGCCGTGAACGATGGAAGAGCCATAGAAAACAACAGGGGTTTCATAGGTATACGAACCGCCTTCTTCAAGATCACAGCCCTCACGCAGACCGATATAGAAGTTTTCCACAGAAGCGTTGATAGGGAAATACAAAATGACGTCCTTCATTTCCGTACCCGTTTTCAAACGACATTCCACGTAGTTTTTGCCCTCGCCCTGAGAGGGAACGAAAGAGCCCTTGAAAAGATGCTTGCCGTCCTCCACATAATACATTTCAAAGCTCGATGTGGAAAGAATCGGCATGGAGCCTGCGCGTTCATCATTAGAAAGGTCGGCATGAATAACGATGATATCGGAATTGGTACGGAAACGGACACGCGCACTGGGTCCCATCGTATGCAGACGTGTTACCGTCTCGCTTGTTGCAAGAGCGACGGATTCGGGTGTGCGGCGGAAGGGCTCGTAAAAGCCGTAGAGCTTAAAGGGAGCTTTTCTGGTATCGATATAAACGGGGGAACGCATGGTCGTGTCGGGAAGGATCGTTCCCATTTCTCTTGTCACTTTCATTTTTATATCCTTTCAAAGAGGGACGGAAAAAATAGGCTCCCTTGTGTAAAGGGAGCTGTCAATCGCAAGATTGACTGAGGGATTGGCGCATACATCATCATGTTTTACCGCCAACCCTTCCGTCTTTTGCTTCGCAAAATCCACCTCCCCTTACACAGGGGAGGCGTTTTTGGCAATAGACTTCTTTGCAGCCTCTTTTGCTTAATCTTATCAAAATTTAGTCAATATTTACGTCAAATGCGAAATGAAATTCCTTTTCATAGAAGGAATACGGCGGCTTTGCGCGATGACCGCAGCTATTCGAGCCGATACCGCAGACCTTATAGTTGATCAGGAGGAAGGTATTGGGGCTCGGAACGAGTTCCCAGTTATGGTTTGCTTTTTCAAGCATTTCGATGCTGTAATGGAGCGCGGAAAATTCAAAGCCATCGCCCGTGACGGTAACTGTCTTATTTTTGCTATTGGAAAGCGTTACGTATTTTGCATCGACGTGGTTGCCGCATTCCTGAGGCATGATCATATCCTCCAGTTCATCAGTAACATTGGAACGGAAGATATCGTGATATGCGTGATTCTGGATATCGACGTAGTTTGCGCGCGGACCCTTTGCGAAATATTCGAGATTTTCAAAGCCGTTTACGGTTTCAATCTGCATTGCAAAGCGCGGGATCTGTTCGATCCACGCCTGCTTGGGCTGAGCGGCATCAACGTCAACGTGGATACCGTTGCCGTCGATGACGTAGACCATGGTAAGCTCAAAGAGCGGCACCTTTGCCTTGGAAGCGAAAATACCCGTCATGGTAACGGTGAGAGAGGTATCCGTGCTTGCGATATCATACGCATAGGTATACATTCTCGCGCGCGGGATATCAAACTGGGTATGCCAACGAGCTTTGATGTTCATATCGTTGTCGGTCGGTGCGCGCCATGCCGTCCATTTGGTCGGAGATGCGAGATATTCCTTGCCGTTCTTCTTCATGGAAAGGAATGCCGCATCGGTGAGGCGGAGCGTATACGCCTTTTCACCTGCCGTGATATCGAGAATACCCGCGTTTTCGGTATACGAAACGGACGTTGTGGGAGCGGGAGCTTCTTCCTTTGCGACCTCAGTTGCGAGAGCAAGCTCGGAGAAGGACGCTTCATAGCCCGCTTTTTCAAACCAAGTATCGTTCTTATAAAGCACGTGGAAACGGATATAGCAAGGCATATTGGTCTTTTTCGGGAGATTTGCGAGGGTCAGGGTCGCCGTCGCGTGGGGCGCAACGTCGGGATTCAGAACGCCTGTCGCAAGGATATCTTCGCCATCTCTGATCTCATAGGTAAGCTCGAAGAGGTCGGCGGTATTGGTAAAGTCCATGCGGTTGATGAGGCGGATCTCGCCCTTTTCTTCATCTGCCCATTCTACGCGGAGCGGTTCGATCGCTTTTTTGAGAGAATAGAGAGAGGTATGCGGTTCGAGCGTCGGCGAGCAAAGACCGTCGCAGCAGAAGTTGTTGTCGTTCGGATATTCGCCGTGGTCGCCGCCGTAGGTGTAGCCTTCTTTTTCGAGAACGGCGTGATCCTTCCATTCCCAAACGCAACCGCCCGAAATACGGGGATATTTATAGAAAAGCTCCCAATATTCTTCGATGGAGCCGGGACCCATGCCCATGGCGTGTGCGTATTCGCAGAGATAGTAGGGGCGCTTATCGCCATCCTCGTTTTTACCCTGCATTTCTACGGTCGCAAGCGTTGCGTACATTTCACTGACAACGTCAACGCAGGGGTCTACGGGAGGCATGACCTCTACCCAACGCTGAACACCGCTGTACGTGCCTTCGTAGTGAATGAGGCGTTCGGTATCGCGGCTTCTGACGTAATCAGACATTTTGACATGGTTTTCACCGAAATGGCTTTCGTTGCCGAGAGACCAGAAGATGATGGAAATGCTGTTCTTATCGCGTTCGAGTGTGCGGACCATACGGTCAACGTAGGATTTTTCCCATTCGGGATTGCCCGAGATGAGGAAAGAAGGATTCATATTGCGGACAACGTGCTCTGTACCGTGGACTTCAAGGTCACATTCGTCAACGACATAGAAGCCGTATTCGTCGCAAAGCTCATAGAAGCGCGGGTCGTTCGGATAGTGAGAGGTACGGATACAGTTGATATTGAAGCGCTTCATCTGACGAAGGTCGGCGATCATATCGTCCATCGTTACGGTATAGCCCGTGGTCGCGCTGGTATCGTGGCGGTTGACACCCTTAAGCTTGATGGGGGTATCGTTTACCATCAGCTCGCATTTATCGCTGACGGAGATCTTGCGGAAGCCGATCTTCTTTTTGATAAATTCGCCGCCCGCTTCGATCACGAGTGTATAGAGGTTCGGCGTTTCTGCCGTCCAAAGTCTGGGGTTTTCCACAGAGAGTGTGGGAAGTGCGGTGTCACCGTCGTAAAGCGTTGCCTTTACTTCCACGGGAGCGCCGACGAACGTACAGGTGATATCGACCTTGCCGTCCACGGTGGTGCGGATATCGATATCGTGAACGTGATTTTCGGGTCTTTCGATGAGCCAAACGGAACGGAAGATACCGTTATAACGGAAGCAGTCCTGGTCCTCGATATAGGTCGCGTCGCTGTATGTAAAGACGACGACGGTGAGGTCATTTGTGCCTTCCTTGACGTAATCGGTGATATCAAATTCCGCCATGAGGCGAGAGCCCTTGGACATACCGACGTATGCGCCGTTGATATACACGAGGAACATGGAGCAAACGCCGTCAAACATGAGATATTTCTTCTCGTTTACGTTTGTGATCTCCAAGCTTCTGTGGTAAATGCCGACGGGAGTATCCATCGGAACGTGCGGCGGCATATAGGGGATCGGATACGCATGGTTGGTATACTGGAACTGACCGTAGCCGTAGAACTGCCAGCAGGCGGGAACGGGAAGCGTTTCGGTGTACGAAACGGAGGTCATATCCTCGGGAACCTCGGGAATGGTCTCATAATAATGAAAATCCCAAGTACCGTCAAGCGCATGAACACGGCAAGCGGATTCCGAAAAATCCGATGCGTCGTAGGGAACGTAGTACGCACGCGCAGGCATACGGTTTTCGCCCGGAAGTGTAGGCGTCATCCATCTTTTTACATTCATAGTGTTTCCTTTCTGCCGAGTATTCGGCATCAAAATACTTTTCTACTATATATTATAAAAGATTTTCATGTATCTGTCAACAGGGTTTTCGCGGATATCAGACAAGGCAGGCGGGGAGATGCGTCATCGTTCTTTCGATCAGCTCGTCAATACTTGCAACGCCGACACTGAAGACCGTGGTCGCAAGTCTGCCGTGAAGCGGTTCCGTCCATACGGCATCGATACCCGAAAAGCCGTTTCTCATACCGAGGATCGAGCCGACCGTCGCGCCGTTGCAGTCCGTATCAAAGCCCGTTTCCACCGCCATGCAGACGGAGCGGGCGAAATCGCCCTTTCCATAGAGCAGGGCTGCCGTCACGACGAGCGCATTTGGGATCACGTGACACCAATCGTAGCTGTTATGCTCGTCGTAGTGCGCGTGGATATCCGCAAAGACCTCCTCCTTGGAAGCGCCCGCATCATACATCTGCAAGATGCGGTTCACCTCCTCGTACAAGCGGGACGCCGTCGGGATCTCCGCGATGCCGACACCGAGCATCTCACGGATATCCTCCGTTGCCGCCGCCGAAGCGACGACAGCGGCAATGAACATCGCGCCGTAGATACCGTTCTTGACGTGCGAGATGGAAGCATCGCGCCATGCCATCTCCGCCGCCGAAACGGGGTCGCCGGGGTTGATATAGCCATAATAATCCGCGCGGATCTGCGCGCCGAGATATTCGCGGTAGGGATTTTTATAGACCGCCGAGCTTGGCGGCGCATAGCCGTCGATGAAATTGCGGTACGCCACGCGCTCCGACGTACAATACGATTCGATGGATTGCTGTGTCACCCACATACGCGAAACGTCATAGGGCTTGAACTCTCTGCCGTATCGCTGAACGACGAGCTGAGAAAGCACCGTGTAATTCGTATCGTCATCGACGGGCGCTTCCGAGATCGTATCGGGATAGGCGCGCCCCTTGAACTTGAATTTGTACTTTTCGACGACCTCGTCCGTGATATCCGAGGAAAGGATATAACGGCGCATCGGATAATTGCCCGATTCCTTCAAAAACGGGACGAGCTCGTCCGTGTGGATACCCTCGATGGGCTTTCCGAGCAGACAACCGCATATCCTGCCATACCATGCGCCGCGAACCTTGTCCTTCAAGACATCGCGTTCGGGTAGAGGTCTTTGAAACATACAGGATTTTTTCAGATATCGGATCGCATCAAGGCTTGACGGCTCGTGATACGGATAGTCCCTTTTGACCTCGGCTGTGGCGACGATATGATAGAGCGCATCGGCAAGTCTATCCTTTTCCGCGCCCGGCTGTAAACGGGAGATCTCCGAGAAAACACCCTTATAGGCTTCGATCTGCAAGCCCTCCTCGCGGGATTGGCGGTATTCGCTCGCAAGCTGCTGCGCGTAGTTTTCCCATGAATAGACCTTCGTGCTGTTGGGCTTCATGGTCTTATCATAGGTCAGCTCCTCCGTCACGCGCGCATCATCGCCAAAGACGAGCGCATCCAGAGAAATATTGAAAAATTTAGAAATGGCAATGAGCTTATCCAGGTCGGGCTTTGCCGTTCCCGTTTCCCATTTTTGCACCGCTTGGCGCGATACGTTGAGAAGCGAGGCGAATTTTTCCTGCGATAAGTCCGCGTCCATTCGTAATTGATAAATGATATTGGCAAGTGTCATGAGCTTACCAGGATTCTGTAAAGCGGATCTTCTCGTTTTCGGTCAGCATACCGTCGAGAAGGATTGCCGCACGCATGACGGCATCCTCTTTTTCCAGATTCTTCAAGAGCTTTTCTTTATATTCCACGCTCACCTCAAGCTTGGTCAGCGTATCGAGGTAACGCGCATTGCGGTATGCTCTCGCGTCGGGGGTATATTCCGCCTCCACGGTATAAAATACGTTCGGCTTCACCTTGTCAAGCGTTACGATGAGGTAGCCGTCCGCGTTGATATCCGCGTCACACTTTTCTCCGTCGGCATAGACCGTTACCTTGCCGTCGGGAATGTTGCGAAGCTCGAGCGTCATCTTGCGTGTGATGGCGTTTTCGCTCGCCATGATCGAAACGGTCTGCTTGCCGTCCTCCGCCTTGGAAACAAAGCGAGTGGTGGCGTTATCCTCGCGGAAGAGGTATTCGCCGTCGCCGTTGAACGCCATGACCTTGAGGTGGGTGGGTGTGCTGATATCGTTCGTGTGCTTTTTCGCATCGAGGACGAAGAAGCCGCCTTCCTTTGCGAGAACGGGGAGCGTATCGAGCCAGCGGACCATATCGACGGTTCTGCCGCCCTTATAGGTATCGCCTGTGAAGATATCCGTCCAAGTACCCTCGGGAAGCCAAACGGTGGTCTTTGCCATACCCTTGGCGTCGCCCTTGGTCGTTACGGGTGCGACGAGAAGCTCGCCGCCGTACATATACTGATTCGGGCAGTTGTACGCTTCGGCACAGTCGGGATATTCATAATACATCGGTTCGATGAGAGCCTTGCCGTTTTCGTGCGTATCGATCATCGCAGAATAGAGATACGGGATCATGCGATGGCGCAGACGGAGAAATTCCTCTGCCACAAGTCCCGAGCCGCCCATATACGCCGTCGGCTCCTTCGTCTGATAGAGCGCGGAGGTACAGTGGAGTCTGTTGACGGGGCTGAATACGCCGAACTGTACGAAACGGGTATACAGCTCATCGTCCTTATAACCGCCCATATGACCGCCGATGTCATGGCTCCACCATGTGAAGCCAATGTTGGTCGCGTTGGCGGTGAAATACGGCAGATACTGCAAGGTCTGCCATGTTGTGCAGGTATCGCCCGAGAAGCCGAGGGGATAGCGGTGTGCGCCGATGCCCGAATAACGGGAAAGGATCAGAGGCATATGCTCCTTGCCGTTGTCCATGGTGTGATAATGGTTGAGCACCCACATGATGTCGATGCCCGCCGCCTTTGCGCGGGGACCCTGCTGCCAGTCGATCCACCAGAAATCCACGCCGTCATGCTCGTAGGGCTTATGTAAGATCTTGAAATATGCGTTCAAGAAGCGCGGGTTAGAGAAATCCAGCGGTACGGTCGCTTCCGTTTTGGGGTCGATGCCCATTTCGGTCGCCATCTCCTCGTACATATCCTCAAACCAACGTACACCCGTTGCGGGGTGAAGATTGAGCGTTACCGCATAGCCCTTATCTTTCAGCGTTTTCAAAAATGCCTTATAATCGGGGAAAAGGTCTGTGTTCCAGCTGTAACCCGTCCAGCCCGACGCACCGCCGTGGAATGCATCGTTTCTTCCCGAAGCGGTAATGCCCTTGGCTTTGTCAAGATTACTCGTGTTCCAATGCCAGTCCATATCGACCGTGGCAACGGTGATCGGAATATCGCGTTCCTCCATACGGCGAAGAACGTTCAGATATTCGCGGTCGGTATATTCATAGTAACGGCTCCACCAGTTGCCGAGTGCAAAGCGCGGAATCTTCGGCGTATCGCCGCAGATCATATAGAACGCGCGGACAGCCGCTCTGAAATCCTTGCCGTAAGCAAAGATATAAAGGTCAAGGGTGTCCTGTCTTGTTTTGCGGATCATACCCTCCTCGGTCAAAACGGAAGACTTCGTATAATCCAAGACTGCAACGCCGTTTTTGGAAATAACACCCATGTCGAGTGCAATTTCCGTTTGTGAACCGTCATCGTTGCGATAAAGATTGCCGTTGCAACGGTCAAGCGTGCAATACGTACCGCGCAGATTTTCCGCGTTGTCAAGCGCGATCTCCTTGCCGTCCAAAATAACGTAGCTTTCCTCGCGGGAGCTTCCCAGAACGAGCGTTGCTTTTTCGGTCGAAACGAAAAGCTTGCCGTCCTTTTCTTCCTTGGTAAAGGGAACGGGCGCCATATCGCGGAACCATACCGCTTCCGTGGCTTCATCGCAAAAGATGCGCTCCTCGTCCTTTTCCACGCGGAACAGGCGGTCAGCAAGCACCGTTACGCGCATATCGCCCCACAAAACAAGGTTTGCGGGATTTGCCATCGGGCGTGTTTTTGCAATCAAATGTGCATCCAGCTTCATAAGATTACCTCCATACATAATATTTTATTTTTATTTTCTTTCGTTTCTTTTTCGTCTTTTCTCATAATTCAAGAGCATCATATCATATTTCTGTGCTTTTTTCAAGCCCATTCCTTGACAAAGGCAAAAAAAAGCGGTATACTGATACCGTAAAATGTTGCGACCGCAACGGTTGCAAGAGCAACGAAATAGAAGAAAGGGGTGAAACCATGCCATCCATCATGCGAAGCGTCAACATCATCAGCAGATGCGGTGCGATGTATCGTGCGGATAAAATGCCGAACACGGAAATCTCCGCCTGTCATCATATGTACGTGCTTTCCATCTGCCGTCATCCCGGCATTTCCCAAGAGCAGCTTGCGCGCCATATTTGTCTGAATAAGAGCAACGTTACGCGAAGCCTTGCCACGCTCGAAGAAAACGGCTTTGTGGAAAGACGGCAAAGCGACGCGGACAAGCGCGTAACGCTCGTCTATCCGACCGAAAAAATGCTCGCCCTTTATCCCAAGGTCAAGGAGATCGCTGACAGCTGGAACGAATATCTTTCCGCCGACCTGACGGAAGAGGAACGAGAGCTTTTTCAAAAGACCTTGGAAAAAATCAGCAAACGCGCACAAACCTATATCGACAGCGGAGATGCTCCCTCCCCGCTCACGTTCAGAAAGGACATATCACCCGAATGAAGACTATCATTTATTACTTAAAGCCCTTTTTCAAGCGAATGTCTTTGGGGCTTTTCATCAAAATTCTGGGTACGCTCGTTGAGCTTGCGCTCCCGTATATCCTGAGCCATATCCTCAAAAACGTCGTCGTGACCCAGCAGATCTCGCAGATCCTCCTTTGGGGCGGGGCAATGATCGCCTGCGCCGGCATGGCTTGCCTCTGCAATATCATCGCCAACCGCATGGCGGCAAGAGTTGCCCGTAATTTTTCGGAAAACGTCCGCCACGACCTCTTTGATAAGACCATGCGCCTTTCCCCCGCACAGACAGACGCTTTTACGATCCCCTCTCTCGAATCGCGCATCACAACCGATACCTATAACCTACATAGCTTCGTCGGCATGATGCAACGTCTTGGCGTTCGCGCGCCTATCTTGCTTGTCGGCGGTATCGCCATCACGCTTATCATGGATAGCTTCCTCGCGCTCTCCATCATCGCCGTTCTTCCCTTTATCTTCGTGACCGTATATTTCATCTCCAAAAAGGGCGTACCGCTCTATCAGAAGGTGCAGAAATCCGTGGACGGTATGATCCGCGTCGTCCGCGAGGATACGCAGGGTATTCGCGTCATCAAGGCGCTTTCCAAAACGGAATATGAACATCGCCGTTATGGCAGCGTGAACAAAAATCTCGTTCACGACGAAAAGAAGGCGGGCATCACGATGGGCGCGGTCAACCCCATCATGACGCTCCTTATGAATAGCGGTATCGTTGCCGTTGTCGCGCTCGCGGCAAACCGCGTGGCAAATCACCAGTCTGACCCCGAAACAGTCATCGCCTTTATGCAGTATTTCACGCTCATTTCGATGGCGATGATGTCCGTCACGAGAATGTTCGTGATGTTCAGCAAAAGCTCGGCTTCCGCAAACCGTATCGCAGAGGTCCTTGACACCAAGGACGACCTCACCGTCAAGAGCGAAAATCAGTATCCCGCAAAGAAGACCGATGCTTTCATCACCTTTGAAAACGTCAGCTTCTCCTATAAGGGCAAGCGCAACAACCTGGAAAACATCTCCCTTTCCGTTCCGAAGGGCGGTTCGCTCGGTATCATCGGCGCAACGGGCAGCGGCAAATCCACGCTCGTCAAGCTCCTGATCCGTTTCTATGACGTAACAGGTGGCGCGATCCGCATCGACGGACGCGATATCCGCACCATTCCACGTGAGGAATTTTTCAAAAAGTTCGGTATCGCCATGCAGCATGACTTCCTTTACGCCGATACTGTGGAAGAAAACATCAAATTCGGCAGAGAGCTTTCTCATGAGGACGTCGTCCGCGCCGCCAAGATCGCACAGGCAGACGATTTCATCCAAGCCTTCCCCGAGGGCTACGAGCATATGCTCTCGCAAAAGGGTACGAACGTTTCGGGCGGTCAGAAGCAGAGAATCCTCATTTCCCGCGCCGTTGCCGCAAGACCCGAGATCCTCATCCTCGACGACAGCTCCTCCGCGCTTGACTATAAGACCGACGCCAATCTCCGCCGTGCGCTTGCGGAAAATCTGACGGATACGACGGTCATCACCGTCGCACAGCGCGTCAGCTCCGTCAAAAACTGCGACGTTATCCTCGTACTTGACGAGGGTCGCATCATCGGACTCGGTACACATGACGAGCTCATAGTAACATGCCCCGAATACAAAGAAATCAGTGATTCCCAGATGGGAGGTGCCATCGTTGAATAAAGGCAATTTCGGAAAAGACCCCCGTTCGGAAAATCCGAACAAGCACGCCCCCGTGAAAAAACTCGACGCCAAAACGACAAGGCATATCTTGGCGCGACTCGGCAAATACGTATTTCATTATTGGTGGCTCTTCATTCCCGCCATCGTGCTGACCCTGCTTTCCAATCAGCTCTCTCTGATGGGTCCCGACTTTTCGGGTAAAGCCATCGACGCGATCGCCGCCGATGGCGGTGTGCAATTCGACGTGGTTTGGGAAAACGTCGGCAAGATGCTCGTTTGCTATGCGGCATCTGCGGTGCTTTCCTATCTGCTTTCGGTCTTGATGATCCATCTCAGCCAAAAGATCGTCTATACCATGCGCCGTCAGCTTTTTGAAAAGCTCACTTCTCTGCCCGTCAACTATTTCGATACCCACGCGACGGGTGATATCATCAGCCGTATCTCCTACGATATCGATACCGTAAACTCCACGCTTTCTCATGACCTGATCCAAGTCATGACGAGCCTTTATACCGTTTTCGGTTCGCTTATCTTCATGTGGCAGATCTCAAAGCCCCTTATCCTTGTGTTTGCCGTCACCGTTCCCGTTTCCATCCTCTTTACCCGTTTCCGTTCCAAGAAGATCAAGCCCCTTTTCTCCAAGCGTTCTCATAAGCTCGGTGAGCTCAACGGCTATGCGGAGGAAATGCTTTCGGGTTGCCGTACCATTCGCGCATACAACCGCGAGGATGAGATCGGTTCGCGCTTTGACGCGCGCAACAAGGAAGCCATGGATGCTTATTACGATGCGGAATATTACGGCGCGACACTCGGTCCGACCGTCAACTTCATCAATAACCTTTCCATGTCGCTCGTCATGATCTTCGGCGGTATCCTGTATATGTTCTCGCAGAGCGGCGAGGTCAAGGAAGGCGCACTTTTCTTCATCACCCTCGGCGGTGTTGCGAAATTCGTACAGTATTCCCGTAAGTTTGCAGGTCCTATCAATGAATTTGCAAATATTCTGAGTGAATTTCAATCTGCGTTCTCAGCGGCGGAGCGTGTGTTCCGTATCATCGACGAAGAACCCGAAAAGCCCGATGAAAAAAACGCCGTCACACTCAAAAAGTGCTACGGCGAGGTCGATATCCAGAACGTTACCTTCGGTTATACCCCCGAAAAGCAGATCCTCAAGGACGTTTCCGTGCTTGCCGAGCCGGGCAAAACGATCGCCATCGTAGGTCCGACGGGCGCGGGCAAAACGACCATCATCAATCTGCTCATGCGCTTCTATGACGTGAACAGCGGCAACATTTACGTTGACGGCAGTGAGGTACGCCAAATCAAGCGCGATTCCCTCCGTCATGCGTATACCATGGTCTTGCAGGATACGTGGCTTTTCAACGGTACGATCTATGAAAACATCGTCTACGGCAAGGAAAACGCCACGATGGAGGAAGTCAAGGCGGCGGCAAAGGCTGCGCGTATCGACACCTACATCGAAAGCCTGCCCGACGGCTACGATACCGTTCTGACCGACGACGGTATCAACATCTCCAAGGGTCAGAAGCAGCTTATCACCATCGCACGCGCCATGCTTGCGGATTCCTCGATGCTGATTCTCGACGAAGCGACCTCCAACGTCGACTCCCGCACCGAAATCAAGATTCAAGAAGCCATGAATGAACTGATGCAGGGCAGAACCTGCTTCGTCATCGCGCACCGTCTTTCCACGATTCGAGATGCTGATCTCATTTTGGTCCTCCAAAACGGCTCTATCACAGAATCGGGCAACCACGACGAGCTTATGGCAAAGGGCGGTTTTTATAGCTCACTTTATAACTCGCAATTTAGTTAACCCCCTATCCGGTCAATGCCGTCAACCTAAGCGTTGACGGCATTGAAGCGATATATTTCGCCTATGGCGAAATGTGATATTTTGACTTTGTCAAAGTGATATTCGCGCTCTGCGCGAGTGATATATTCCGCTTCCAGCGGAATGTTTCGGTAGAAATTTGCTTTGCAAATTTCAATTTTATTATATTTTTTTAAGTTGATAACATTGCCTTACAAAAGAAAAAGTGCTATGCGAAAAATTTCGCATAGCACTTTTTTCTTTTGGAAACAGAGATAGGTGTTGATAAAATCACGCGATCTTATCGATATCCTGCGCTTTGCCGAGCACCATGATATGGTCGGCTTCCTTAAAGCAATAATCCGCACTGGGGAGAACCTTGAGCTCGCCCTCAAATTTCACCGCGATGATATTGACGCGGTATTTACGGCGAACGTCAAGCTCCTTGATGGTCTTTCCGATCCAAGAGGTCGGTACGCCGATCTCAAATATGCCGTATTCATCGGTAAGCTCGATATAGTCGAAGATATTTTTGACGTGGAAGCGCACCGCCAGCGTTTCCGCCATTTCCTTTTCGGGATAGATGACCTCATCTGCGCCGATGCGGGATAGCAGGTCCGCTTGGATATCCTGCTTTGCCTTTGCCACGACGTATTTCGCTTTCATTTCCTTCAAAAGCGCGGTAATGACGAGAGAAGATTGGAAATCGTTACCGATACAAACGAAGCAGATATCAAAATGATGCACGCCGAGCGAACGCAAGACGTTCGAGTTTGTGCAATCGGCGATCTGCGAATCCGTAAACGTCATGGAATAGCGCTCGATCAGCTCAGGGTCCTTATCAACGATCATGACGTCGTTGCCAAGGTCGAGCATCTTCTGCGCCAAATGTCTGCCAAATCTTCCAAGACCGATAACCAAGATGGATTTCATAAATATATACCTCCAAGCCTCAAGGCTTTCTAAACAATATTAACCGACAAGCACCTTTTCAACAGGGCGCTCCATGTCGGGATTGGCTTTTTCCGTTGCAAAGACCAGCACGAATGAATATCCGCCGATACGTCCGACAAACATCAAGAGCGCCAAGACCGTTTTGGATATCAGACCGACGTTCGGGGTGATACCCGTACTGAGTCCGACCGTACCGATCGCGGATGCTACCTCAAAGACAGCTTCCGAAAACGTAACGGCTTCCAAGCTGACGATCATGATCGCCGCGAAAATGAGTAGGCACATATAGATGGAAACGATGGAGCAAGCCTGCTTAACGGCATCGTCGCTGATTCTTTTTTTGAAGATCGTCGCGGATTTTTTACCGCGAATGGTGGCAAGCGAGCTCAAAAGCGCGACCAAGACCGTCGTCGTTTTGATGCCGCCCGCCGTGGAGCCGGGGCTACCGCCGATCAACATCAAAACAACGGAAAGAACAAGCCCTCCGCGCATTGCACCTTGATCAATGGTATTCATGCCCGCGGTACGGGTGGAAACGGATTGAAAAAGAGAGGCTAAAATTTTATCTCCCAAAGAAAGATCTGCCAAAGCACCGTTGTATTCCAAAAAGAAAACGGCTATCCATCCGCCGAGAATCAAAAAAAGCGTCATGGATATCACCATTTTCGTATGCAACGCATATTTTTTCCAATGAAATCCCCAGCGCAAAACATCTGACCAAACGAAAAAACCGATACCGCCAATGATGATCAGCGCCATGATGACACCCTGCACAAGGGCATCCGAGCGAAAAAGCGTTAAGGAAGAAAATTCCTCGTATTTTCCCATCAAGTCAAATCCGGCATTACAAAATGCGGAAACGGAATGGAACACTGCATTGTAAAGTCCCTCCCAAAAGCCCATTTTAGGACAAAAGCGAATCGCCAAAAGAATGGTTCCGATGCCTTCAAAAAGGAACGTACCGATCAAAATTTTACGGACGAACGTAATGACACCGCTGAGCTGAACGTGTCCCGCCGCTTGCATGATAAGCTTTCTTTGATGAAGCGACATATGGTGCTTGGTCACCATGGCAAAAAAGCACATGATGGTCATAAAGCCCAGACCGCCGATCTGTATCAAAAGAAGCAAAACAAGCTGTCCGAAAAGGCTCCAATGCGTATAGGTGTCATACACGATAAGCCCCGTTACGCAGGTCGCGCTCGTAGATGTAAAAAGTGCATCCACGAACGGTGTCCATTCATGTGTTCTGGACGAGATCGGCAAAGTGAGGAGCAGAGCCCCGACCAATATGACGACCAAAAAGCTGAACGCGATGAGCTGTGTATAACTGAATTTATATCTGTGTTTTTTGAGTTTCAAAATGTTAGCCTCCAACAGTTCAGAAAATAACCCTTTCATTTTTTTGGATATATTATAACATCATATGAGAAAATTGTCAATATTTTCGCCATGCCTTCGGGGAATTGACAAATGCCGATCCATATGGTATAATATAGGTGAAGAAAAATGAAAGAAAAGGAGGCGATTCCATATGAAAAAAATCCTGCGTCAGAGAGCGACGAATTGCGAATCCTGCGTATTTTACGACTACGACGAATACCTTGATGCTTACGTTTGCACCGTCAACTTAGATGAAGATGAATTGGAACGCTTCGTAAAGGGTACGGCGCAAAACTGCCCGAATTACCGTTTTTATGACGAATACAAAAGCGTACAGAAGCAGATATAAGACACACGACGACGCCCTCGGCAGAGATTCTCTGCCGAGGGCTGTTTGTGTTTATCGGAAAGGCTTGGTATAAACATAGGATATCATATCGTTTTGCGCGATCTCCAAGATCGTGTCCCTTCTTGCCGTTACGGTAAATCCGTAAACGGTCAGACCCTTTTCGTTCACGTATCGCATGATATCGCCCCAAGGAAGCTCACCTGCGCCGAAAAGCGCCATTGTTTCGGGGTGATCCTTCATGTAAGAAAGCATACTCAGAAAATGCGTCTGCATGATCTGTGCATCCCTGGGCATTTCGATAAGCTCGGAAAGCTCGCTTTTGCTATCCAAAAGGCAAAGCCTCGGATAGGCTTCCCTGTCCCAATCCATCAGACTTCCCGAAATTCCCGTGGACATACCGAGCACCGCTTGCGTCGTTTTTCCGAGATGAACGGCGCACCACTGCGCCTGTAAGCCAAATTCCTCATAAAAGCTTTCGTAATCCATCAGCTCGCTGAGAGAAAAATACGCGGTATAATAATCGTATTCATCTAATTTTCGCAAGCGCGCAAAGGCTTCCTCTGCCGTACCTGCCGCACCCATGCTGTAATATCCTTCGGCACCTTTCGGCAAAACGAACGCATTGCTCGCGGGATAGGCAAGGAGATTGGGGTCATAGAGCGTCAGCTTGCCTTTTTCGAGCTTGCCCGAAACGGTGGTGTTCTTTCCGTCATAGGATAAGGTTTCGGGAATGGAGATATGATAATTGCCATAGCCCTCGTCATCGATGATGACGTTGTTTCGATAGGTCGAGGGCAAGAAAAGCTCCGTAAAAACGGAAAGGTCGAGCGCCATTTGGGTCGTTTTCGTAGCGTAAGACGGATAGCCGACCGTTTTTTCCGGGTCATAATAAAAGGAAGCGACGATATCGGGGAAAAAGCAGGTCACAGCCATGACCGCCGCCAAAACGACCGCCCCCACGGTCACGCCCATTTTGATAAAGGCGCGCCGGATCATCTTGCGAATGAGCCTTGTGAAATCCTCGGATTGCTTGGTGTCTTTCTCGTTTTTTTCGCTTGGTGCAGCATTTTCAAGTACGGGAAGCTCCGAGTCATCATAGAGATATTCGCTGATCGCCTCGTGCTTTTCGATCTCCGACTCCACGTATTCCTGCTGTTCCTTTGGCAATTCGCCTTTTTGATATAATGATAATAATTCACGAAACGTCATATCCATGTTCCTCCCAAAATTCTTTGATCTCTTTTTTGGCGCGCATCGCCAGCACGCGCACGTTTGCGGGGGTCAAGGATAAAATGCGCGCGATCTCTCCTTGAGAAAGTCCGCCGAAATATTGCATCTGTAAGATCTCCCGCTTGCGCGGAGAAAGAGAGAGCATCGCCTGCAAAAGCCACTTCGTTTCCTCCCTATCCATGAGATCCGACAGGATATCGGAGGATAGCATATCGGCTTCCAGATCAAAATCCTCTGAAGAGATCTCCTTTTCCCGCCTTTTGGCTTCGTTCAGATATAAATTTCTGGCGACGGTATACAGCCATGCGCGCATATTCGTATGGCTCTCCCGCAGGGAAAGAAGCGCCTTGAGAAAGGTCTCCTGCATCAGATCCTCGCTCATTGCCGTTTGTCCGCAGAGAGAATACAAATACAGATAGATCTCTCGGCTATACGTTTGATATAGCGTTTTCAGCAGCTCGTCCTTCATATCGCGCCCCCTTTCCGTTATGCCATTTGGCGTATTCATCTATATAACAAATTCAAAAGGGAAATGTTACAAAAAAATCCGATGTTTTGAAAAAGCGGGCAACGCCCGCCGGAAATTGCTCGCCTATCCAAGCTTCTCTCTTTGACGGAAACAGCAAAACGGCGAGGTCGAGTTGAGCAATTTCTTAGAGCATGAAAAAAACGGTATGACCGAGATCATACCGTTTTTTCTGCATGGGCGTATTCCTTATTTTTCTTCGGATGTGTGTCGCGTATCGTGGGAACAAGCCACTTCTTATTTTTCTTAATGGAGAAATAGCCGATGGCAGATGCGATCAACGCGCCGATGATATCGATGATGATATCCTCCATCGTATCGGTGAGCGCCAAATGTCCCGAAAGCACCGTTCCGTCGGGCAATATGAATTTTTGCATATTCAAGCCAAAGATACCGTCCATCAAAAACTCATAAATTTCCCAAAGACCGCCGACCGAAACGGAAAAGGCAAACGCAAAAAGCGCGACAAATTTCGGAGAAAGACGAAATACCAAATGCTCATCTCCGTTCAAAACGGAAATAAACATAAAGCCGACGAAGCCCGATGCCAGGCTGCTGGAGCAGTGTAAAAGCGTATCCCAAAAATGCACGCGGTTATATGCATCGGCAAATTCCCCGAGGAAGATGGCGCAATATAGGAATATCAGATAATAAACGTATAAAAATGTCGGCACCTCGAAATGCAATCTATGGGAAAGAAAATCGGGAACGTGCAAAACCAGGATACCGAGCATACATTGCAAAAGTGTCAGCAGATTGCTCCAATCAAACGTACCAAATATCATTTGGATCACATAAAAAACGATTGGTGCAAGAAAGCTCCCCAGCACGAGGAGATATGCGATTCTTTGTTTTTTGCATCGTTTTGAAACAAGCTCGTGTTTCATATCATTTTCCTTACTTATGTCAAATATCGGCAAGAAAGCCTTGCCGATATTTTAAAATCATATATCAAATCAGTCTGTTCTGAGTGCGACAACGGGGTCCTTCTTCGCCGCCATGCGGGAGGGAACAAGACCTGCGATCAGGGTAAGACCCACGCTGAGCGCTACGAGAATGAGCGCCGCGCCCCACGGAAGCACCGCATTGAGGCTTTCAAGTCCCGTGATGGCGTGGAGGATCGGGTTGGCAATGAGAATAGCCAAAAGCGTAAAGCCGATACCGATCGCGCCCGAAATGAAGCCGACGATCATGGTCTCCGCATTGAATACGCGGGAAACGTCCTTCTTGGAAGCGCCGATGGCACGGAGGATACCGATCTCCTTGGTTCTTTCCAAAACGGAGATATAGGTGATGATACCGATCATAATGGAAGATACCACGAGAGAAACACCGACAAAGGCGATCAATACGTAAGAAATGGCATTGATGACGACGGTGATGGAGCTCATGAGGAGCGCCACGTAGTCGGTATAATTGATCTTATCCGCTTCGTCTACGCTGTCGTTGTATTCAGCGATGATGCGGGAGATCTCATCCTTATCTTCAAAGGTAGAGGCGTAAATGCTGATCATAGAGGGGGAATCCTCGTCGACGTAGCCGATCCTGCGGAGAATCGCCTCGTACGTGGATTCGGAATGGGTCGCGGGCATATACGCATCAAAGAAGGAGGCATACTGCTCCTCGGTATAGGTCTGCGCATCAAACATCGCCGCGAGCGCATCTGCGGTCATCGCGCCGAGCTGCGCCTGAACCTGCGCCGCATATTCCGCCGCGATGGACATTTTGATGGATTCCTTGACCGCTTCGGCAAGCTCTTCATCGCTCATGGTCGCGATATACGCTTCGATCTCTGCGGTATCGGTGATGCCCATCTGCTCCGCATAGCTCTTGACGACCATTTCGCGGAGCTGCTCGGGGGCAAACTGGCTCATCGCCATGTTTGCCTGCTGTTCCAAAAGCGCAGGATCCATCTGCATCTGGATATCGGTGAAGATAGCCGCCTTTTCCGCGTTCGTCAAGGTCGCAAAATAGCCTTTGATCTTTTCAGCCTTTTCGGCATTTGAAAATTCCGTATCGTCATCGGTTTTGAAAGGCAGACCCGTGATCACGTCCACGGTGGGGTCGGCAAGCTGAGCCTTGACGATCTCGCTTTCCGCGGCGCGGTGGATCGCATATTCGGTGAGTGCGCTCGTGTAACCGATAGAGCCCGTCATCATGGAAGCGACGGCATCGTCATTCGGACGAAGGATACCAGAAATCTTCAGCTCGATGGGCTTTTCGGAGTTATAAAGGTATTTGATACCCGTTTCCGTACCCGAAATATCGGTATACGTGCCGTCGGGGTTTTTCTGATAAAAGTCTGCGGGCAAAATCATCTTGAAGGTCTTCGCGCAGATCTCCTCATACGTCCAGCTTTCGGGGGCTTTCGATGTATTTTCGCCTTTCATGGACGCCATGAGGTCATCTTTCATTTCTTCCGTGGTTTTCAAACCGAGAGAATAGAGAACGACGTCGCTGATTTCGTTATTTTTATCGACAATCAGCACAATTTCATCATAAGCCTTGGGGTATGCACCGTATACAAGCTCATATTGCTCGTCAAAAAGCTCACTGATGAGTGCGCCATCCTTACCCGCAAGCATCTCCTGCCATACGTCATAGGAGGCGAACATACCCATATTTCCGCCGGGCATACCATTGCTTCCACCCTGCGCGGTTTCTCCCGACGGAGATTGCATCAGTTCCTGCATGAGCGTTTGGATATCCGCCTTAACGATCCTATCATCGGCATCCTTGGTGAAGATATGGAAATCCAGCGCATAGGTATAATCGACAGCGGAAACGTACTGCTTCATCTCCGTGTTGTCCTCGATATACGCCTTGAACGCGGTCAGATTGTTTCTCTGCACCTCGATATTGGACATGGAATTGAGCAGGTCATACATGACGCGGTTGGAATAAACGGCGTCCTTTTCATGTGCGGACGCGCCGCCTGCCGTATTGGCGTTCATCATCGTACCGATGATGCTCGACATATCTGCCGTTTCTCGTTGAATCATGATGGGATAACTGGAAAGCGTATCCTCCTGCACGCGGTTGATGAAAACGGTAACGCCGTTGGATATCGCCAAGATCAGCGCGATACCGATGATACCGATGGAGCCGGCAAAGCTCGTAAGGAAGGTTCTTCCCTTTTTGGTTCTGAGGTTATTCATCGAAAGCGCAAGCGCCGTACCGAACGACATGGAACGGTTTTTGAGGCGTTTTTCTTTCTTGGGCTTTGCGGTCTTCGGCTCTTCCTTTTTGGCGCTCGGGTCGTCCTTGACCGCGTAGGGATTGCTGTCCGAGGTGATCTTACCGTCAAGGATACGAATGATACGTGTGGAATAGGTCTCCGCAAGCTCGGGGTTATGCGTGACCATGATGACAAGGCGGTCCTTTGCGACCTCCTTGAGCATTTCCATGATCTGCACGCTGGTTTCGGAGTCAAGCGCACCCGTCGGTTCGTCCGCGAGCAAGATCTCGGGATTATTGACAAGCGCACGCGCGATGGCAACGCGCTGCATCTGACCGCCCGACATCTGATTCGGACGCTTATGGATCTCGCTTGCGAGTCCGACCTTTTCAAGCGCTTCCTTGGCGCGGCGGCGGCGTTCCGATTTGGAAATACCGGAGATCGTCAGGGCAAGCTCGACGTTTGCCAGCACCGTCTGGTGAGGAATGAGGTTGTAGCTTTGAAAAACAAAGCCGATGGAATGATTGCGATAAGCGTCCCAATCCGCATCGCGGAAATGCTTGGTGGATTTTCCGTCGATGACAAGATCGCCGCTCGTATACTGGTCAAGCCCACCGATGATATTCAAAAGCGTCGTTTTACCGCAGCCCGAGGGACCGAGAATGGACACAAACTCGTTCTTTCGGAACTCAACGGAAACACCGCGCAACGCCGATACCTTGATATCCCCGGCAGGATATTCTTTATGGATATCCTTCAAAATAAGCATGGATTACTTCCTTTCCGTAAACAAATTGACATATTTAGGCTTTCTGTTTTCAGTATAACACCAATTTATGAATAACGCATGAACATTTTTCACTTTTTCTTGATTCCAAAAGAAAAAGTTTTCAAAAACAAACGCAAATCGGCAGAGGGATTTTTCCTCTGCCGAAATGGATGTGTTTATCCGTTTTCCGTTACAAAAAACAAAAGATTTGCTAAAGCTTACGGCTTATAAGGATCAAACGGTTCGCCGCTTTGACCCTCTCTTGCCTTGGCTTCTTCCGCACGGCGACGGGCTTCCTCCTCGTCGCGGCGGCGCGCTTCTGCTTCTGCGGCTTCGCGGAGCTTGTTTTCCTCTGCGGAACGACGGCGTTTTTCCTCGCCGATGGCTTCGATCTCATCCTGTGTGGGTGCTTCGGCATCCATCGCAGCCTTAAACTGCTCGTCGTCCATGATCTCGTTCTTTACGAGAAATTCCGCGATAAAGTCGAGCTTTTCGCGCTGAGAAGAAAGGATTTCCTTGGCGTTCGCGTAAGCCTCGTCGATGATCTTCTTGATCTCCGCATCGATGAGCGCCGCCGTGTGGTCGGAAATGCCCTTTGTGGTGTTGAAATCTCTGCCGAGGAACACCTCGTCATCGCCGTGGTCGCCCGCGTAACGGATCGTACCGAGCGCTTCACTCATACCGTAAACGGTGACCATATCGCGTGCGATCTTCGTTGCGCGCTGGATATCGTTGGAAGCACCGCCCGAAACGTCGCCAAAGACGATCTCTTCTGCGGCGCGTCCGCCGAGGAGCATCGCAATGTTTTCTTTAAGCTCGTTTTTGTAAACGCTGTATTTGTCCTCAACGGGAGGATTGAGCGTATAACCAAGCGCTCTGCCGCTCGGAATGATGGAGATCTGACGAACGGGGTCCTGCGTGGGAAGGCAATACGCAAGAATCGCATGACCTGCCTCGTGATATGCAGTCTTGAGCTTTTCTTGGGGCTTGATCTTATGGTTGCGCTTCTGCTTACCGACGGCAATCTTGATGAGAGATTCTTCAATATCGATCATACCGATGAGGGATTTGTTCTTTCTCGCCGCGAGAAGCGCCGCTTCGTTGAGCAGGTTTGCAAGGTCTGCGCCCGCAAAGCCGACGGTAGTCTGTGCAATCTTCGCAAGATCAACGTCGCTTTCAAAGGGCTTACCCTTGGCGTGTACTTTCAGGATTTCTTCTCTGCCCTTGATATCCGGATAACCGACGGTCACTTGTCTATCGAAACGACCGGGACGGAGAAGCGCGGGGTCAAGGATATCGGGGCGGTTGGTCGCCGCGATAACGATAACGCCGTCATGACCGCCGAAGCCGTCCATTTCTACGAGAAGCTGATTGAGCGTCTGTTCCTTTTCGTCGTGACCACCGCCAAGACCTGTACCGCGTCGTCTACCCACAGCGTCGATCTCATCGATAAAAATGATACTTGCGGGTGCTTTTTTCGCGGTTTCAAAGAGGTCACGCACACGGGAAGCGCCGACACCGACGTACATTTCCACGAAATCCGAACCCGAAATGGAGAGGAACGGAACGTCTGCCTCGCCCGCAACGGCTTTGGCAAGGAGCGTTTTACCCGTTCCGGGAGGGCCCACGAGAAGCACGCCGCGCGGAATCTTTGCGCCGAGCTTACGGAACTTTGTGGGGTCCTTCAAGTAATCGACGACCTCACGAAGCTCTTCCTTTTCCTCGTCTGCGCCCGCAACGTCGGAGAAAAAGACACGGTCCTTTTCCTTGGACGGCATTTTCACACGCGCCTTGCTGAAAGAGCCCATCTTGCCCTCGCCATTCATGCGGTTCATGATGAAGAACCAAAGCACGATCATCACAACGAACATCACAAGATACGGCAAAAGCGCCATATACCAGGGCGTCGTTTTCAAGGGCTCAAGGTCGCAATTTTCAATGACGAGCGTACGCTCGCTTGCGGGAAGCTCCATTTGCGCTTCCACATAGGGTCTGATCATGGTATAGAAAAGATTCACGTCGCGTAGCGTCATCTGATATTCGAGCTGGCTTCCCGTTTCGGAAAGCTCCGTCGTTTTGACAACGAGCGTGTTGACGGAATTGATGGTAAATTCCGTTACTTTGTTTTCGTCAAAAAGGGCAATCACCTCGCCGAGCTTCACCTTTTCCGCGTTGTCCTTGCTTGTGAGAAGCGTCAAGCAAACGGCAACGAGCGCGATGGTCAGAACGGCATACAAAATGATCGTCTTTGTATTTCGTTTCATGTCTTCATATCCTCCGAAGATTCTTTTATCATTTTTCAAAAATGATGCTTATATACAGTATAACTGATTTTCTTTTCAAAGATGTGGAAAAAATGTGAACATTCTTTATATTTTTATGGTAATTTGGAAAATTTATTCGCAAATCGCCGTTTTTGAAAGGAGAGGCTTCAAATATTTGCCCGTATACGAGCGTTCACACATCGCAACCTCCTCGGGCGTACCCGTACAAACGACCGTACCGCCTCCGTCACCGCCCTCGGGTCCGAGGTCGATGATATGGTCCGCCGTCTTGATCACGTCGAGATTATGCTCGATGACGAGCACGGTATTGCCGTTTTCGCAAAGGCGATTCAAAACGGTGAGCAGCTTTGCCACGTCGTCCGAATGAAGTCCCGTCGTCGGCTCGTCGAGAATATAGATGGTCTTGCCCGTGCCGCGCTTGGAAAGCTCGGTCGCAAGCTTGACTCTCTGCGCCTCGCCGCCCGAAAGGGTCGTGGACGATTGCCCGATCTTCACGTAACCGAGACCAACGTCGTAAAGGGTCTGGAGCTTTCTTGCGAGCTTCGGCATATTGCTGAAAAACTGCAAGCCCTCCTCCACGGTCATATCGAGCACGTCAAAGATGTTTTTGCCCTTGTATTTGACCTCCAGCGTATCTTGGTTGTATCGCTTGCCGTGGCAGGTGTCGCAGGTCACGTAAACGTCGGGGAGAAAGTGCATCTCGATGCAACGAACGCCGTCGCCCTCGCACATCTCACAGCGTCCGCCCTTGACGTTAAAGGAGAAGCGTCCCGCGGTATAGCCTCTCGCCTTCGCGTCGGGAGTCATGGCAAAAAGCTCGCGGATATCCGTGAAAAGTCCCGTATAGGTCGCGGGATTCGAGCGCGGTGTGCGTCCGATGGGGCTTTGGTCGATGGAAACGACTTTATCAAGGTTTTCGATGCCCTCGATGCTGTCAAATTTACCGGGGAAGGTATGTGCACGGTTCAGCTTTCTCGAAAGCTCATTTAAGAGGATCGAATTGACGAGCGAGGATTTACCCGAGCCGGAAACGCCCGTGACACAGACGAATTTGCCAAGCGGGATATCCACGTCGACGTTTTTGAGGTTATTTTCACGCGCACCCTTGATGGTGAGATACGCGCCGTTGCCCTCGCGGCGTTTTTCGGGTACGGGGATCTTTTTTCTGCCCGAAAGATACGCGCCCGTAAGCGAGCTTTCGTTTTTCATGATGTCCTCGGGCGTGCCTGCCGCGACGACCTCGCCGCCGTGGATGCCCGCTCCGGGACCGATATCGACGATATAATCCGAAGCCATCATGGTTTCCTCGTCATGCTCGACGACGATGACGGTATTTCCCGTATCGCGCAGACGGCAAAGCGTATCGATAAGCTTCGAGTTATCTCTCTGATGCAGACCGATGCTCGGCTCGTCAAGGATATACATCACGCCGACAAGAGCAGAGCCGATCTGCGTTGCAAGGCGGATTCTCTGCGCTTCTCCGCCCGAAAGCGAGCCGGATTTACGCCAAAGCGTGAGATAATCCAGCCCCACGCTCTGCAAAAAGCCGAGGCGCGCGCGGATCTCCTTGAGGATCTCTTTCGCGATCGTTTCTTCCGTTTGCGTGAGCTTCAGCTCCTCGAAGAATCTCAGCGCCGAGGTCACGTTGAGCGAGCAAAGCTCATAGATATTCAGTCCGCCGACCGTAACGGCGAGGATTTCGGGAGAGAGGCGTTTGCCGCCGCACTCGGGGCAGGGCGTGAAGTCCATAAACTCATTATAGTATTCACCGCCCGCTTGTGTGAGCCTGGATTCGATGATATTGAGAATCCCGTTCCAAGACGCGAGGCTTTCTCTGCCAAAACCGCCGAAAAAGCGTGTGATATGATATTTTTTGCTTCCCGTGCCGTAAAGAAGCGCGTGAAGTCCTTCTTTCGTATAGTCCTTGATGGGGGTGTCCAGCGTAAAGCCGTAGTCCTTGCCGACGGCTTCAATGAGAGGTCCGTTCCAGCTTTCCTCCTCCATCGTCTTAAAGCCATTGACGGCGATCGCACCGCCGCGGAGAGAAAGCGAGCGGTCGGGAATGACCTTAAATTCCGCGACGACCTGCTTTTCGCCCATACCCGCACATTTCGGACAAGCGCCGAACGGGCTGTTAAAGGAGAACATTCGAGGAGAAAGCTCGGTCATGCCGATGCCGTGTTCCTCGCAGGCGTAATTTTGGGAGAAGCGCATCTCTTCCCCGTCGGTCGTTTCGATGACGGCGATGCCGTTGCCCAGCGCCAAAGTCGTTTCCAGCGAATCGGAAAGACGGCGGCGGATATCGGGCTTCATCACAAGGCGGTCGACGACAACGTCGATGCTGTGCTTTTTCGCCTTGTCAAGGGTCGGGACCTCGTCCAGCGGATAGAGAAAGCCGTCCACGCGCACGCGGGCATAGCCACCCTTTCGTGCGTCGTCAAAGACCTTTTCGTGCAGACCCTTTTTCGCGCTCACGACGGGCGCCATCATCATAAATTTCGTTCCCTCGGGAAGCTCCATGATCTGATCGATCATGGTATCCGTCGACATTTTGCGGATCTCTTTTCCGCAGACGGGACAGTGAGGGATACCGATGCGTGCGTAGAGCAAGCGCAGATAGTCGTAAATTTCAGTTACCGTTCCGACGGTGGAACGGGGATTTTTTGAGGTCGTTTTCTGGTCGATGGAGATGGCGGGGGAAAGACCGTCGATGAAATCGAGGTCGGGCTTATCCATCTGACCCAAAAACTGTCTTGCATAAGAGGAGAGCGATTCCACAAAACGGCGATGCCCCTCGGCGTAAAGCGTATCAAACGCGAGCGAGGATTTGCCCGAGCCCGAAAGCCCCGTGAAGACCACGAGCTTATCGCGCGGGATCTCCACATCCACGTTTTTGAGATTGTGAACTCTTGCCCCTTTTATACGGATATATTGTGCAGGCATAGTTGCCCCTTTCAATGTTTTTCGTTTTTTGGTTGCAGCTTTGCAATGGTATCACGCAGGAACGCCGCACGCTCGAAATCGAGCTCCTTTGCCGCGGCCTTCATCTCTGCCGTGAGCTTTGCGATCATATCTTCCTTTTCCGCCTTCGTCAGCTTCTTCTTGTTCTTCGCCGCCTTAGAAGCCTCGTCGCGGGAGGTCATATTGATGATATCGCGCACGTCCTTTTTGATGGTCTTCGGAACGATGCCGTGCGCTTCGTTGTATGCGGTCTGAATGTTTCGTCTGCGTTCCGTTTCCTTGATGGCATGCGCCATGGATTTCGTTACGGTATCGGCGTACATGATGACCGTACCGTCCGCATTTCTGGCGGCGCGTCCGATGGTCTGCACGAGAGAGGTCTCCGAGCGGAGGAAGCCTTCCTTATCCGCATCGAGTATCGCAACGAGAGAAACCTCGGGGATATCCAGCCCCTCTCGGAGCAGGTTGATGCCGACAAGCACGTCATAAACGCCGAGTCTGAGGTCGCGGATCAGCTCTTGCCTCTCCATCGTTTCCACATTGTGGTGGATATATCGAACCTTGATGAGGTTCATTTCAAAATATTCGCAGATATCCTCTGCCATTTTTTTGGTAAGTGTGGTAACCAGCACGCGCTCGTTCCGTTCGGCTCTTGCGCGGATCTCCCCCATGAGGTCGTCGATCTGTCCCGCGATCGGACGGATCTCCACCTTGGGGTCGACAAGTCCCGTCGGACGAATGATCTGCTCGACGAGCTGTGTGGAGCGCTTGCGCTCGTATTCGCGCGGGGTCGCGCTGACATAAATGGTTTGGTTCAATTTGCTTTCAAATTCATTGAGGAAAAGCGGTCTGTTATCGAAAGCCGACGGCAAACGGAACCCAAAATCAATGAGATTTTTCTTTCTTGCGCGGTCGCCGCCGCTCATGCCCTCGACCTGCGGGATCGTCACGTGGGATTCGTCCACGAAAAGCAGGAAATCCTTGGGGAAATAATCAAGGAGCGTATACGGCGTCGAGCCGGGCTCGCGTCCCGAAAGCACGCGGGAGTAGTTTTCCACACCAGAGCAGAAGCCGACCTCGCGGAGCATCTCCATATCGTATTTGGTGCGTTCGGCAATGCGCTGGGCTTCGATGAGCTTGCCTTCTGCTTGAAACTCGGCAACACGGTCAAGCATTTCCGCTTCGATCTCTCGGATAGCGGCTTCCTTTTTTTCCTCGGAGGTCGCGTAATGCGACGCGGGATAGATGGCAACGTAGGTCAGTGCGCGGATAAGCTCGCCCGTCACGGTGTTGATCTCGCAAAGGCGGTCGATCTCATCTCCGAAAAATTCCACGCGAATGGCGGTCTTGCCCGAAGCGGGCATGATGTCAAATACATCGCCGCGGATGCGGAATTTGTCGCGCTCGAGAGAGATATCGTTTCGGGAATACTGAATGGCAATGAGCCGTCTTGCCAGCTCATCCATCGACATTTGCATTCCGGGGCGAAGCGCCAAAACGAGCTTTTGATATTCCATCGGGTCACCGAGCGAATAAATACAAGAAACGCTCGCCACGATGATGACGTCACGCCGCTCAAAGAGCGCGGAGGTCGCGCTGTGGCGCAGACGGTCGATCTCGTCATTGACGGCGGAATCCTTTTCTATATACAGATCTTTCCCGGGGATATACGCCTCGGGCTGATAGTAATCGTAATACGAAACGAAATATTCAACGGCATTTTCGGGGAAAAACTCACGAAATTCGGAGCAAAGCTGAGCGGCAAGAATCTTATTATGCGCGAGAACAAGGGTCGGTCGGTTGCATCTTGCGATGATATTTGCCATGGTAAAGGTCTTACCCGAGCCCGTTACACCGACGAGAGCCTGCGCTTTATCGCCGCGCTTGACTCCCTCGACCAAAGCATCGATGGCTTCGGGCTGATCGCCCGTCGGCTGATAGGAAGAAACGAGCTTAAAACGATTCTCCATATGCTTTCCTCCTTTTCTGATATCATAGGAAATTGCGCCAAACCGATCGTTCCGTTTCGCTATACCGGAAGGTTTGGATAGACAAGCAAACTCCGACGAGCGTTGCCCGCTTGCATAGAATAGTTTATCCCAAATTAAATACTCGTATTATTGTATCATAATCATTTTCCTTTTTCAAGAGTTCCATGCGGAAACTCGCATTTTTGCCATATTTTTTTCACAGGATTTCACCCTTTCCCGATAAGCAATAAATATCCACCCGCATAGCGGGTGGTATTTCATTTTCGGGCATAGCCCTACACGCTACTGGCTACGCACAAGTGCGTTTTAGATTGGCCTGCCAGCCACGCAATTGTTACTTACTACCCATAAATGGGTCCCGTGGGT
>JAGBCV010000002.1 GCA_017937845.1 Clostridia bacterium | reverse complement strand
GTTTTTGCCGCTCTCGTTTCGAGCGCTCATGTAGTATAGCACACCCCTTTCAAAAAGTCAACCCCTTTTTTGAATTTTTTTCGATTTTTTTGAATATTTTTTTCGGGGTATTTCCGAGATGGAGATTTTAGCCAAATGAGGATAATTTTTCGGGAGTTTCGCTTGTGCAGGTTGTCCGTTTTTCGTGCTTTTTCGCCGTGAAAAGGTGTGACGCGGTCTGCATTTGCACGGGAAAAAGTTTTGAAAACGGTAAAAAATGAGAGTTTGGGACGAAAAAAGTTTTTGAAAAAGATGAAAAAAGTTTTCCTCGGGCGTACTTTTGAAACCGCAATTTGGTGAAAAAAGGAGCATGGGCAGGACGATGGAGAGAAAAATTGGAGGAGAAAAAAGTGTGAGCCGATGTAGTAGAGGAAAGATTGGTGGATGTGGGAAACGGGAGTTCTTAGAAAATTTTTGAAAAATATTTTGAATGTTTTTTCTTTTCTCTCCCTCCCAGAGAGAGCCGAAGGGCGACCACGCAAGGTCGCCCTTACGAAAAAAATGAAAAAAGATCAAACAGGCGATTCGTGAATCGCCCCTACAAAAAATCTTGATATTTGGAATATGTAACACCTCATCCGTCGGCTTCGCCGCCACCGTCTACTGCGGTTCGGTCACGGCTCGGCTCTGACAGCCATTTAGGCTGTCATTCACTTCCTCGCCGTCGCTTCGCTACCCTACTGGGGAAGGCTATACAGAACCAAGAAAACAAAAAAGAAACGAGCGCGCGGCTCGTTTCTTTGGATATTCATTCGATATCGACTGTAACTTTTTTACCTGCTCCGGTAGCGGCAACTTTCATAAGCTGACGAATTGCTTTTGCAATTTTGCCATGTTTACCGATGACCTTGCCCATATCGGGGGGAGCCACGGTAAGCTTCAAGGTGATGCTTGTTTCGGTTTCGTCTGTTACGGAAACAACTACGTCGTCAGGACTGTCTACAATCGCTCTCGCAATATTGGCGAGAGTTTCCTTGAGATCGGTCATTAGACGAACCTCAATTATTCGGTGATACCGGCTTTTTTGAGCAAGCTCTTAACGGTTTCAGTGGGCTGTGCGCCGTTGGAAATCCATTTAGCAGCCTTTTCAGCGTCGATCTTGATATCAACGGGATTTGTGAGGGGGTTGTAGTAACCGATTTCTTCGATGAATCTACCGTCGCGGGGGTAACGGGAATCTGCAACAACTACGCGATAAAAAGGAGCTTTCTTAGCACCGATTCTTTTGAGTCTGATTTTAACTGACATTTTTGTGTCCTCCAAAAATAAAATATAAAATGATTTTTTGCTTTGATATAATTTTTCAAGCGATAAAGATCGCTGAATTACCTATGATTAAAACGGCAAGCCGCCGCCCATTTTGCCGCCGAGCTTTGCGAGCTTTTTCGCGCCCTTGGCACCCGAAAATTGCTTCATCATCTTGCTGACCGCTTCAAACTGCTTCAAAAGGCGGTTGACCTCCTCGACCGTCGAGCCGGAGCCCTTAGCGATACGGGTCTTGCGGGAATAATTGATGATCTCGGGCTTTTCGCGTTCTGCGGGAGTCATGGAAAGGATGATGGCTTCCGTTTTTTTGATGATGTTTTCATCGAACTTCGCATCTTTGAGCGCGTTCGGGGAAACACCGGGAAGCATACCCATAATGGATTCGAGAGAACCCATATTTTTGAGCTGTGTCATCTGATCGAGATAATCGGTCAGAGTAAAGCGGGATTTGCGGAGCTTTTCCTCCAGCTCTGCCGCTTTTTTCATATCGAAATTCTGCTCAGCCTTTTCGATCAAGGAAAGCACGTCGCCCATGCCGAGGATTCTCGACGCCATACGGTCGGGATAGAAAGGCTCGATGGCATCCATCTTTTCGCCCGTACCGATAAACTTGATGGGCTTGCCCGTCACGTATTTGACGGAAAGAGCCGCACCGCCTCTGGTATCGCCGTCGAGCTTGGTCACGATAACGCCCGTAATATCGAGCATATTATTAAAGGTAGAGGCTACGTTGACCGCATCCTGACCTGCCATCGCGTCGATGGTAAGCAAGATTTCGGTGGGTTCAAGCTCTTTTTTGATATCGACGAGCTCTTCCATCATGGCTTCGTCGATCTGCAAACGGCCCGCGGTATCGATAAATACCATATCGTGTCCGTTTTTCACAGCGTATTCTACGCCGCGCTTGGCGATCTTGACAGGGGAGATCTTATCGCCCTCTGTGTAAACGGGAACGCCGACCTTTTCACCGACGATCTGAAGCTGCTTGATCGCGGCGGGACGGTAAACGTCACACGCAACGAGCATCGGGTTTTTGCCCTGCTTTTTCATCATCGCGGCAAGCTTACCCGTGTGGGTCGTCTTACCTGCGCCCTGAAGACCGACCATCATGATGATCGTAGGCGGTTTCGAAGAGATCTGCAATTTTGCCTGAGAGCCGCCCATGAGAGCGGTAAGCTCCTCGTTTACGATTTTCACGACCTGCTGCGCGGGCATAAGGCTTTCCAAAACCTCAGAGCCGACAGCGCGTTCCGTGACTTTGTTTATAAATTCGCGGACGACCTTAAAGTTTACGTCGGCTTCGAGAAGTGCGAGCTTTACGGCGCGCATTCCTTCTTTTACGTCCTTTTCGGTCAAGGTGCCTTTGTTTTTGAACTTTTTGAAGGCGTCAGCGAGTTTTTCTTGAAGATTTTCAAACATATTGTCCTCCTTTTCTGCGGCAAGCCGCGTATGGAAGGTTAAAGCGAAATGGAACCGAAGATCTCCGCGACGTGGTCGAAATCGGCAGATGCCTCGGGATATTTGCTTTTAAGACTATGGAGAAGCGTTTCCGCTTCTTCGGATTTGCGAGAGATGCGTTCGAGCTTTTCGGCAAGACCGAGCTTTCTTTCAAAAATGAGGAGAGCGTCCTCCGCGCGCTTGATGCTGTCGCGCACGCCCTGTCTGGTGATGCCCGTATTTTCGGCAATTTCCGAAAGCGAAAGGTCATCGTTATAGTAATAATCGAACATTTTGCTCTGCGCTTCGGTCAAAAGCTCGCCGTAAAGGTCAAACAAAACGGTGAGATGCAGATTCTTTTCAAACATTTGGATATCCTCCCGCGGATGACCGCGTATGTCTGTAAAGCTAAAAACTTTACAGAGTATATCACACTTTCCCCCGTTTGTCAAGGGTTATTTCGTTTTTTCTTTGATTTTCTTTGCGATTTTTACAAAAAATGCTTGAAATAATTCAAATTTGGTCTATAATGGTTTTAAGGGTTTATTTGTATCAAAAAATGTTCAACTTGTTGCCTTTACAGCATCTTTGAAAAGGTCAAAACACAATTTTTTACTATTTTTTACATTTTTTGCATTTGCTTGATATAATAAATCTATAAACGCCACAAACGATACACGGGTGATATTTATGAGCACAAAATACATCAAACGCATTAGGGATTTAAGAGAGGATCACGACAAAACACAACGCGAAATCGCGGAGGTTTTGCACACTTCGCAGACGATGTACGCGCGATATGAGCGTGGTGCGAACGAGCTTCCACTCCACCATCTGCTTACACTTTGCAATTATTACAACGTCTCTGCTGATTATGTTTTAGGCAGAACCGATGATCCGGAAATGAAATGATGCGTTGTGCGCGAAAGGGCTTTTTGTTGACTTGATCATGCCGGCATGAATTTTTTTGAAGCGGTGTACTTTCGGGAAGCGGTTATCCAAACGCCAAAGACACCGACGCCTCAGAAAAAGAGCATGAAGATATTCTCAAATCGTCCTGCATCAAAAAAACTGTAACCACTATCAAAAGGATTTTCCTTTCGATAGTGGTTCTTTCTTTGTCCCCTTATTTTCGTTCAAAACGGCGCGCATATCCGCATCTTCGGCAAAGCTCCTCCGTCGCCTTTCGGCAGGAAAAGCCCTTTGCCATCGAAACAGCGCGCGGAGAGATCAAGATCTCGTCAAGAGAGGCTTCGTGCAGATTGCCGAGCGTGATAACGCCGTTATGGTCCAGACAACACGGCACGACGCTGCCATCGACCAAAATGCCGAAATGATCCTTCAGTCCATAGCAAAAGACGGAATCTCCCATATCGGGCGCGGAAAGGTCGGGCCAAGCAAAGCGGTCGCCGTACTCCAAATGCAATTTATCTCGGATGCGAGCGCCGCGAGCGCTCCATTTCCATTCCTCACCCGAAAAGCTCTCCTGCATCAAGGCGAGCGTATCGATATTGCGTCCCTCGTCATATCCGCGATTCCAAAGGCGCAGACATACGAGAACGCCGTTTCGGCTCGCAAGATCGGCAAAATCCAAGCATGAGCCGATATAACGCAAATAGTCCTCGTTCGTACCGCTTTCAAAGCTATGAACGGAGATGCTGACTTTATACACGCCCGCTTTCACCAATTCTTCTCCGCGGGTCGCAAGAAGCGTGCCGTTGGTCGTGATGGCGGAATGAAAACCCTTTTCCTTGGCGCGCGCGATAAACGACGGCAAAAGCGGATGGGTCAGCGGTTCTCCCATCAAATGATAATAGATATATTTTGTGTGACCTTGCAGCTTGTCCGTGAGCGCATCAAATTCCGCCATCGTCATACGGCGCGGCGTGCGGTTCGTTCCGATGCAAAACGAGCAATTCCGATTGCAAATATTCGTGATTTCCAAATAAACGCGTGAATACAAGATAGATTTCCTCGATTTTTGTTTTTTTATATTGTATCACAATATGCCGAAAAAGGCAAGAGGAAGGCGGAGATTTGCATTTCTCCGCCTCTCCTCTTGAAAAGATGACAAAAAATTACACAAAAAGGCTTCTCCAGCGGAGAAGCTGTCAGCGTAAGCTGACTGATAAGGAGAACAAAGTCTGATTTCAGCCTAAAAATATTCTCCTCATCCACCATTTTGCAAGCAAAACGGTCCCCCTTCCCCGCTGGGGAAGGCTAACAAATTTGACGTTCAGATATATGCGATGAGCGCGTCATAGATGGCGTGGAGCGCTGAGGAAAGCTCCGATTCCGAAACGCCGATGACGAGCGAGAACGACTCCGTGACGCTTGCCGCAAAGAGCGGTCGGACGCTTGCCTTTTCAAGAGCACGCCAAACAGAAGCGCGCATCTCTCCCGTGAAGCCCTCGCCCGCGATGGCGATCTCCGCAAGACCGCCGCGCACCGTTACGATCTCCGCATCCAGCTCTTGCTGAATGGCAACGGCGATCTTATCTGCCTTTTCGTAATCACAATACCGAATCAAGACGTTCAGCGTATCCGGCTCATGTGAAAGCAGTACGGGAGAAAAGCCGTGGGACGACAAAACGGAAAGCAACGCGCAAACAGCCTCGCCGTCATCGCCGACGTGTGCGCGTTCGAGCGAGATCATCGTATAACCCACCGCGCCGACGATACCGCCGATGCCCTTTTCTTTTCGGGAAACGACCCACGTATGCGCGCCGTGCGGGTCATTCGTATTGCGAATGACGACGGGGATCTGCTTTTTTCTGAGCGGTAAGATCGAATCCGCATGAAGCACGCGCGCTCCCATGGCGGAAAGATACCGAAGCTCACGATAGGATACGACAGGAACCGTCCTCGGACATGCAACCGCGTTTGGGTCGGCAAGCAAAAAGCCCGAAACATCCGTGAAATTTTCATAGATATCCGCATCCATGGCATCGGCAACGATGGCACCCGTAATATCCGAGCCGCCGCGGGAAAAAAGACGGATATCTCCGCTCGGCATACTGCCGTAGAAGCCGGGGATCACCGCCCGCTCGGCGCGAGAAAGCTTTTCCGAAAGCACGGCGCGCGTCTTGGCTTCGTCAAGCGTGCCGTCTGCACGAAAAAAGATACACCCCGCCGCATCGAGAAACGTAATGCCGAGAAGCACGGAAAATATCCGCGCCGAAAAATATTCACCCCGTGAGATCAGCGCATCTCCGCGCAAATTTCGCATCGTCTTGTATTCCATTCCGAAATCAAGAGGCAGACGGAGCGCATGGATCATTTCATCAAATCGGTTTTGTATGACGGAAAAGAGCGCTTCCCGTTCCGTTTCGGAGCTTGTTTTGTCCGCTCTGATCAAAAGGTCGGTCATTTTTTCATCCTTTGCCGTTCGTTTTCCCGGTGCGGAAACCACGATGACCCTTCGTTTCGGGTCTGCCCTCACGATTTCCGCTGCTTTTTTCATTTGTATCGCATCACAAAGAGATGTACCGCCGAACTTGACAGCTTTTCCTTCCACAGAAATCACCTCTTTCTTCATCTCTTGGGTCATGTCATGACGAAATACCATTCCGTCGCTATATTGTATGAAGAAAATTTCGTTTCGGTTTGCCGTTGCCTGTTGCAAAATGAAAGCGTTCGTGATATACTTTTCTTATACGGGTGTTTTTTCTCCCTCAAACGACAGAAATTGATACAAAGCTTTCCGAAAGGATTTTTTTATGAAACATATTTTGCTCATCGCCACAGGCGGTACGATCGCTTCTATGCCCACGGAAACGGGGCTTTCCCCAAAAATCACCTCCGAAGACCTGCTCTCCGAGGTTCCCGAGATCAAGGACATTTGCAAGGTTTCCGCCGTTCAGCTCTTCAAGCTCGACAGCACCAATATGCGCCCCGAAAATTGGCTTGAGATCGCGCGTTATATCCGCTCTCAATATTTCGACTACGACGGCTTCGTCATCACACACGGTACGGATACGATGGCATACGCCTCCGCGATGCTCTATTATCTCATTCAGAACAGCCAAAAGCCCATCGTTCTGACAGGCTCGCAGATCTCCATCAGCGAACGCGACACCGACGCGCGCGACAATCTCCTGCAAGCCTTCCGTTACGCGGCTGACCCCGACGCCTGCGGCGTACATATCGTCTTTGACGGCAAGATCATCGCCGGCACACGCGCACGCAAAAACAGGACCAAGAGCTTCAACGCCTTTTCCAGCGTCGATTATCCCGAGGTCGGCATCATCCGCGCAGGCAGAGTGCGCCACTACATCCGCGAGCATTACACCGAGCCCGTCCGCTTCTACGATGCGCTCGACTCCTCCGTGCTCGTCATCAAACTCATTCCCGGCATCAGTGCGGGCATCTTCGATTACGCCGCAGAGCATTGCCACGCGGTCATCATCGAAAGCTTCGGCGTGGGCGGTCTTCCTTATTACGACAGCAACGAATTTGCCGATAAGATCGAAATGCTCATCAGCCGCGGTGTCCGCATCGTCATCACGACCCAAGTCCCTCACGAGGGCAGCGATATGTCCGTTTACCGCGTGGGTCTGAAGATCAAGCAGCAATACGAGCTTCCCGAGGCATACGATATGACGACGGAGGCGGTCGTTGCCAAGGTCATGTGGGTGCTTCCGCAGACCGAGACCGCGCAGGAATTTCGCAAGCTCTTCCGCACCCCCGTCGGCAGTGATATCGTTTGATGCCGATTGTTGCGAAACTGTAAATTTTCCGCATGATTTTCGCAAATTTTTCATAAACTTCTTGCAGAAAAAGCAAAAAGATTTTATAATAAAAGAAAGATTTTACGAAAGCTTTTCAATAAAGAAAGGATTTTGCTATGAACTTCAAGGAATTTTGGTCGAGATACAAGGGGGAGATCGGAAAGCTTCTCACAACGCGCATCGCGCTTGCTGTTTTCAGCATCGTTTGCATCTCGCCTTTGCTCGTCATGGATATGCAAAATAACGCATCCACCGTCAATACCATTTTGATCCTCGCCTCCATCGCGGTCTTCGCATTTTATTATTTTCTCATCCATTCTCAGCTTTGGAACGTCGGCGCAAAAAATAAGATTTCCGCAGACGGCGGCAGAATGAAGCTCTGCCCCTTGGCAGGTCTTTATATGGGACTGCTCGCTTCCGCGCCGAGCTTTATTCTCAATATCCTCAATATCGTGACGTATTTCTATAAGGACTACGCAGGCTACAAGAGCGTACATCAGATCACCGCTATTTTGGAGGTCATTTGGGATGCGCCCGCCGTTGGACTCGTGACCGCGCTCGGCGGTTCTCCGTTCGGTTATCTTGCCGCTTCCGTTCTTCCCGCACTTTTTGCCGGTATCGCATATTTCCTCGGAACAAAGGAATTTAAGCTCTTCGGCACAAAAGCACAATAATATTTTCGGAATAATTCCACCACCGTTTTCATATATTTGTCAAAAAAGACAGAAACGGCGGTGAATTTTTACTTGAATCCTTCTTTCGGAAAGGCGATGACCTTTCTTTTTCGCTTCTCCTTTTTTTCGATGCTCTTCATTGCGGTGACGCTTTGGCTTGGGAGGACCTTTTTTCCGCCCGAATCCATTCCCGTCGGCACAGATGATGAGGGCCGCTTGACGGTCATCATCGACGCGGGACACGGCGGCAGAGATGGCGGTGCTTCCGCCGCTGACGGCACGCTCGAAAAGCATCTGAATCTCGCCGTTGCCAAAAAGCTGGAGCATCTGCTTCGCTTGGCAGACGTTCGCGTCGTCATGACGAGAAGCGAGGATATCGAGCTTGCTTCTCCCGATTCCGACCACAAAAAGCGGGACGACCTGAATGCCCGTCTTGCCATGACCGAGCAATATGAAAACGCGATCCTCGTCAGCATCCATATGAATACGTTTCCCGTTGCCAAATACAGCGGTTTGCAGGTCTATTATTCCAAAAATCACGCAAAAAGTCTGACCCTTGCCGAGCAGATCCAAAAGGATTCTCTTTCGCTCAAGGCGGACAATGACCGTACAGTCAAAGCATCGGGGGATTCTATTTTTCTCCTCTCACACGCGAAGATCCCCGCCGTCCTTGTGGAATGCGGATTTCTTTCCAACCCCGAGGAAACGGCGCTTCTCAAAACGGAGGCGTATCAGCAAAAGCTCGCTATGAGCTTGTATACGTCGATCTTGACGTATCTCACAGAGATATCAAAAGCAGGCGATTCGTAAAGTCGCCCCTATATGAACCCCACCATCAACCCCAATCTCAGAAAGGCAAAAATACGGATGAAAAAAGCAAAAACTGTTTATGTATGCTCCGAATGTGACTATCAGAGCGCAAAATGGCTCGGCAGATGTCCGCAGTGCGGAAATTGGAATACGTTCAGCGAGGAAACCTACGAGCAGGAAGCCCCCGCAGAAAAGACACCGGCGGCGCGCCGTCATACGATGCTTGCCAGAAATGCAGTCAGCGCGGAACCTGAGCTTCTCTCTTCGGACGATCTGCCCGATTATCTGCGCCGTACCACGGGCATGAGTGAATTTGACCGCGTGCTTGGCGGCGGTATCGTGGAAGGCTCGGTCGTGCTTCTTTCGGGCGAGCCGGGCATCGGTAAATCTACGCTTCTTTTGCAGATCTGTGCAAGCCTTGCAAAAGAACGCACCGTTCTTTACGTTTCGGGAGAAGAATCTACATCTCAGATCTCCATGCGTGCCAAGCGTCTTGGCATCAAGAGCGGGACGCTTTACGTATTGACCGAAACCAACGTCGAAAAGATTCTGAAATCCGCCGAAAAGGTTTCGCCCGATATCATCATCGTGGATTCCATTCAAACGATGTATCACAACGAAAGCAATACCATTCCCGGCAGTGTGACGCAGATTCGTGAATGTGCGGGGGTATTCATCAACAAAGCCAAAACAGAGGGCATTTCCGTGCTTCTCGTCGGTCACGTCAACAAGGAAGGCAGTATCGCGGGACCTAAGGTTCTCGAACATATGGTCGATACCGTTCTTTATTTCGAGGGCGAAAGCCGTCAAAACTGCCGTGTCATTCGCGCCATCAAGAACCGTTTCGGCTCGACCAACGAGCTTGGCGTTTTTGAAATGACGGAAACGGGACTTCGAGAGGTGACGAGTCCCTCGGAAATGCTTCTTGCCGACCGTCCGCAGGGCGTTTCGGGAAACTGCGCCGTTTGCGTCATCGAGGGTACGCGCCCGCTCATTGCAGAATTGCAATCTCTTGTGACCTCCACGGTTTTTCCCTCTCCGCGCCGTATGTCCACGGGAATCGATTATAACCGTGTTTCACTCATTCTTGCGGTACTCGAAAAGCGCCTTGGACTTCGTTTTTCGTCCTCTGACGTATATATCAACGTCATCGGCGGTATCAAGATCGACGAAACCGCATCCGATGTCGGTATGGCGCTTGCCATGATCTCCAGCCTGCGCGATATGCCCGTTCCCGACGACCTGCTTTGCATCGGTGAAATGGGACTTTCAGGAGAGGTTCGCGCCGTTTCCCGTATCGAACAACGTGTGCGTGAGGGCGAACGTCTTGGCTTTAAGAAGATCGTCGTTCCCAGCCGAAATCTCGGCAAAACAGATCTGAAAGTATCGAAGGATATCACGCTCATTCCCGTTAAGACCGTCTTTGATCTGCTTCCGCTCTTGAAAAAAGAGGTGAAAGCATGAAAAAATCAAACATGATAGCCGTTTTTCTTCTTTTGATCGTCCTTGTGCTGGAAATTTTGCCATTCGGTGCGGTCTGCAATTTCGCACCCGCCCCGGGCGAAACCATGCGCCAAACATTTTCCTATTTCAACCTCGTTCCGTTCGGATATGCCAATTTCGCACCGCTTATCACGGCGGTTCTGACCTGCGCTTTGCTGCTCCTTTCGGGAATCGGTCTATGGAAAGATGCCGTCGGCTTACAAAAAACACGCTGTATCCTTTCGGGAATCGCGGCGCTCATTTCATTTGCACCGCTTTTGTTCGGCATCTCCTATTATTCCCTCGTGGGACTTTGTATCTCCTTGCTCTTGCTCTGCGCGACAGGCGTGACCGTATGGCAATATAAAGCAGGCGATAACAAAAAGCTAAAAAATTAACATAAACAAAAAAGACAGAGAATGGAAGGTTCTCTGTCTTTCCGTTATTTTTCTATATCTATTATACCACAAAACGATGAAAAAATCAAGTCTTGTATTTCGATGATATTTATAGTATCCTAATATTCCTCTATAACAGAAAGGAATGGTGATAGAATGAAAACAACTTTACCGAAATACGAGCGCGGAGATGGTGTCGTTCTCTTTTTGGACGGCAAGCACACCAATGCGTTTTGTCATTTTTTGATGGGCGCGGATACTTACGGCGATGACCGCTCGGCGTTTTTCGTGGCGTATCTGTATGAGTTTGGTCTTGGCGTTGCCCAAAGCTATGAAAAAGCGGCGGAATACTATCTGAGCGTGGCGCACAGCGACGAGGGTGAAGCGGCTTATAATCTCTCCGTTTTTTATTTTTTCGGGCTTGGTGTTCCGCGTGATTTGATGCGTGCGCGCTCGTGGATGGAAACCTCGGCGGCGCTCGGTTGTATCGAAGCGCAGATCTATCTTGCAGGTATGCACATGACGGGATATCTCAACGATCCCGCGATTGCCGCCGTGACGCTTTTGCCCTACCATCGCGCGATCTACGATTTTCCCCCCCCTCTGCTTTCGGGCGACGGCATCGATGCCTATACGGAGGACGCGCGGATCATTCCCGAGGGTGTTTCGGAATCAGAAGCGTTTCATATGTTAAAGCTTGCCGTTTCACATGAAGAAGCTTACGCGGAATACGTTGAACCGTTCGTCGGATATGCAAAATTCATGTTAGCACAGTTTTATATCGAAGGCGTCACCACCGAAATCGACAGACAAGCGGGCGAACGGCTTCTTTTAGAGGCGGTACGCGAGCACAAAAGTCCTTATGCGATGGCATATATTGCAGAACATCGTGACGAAATGCGCTCCGATGCGTTCAAAGCCTTTCTGCCGACAGAATTGTAAACTTTCTTACACAATATTGACAGAAAACGACAGATATGCTATACTGTATATAGCAAATCACGGAGAAAAAACATGAAAAACACACTCGGAAAAAAGGAAAAGATTTTCGTTACCTTGGGGCTTTTAGCCGTTCTTGGGATTTGGTGTGCCTGTAAACTTCCTTGTCTGTTTCAGGCGATCTTTCAGATCCCTTGTCCCACCTGCGGTATGACAAGAGCATATCTCGCGCTTTTCCGTTTGGATATCCGCGGTGCGTTTTCACATCATTCACTCTTTTGGGTAATTCCCATTTTGTATCTCTTTTTTCTCACAGACGGAAATTTTTTCAAAAAGAAAGCGCAAAATCTACTTTTTTTGATCGCATTGCTCGCGCTTTTTCTCATTCGTTGGTTTTGTTTGCTGATTTCATTTTGATTGGAGGATCATGATATGTTTTGTCGTAATTGCGGAAATGAATTAAATCCCGGTGCAGAGGTCTGCTTGAAATGCGGTGTACCGAAAACGAAAGGACACAATTTCTGCCCCATCTGTGGCGCGGAAACACACCCCGAAGCCGTTCTTTGTGTAAAATGCGGCGCATCTCTCGTACAGCCTACCGTAAACGCCGACCCCACCGCAAAATCCAAGCTCGTCGCGGGACTTTTGGGTATCTTTCTCGGCTATCTCGGCGTACATAATTTTTATCTCGGATATAACAAAAAAGCCATTGCACAGCTTGTCATCACACTTTGCACTTGTGGCGCAGGCTCTTTGATCTCCGGCGTTTGGGGACTTATTGAGGGCATTATGATTCTCTGCGGAAACATCGCGACCGATGCCGACGGAAAAGCGTTGACGGAATAAACACATTTATCTCGAATCGAAATAATGGATTCAAAAGCCCAATCATAAAAAGCAGTATATGGGTGCGTTTTATCGCACCCGTTTTTCATATAAATTTAATAAAAATTATGAAAATTTTCTAACCATTTTCCCTTTTTTGGACACTTATCAATATAACACGTATTTACAAGAAAGGAACCACTATGCAAGAGATAAACGAACTGCTTTTTGACGGAACGAACGAAGAGTTTTCTCATATTATCGAATCTTATAAATTGCTTTTATACAGTGTGGTTTATGCCGCATCGGTATATACAGACGCCGATGACATCGTACAGGAAACTTTTATTTACGCATATTATCACTGGGGTACTTTGCGTAAAAAGGAAAATCTTTCCTCTTGGCTTTGCGCGATCGCAAAAAACAAAGCCGCACATACCGTGAAAACGACAAGAAAAACACTTTCTCTCGATGCTGTGGAAAATAGGGTGCGGATTTCTTCACCCGAATCGGCATTTTTGCAACAGGAGCGTCGGCAGGAAATTCGAGAAAAGATCAGAGAGCTTCCAGAAAAATACAGAGATATACTCATGCTTTATTATTTTGCGGAAATGAAGATTTCCGCGATTGCAGAATTTTTGGAGATATCCGAAAGCAATGTGAAATTTCGTCTGTATGAGGGACGAAAAAAACTAAAAAAAGAACTTCTTTCTCTGATGGTCGAAGAAAAGAAACAAGTGAAAGAAAAGGATATTTCGGCAAAGATCGAACACGAGCTTCAGCGCGTGGTGGGAGCAAGGCTTGCTTACCAACGAGGCGATGCGAATGCGATCTGTGATGTTCTGATTGAGCAATTCAAAGATATAGACCTCAACACGCTTTCCAAGGATGAACTATGCTTGATGGTTGAGGTTTATCATCAAAAATTTGTAACCAACAGACATATGGAATCCCGTGAAAAAAACATCGTATATCTTGAAAAAAGCGTAGAACTTGCAGAAATTTCGAGAGATGAACTATTGATGCAAGAATGCTATAAAACGTATGCCAACTACCTTGGCGGTTTAGGCAGACACAAAGAATCGATCGAATATTTTGAAAAAGCGCTTGCAATAGCAAAAAAACTGGGAGAGAGCCCGCTGATCGCGGAGCTTCATTATTGGCTCGGTGCTGGTTATTTGTACACGAACAAGGAGAACCGCGATATCTTTCGGGCGAAAGCGTATTTTGAAAAAGCCGTCTGTGATAAAGATGCGCTTTTGAAAAGCAATCATGGAAAGTATATCTATACGCTTGCTTATTCTGCCTTTGCGGCAATGAGCCGAGTAAAGGATCTTATGAAGCTCGATGGCGTTCATTCCACATCGCCCAACATTATAAAAACAGAACGCGGTCTGGAGCTCCAAATGCATCAAGGGTTTCATGCGGAAAACTTCAGAACCTATTTGATGTTTGATGTCATTGCCCATATCACCCACATCAGCCCTTTTCTCTCAAATGATATTTACGAGGGCTACCAATTTCACACAAATACCTCCACGCGCTCGAAAGTCCCCGTCCGTTCGCGTTATGAGGTCGTTTCGATGAAGGAACGTGTGGAATCCCCCGCAGGTATTTTTGATGATTGTCTGCATATTCGTTATACCGATCAAACAGAGGACGAGATCAATTTCAGTTATGTCGGCACACGGGATATCTATTATGCACCGAATGTAGGACTTGTTCAGATTCACTTCAAATCGCTGAACGATTGGGCATATAGCGTGAGGTTGATGCGATATGAAGTGATCCCCGTGGAAAACGGCGATCTTTGCGACCGTTATCTGCCTCTTACCATTGGCAACGTATGGTATTACGATCCTTACAGAGCGGACGGTACACGCTTTGATCAAACGGACTATGAAAACCGCTTTGAAGTCGTGGCGCACCGTAAAAATGATATCGCCGCACTCCATTGGTTACCAACACCGATATCCAAGATCGCATCCAAATGTGAAAATGCGATCATAACCTCCATCGCGCATAGCGGTTGGATTTGCAAAAAAGATCAATTTTGATATTTCACAGAAAGGAATCTCACATATGATAAAATCTTGGCTGAATCACGTTATCAACTTCCTTGTTGGCACGATGCTGCACGTCGTTCTTTATGGTCTGTTCGGTTTTGTATGGAATATCGTCATGGGCTTCATGTCCACAGGAAATATATTATGGCTATATAGAATCATCATATTCTTCGTTTATTTTTGCATTTTGAATTGGTGGATATACGGTACGTCCAAAAAGCAACGCAAATATTTGGATACCTTACCAAGAGATCACAAGGTCACGCTGAAAGAAGATTATCTCGCATTCTTAAAGCATGACGGTCTTCCTATAATCGTATACTATACCATCTGTATGTCGCTTCAGATTTTCGTTTTTCGATTTACGAAAGGCTATTTCCAAGCATTTTTTGCATTGCTTGCACCCATCGGCATAGAGCTAAATCCTTATGCAAATTGGGGGCTTTCGTTTGTTGTATTCGTCATCGGATACCAAGCCATTGCTGTCATTTTCAGAAAGCATATCCGAAAAAACGGTTATGATTTTTTGTTTGAAGAAAAAGCAGTGTAAAACTCTTTTATTTGACTATTTTATACAAGAAAAACCTCCCTTTCGGGAGGTTTTCTCGTTTTATGACATCAAAATCAAATCTTAACGGTCCAGCCGTAGGGATCTTCCGCTCTGCCCCACTGGATAGCGGTGAGGGTATCGTAAAGAGCCTGTGTGGTCTTACCGATCTCAAAATTGTTGATGATATAATTTTCGCCGGCATAGGAAAGCTGACCGATGGGAGATACGACAGCCGCCGTACCACAGCCCCATGCTTCTTCGAGCTTGCCATCTCTGAGTGCTTCAAGAAGCTCGTCCACGGAAAGAAGTCTTTCTTCTACGGGAATACCCATATCGTGAAGAAGCTGGATGCAGGATTTTCTGGTCACGCCGGGAAGGATAGAGCCCGTGAGCTTCGGTGTTACGACAACGCCGTCGATCTTGAACATGACGTTCATCGCGCCGACCTCTTCGATGTATTTTCTTTCTACACCGTCAAGCCAAAGAACCTGAGAGAAGCCTTTCTTTTCTGCGACCTCACCCGCGCGGTTGCTTGCCGCGTAGTTACCGCCGCATTTTGCATAACCCGTACCGCCGCGAACAGCGCGAACGTCATCGGTTTCGATCATGATCTTGACGGGGTTGATGCCTTCGGGATAATACGAACCGACGGGACAAGCGATGACCATATAGATGGCATTCTGAATGGTATGAACACCGAGTGTTTCATCGTTGCCGAAAAGGAACGGACGGAGATAGAGCGACGTACCGAAATCGGAGGGGACCCATTCTTTTTCGATTTCCACGAATTTTTTGAGCGCTTCGAGTGCGAAATCGGGGTCGAGCTTGGGCAGACAGATACGATCTGCGGAATTATTCAAACGCGCGATATTTTCCGTCGGACGGAAAAGCTGAATATCACCGTTCGGTGTTTTGTAGGCCTTGAGTCCTTCAAAAATTTCTGCGCCGTAATGGAATACGGTAGATGCAGGATGCAAGCTGAGATTTGCAAACGGTACAATTCTCGCATCATGCCAGCCCTTGTCGGGGGAATACTCCATCACAAACATATGGTCGGTAAAATGCTTACCGAAGCCGAGCTTTGCCACGTCGGGCTTCTGCTTCGGTTCTGTTGTAGGAATAAAGGTAATGTTTTGCATATTGATAAACCAATCCTTATTGAATATTAACATTATGATTCTTTTGATTATAGACTTTTCCGTGAAATTTGTCAATAGTCTATGAGAATCTCTCAAAATTTTTATTCATTTTTCGTCATGCGGGGGACGAAAATCTCCGATACGTTCAGACAACCCAAAGACGCATCCGCCTTGACCTCCACAACGATATATTCTCCGTCGGGACAAGAAAGCGCCGTGGGAACAAGGAAAAGTCCGTCCTGCTCGGGCGTATAGATCTTACTCGGTCTTACGTATTCGGGCAAGAAAATAAGCGTTGCCGTCTTTGTCATGGGGTCAAATTCATATCTTGCGCCCCGCGTATCGGTATCGGTCAAAACCGTTTCGGTATACGAAACGAAAATTTCATACGTATGAGAAAAATCCCCCCATGTGAGCGTTGCCGTGAGATATCCGCAAGCGTCCTTTGCGAAATCGACCTCATAATCCGAAAGCGCGGAAATGCCGTTTTCGGAAAGGATCAACGCGAAGACCTCGTGATAGGGATAGTCGTCCTCGATGGCAAAGCGTTCGGGAAGTCGCACGATACAAGGCTCGTCCGCGCCGACGATAACATAAGGAATATCGTTCCCTGCCGCATAGGAAAGCACTCTGCCCGTCATGGACGTATAGAGCGTTACCTCCGCGCCTTCAAACAAACGCTCGCCTAAAATCGCCGCATCCGCAAGCGAAACAACGGTCAGCGCCTTGCAATCTGCAAACGCTCCATCACCGATCCTTTGCAGATTCGGCAAGATCACGGACGTAAGCGCGGTACATTCCGAAAACGTTTCCACACCGATCTCCTCTAAATTTTGGGGGAAATCCAACGTCTTCAGCGCCTTACAGCCCGAAAACGCCTTTTCATCGATGACCGTCAGCGTTTCGGGAAGCTCCACACGGAAAAGCGATCCACAGCCGAGAAAGGCACCGTATTCGATTCTTTTGATACCATCGGGAAGCGCGATACGCTCCAAGGAAACGCAATCCGAAAAGACCTGTCGACCGATCGTTTCCAGCGTTTCGGGAAGCTCCGCGTATTCAAGATATTCACAACCCGAAAAAACACCCGAAGCAAGCTTTTTCACGCCCTCGGAAACGAGAACGCTCGTAAGATTCGTGCGCGCAAACGCGCCGTTTCCGATCTCCGTCACGGGATATTCCTTGCCGTCATAAATGACCGCACGCGGAACGGCGAAAAAGCCCTCGATATCCTCCGCGGAAAGAAGCACCGCTTCTTCTCCGCGAAGCGCATACGAAACGCCGTCAGCTGAAAATTTGCCGTCCAAAAGCGGAAGATATTCCTCCGTCACCATGACGGATATGCTTTTATAAAAATCGCCAAGCTCGATGCCGACGTCTGCCTCGCCAAGATCGGAAAATTCATATTCCAAGATGTAATGCTTCACCTCGACCGTATCTCCGCTTTCCGTAACGCCCGAAACGCGAATCGTGCTTTTATCAAAGCGTTCTCCGATATGATACGTTTTATCGGCGTTCAAAATCTCCACGGAAAACGAGCGAATGGGAATATATTCGATCTTGAGATCGTATTCCCTCTCCGCGCCGTCGCGCATGAAGCGAATGACGAGATGGTTGTTTCCTTTTTTCAAGGGAATGATACCGCTTTCCAAGAACGTTTCTGCCGTACTGTCGCCAAAGATGATGAAATCCTCATAGGTCGTAAAGACCGAAAAGAGGTCGACGTATTCTTCTCCGACGACGGTTCCCGAGATCACGTCTGCCGAAAGCGTATATCCCTCTCCGACCTCGAAGCGCGGTTCATAGGTCGGTTCTTTTTCGCAAGCGGTCATGCAAAGGAGAGAAACGACGACCGCCAATAAGCAATACAAAAGCTTTTTCATCGGATGAAATTGGTTCTTTGCTTGGGCTCGTATGTGGGATATTCCACGCCCGCCGCGCGTCCCGCTTCGATGGAACGCATGAGCCAGATCATATTCTGCGCCAAAACGCGGACGGTCTGCAAGCCTTCAAGGTCCTTTTTGACCTCCTCGGGGGTGTTGCCGTGGACTTGATTCCAATACTGAGAGGTCACGACGGGCATATTGGTCATCATGAAATATTTGTTGATGATCTCAAACGCCGCCGACGCACCGCCACGGCGACAGGAAACGATCGCTGCCGCAGGCTTGCCCTTGACCTTACGGCTTCCCGCATAGAAAAGACGATCAAGGAAAGAGGTGATCTGTCCCGAAACGCCTGCGTAATAGACGGGCGAGCCGACGATCACACCGTCATATTCATCGAAATGCTCAATGATATCATTGACTTTATCGTCGATAAAGCATTTTCCCGTTTTCGCGCAAGCACCGCACGCGATGCAGCCCGCAACGGGCTTATTGCCGACCCAAACAAGCTCCGTTTCCACACCGTTTTTTTCAAATACGGAGATCGCCTCCGCAAGCGCCGTATACGTACATCCCTTTTCTCTGGGACTGCCGTTGATGAGTAATACCTTCATATGTTCTCCATTCTGCCGTAAGGCTTTCAAATTTGTTCATTTTTTTATCTGTAAAAATTCATTTTTATCGCGTATATTATATATTATACTGATTTTCTTTCAAAAAATCAACAGAAAAAAACGCATAATCCGCGCCGTTTCGGGTACATTGAGAAAAGAAATCCTGCCATATAAGGTTCAAAGACAGAAAGGAGCTTTTCGCATGGATCAAAGTATCAAAATTTCCCGCCCATTCGGCGTGCGCGATAAAATCGGTTATCTCATCGGCAATCTCGGAAACGATTTTATGTTTACCTTTGCCGGTATTTTTCTGATGGTTTTTTATACGAAGGTGCTTGGCATTGCCTCAGAGCTTGTCGGCGTGCTTTTTCTCGTGGCGCGTTTTCTCGATGCGTTCACGGATATCACGATGGGCCGCATCGTCGACCGCTCCCACCCCAAAAAGGACGGAAAATTCCGTCCTTGGATCCGCATAGTTGCCGTTCCCGTTGCGCTTGTAAGCTTTCTCATGTATCAGAGCGCCGTGGCAAGCGCACCGATGGGACTGCGCATCGCGTATATGTTCACGACCTATCTTCTTTGGGGCAGTATTTTTTATACCGCCATCAATATCCCCTACGGCTCGATGGCTTCCGCGCTCACGGAAGACGCGGACGGACGCGCTTCACTTTCCATTTTCCGAAGCATCGGCTCGGTCTTTGCCAATATCATCGTGGGCGTTCTCGTTCCGCTTTTCGTTTATACCACGGATGAAAACGGCAATCAGCTCGTCGAGGGAACGCGCTTCACGATCACCGCAGGCATCCTTGCCATACTCACCGTCGTTTGTTATCTCGTTTGTTATCTTCTGACCGAGGAGCGTGTTGCCATCGCCCCCGCGAAAAAGCCGCGCGCAGGTATCTTGGATACCGCGAAAATGCTCGTCAAAAGCCGTGCGCTCGTCGGCATCGTCATAGCCACGGTCGCGATCTTGGCGGCGCAGCTTCTCGGACAATCCATCAGCCAATATCTCTTTATCGACTATTTCAAAAGCAAGAACGGCGCCGCGCTCATGAGCGCCGTAAGTATGCTCCCCGGGCTTGCGGTTTCGCCTGTCGCCGTTCCGCTCACGCGGAGATTCGGCAAACGCGAGATCGGTATCTTCGGCAGTCTTTGCGGTGCAGTGTCGTGCTTCCTGCTTTATTTTATGCGTACCCGCTCCGTTTGGGTCTATATCATCGTCAATATCATCGGCTTTCTCGGTTTTTCTCTTTTTAATCTCATCATGTGGGCGTTCATTACGGATATCATCGACGATAGCGAGGTCAAAAACGGCGTGCGCGAGGATGCGACCATATACGGCGCATATTCCTTTGCGCGGAAGATCGGACAAGCGCTCGCGGGCGGTCTTGGCGGTTTCGCGCTCGGCTTCATCGGCTTTGATTCCTCCTTGCAGGTTCAAACGGAAAAAGTCACAAACGGCATTTATACCATCGCCACGCTGATTCCCGCCATTTTATATATCATCGTCGGCGCAAGCCTTCTTTTTCTCTACCCCCTGAACAAAAAGAAAGTCAGAGAAAACACCGAAATCTTAAAATCCAGAAAAAAAGGAAATGAGGATACTCATGCGTAAAGAAACGATCTTAACCCATAATTGGTATTTTACCAAGGCACAACAAAAGGAAATCCCCACCTATGCAGACAAGGCATGGAAAAAAGTCACGCTTCCGCACACGTGGAACGCCAAGGACGGACAGGACGGCGGCGCAGATTATCACCGCGGCGCTTGTTGGTATCTCAAGGAATTGAACGTTTACGATATCCGCATCGGCAGAGAATACGCCATCGAATTTGGCGCGGCGGGCTACGATGCGATCGTATATCTGAACGGCATGGAGGTCACACGTCACAAGGGCGGATACAGCAAATTTCGCGCAAATCTCACGCCGTTTCTCAAAAAAGGAAAAAATACGCTCGTTGTCAAGGTTTCCAACGAAGCGTGTGATACGATCTATCCCCAAATGGCAGACTTTACGTTTTACGGCGGTCTGCATCGCCCCGCAAAGTTCATCGAACTGCCCGAAACGCATTTTGACGAGGGCTGTTGGTGTGCATCAGGTGTGCGCGTATGGTCGGATGTGAAGGAAAACGGCGATGCGCTTCTCCATCTGAAATGCAAGATCAAAAATCCCTACCATGCAGACACCGTTCGCTATACCGTTCAAAACCAAAACGGCGCCCATATCGCGGAGCTTTACACCGACGCAAAGCATGGGGAGATCACCCTGCCCCTGCAAAAAGTCCATCTTTGGCAAGGCATACTCGACCCGTATCTCTATACCGTAACGGCGGAGCTGATCCGACACAACGAGATCCTTGACCACGTACAGATCAAGCACGGCTTCCGCACCTTTCGCGTTGACCCCGAAAAGGGCTTTTTCTTAAACGGCAAGCTCACGCCTCTGCGCGGTGTTTCCCGTCATCAAGATAAGCTCGGCATTGGCAACGCCCTTGCCGAAGAGGACCATATGACCGATGCCACACTGATTCGTGAGATCGGCGCGAATACCGTTCGCCTTGCCCATTATCAGCAAAGTGAAGAATTTTATGCGCTTTGCGATGCTTACGGCTTTATCGTTTGGGCGGAGATCCCCTTTATCAGCAAAATGCTCCCGACTGCCGAAGCGCACGAAAACGCCCTTACGCAGATGAATGAGCTCATCGAGCAGAATTTTAATCATTCCTCCATCTGTTTCTGGGGCATTTCCAATGAAATCACCATCGGGGGAGATGTCGAAAAGCTCACGGAAAACCTGAAAACGCTGGATAAGCTCGTCCATGACCTCGACCCCACACGCCTTTCCACGATGGCGCAGGTCTCCATGCTCCCCATGGAAAGTGAACAAAATCACATCACGGATATCGTCGCATATAATCATTATTTCGGCTGGTACGGCGGAACGCTCACCGATAACGAAATTTGGCTGGATCAATTCCACGCGAAATATCCGAAGCGTGCACTGGGTCTTTCCGAATACGGATGCGAGGGTATTCTCACCTATCACGGCGATGCACCGAAAATGGGCGATTACAGCGAGGAATACCAAGCGCTCTATCACGAGCATATGGTAAAGATTTTGCATGAACGTCCTTGGCTTTGGGGCAGTTACGTTTGGAATATGTTTGATTTTGGCTGTGATGCCCGAAACGAGGGCGGTGTCATGGGCAGAAACAACAAGGGGCTCGTCACCTTTGACCGCAAGATCAAAAAAGATGCGTTCTATCTCTACAAAGCCTACTGGACGGCAGAGCCGATGGTGCATATCTGCGGTAAGCGCTACGCCAAGCGTAAGGGAGATACCATCACCGTCAAGGCTTACAGCAATATGCCGACGCTCATTTTGTCCGTAAACGGCATGGAGATCGACAAGAAGAGCGCCAACCACATCTTTGTTTTTGAAAACATTCCCATCGTAAAAGGCACGCACACCATCACCGTTTCCGCAGGTGAGCTTTCCGATATGGCGATTTTTGAAATCACAGATGAGCTTCCCGAGCATTATACGCTCAAAGAAGACCCGAGCGAAGCGGGCGTTACCAACTGGTTTGACGATAAGACCGCGCCCACGGATATCACGCTCACGTTCAAGGAAGGCTTTTATTCCGTTCGTGATTCCGTACGCGACATTCTCAAAAGCGAGGAAGCGGGAACGGTTCTTGCAAATGCCTTCGGCAGTGTTTCGGGCATAAAGGTAAAGAAATCCATGCTCATGATGCTCGCCGACCAAACACCCGAGGATATCCTCAAAAATCCCGATACCGCAAAGAGATTCGGCATGAACCCCGATGAGGTCTTGGCGCTGGTCAACGGGGAATTGCAAAAGATCAAGATTCAAAAATAAAATAACGTAAGTAGGGCGGGATGCCCACATCCCGCCGAAAATGTTTGGATTCTTATCCTTAAACTCACATTAAAACACGAAAACCACTCCGTTTGGAGTGGTTTTCGGCATGAATCAGCACCACTTCTTCCGAATCCTTGCGCGGCGCCACATCATGACAAACGTATATATCACGCAAAACGAAAGAAGCGAAACCAAATATTCAAGAAAAACAGGGGCTGTCATCATGGAAGAAGGTGCAATCGGCAAGTTATAAGCCAGTTTGAGCAAATTCAAAACCAGAATATCCGTATCCGGAATCCATGCCTTCAGACAAAAACAAAGCACAGAATAAACGGCATATGCACCTATCACGGCAATGCCCTCCGAGGAAAGAAACAAACGAAAATCCTTCCAAAGGGTGTATGTTTTTCCCTTTTCCAACGAAAAAATATATCGATTTTGCTTTTTACTGCCACCGTAAAAAAGATGACCCATCAGCAAAAAATAAAGCAAATAGATCGAGAACTGCGCAGCGTGGACCTTTCCCAAAAGCCCCGTAATGGATGCCAGCATTACCCAAGGCACACCGATAATGGCATAAACGATCGGAAACAAAGCACAGGAAAGAAAAAACAGACCGATAGGTCGGCGAATATTTTGTATCTTCATCCTGCCACCTCAAATCCTTACGTATACGCCGACCGTCGGCGGTGTGTTCTCGTCATAAGAAAGCCAACCGTCCGCAAGCGCAGTTTCCATGATATAACCGAGCGTAAACGAGCCACCCAAGCCGCAATAGGTATGCAGCAAGGAGCGCATCATTTCCTCATTTTTGCGGATATTTTTCGGCAGGTCATGACACAAAATATCATAAACCGTTTTGTTCATTTCCGAAAGCAACGCAAGTATGTTTTCATGCAATGCTTTTCTTGCATTTGCGTGCTCCGAAAAAGTTTTGCTGAATTGCCGCTTTTCGCAAAATTCCAAGAAATTTTTATCCGACTCTCTGCAAAAAACGGCAATTTTCGGAATATCACGTTTGCCTATCCTTTCAACATAGCCATATGAAACGAGCTTTTCCATATGTGCCTTGTTGTAGGGCTCTCCTCTTACAAGGTTACATAATGCGATCGCTTCCGCCGCGATGGGCATATGACGCTTCTTTTCCATATCCCGATATGAAAACAAATATTGATATAGCCCGTCTGCCACGTTGGTAAAACCAACCTGCGAGGGTAAAAATTCCGCATCCTCCGTCGCATATACGTCCCAAATCCCACGCGCGGGACGCTTTGTATTGCCAAGCGGTGTTTTGGGGGAATCCTTACACATGGTATATAGATCTCGATATACCATCAAAAGAAGCGTCCATTTCGCTTCCTCATAGGGCTGATAAATACCAAAATAAGAAAGTCCCGATTCCTTGTACTGCGCGGTGAAGCGGTCGATATTTTCCTCCAAAAGCGGAACGAGCCTTGGCATCAGATCTTTGTAATATATGTGAATCTTCCAAAGCGCATCACGGCTGATGATGGGAAATGCCGTTTCATATTGATTTCCGTTTTTTACAAGAAGCGTCGCCCTTGTGAGCCGTTCCAGCTCGTCCTCCATATACGGCAACGCCACGCCAAGCTCCAGCGCAAACGCCTCTGCCGTTTTGGGGTCGTCATAGCCCTCCAAATAGATATTTTGATGGAGCTTAGCGTTCATATAGCACCACGGCTGACCCGAATCTCCCCGCCTTTCGCATATAACAGAAAACCGAAATCGCTCGGGCTGATAGCTTCTTTTGCCAAATTCTCGAGTCATACTCATACCCTCCTTTAAGAGATTTCGCGCGCGGTGAAGCCTTGAAACGACCGTCCCCTTGGGAATTCCCAAATGCTCTGCGATATCGTTCACCTTTCGGTTTTCGAGATAATACATCGCCACGATATTTCGATAATCGGACGAAATAAAGGCAAGTTCACGGCGAAGGAGCGCCATATCTTCCCTATGTATCATGCTTTCCGCAGGTTCCTCCTGCTCGTCCAAAATTTCAAAATCCTCTGCATCTGCGACGTTTTCCGAATGTCTGCGCTTCTTCTCTGCCCATATGCGGTAACGATTGTGCGCGATCTGCCATACCCATGCGGAAAAATGCTCGACCTTAGTTCCGCGACGTAACGCTGAAAGGATACTTAGCGAAATATCGGACGTCAGATCTTCCGCCTCATGGCTGTTCCCCGTCTTTTTCAGACAGAAATAAAACACCTTTTCCATGTAGTTTTCCGCATAATCCTGCATTTTTTCTTCGTTCATATCTTCACCTCCGCGTTACTTATATAGTGTCGCAAACGGGGATTTGATTGCAAAATTTTTAATCATATAAGATAAATTTTTCACACGGCTTTTTCCGCAGATAGAGCGCCATTGGCAAACGGCACCGAAAGGAAAGCGCTCCGTGTGGACAACGCGAAACACATCGCAGGCATCGGATACAGCGACGAGTCGGTTTTCCGTTTCGCATCGCGTGGGTCGGACAGCTCCGCTCACATATTCCGCAATGTCTGCAATCCTCATTTCTCTGAATCTGCACACCGATTTGACCGCGAAGCGTGGGAAAAAAGTTCACAAGCGGATTTTGGAAGGATTTCGGAATGATAACCTCCTTGGGATTTGTCATTTTTTCCGCAATCGCATCCAGCTTTTCAAAATCCTCAAATCGCGGTCCTGCGAGATAACTGTGCTTCGTCGGCACGTATGCCCCCGCGACGATCGTATGCGGATAACGATGCTGTATCTCATAAAGCACGTTTCCGTATGACATCTTCCCATACGCGGCAATCGCGGCAAGATGCTTGACGCTGACCGAGGACAAAAAACGCTTCACCGCCTCGGGGATATTCTGACAATGAACGGGAAAGACCAAGATCAAATTTTCAAAAGAGGCAGGCGATATCTCTTCTATCGAACAAAGCAAATACCCCGTTTTTTTCGACAAATACTGCGCGATGCGCTGACATTCTCCCGTATAAGATGCGTAAACGACGATATTCATGCTTTCAAATACTCCTTCATGATGGCACATTCTGCGATCTCCTCCAAGGAAAAGCCGAGCGATTCCGTAAGCTCGCGCATCGCTTCCTCTCGGGAAAGACTGCCATCTCGGACGGCAATCGAAAGTTCTAAGGCGCTGAACGGAATCATCGTGCTTCGCATATGATAAAACCGCTGAAACTGCGAATATTCCTTACATTTTTCAATCTGACAGCTTGTGTGAAGCCCCTTGATGCTTTCCTCGGGCGCGACCCAACCACATTCCCTCACGATGATATCCTTGATCTTGTTCCAATCATAGATCCCTCCGCTGATCTCATGCAGATCGACCTGCACGAATGCGGGGATCCGTCCGCTCCACGAGGATTTGCGAATGGCACGCTTTAAGGGCTTTACCATCATCGGCACGCGGTGAATGGCTTCCACGATATTTTTGACCAAGGTATTTTGATAACCGAATACATTTTGAAGAAGATTCTCGCCGTAGGCAAGCTGTTTCATCGTCGCAAGCGTATGAAACTGTCCTTCTTTGAACGGTGGATGCAGGCTGAGAACTCTTCCGACGTTGATAAGCGCATGAAGCGCGGTATTCGCTCCGAACGTATACGCGAGCTTCGGCGCCATATGATTATAATATAACCCCATCATTTGCGCGGGCTCGTTGCCTGCGATGAAATACGGCACACGGTTTTCCACAAGCTCGGGGTAAAACAAGATGTACGCAAGCGACGGACACGCGCAGGTGTTCTCACTCAGCACATACAAGTGGCGGTAAATCGCTTTCAGATCGTCGTTTGCAATTTTACGGGTGATAAATTCGACGGAATCCAAAGTCTTTTTGGCGCCCTCTATGCTTTTTCGCGCACTTTCCGACATATAGGGAATCTCCCAAGTCAACGCCAAAACACGAAGTCCCTGCACCTTTGCCAAATAATACAAGAGATAGGTGGAATCTTTTCCGCCCGTATAAAAGAGCGCAACGTCAAATCGGGAATGTTTTGCGCGCGGAAAGGTATTCATGACGGGAACGACGCTTTTCAGATGCGCGGTTTCCTCCTTGGTCTGACACATCGGGCAAAGTCCGTTTTCATCCAGCTCCAAACCGGGAATGATATAATCGTTGGCGACACAGTTTTTACAAAAATGCGCCTCTTCCAGCGAGGTCGGTGTTTTTCTTTGTTCCGAAAGCGGCACGACCTGTACGCCGAGCAAGGGCTTCAAGGTCTTTAATTCGTCCGCCGTAAGCGGACACGGAAGCTTTTCTATAATACTTGCCTGCTTTGCGGAAAGCCGTATTTTATTTTGAAACATATGCTCACGGTTCCGAAGTCCGTAGTATTGCAAATGCGGTTTTTCCCATTTCCATCTGTTTTGTAACGTATACATATGATCACCTCCATGTATGTATTGTAACATAGTAACACACCGATGTCAACTCTTTGATATCTTCACCTCACACGCGAAAAATTCTCAAATACAGCGTTATTGTTTTTCTCTGTTTTTGTGGTATACTGAAATCAAGAACGGTACCGTGCGGCGATTCGCCGCAGACAGTTTCTCGCCTATCTCAAAGTTTGAAGAGCTCCAAACATCGTAAAACGGCGAGGCTGATGATAAGCAATTTCACATAACACAAACAAAGGAGATTCATATGATCAAACTCGGACAAAAGATCAAAGAACTGCGAAAAGCGAAAAATATTTCGCAAGAAACGCTCGCAAACTTTCTCGGCGTTTCGTTCCAATCCGTTTCCAAATGGGAAACGGACACCACGCTTCCCGACGTTGCCTTGATTCCCGCCATTGCGTCTTTTTTCGGCGTTTCCACCGACGAGCTTTTCGATTTCAATTTGTATGATATCGAGCAAAAGGTCATGGAGATTTGCCATAAGTCATGGGCATGCCGTGACAAGGAGCCCGAAAAGGCAGAAGCCATTCTCCGCGAGGGTCTGAAAAAATATCCAGGAAACGATATTATACTCAATAATCTTTTGTGCGTAATTCCCTATCCCGAGCGCGCAAATGAGGTCATCGACCTTTGCAAGGCGCTCATTGACGGCACGAAATATGACGACGTAAAATACGATGCTTGCCGCATCATGGCGCTGGCATATCATTCCATCGGAGAATATAGCCTTTGCAAGGAAGCCATTGACCGCATCCCTGAAATTTATTTCACAAAGCTTGAGGTCGCCGCCGACCTGCTTGAGGGCGAAGAACAGTTTGAAGCCGCCGTCAGACAGCACTCGCTTTCCTTTGAAAGCGGGATCTCCATGTGCATGAAGATGGGCAAGTATTACGCCGAGCAGGGCGATACCGAAAAAGCGCGCATCCAATATACGATGGCAAAGAACATCTATCTTTCCGCAAAGGATGATTTTCCGACGAAATATTCCAAAAATTTGTTTGAAGCCTTCGCAGATATGCTCCCCGAAATCGAAAATGCACTTGCAGCATTCCCCTCTGTTCCCTCCCCATCTTGATTTTAGCATACAAAAAAGCAGGTCAAATGACCTGCTTTTCGCATATGCTGTTAAAAAACACAAGGGAGATTTTTTATGCAACTGAGAATTTTTGAATATAACCGTGAAGCCGCCGTTGCCTATGCACGGGAATGGGCGCTTTCGCGCAATCCCGCCTATTATGATTATTCCGAGCTTGGCGGTGATTGCACCAATTTCGCCTCGCAATGTATTTATGCAGGCGCAGGCGTGATGAACTATACTCCTGTTTTTGGCTGGTATTATATTTCATCCGCAGAGCGTACCGCATCATGGACGGGCGTGGAATTTCTATATAATTTTCTCACGCAAAACGAATCGGTCGGTCCATACGCCCGTGAGGTGAGCGAAGACGAAGCAGAAATCGGAGATATCATTCAGCTTGGTTCACGCGACGGCGATTTTTATCATACTCCCGTCATCGTACAGAGAGCTCCCGAAATTTTAGTCGCGGCACATTCCTATGATGTGCTCGATAAGCCTTTATCCTCATATCGGTATGCCAATATTCGTTTTTTACACATCGAGGGAGTCAGAAACTATTAAAGCCTTCGGCGGCTCATGGGCAAGCCGCTCTACATATCATTTACAGATATCTGCCAAATCGTTTTCCGTCAAGCCCAAAATATCGGCAAGGATATCCGCATTATGATAAAAATCATGATACGAGCTATTATGAGAGTCGCTGCCGAACGTAAACTTACAGCCACATTCCTTGGCGATACGGAACATACGGATACGACAATCGTTTGCGATATCCTCGGGTGTCATCGTCTTGGAATATGCCATATTGAGTTCAAAAGCGATCCCCTTTTCGGCGGTCTTATCAAAAAGGCGCTTAAAGGTATCATCGGGAATCATATTGATGAGAACGTCCGAGGTGTAATCATGGCAACAGATATCAAAAGGATGCGCCATCGCCGTAACATAACGGCTGAGAGGACTATTCAAGATATCTTCATATGCTTGAATCATAAATGCAACGTGTTTATCGTAGTTTCCTATGTATTCTTTCGGCATGATCATATGTGTATGAGAATTGGGAACGACAATAAAATCAAATTTTTCTGCTTCTTCTTCGGTGAGCGCAATATCACGCTTCGGGGTATGATATTCCGTTTCACAGCCGAAATAAAATTTGATATCGGGCTCATGGATATTCGCAAGCGTTTCTTTCAGCTCGGCATTATGTTCATAGGGATGTGCGCGGTAAAAGCCTCTTGCCCCGGGGATATTGCCATCACCGAAATGGTCGCTGAAGCCGATCTTGGTAAGCCCTAATCGTTTGGCGTTTGCAATATAATTTTCCACCGTTGCCGTTTCGTTCGCGCAAATGGATAAATGCGTATGAACATGAAAGTCATGTGTAATTTTCATCGGGATACCTCTCTATCATATTATTTTTTCTTTTCTCCGTAAAATTTCGAGCCAATAAAATTGGTAATCAAAAATATCACCACCGAAATCAGCAATGTGATATAAAATACGCCTCTTGTGATACCGATTTTCGCAAGTGTTTCAAAAAGATTTCCTGCTCCGATAACTTCACCAACAAGAGCAATGATACCTAAAATCGCAATCAAAGTAGCGGATATGACGCCTAAAGCCGTCAATATTTTTTTCATATCGATTCCCCCCTTTTTTGTTATTATAGCATAGGACGGTTAAAATTGCAAGATATTCAATCCACTTTGAAAATCATAGCATGGCTATATGTTTTATCCACAAATATTTCGTTGTATTCTTTTGAAAATTTGATATAATAAAAGTACAAAAGCGCTTTTGAATATTTTTGGAGGACAACAATATGTCTATCGGCTCTACAATTAAACACCTGCGTCGTGAAAAAGATATTACACAAGAAGAATTTGCAGAATATCTCGGTATTACTTCGCGCGCAATTTCGCAATGGGAATGTGAAAGAACTGTTCCCGATGTTTATATGCTCCCCGTCATTGCAGATTATTTTAATGTTTCCATCGATTACCTTTTTCATTCTGATAAAGATGAATATGAAAAAGAAATTCAAAAATATGAAGCAACCTATTATCAACTTTGGCATGAAAATAAGCAAACCGAACTTTTGGAGGTTATGAAAGAAGCAATTTCGCAATATCCCACAGAATATCGATTGCTTGTTCGTTACTTGAACGTCATAGATCTGTGTGCATCTGACCCCGAATATGCTCTCACCATGAAAGCCGATGCCATTTCCGTTTATGAACGCATCAATTCGCATTGCACCATTGACAGTATTCGTATGTGGGCGAAAAAAATTATGATAAACTATTATCAAAAGCTCAGTTCCATAGAAAACAGCGAAATCACACTCGAAGATGCAGAAAAAATTCAAAAGGAAATGCCGTTAATGCAAAATACCCGTGATTATATTGCGTGCTTTTTGTATAACGACAAAAAACGTCATCAAGTAAGTCATGATGCCATCGCGGAAATGTCTTATCTTATGACCAATATCATCTTTGGAAACTATGTCCACAATCCCATTTATACACTTGAGGAAAGAATCTACGCTTTAGAAACCATTTTGAAAGTCAACGATATTCTCTATGAAAACGGCGGATACGGCAAAAACGCAGGCAACATTGCTCATCTCATGATGCGACTTGGTTGTTTCTATCATGAAAACGGTGAACAAGATAAAGCTCAAACACTGCTTCATAGAAGTCTTACGCTTGCAAAAGAAATTGACGCAACAAACGAACCTCTCATTTGCAAAAATGGCTTACTCAGTGGTTTTTCCATCGGAAAAGATAAAATTCCTAAACTTACATCAACCCCGCTTGCGGAAACACTCAAAAATTTTATCGTTCGACACAAAAAAATTGATATTGAAATTTAATATTTTTCAAAATCCCATTGAATAACCATAAATAACAAAAAGCCGACCTTATTACACCTTTCGGTGCGATAAAGTCGGCTTTATTTGCAGTTATTTATTATGTCATGCGGAAAGCGTATTGCCGTTCGCATCGTAAGTATACAATGTGTTGGAAACACTCGTTGTTTCAGCAAGCAAGCGGTTTTAGCTTTTTTCAGAAGAGCGCCCGAATGCGCTCTTCTAAATTGATTATTACAAATCTGTAATAATCATATCAAAAATCAAGTCATCAAAATCATCATCATATTCATGATCATTACAATGAAATCGCAAATGATTTTCTGAAATATTTTCGATCCAAAATGCACATCCAAATGCTCCGCAGCGAAAAAATTCACCTTCTTGTGAGGCATTAGCAAATACAAGTTGTCCGCTTTTTGCATGAACAATAAAAAGCATTTCATTATTAGGAAACTGACCGTCCTTGAAAACATAATGCTTAAACAATCCTTGTAGAATTTGTATATCGTCTCCATTCAAAGAAATTGAACCCTTAAAGTCAGAAAAAAACATTGCAATGCCTTGCAGAATTTCAGAATTTGTTGAAATTATTTTTATGTTGATTTGGTAATCACCACTTTTTTCAATATGATGCCAACGATAGACTATTTTTCCATCATCTTCATAATAATCTTTTTTATTAAATGTACGATCACATGGTATCATAAAAACCTCCTTATTATGGTACAAAATGACGATATGGATCAATTTCGGAATGTTTCCAAGGTGTTACCTTTTCTAAATTTTCATATGCATGGCTACCGCCTTTGTGACGAGCTTTAATATGATGCAATTCCATTGAAATAACTTTTTTTATTGCTTCGCTTGTATCATGTGCAGTATCAAGAAATTCATCAACCGCTTTCAATATCAAAGTATTTACTACAATATCAGTATACCAACATTCACCTCATTTGTCAAGCATCAGACTCCCATTACACGCCGAGCCCAAAATGTCATCGAGGTCGACACGGCAGGCGCATAGTCGTTTCGCGCGTTCGCACGCTCACTTCCGAAACTCCTTGCTTCGTGCCTTTGACTTGAAAAAACAGCCATTCAGGCTCTTTTTTCTTCGTCAACTACCAACTTCGCACC
>JAGBCV010000028.1 GCA_017937845.1 Clostridia bacterium | reverse complement strand
GGCTGTTCACAAACTCTTTCAACATTTCTTTCGATGCTTTTTCCATAAAAAATACTTCCTTTCAGATTTGTTCTCATACTTTGAGTTTCGTCTGATTGGAAGTATTTATTCACTTTTACACAAAATTTTTCGGGGTCTCGAAAAAACTCCTCGTCTGTCAGCCTTGCGGCTGATACCTTCTCCGCTGGAGAAGCTAATCTCTCGAACTCGCGTTATCATATGATAATGTCGCTTTTTTCAAACGCATAACCGCGGATCTGAGCCTTTGGCGCGTCGTCGAGCATATAATTGACCACGTAGAAGCTACCATCAGAAAGCTCGACCCAACCGCTGTATCCCATGTCGGATTTCGGATTGCGGTCGTAAGCGATGGGGAAGATGCGCGTGGAATGACCTTTTCTCGTAGTTGCGAGCGCGCTTTCCTTGGTGAAAAATGCACCGAACAGATTCTGTGTCCATGCGCCGAGCCAGCCTCTGCCGCCCTGCATAAAGCGATAAGTCATAAGGAGATTTCCGCTTTTGCATTTGCCGACCACGGGACGGTGGCAAGCGTCGATATTGGTTTCGTATACGCCCTCCCACGTTGTACCGAAATCTTTGGAGATGGCTTTCATACAGCAGATGCCAAGCCCCGAATTTTCACGCATAAACGCGACGAGCGTACCGTTTTCGACCTCCACGATGCTGACCTCGCAAAGCTCATAGCGCGCATCGTTTGCGATAACGGTTTCTGTCCACGTTTTGCCGCCGTCATCGCTGTAATAACCGTATTGCACGAGCATTTTCGTTTCGGGGTCGCGTCTGTGAACGCCGAAAATATGTCTGCCGTTTGAGAGGACTTGATATTTGTCGGGAACGATACCGCGGGCGGAAATGGTTTCGGGCGTGCTCCACGTTTCGCCCTCATCGGTAGAGCGGAACACGTGTTGTACGCAATCCTTGAGCAGGTCTTCGTGTACGGTGCGGTCGAGGATATCGCAAATGATGACGATCTCGCCGTTTGGCAGGGTGGAGATGCGGGGGCAGTTATAGGCAAAGTCTGCGCTTACGCGAGGCGTGAGCGCCTTTTTTTCGCCCCAAGTCTTGCCCTCGTCGGTGCTTTCCGTATAGACGAGGCGCGAGCCGTCAAGGTCGCCGTGGTGCGTGCTTTCGCGGAACACGCAGATTAGTTTTCCGCTCGGCGTTTTCGTCATATCGGGGAAACATTCATAAACGCTGTCATCGCGGGAAACGGTATATTGCTTCATAGGATTCTCCAATCTGTATCGATTTATTTGGGAAGATGCTCGAGTGTTTTTGCCGCCAAAGCAGATATCTCGGATTTTGTCGCGCCCGAAATGGTGGTATCCAAAATGCCGTGTGTGGGTGCTTTCCATTCCTCTCCGATGCCCTTTTCGCCGAGGAGCATACCAAGGACAGAGCCGACCGTCGCGCCGTTGCAGTCCGTATCGAAGCCCGTTTCCACAGCCATACAAATAGATTTGCCGTAATCGTATTCCCCGTAAAGGAGAGAAGCCACGACGACGAGCGCATTGGAAATGGTATGACACCAATCGTGACCGTCGTTGTCGTTCCACGTTGCGTGGATATCGGCAAAGGCGTCTTCCTTGGAAATACCGCGGTCAAAGCGCTCGACAAGACGCACGATGGCTTCATAGAGGCGGGAGGTCGCGGGGATCTCCGCAAGACCGCCAAAAATGACGTCTTTGATGTTATCCGTGACCGTTGCGCAGGCAAGCATCGCGGAAACGAACATTTCGCCGTAAATGCCGTTTTTCACGTGGGAAATGGACGCATCTCTCCATGCCATTTCCGCCGCCATCTCGGGATCGCCGGGGTTGATATAACCGAAATAGTCGCCGCGGATCTGTGCGCCGATCCATTCGCGGTAGGGATTTTTGTAAATAGCGGAAACAGGAGGCTGATAGTTATTCGTGAAGTTCACGAGCGCGACTTTTTCCGCGGTGAAATACGAGGTCAGAGATTGCTTTTCCTGCCAAGCGATGATGACGTTTCGCGGTGTGAAATCTCTGCCGTATTGTTCGATCAACTGCTGTGCGAGGACAACGTAATTGGTATCGTCATCCCACGGTGCAAACTCCATTTCGTCCGCCAGACAGCTTGTGCGTATCGTGCTTTTGTATTTGATATCGCTTCTGCAAATATAGCGGTGCATCGGATAGTTGTCCGAATCCTTCAAGAACTGTGTCAGCTCGCCATAGCGCGTACCCTCGCAGGGCTTGCCGAGCAAGCAGCCGCATATTCTGCCATACCATGCGCCGAGAATTTTTTCCTTCAGCGTGTCGGTATCGGGCATTTTCTTTTCAAATACGTACGGCTTGCGGAGTGCGCGGATACCCTGCAAATCGGAAGGCTCGTTGTACGGATATCCCTCGCGGGTCTCGGCATCTCTTACGATCTCAAAGAGAACGTCTGCCATTTTCGCCTTGTATTCGCTATCCTCCATCGATGCGACAACGCGGAAAAGCGGTTTGTATCGTTCAATATCCAAACCTTCCTCAATGCTTTGACGGTATTCCGTATTCAATAATTTGTGGTATGCGATATCTCCGCATTTGAAATTCGGTTTTGCATCACCAATATCTTTGTATGCCATTTTCAAAATCCCCTTTCGGAAGTTATTTTAACGTGAGTTCGATGAAAGTAGGGCGGGATGCTCACATCTCGCCGGAATGTTAGAGTTTTAAGCATGTCGAACTCATATTATTTTACAAAAACAGTATAGCAAAAATATGAAATTTGTCAAGAAAAATCGAAAAAACGGCAGACGAAAAGTCTGCCGTTTGGGTATTATTTTATTTCTTGTTGGATTTTACGATCGCTTCCCAAAGACCGTTGAGGTAGGTAGCGCCGAGTGCGCGGTCGTAAAGACCGTAGCCGGGCATTGCCACTTCATCCCAGATCATACGACCGTGGTCGGGACGGATAGGACCATCAAAGCCGATATCATAAAGCGCCTTCATGATCTCATACATATCGAACGTACCGTCAGAAGAAAGGTGAGCGGATTCCTCGAAGTTTGTGGGAGAATGGAATTTGAGGTTACGAACGTGAGCGAAATGAACTCTGCCCTTGAGAGAGCGGATCATATCGGGAAGGTCGTTGTTGAGGTTTGTGCCGTAAGAGCCGGAGCAGAATGTTACGCCGTTATGGGGATCGTCTACCATCTTCATCATGCGGAGGATGTTTTCCTTGTTGATGATGATTCTGGGAAGACCGAATACGCTCCAAGCGGGATCGTCGGGGTGGATCGCCATCTTGATGTCATATTTGTTACATACGGGCATGATGGCTTCGAGGAAGTATTTGAGGTTAGCAAAGAGGGTCTCGTCGTCAACGTCCTTGTAAAGCTCAAAGAGTTCTTTTACCTTTGCCATACGTTCGGGTTCCCAACCGGGCATAACGGTGCCGTTCATATCGGATGCGATGGAAGAGAACATATCTTCGGGATTGATGGCGTCAACGGCTTCCTGTGTGTAAGCGAGAACGGTAGAGCCGTCAGCGCGCTTTCTTGCAAGCTCGGTACGAGTCCAGTCGAATACGGGCATGAAGTTATAGCAAACCATGTGGATATCAGCCTGACCGAGTCTTTCGAGGGTGGTGATATAGTTTGCGATGTGTTCGTCGCGCTTAGGACCTGCGGTCTTGATATCGTCGCTGATGTTTACGCTTTCGATACCTTCTACTTTCAGTCCTGCGGCTTCAACTTCTGCTTTCATCGCAAGGATCTTGTCCATTTCCCATGCTTCACCGGGAACGGTATCATAAAGTGTGGTGATAACGCCGGTTACGCCGGGAATCTGGCGGATCTGCTTCAAGGTTACGGTATCATGACCTGTACCGTACCATCTGAGGGTCATTTTCATAGTATTTCTCCTTCTGCCGTTTGTTACGGCTTAAAAATTTTCTTTTTCATGGGGCGCTGCCCCAAACCCCGCCAAGGGACTAAGCCCTTTGGAACCCAATGTGGGGTACTTGATATATTTGTAATACCTTGTAAGGCTTCCTCTGAGAGGGAGCTGGCGCAAAGCGCCTGAGGGAGCGTGCGTTCATATAAAACTTTGACAAATTTCAAAGTACGCGCATGCTCCTTCCGTCTTTGCCTTGGGAACAGGCGTTTTCGACCGTCCTGAAAAATCAAAACTCCAAAATCTCACTTAAAATATAATTGGAAATGAGCATACCGCGGCGGGAAAGTCGATATCCCTCCTTGGTCTGCACCATATATTTTCTCGCAAGGAACGGTTTTATCTTTTCGCGGTAACGGGCTTCAAAATCATCATCGAAACGTGCGTTGTATTCTGCGATATTGATACCGCGGCGCAGACGGAATCCGACCATGACGAACTGTGTGGCGAGCTCCTCCTTGGAGGGGACACTCATTTCGTCAAAAAGCGCGTGGCTGTCCGTCGGCGTCATGAGATAACGCTCCACATCCTTGATGTAAGAGAACATTTTGCCGTCAAAGAAAGAATACGCCGCAGGACCAAAGCTGAGATATTCTTCACATTTCCAATATTTGAGGTTGTGACGGCATTCCTTTCCCACTTTTGCGAAATTGCTGATTTCATACTGAGGATATCCCGCGCTTTCCAAGGTCTTGGCGGAGGTGAGATACATATGATATTGCTCGTCCTCGTCGGGGATCTCCATTTGAATATCGGGGTCTCTGCCGAAAGGTGTTTCGGGCTCGATTTTGAGTCCGTAAAAGGAAATATGCTCGGGATTCAGTGAAATGGCATAGGAAAGCGTATCGGCAAGCTTTTCGCCCGTTTGCCCGGGGAGCGCATACATGAGGTCGATGTTGATATTCTGAAAGCCTTCGAGTCTGGCAAGCAGGAACGAGGCTTCAAAATCCTGTCTTGTATGGATACGGGATAATTTTTGAAGCTCGGTGTTGTCTGCGCTTTGCAGTCCGAGGGAAAGACGGTTGACGCCTGCTTCTCGGTAAGCCGCGAGCTTTTCGCCGTCGAGCGTGCCGGGGTTGGCTTCCATGGAGATCTCCACGTCATCGGAAAGATGGAACGTCATGCGGAGCGCGGAAAGGATGCGGGTCATTTCTTCTCCCGAAAGCATGGACGGCGTACCGCCTCCGATATAAACGCTATCCACGAGATAGTTTTTCGCCGCCATGCGAAAGGCTTTGATTTGAGAGATCAAGGCGTTCACGTAATCCGCGCGAAGTTCGGTGGCGGTGATGGAATAAAAATCGCAATACGCGCATTTTCGGATGCAAAACGGGATATGAATGTAAATACCAAGACGTCTTTCCATAATGCCTCCGTTTATTCGTCGTCGAGCTTGAGAACAGCCATAAAGGTTTCGGGCGGAACCTCGACAGAGCCGAGCTTACGCATCTTCTTTTTACCTTCCTTCTGCTTTTCGAGAAGCTTCTTTTTACGGGTGATATCGCCGCCGTAGCATTTTGCAAGCACGTCCTTACGCATTGCCTTGACGGTCTCGCGCGCGATGACGCGACCGCCGACCGCCGCTTGGATCGGTACTTCAAAAAGCTGACGCGGGATATTTTCTTTGAGAGATTCTGCGATCTTGCGTCCTCTCGCATACGCCTTGTCAGCGTGTACGATGAACGAAAGCGCGTCCACGACCTCGAGATTCAAAAGGATCTCAAGCTTCACGAGCTTGCTTTCCTTGTAGCCGTCCAGCTCATAGTCAAGGGAAGCGTAGCCCTTGCTTCGGCTCTTCAGCGCGTCGAAGAAGTCGTAAATGATTTCGTTGAGAGGGAGGATATAATGAAGCTCCACGCGGGATTTATCGAGATATTTCATATCGATGAAGGTACCGCGTCGCTCCTTGCAAAGCTCCATGATACCGCCCATATAATCGGTGGGCGTGATGATATTGCCCTTGACGATGGGTTCTTCCGCGATGGAGATCTCATCGGGGCTGGGATAGTTTGCGGGGTTATCGATGTATTTGACCTCGCCGTTTCGGTAGGTTACCTTATAAATTACGCTGGGCGCGGTCGTAACGAGGTCGAGATTAAATTCTCGTTCCAAACGTTCTGCGATGATCTCCATATGCAAAAGTCCGAGGAATCCGCAACGGAAACCAAAGCCGAGCGCGATACTCGTTTCGGGTTCAAAGGTGAGCGCCGCGTCGTTGAGCTGGAGCTTTTCGAGCGCATCGCGCAGGTCGGGGTATTTTGCGCCGTCCGCGGGATAGATACCGGCGTAGACCATCGGAAGCGCTTCCTTGAAGTCGGGGTAGGGGTCCGATGTTTCGTTGTCGACCTCGGTCACGGTATCACCGACGCGGGTATCGGCAACGCTCTTGATGCTGGCGGTGATATAACCGACCTCGCCTGCGCGAAGCTCGGTCGCGGGCATAAGTCCGAACGCGGACATATAACCGACCTCGACAACGTCAAATTCCGCGCCTGTATTCATCATTTTGATTTTCGTACCCTCGCGTACAGAGCCGTCCGCAACGCGAACGTAAACGACGACACCGCGATAGGAATCGTAATAAGAGTCGAAGATGAGCGCCTTGAGCGGAGCGTTTTCGTCGCCGCAGGGCGCGGGGATATCGGTGACGATCTTTTCGAGAACGTCCTCGATATTGAGTCCCGTTTTCGCGGAAACGGCGGGACAATCCTCTGCGGGGATCCCGATGACCTCCTCGATCTCATGGCGAACGCCCTCGATATCGGCGCTGGGAAGGTCGATCTTATTGACAACGGGGATGATCTCAAGGTCGTTTTCGAGCGCGAGATAGGTATTGGCAAGGGTCTGCGCCTCGATACCCTGTGTGGCGTCGACAACGAGGAGCGCACCCTCGCAAGCGCCGAGCGAACGGGAAACCTCGTAGTTAAAGTCGACGTGTCCGGGGGTGTCGATGAGATTCAGCTCGTAGACCTCGCCGTCTTTCGCCTCGTAATTGACCCTCACGGCACGCGCCTTGATGGTGATACCGCGTTCTCTTTCAATATCCATATTATCGAGAAGCTGTTCCTCCATTTCGCGGGTGGAAACGCTTTTCGTTGCTTCCAAAAGACGGTCGGCAAGTGTGCTTTTGCCGTGGTCAATATGGGCAATGATGGAAAAATTTCGGATTTTCTCCTGTCTGTTCATGTATGGAATACCTTTCATAAAAAGTATATGTTTTTTTGAAACGATTATAATTATAATTTTATAAGATATATTATAGCATATCATTGCCTATATTGCAAGAGTTCACGCATTTTTTCTTCAAACTCCGTAAAGCAGAAAACAGGAAATCCCTCGGGATTTCCTGTTTTGGCGTATGTATCTTGCGATTTATGCCTTAGGCACGTAGATGCGGAAGTGTGCGCCGTCTGCCGCGGTCATGGTCTTGGTTGCGATCGCGGAAACGTTGAAAGCGCGGTAAGCGTAGCTGCCCCACCAGCCTTCGTTGACAACGACGACGTTGGCGTCTACGTTATCGGGGCGGGGAGAAGTCTTGCTGTCGAGCTTGGTCCAACCCTCGGGGCGGTACTGATAACCTGCGTCCACGATGATGATGGTGCCGACGGGAAGGTCCTTCTTCTGGAAGATATCAGAAGAAATGAAGTTCGGAATGTTGGTCGCGGTGCTGTTTGCGGCGGAAATGCGCGTGGAATTGGAAGAAGAATTGTAGTAGGAAGCGACTGTGGGTTTCCAATCGAATACGTTGTATTTCGTCATATCGCTTGCGGAGGAAACGACACCGAGCTTTGCGAGAACCTCAAAGTCTGCCGCTTTCTGATCGCCCGAGGTCACGAGAGCCGTCGTGGGTTTCTTCTGACCTTCGGGAATGGTGGGATTTGCCACGGTGGGAACGTAAACGCGGAAATGCGCGTTATCGTCAGCGGTCATCGTTTTTGTCGTAACGGCAGAAAGATTGAATGCACGGTAAGAGAAGCTGCCCCACCAATCCTTGTCAACGACGACGAGCGCATCAGATACGTTTGCGGGACGGGATGCGGTCTTTGCGGAAAGGTCTGTCCATGCTTCGGGACGGTACTGATAGCCCGCGTCAACGGAAATGACGGAGCCGAAAGGAATATCGGTTCTGTTAAAGATACGGCTTGCGTTGAAGTTGACGACGTTTGCCGCGGTGCTGTTGTCCTTTGTTGTGAGGGTAGAAGCGGAGGAGGAGTCATAATAGCCCTGAACGTGCATTTCGAGGTCAAGAACGGCATATTCATCGGGATTGAAGCCTGCATCCTTCAAAAGCTTGCGGTCAGCGTCGGTGAGCGCAGTGGTCTTGACGGGTTCAACGATGGGGGCAAACTGAGATGTCGTGACCTTAAAGGGGTCTTTGACGGCGTTGGTGACGGATTCACGGATCACGTCAAGGTCGTCGGGGTTGACGGCGTAGCTGATACCTGCGCGGCTGTGTGTGGGATACCATTCCACGTATTCCACGGGATAGCCCGTAAAGGTATGGAACCATGTGAGCGCGGTCATATAGCGACCTGTCGACCAGCTCATATGATAACCGTCGCGTGTTACCTTATCGCCGAAGTCGGAGGTGCGAAGATTCTGAACGGCAGTGCCGCTGGGGATAACGCCGTCGATGTCCTCGTAGTTTTCGAGAACGTACTTGCCTGCATCGAGGATCGCGTTATACATGGTCATCTGATCCTTGCCGTAGTTTGCAAAGCCAGAGTGTGTGGAGTTCTGCTGATATGCCCAAGTCATATGCCAGTAGATTTTTGCATCGGGGTTTTTGCTGTATTGCTTGATGTAATCGAGGATATTCTGAAGATTGCCGAAGGTCTCGGTCATACCGCTGTTTTGGCTGACCTGCTGAATGGTGATGATATCCCATTCTTCATCCTCGAGCGCCCAGCGGATGCTCTTTTTGGATTTATTGAAAGAGCCCCATTCGTTGTACTGATAATCGTAAGCGGCAGCGTTTGCCTGCATATTCGACCAGTGGGTATCGAGAGAGCAACCGCCGATATAGAGGTTTGCGATGATGATCTCGTCCATGCCTGCGGAGTCGCAAATATCCCAAAGGAAAGCGGTCGCGTCTTCGCTGAAGCTGTTACCGATGGCAAGAACCTTGAGGGACTTCGTTTCCAGCTCGGGAACGGTGGGTTCGGGAGCCACGGTTGTGGTTTCCTCAGTGGTCGTTTCTTCGGTCGTAGTTTCAGCCGTTGTCGTTTCGGTGGTCGTGGGTGTAGGGGTGGTCGCTTCTGTGGTGGTCGTGGAGGTAGTGGTGCTATCGGTGGTTGATTCTGCGGGTGTGGTATTGCAAGCGCAAAGCACCATCGTAAGCGCAAGAACGAGCGCCACGAGAGAGGTGAGTTTTTTCATGGATTTATGTCCTTTCGTATAATAATGTACGGGAAGAATAGACAAAACGGCACGCACCGTGGTTTTTCGCGGTGTGTGCCGTGCTTGTTTTTGGTTGGTTGTCCCGCCGTAGGTATCGGTTTGCTTTTGGCGAAACATGAAAACGGCGGCACATGGATGCGGATGTTTTGATCCCACAGGAACTCGCGCGGATTCGTCCTCGCCGTTTTGCTTTGCATTTTATTATGGAAATACTGCGATAGGCGAGCTGTTTCCTGCGGATGTTATCCGCTTATCTCTGAACGCGACCGGAGCCGTCGCCCTTCATAAGGGTTGCGACTTCGTCAACGGAAACGTAGTTGAAGTCGGTTTCGATGGAGTGCTTGAGGCAGGATGCCGCAACAGCAAATTCGATGGTCTTCTGATTGTCGTAGCCGTTCATAAGACCGTAGATAAGACCTGCGCCGAAGGAGTCGCCGCCGCCTACGCGGTCAACGATATGAACGGCGTATTTCTTGGAGAAGTATGCTTCGCCGTCAGCGTAGAGCATAGCCGCCCAGTTGTTGTCGTTTGCGGAGATGCTTTCGCGGAGCGTGATGGCGACCTTTTCAAAGCCGAAGCGTTCGGAAAGCTTCTTGGCAACGTCGATATAACCTTCGCGGTTGAGCTTACCGCCTTCAACGTCGTTGTGGTCGGGCTTGATACCGAATACTTTTTCAGCGTCTTCTTCGTTTGCGATGCAAACGTCAACGTATTTGCAAAGCTCACCCATGACCTTGCCTGCTTTTTCGCTGGACCAGAGCTTCTTGCGGAAGTTGAGGTCGCAGCTTACCTTGATGCCTTTTTCCTTGCAGACCTTGAGCGCATCGAGTGTAATTTCAGCAACAGCGTCGCTGAGGGCGGGGGTGATACCTGTGAAGTGGAACCATTCTGCGCCGTCGAGAATGGTGTTCCAATCGAAGTCAGCGCGGTCAGCCATACCGATGGAAGAATATTTGCGGTCGTAAATGACCTTGGAAGGACGCTGAGATGCGCCTTTTTCGAGGTAATAGATACCCATTCTTTCGCCGCCGCGAACGATGCTGTCAACGTTGACTGCTTCTGCGCGGAGAGAACGAACTGCCATATCCCCGATGGAATGTGCAGGGAATTTGGAAACGAAAGCAGCATCCATGCCGAAATGTGCAAGGGATACGGCTACGTTTGCTTCGCCGCCGCCGAAGCTGGCTTCAAAGCGATTTGCCTGTTCAAAACGGAGATAGCCCTCCGGATTCAAACGGAGCATCAATTCACCAAAACAAACAATTTTACTCATTTTTGAAATCCTCCGATTTATATATTAAATTTTTAATTTTCGGTTTCGTCGTTTTTTTCCAAATAGAGGTCTGTGCAATCAAGAAACGCCTGCGAATCAAGCGTCGAACCGGCACAGGAGATCTCTTTGGAATATCCGCATTTTTTGCAGGTGATGCGGACGTTTTCGCGCAGGGGTTCGACGAGATAATCGCCGTCTCCCTCACAGCCGCAATGGATGTGATGCTCCTCGGCGAGATCGCCAAGCACGAAAATGATCAGGTCGCGGATATGCTCATCGCCGTAAAAATCATCGGTATTGGCATCGCCGATATGAGCAAGCTCGGTATCGTCGATGATCTCGGCAAGCTCGCGGTCAGATGCTTCCACGGCTTTCATCACGGCACCCTTGGAGCCGACGAATAAAATATCGATGTTCGCATACGCGCAGGGGAACGTGAAAAGCTCACGCGAGGTCAGAAGCTTTCTCGATACCTTGTATCTGTGCGGAGAGGGGCAGAAGATGCAGGGAACGGTGAGACGGATCTTATCGTCCTCCGCGTTTTCGAGGATAAGCTCCGAGCAACCGCATTGGCATTTGAGTTTGATGATATCGCCCGAGAGCGCAAGTGCGCCGACGACGCTGAATACGGTCGAACCGCAATGCGGACAGCGATAAGCAAGGGTCGTATCTTTGGGTTGTAAAATCATGTGGATAGGGATTCCTTTCTAAGAGAAAAAGGATACGTTTTCGCCGTATACGAACGGCTCTCTTTTTATTATGCACCAAAAGCGCGATTTTGTCAAGAAATTTGCCGAATTTGCCGATAATTATATATTCCTAAAATCAGGTGATGAAAAAAATAAGTCAGAGCAAAGAGGTTTAATGAAAAAACGTCCTGAAATCTTCAAACGCCGCCGTCAGATCCCAAAGACTTCCGTTATGCCCTGAAACAGGATGCGGGAACGGAATGAGCGGTGGGGCATTTGTGATTTAAGCATGATCATCCTGATCCAATGCTCTGATAAAATAAGAGGGTGTACAGCTCCACGCATGACACATGCTGTTGATCATCTTATCTCCATAAGGAGAGAGGTCGGGTTTTTCCGGAACGAAAACCTCGTAAAAGGTATCCGCGCCTTTTTTGATCATCAATCCCCAAAAACTCTTGATATAGGAAATCGCTTCCTTTTGTTTGCCGAGCTTCATCATGGCTTCCGCCAGATAATGATTCATATACGGAGTAACGGGCTTTATGCTTTGAGGATTTTTCATTGTATTCTGCAAGGCTTCCCAAGCGATCTCCCCATCTATTACACCGCCGAGTATCATCCAGACGACAGAATGAACACTGATTTGTTCCTTGTCATATCCGACGGCAAAATTATGATCCTTGGCATTGTAGAGATGACGGTATGCCGCATGCTTTGTGTCTTGATAGCGCGATTGGTATATCGGAGCGTCTTTGTGGTTCAGCTTTGATAATGCTTGAGAAAGGCGGTCAAGGGTATATAAATATACCCCGTTCAGCGACACGGTCTTTTCCAGCGCGTCATTCCAGTCGATAAAGACATCTCTTTTGTTAAACAGAGAAAGAATGCCGTTTTCATCCGTGATTTTTTTAGCCGCATCCATCTGCTTTTGAACTACGGGGTAAATATCAAGAAAGGTTTCGGCATCTCCCGTGTGCTGATAATAATCGCAAAGCGTTGTAACAAAAAGCAAGGCATAATCGTACAAGAACCAATATCCGGATACAAACTTTGGATTTTCGTATATATAACCGGGTAAAAAGCCCGTGTCATTACAGTCTGCGGCGGCGAAAAGATAGAGACATCGGCGAACGATATCCGTTTGCTGATAGGTATAATAGTTCGTTAATGCCTCTAAACGCAGATCGCCTATCCACAATCGTCTGTCTCGCTTCGGACCGTCCTCAAAAACTCTGTGCATACAGTTTTTCAGCGTATTGACGGATACCGCATCAATGGCGCGAAGCTCTTCGTCGGCAATATCGAACGAACGCAGATTTCTTTTGTCTGCACTCGTAACTGCCGTAAAATGAAAGTCGGAAAGCGTGATCTCTCTTGGCGTATACAGTACGCTGATTTTTATGAAACGCGCGGCATATCTGCGAGGCATCCGATATTCTCCGATGCTATCGAGGTTGAGAATCTCTTCCTGCAGCCAAGAAGCGCAAAGTCTTCCGCGGTAGGAAGAAAAATCCGCATCGGCTTCGTCTCTGTTTTCGCTGAATTTCAGAGAAAGCCGCACGGGTGCATCGGGATACATATTCGTATACCCCAAAACGAAAGAAAAGTAGCCGACGTAATGATTGCCGAGATCGATCTCAAAGGAATCTCCGCTATGAAGAATTTTATTTTCGCTTGCAACTCGAATTTCTTCCTCGTATATTTTGGGCAGATTTTCTTCTGCTTTTTGCCAATAATAGTGATTCATATGATTACGTTAACCTTTCGTTATGAATTTCTGATAGCAAAAATCTCTTAAAAATGATAAAGCGCACATTTCACGGGATTTTCTGCAAACATAAGCCCGTCGAACTTTTCGTTCAGCGCTTTTTTGAAATAGGTGAAAAAGGCGTTTTCCGTGAAATCATGACCTGCCGTGAGAACGGAAAATCCCATTTCTGCGGCGTCCAGAAGTCCGTGGTAGTTTGCCTCTCCCGTAAGATACGCATCTGCGCCCGTTGCCATAGCGGAGAAGATCGCATCTTTGCCGGCGCCGCCAAGAACGGCTACACGGGAAACGGTGTCCCTTCCCTTAGATGCGAGGATCGAAGGCGCACCGAGCTTTTCTTTGACGTAAAGACAAAAATCCTCAAACGTCATTTCATGTTCGAGATCGCCGAAACGGGAATCAAGTCCCTCCTCCGCTTCAAACTTTTGAATATTTTGAAGCCTTAAGGTTTCCGCGAGGATATCGTTGATACCGCCCTCTGCCGCATCAAGGCGCGTATGGAAGCTCATTGCGGAGATACCTCGCTGTAAAAGGCGAATGACCTTTTTCGAGGTGATATCTTCGCCATTCATGTGCTTGATACCCTTGAAAATGAGTGGATGATGGGAAATGATGAGGTCAGCGCCGACCTTTTCGGCGTATTCCACGGCTTGCATCGTGATATCGAGCGTGAAAAGGATCTTTTTGACTTCTGCGTTCGGATCTCCGCAGACCATAAGACCGTCGTTGTCCCATTCGCAGGAAAGAGAGCGGGGAAGTAAGGTATTGAGATGGGTATAAAGTTCGGAAACGGTTGCCATATGCTCCTCCTTAGGTTTCGATTTCGCGCAGTTCTCGCGTGATTTCTTCTGCCAATCTGCGCTCTGCGGTCGCATCGTGACCGCCTTTTTCCATGCCCTTGATCTTCTCGTTCAAAATATCGAGATGACGCTTGCAAAGCAGGGTGAAATTCTCTTTGTTTTCGGTTTTGTGCGCGATATTATACGCGCCGAGATAGGCTTCGAGATCACAAATTTCGCGCGTTTTACCGTCATAAACGGCGCAAAGGATCTGATAAAATTTACCCTCTGCCATCGTTTGCACTTCTTTTTCGATGCGATAGCCCTTTTCGGCAAGCTCACGGCGAAGCTCGGGAATGTGCTGCATAGGCTGTAAAATGAGGCGCGTTTTTCTTTCGCGGATAAAGGGCGCGGCTTCCAAAATGCCCGCGATCATCATACCGCCCATGCCTGCGATGGCGATATCGGTAACGGGATATTTTTCAATGCCGTGAAGTCCGTCGGTGAGTTCCGTATGGATAAGATCGGAAAGTCCTGCGTCCGCGATATTTTTTCTTGCGCTTTCGATGGGACCTTTATGGATATCGGATGCGACAGCACCCGAAAGCATATCGTTTTCCGCAAGATAGATGGGAAGATAGGCGTGGTCTGTGCCGATATCGGCGAGATATGCCCCTTTTTCGACGCAGGATGCGACGGTGAGAAGGCGATTGTCGAGTTTGGTTTTCATGTTTTCCTCTGTTGTTATATATATCTTAGTTGTTTAGTTCTCAACTTAGTTCTCAACTTTTTTCTTGTTGCAAGAAAAAAGTTGCAAAAAAGAAGCAAAAAACCTGCGGTTTTATCGCTTATAGAGTTTGAAAGCTCGCTATCGCGTTCTCCTATCGGCTATCACCCGCCTCAAAGAACGCGGTCGTATCGTCGCTTTCGTCCAAGGTCGCGTAATTCATGTGGGCGAAGTAGATATTTTGCGGACGTGCTCGCGCTCAGTGAAAAAAGCGCTTGCCGAACGGCGCTAAAGCGCCGTCACAAATAAAATCTGCTGCTTCTGCTCATCGGCGGTTGTTCCGCCGTGATGTCCCGGAGGTGAAGCCACCGGAGGGCTCAATGAACTCGTTCATTGAGAATCCGTGCGGGGAGCCGATTTCGCTAAGATATAAAATCTGCGCTTCGGTCAAGCGGAACGCTTGCAAATTTCTTTTGGTACTTTTCTTGTTTTGCACAAGAAAAGT
>JAGBCV010000027.1 GCA_017937845.1 Clostridia bacterium | reverse complement strand
TTCTCATACTTTGAGTTTCGTCTGATTGGAAGTATTTATTCACTTTTACACAAAATTTTTCGGGGTCTCGAGAAAATCGGTTGTGAATTCTCCTTCTTCGGTGGAGTCGAGTGGTACGTTGCATTGAATCTCTTTAATCATTTCATTTTTATCCATAAGCTCGGCGTATGCTGTTTGGATATTATCGTAAGTTCGAATCACCTCCTCACATTTCTTTAATTTCATTTTGACGCATTTCGCGCCTTTAAAGTTTTTGGCTCTCATACGACCTCCTATTTCCCCAAAATTTTCCCAAAATATTTTGCCAAAAATATTTTTGGCGAAATATCATTTTATTTTTGGCGTTTTTGGGAACGTTTTGGGCATAAAATATAGATTTTTGGCATATTTTCTTCCCCAAAAATCATTTTTAGGAAACCACTATGTCCCCGCTTTTTTCCTTCATTCTCTCCCGGGGCACTTTTTTCTATCCTCTCTCCCTTTCCATTTTCCCATTTTTCTTTTCCAAATTCAGAAGAAAAGAAGGGAAGAAAGAGGAAGGAGAAGAAGGAAATTCTTTTCCATTTCTCTCCCCAATTTCTTTTATGAAAGAGAAAAATGAATCGTATGGATGCAGAAGAGGTGCTTTTTATTTCCTTTTTTGAAGAAGGAAAAGAGAAAGGACAAGACCAAAAGAGTACAAAAAAGACCTCATTTCGTCTTTCGACGAAACAAGGTCTTTTCGTTTTTACTTCACGTTAACATGAAGAAATACAACAATTATTTGTTCTTGATAGCTGCCTGAGCTGCAGAAAGTCTTGCGATCGGCACACGGAAAGGAGAGCAAGAAACGTAGGAGAGACCAACCTTGTGGAAGAATTCAACAGAGGACGGGTCACCACCATGTTCGCCGCAGATACCGAGCTTGATGTCGGGGCGAGTCATACGACCGAGCTTGCAGGACATTTCAACAAGCTTACCAACACCGTTCTGGTCAACCTTAGCGAAAGGATCGTTTTCATAGATCTTCTTGTCATAGTATGCAGAGAGGAACTTACCAGCGTCATCGCGGCTGAAGCCGAATGTCATCTGAGTAAGGTCGTTTGTACCGAAGGAGAAGAATTCTGCTTCCTGAGCGATTTCATCAGCAGTAAGAGCTGCACGAGGAATTTCGATCATGGTACCAACTTTGTATGTGAGGTTGATGCCGGCAGCTGCGATTTCAGCATCAGCAGTAGCAACAACGATGTTCTTAACGTATTTAAGTTCTTTGATTTCGCCTACGAGAGGAATCATGATTTCAGGAACCATGGTCCATTCGGGGTGTCTCTTCTGAACTGCGATAGCCGCGCGGATAACAGCCTTGGTCTGCATTGCTGCGATTTCAGGATATGTTACAGCGAGACGGCAACCACGGTGACCCATCATGGGGTTGAACTCGTGGAGAGAAGAAATGATATTCTTGATGTCAGCAACAGTCTTGCCCTGAGCATTTGCGAGAGCTTCGATATCCTTTTCTTCAGTGGGAACGAACTCATGAAGCGGAGGATCGAGGAAGCGGATGGTTACGGGGCAACCTTCCATAGCTTCGTAGATACCTTCAAAGTCGCCCTGCTGGTAGGGAAGGATCTTTTCGAGAGCAGCTTCTCTTTCTTCAGCAGTGTCAGCGCAGATCATTTCACGGAATGCAGCGATTCTTTCTGCTTCAAAGAACATATGCTCTGTACGAGTAAGACCGATACCTTCAGCGCCGAGTTCACGAGCCTTCTTAGCGTCAGCGGGTGTATCAGCGTTTGTTCTAACCTTGAGAACACGGTACTTGTCAGCCCAAGCCATGATTCTGCCGAATTCGCCTGCGATGGTAGCGTCAACGGTGGGGATGATACCGTCGTAGATGTTACCTGTGGAACCGTCGATGGAGATATAATCACCTTCAACGTAGGTCTTGCCTGCGAGTTCAAACTTCTTGTTTGCTTCATCCATCTTGATTTCGCCGCAACCGGAAACGCAACACTTACCCATACCACGAGCAACAACGGCTGCGTGAGAAGTCATACCGCCACGAACGGTGAGGATACCTTCGGAAGCTTTCATACCGGTGATATCTTCGGGAGATGTTTCAAGACGAACGAGAACGACCTTCTTACCTGCGTTCTTCCAAGCTTCTGCGTCTTCAGCATTGAATACTACCTGACCGCAAGCAGCACCGGGGGAAGCGCCGAGACCCTTACCAACGGGGTTGGAAGCCTTGAGGACCTTAGCGTCGAACTGCGGGTGGAGAAGTGTATCGAGGTTACGAGGATCGATCATAAGAACAGCCTGTTCTTCGGTGATCATGCCTTCGTCAACGAGGTCGCAAGCGATCTTGAGAGCAGCCTGAGCGGTTCTCTTACCGTTACGAGTCTGGAGCATGTAGAGCTTTTCGTTTTCAACGGTGAATTCCATATCCTGCATATCATGATAATGATTTTCGAGGATCTGGCAAACATTCTTGAACTGCTCGAAAGCAGCGGGGAATTTGTCAGCCATTTCAGCAATGGGCATAGGTGTACGAACACCTGCAACTACGTCTTCACCCTGTGCGTTTGTAAGGAATTCGCCCATGAGCTTCTTTTCACCTGTAGCAGGGTCACGTGTGAACGCTACACCTGTACCACAGTTATCACCCATGTTACCGAATGCCATCATCTGTACGTTAACAGCGGTACCCCAAGAATAAGGAATATCGTTGTCGCGGCGGTAAACGTTAGCACGGGGGTTGTCCCAAGAACGGAATACGGCCTTAACTGCACCGATGAGCTGTTCCTTAGGATCGCTCGGGAAGTCGACACCGATTTTGGATTTGTATTCAGCTTTGAACTGGTTTGCGAGTTCTTTGAGGTCGTCAGCAGTGAGTTCAACGTCCTGCTTAACGCCTTTTTCTTCTTTCATCTTATCGATGAGTTCTTCGAAGTATTTCTTACCAACTTCCATTACGACGTCAGAGTACATCTGAATGAAACGTCTGTAGCAGTCGTAAGCCCAACGAGCGTTGCCGGACTTTTTAGCCATAACTTCGACAACTTCTTCATTAAGACCGAGGTTAAGAATGGTATCCATCATACCGGGCATGGATGCGCGTGCGCCGGAACGAACGGAAACGAGAAGCGGATTTTCAAGATCACCGAATTTCTTACCGGTGATTTCTTCCATTTTAACGATGTATTCCATGATCTGAGCCATGATTTCATCGTTGATTTTCTGACCGTCTTCATAGTACTGTGTGCAAGCTTCGGTTGTGATGGTGAAGCCTTGCGGTACGGGAAGACCGATGTTGGTCATTTCAGCAAGGTTTGCGCCTTTACCACCGAGGAGTTCACGCATGTTAGCGTTGCCTTCGGTGAAAAGGTAGACATATTTGTGTGCCATTGTACTGTACCTCCAATAAATTTTTGGTATTTGGGTTTTGAGTTTATAAACCTTTTACCCCCCTATTATATCACAAAGTTTTTGTAATATCTATACCTTTTGCAAAATTTTCTAAAGAATTTTCAAAAAATCTTGCATATTTTTTGAGTTTTTTTGAGAAAACTCCGAAAAACGCTTGATAAAATCTCATCTATCGTGTAAAATAAATAGACTTCACGCTGTTTTTTGGAAAGGAGAAGAAAATAAAATGTCCCTTGACGATCTTTTTAAGAAAATTTCGACAGCCGCAACGCCCGTCGGAAAGCCCGAATATCTCATCGTCGGACTCGGCAATCCGGGAAAGGAATATGAAGATACCCGTCATAACGCAGGCTTTCGTGCGATCGACCATATCGCGGAGAAATGCGCTGTCCGCATCAATAAAGCAAAATACGATTCTCTCTGCATCGAAGCGACCCTTGGGGGTAAATGCGTGCTTCTGATGAAGCCGCAGACCTATATGAACTCCTCGGGCACAGCCGTTTCCGCCGCCGCAAATTTTTATAAGATCCCCGCGGAAAACGTCATCGTCCTCTGCGACGATATCACCCAAAAGCCCGGCAAGCTCCGCATCCGAAAATCGGGAAGCGCAGGCGGTCATAACGGACTCAAAAGCATCATAGGATGGCTTGGTACGGATAAATTCCCCCGCGTTCGCATCGGTGTCGGTGAAAAGCCGAATCCCGAATACGACCTTGCGGATTGGGTACTCGGTAAATTTTCCGAGGAAGACAAGAAAGCGCTTACCTCCCGTTTTGACGATGTAAAGGGTGCGTGTGAGCTGATCATGGCAGGCGACCTTGAGCGCGCGATGTGCCTGTATAATGGATAAAACAAGGTTTATCCGTTGAAGAACGAATGACGATATTTTGCCTCTCTATAATAAAATATGAAAGAAAGGGTGTGATAACAACATGAATCTACTGCTTAGCCGTATCCGCGAAAACAGGGAATACGGCGAAATCATAAAAACACTTCGCGCAAGAACGGAAGCGAAAAGACGCTATCCCGCTCTTGTTTCGGGACTTTGCGAGGGGGCGCTTGACGCATTCCTCGCCGCCTCTGTTTTGGATAATTCCGGAGGTGGGCTTCCTGCATTTATTTGCGTTCCCGACGAAAAAAGTGCCGCGGCGCTTCTCCATTCGCTCAGCGCGTTTGGGCTTCGCGTGTCGCTGTATCCCGAGCGCGACCCCGTGCTTTATAATATCGTTTCTTCCCACGAGCTTGAGCATGAGCGTATCGCGGTTTTGACCGACCTTATCGAGGATAAGCTCGATGCCGTTATCGCAACGCCCACTGCCGCGCTCTCCTTCACGATTCCCGAGGAAAAGCTTCGCCACGCGACAAAGCTCCTTTCCGTCGGCGATACCATCGAGATGGATGAGCTTGCCCGTTTTCTTTCCCGTTCGGGCTATGTTCGCTCGGATATGGTAGACGGCAAGGGTAAATTCAGCATCCGCGGCGGTATCATCGATATATTTCCGCCTCAGCTCCGCTCGCCCGTGCGTATGGAGCTTTTCGGAGATGAAATTGACCAGATCGGCTATTTCGATATCATGACGCAGAGAAAGACCGATAAGGTAAACGAGGTCCTCATCACCTGTGCGCGAGAGATCCTGCTCTCCGATGAGAAGCGCGACGGACTTGCGACGCTTGTCAAGGCGGCGGCAGGGAAGGCGAGCGATTCTGAAATCAAGCGCTCTCTCATGCACGAGTACGAAACGCTCGAAAATGACCTTGACGTCGCCTTTTCCGATAAATATATATCCTATATATATACGGAGCGCACGACGCTTCTCGATTATTTCGGAAAAGATGCGCTGACCTTTGCCGTTGAAACGCCTGCGGTCCTCGACCGTGTGCGTGCGGAGTCCGCGCATATGCAGGAAACCACGGGCGACCTTATCAAGTCGGGCTTGCTGCTTCCGAAATACTGTGAATTTTCCAAGGACGAAACTGAGCTTTTGGCGTTCTTTGAATCGAGAAGCGCGCTTCTTTGCAATACCTTCGTTTCGCAGTATCCGGGCAAGCTTTCCGCGATGTTTACGATGAACGTGCGTCCTACCCCGGCGATAACGGCGGACTTCGCCATTCTTTCGGAGGATATCCATTCCTATCTCCGCAGTCAATACGCAACGCTCTTGCTTTGCGAAAACGAGGTGGAGGCTTCCTCGATGTGTTCCATTCTCATCGAAAACGGCATTCCCGCCATTCATTCGCCGAAGCTCGATACGAACACGATTGCGGGAACGGTCATCGTTTCCTCGTTCCCCATCAAGGGCTTTGAGATGCAGACGGAAAAGTTCGTTTGTATCTCGCTTTCGAGCGGAGCGAATAAGACTGAGCGCGCTTTGCGCCGTCGTGCTGCAAGAAACAATAAGCCCGCTGTCAAGGCAAAGGAAAAGATCCTTTCTTACGCCGACCTCGAGGTGGGAGATTTCGTCGTTCACGACGTTCACGGCATCGGTATCTATATGGGGCTTGAAAGCATCAAGACCTATGAGGGCGTGCGCCGCGACCATATCAAGATCCAGTATTCCGGCTCGGACGTTTTGTTCGTTCCCTGCGAACAGATAGACTCCGTTTCCAAATACATCGGCGCAGGTACGGAAAATGGCGGACTCAAGCTTTCTAAGCTCGGCGGTTCCGAATGGACGAAGGCGAAATCTCGTGTCAAAGCGGAAGTGAAAAGCATGGCAAAGGAATTGATCGCCTTGTATGCCGAACGCTTGCGCCGTCCGGGCTTTGCGTTCTCGCCCGATGACGAGGTGCAAAGAGAATTTGAATCCACGTTCCCTTACGAGGAAACGGACGGACAGCTCATTGCCGTAAACGATATCAAATCCGATATGGAAAAATCCATTCCGATGGATAGACTTCTTTGCGGTGACGTTGGATTTGGTAAGACGGAGGTCGCGCTCCGCGCCGCATTCAAGGCGGTCATGGATTCCAAGCAGGTTGCGATCCTCGTTCCGACGACGATCCTTGCGATGCAGCATTACAACACCATCGTTTCCCGTATGCGCGGATTTCCCATTAAAGTTTCTTATCTCTCCCGTTTCAAAAATGCGGGCGAGCAGGACGCGACCGTTCGCGCCGTCCGCCGCGGCGACGTGGATATCATCGTCGGCACACACAGACTTCTTTCCTCGGATATCCAGTTTAAGGACCTCGGACTCGTCATCATCGACGAGGAACAGCGCTTCGGTGTCGCGCATAAGGAAAAACTGAAACAGCTTTCCAAAAACGTCGACGTTCTGACCCTCACCGCAACGCCTATCCCGCGAACGCTCAATATGGCGATGACGTCCATTCGTGATATGTCCGTTCTCGACGAAGCTCCCGGCGACCGTTTGCCCGTTCAGACCTACGTTCTGGAGCATGACGACGTCGTCATCTTTGAAGCGATCCGCCGTGAGCTTCACCGCGGCGGTCAGATATTCTATCTATACAATAAGGTGGAAACGATTCGTGAGAAGACCGCGCGTATCCAAGCGAGATTCCCCGATGCCGTCGTTCGCTTTGCCCATGGCAAAATGGATAAGACCGAGCTTTCGGAGATTTGGCAGGATCTTGTGGACGGTGCCATCGATATCCTCGTTTGCACGACCATCATCGAAACGGGTGTCGACGTGCCGAACGCCAATACGCTCATCATCGAAAACGCGGACAGAATGGGACTTTCCCAGCTTCATCAGATCCGCGGACGTGTCGGACGCTCGACCAGACGCGCCTATGCGTATTTCACCTATCCGACGGGCAAGGTGCTGACGGAGATCTCCTCCAAGCGCTTGCAGGCGCTTCGTGACTTTACGGAGTTCGGCTCGGGCTTCAAGATCGCGCTCCGCGACCTTGAGATTCGAGGTGCGGGTGACGTGCTCGGCTCCCGTCAGCACGGGCATATGGAAAGCGTCGGCTACGATATGTACTTGAAGATTCTGAACGACGCGGTCTTGGAGGAAAAGGGCATTACACCCAAAGTCAAAACGGAATGTGTCATCAACATCGGACGCGACTCCTATATCCCCGAGACCTATATCCCATCTGCGGCGCAAAGAATCGATATCTATAAGAAGATCGCGTCCATCGAAAACGAAGCGGACGTGGACGATATCGCAGACGAGCTTCTTGATCGCTACGGCGATCTGCCGATGTCGGTCGAAACGCTTCTTTCCATCTCGCTCATTCGTGCGCGTGCGTGCGAATGCGGCTTTATTCAAATCGACCAGAAGCAAAACGACGTTCTCATCTATCCGGGCGCGCTCGATATTGCTGCGTGGTCCGCGCTCGTTGCGGAATATCCGGGCAGGATCCTCATCAAGCCGTCGGAAAAGACGCATATTTTGTGCCGCGGCATGAGAAAAGAACCCATTTTTTCGTTTATTGGCGATTTGTTAAAAAAATATATACAAATAAAATCAAAAAAAGAGTAGATTTTTTCAAAAAAGTATTGTATAATAATCAAGTGAAAACTTTTGAATGCGGTTTTCCGTATGTAAAACATTTTAAGGAGAAAAAACATGAAGAACACCAAACTCATCACCAAACTCGTAGCGTTTGCTCTCGTGCTTTGCATGGCGGTTTCGATGCTTGCTTCCTGCGGCTCGAATGATGCTATCATGTCCATGACCATCGACGGCAACACCTACACCTTGACCGAGAAGGAATTTTCCCTCCTCATGACCATCAAGAAGCTCGATTACTGCTGCAGCATGTATATGCCCAGAGCCTATGACACAGAAGAAACATGGGCTAAGGAAACCGAAGAAGGCAGCGGTATTACACTTGAGACCTACTACAAGAACATGATTCTTGACCAGGCAAAGGCGATCCTGATCGAAAAGTATCTCTTTGATAAATTCGACCTCACCATCTCTGACGAAACCGTCAAGAAAAACAAAGAAAATGAAAAGACCGCCATCAAGAACATGGGCGGCGCAGGCGCATACAAGCAGTACTACGGCTACACCGCTGAGCAGTACTACACCACCTATCAGGATATGGTTGCCCGTTCCGAAGCGGTTCTCGATTACCTCTGCGGCGAAAACGGCGAATACAAGGTAAACGACGAAGACCTTGCAAAATTCTACACCGAAAACTACATCGGCTTCCAGTACATCATGCTCGATATGAAGAATAAGGTCAAGCGCGATGAAAACGGCAACCGCGTATTGGAGGAGATCGAATACGACCACGAGGACCACGAGGGTCACGACCACTCCGCAGACGTTTCCGATACCTACGAGCTTGAGGAGCTTTCCGAAGAAGAAAAGAGCGAAAAGCAGAACCTTGCCGCTACCATCTTTGCAGAGCTTGAAGCAGGCACAAAGACCTTTGAAGAGCTTATCGAGCTTTACTCTGACGATTACTATTCCGTTGAATATCCCGAAGGTCTTTTCGTGATCGAAGAAGGCACCTTCATCAACGCGACCGTTGACGCAGAAGCAAAGAAGCTTGAAATCGGTGAATATACCGATGAAGCTATCAGCGTAAGCAGCGACGCATACCAGTACATCGTCAAGAGAATCGACCTCAAGGAAGCAGTCTACAACGACGACCACTACCTCAGCCTCTTTGACGGTTACGAAGACACCGTTATGTACGATAAGTACGAAAACCACATCAAGACTTACTTTGAAAACATCTCCGTTGACGAAGCGGTTTCTGCAAGATACACCTTCACAGATACCTTCCTTTCCGAATACGCAGACGTAAACTTCCAGTATTACTACTACGGACTGAACGGCTGATAATCTCAAGGAGCCTCCGTGTTTGGTTATGTAAAACCCTTTATCCCGAATCTCCGGGTAAAGGAATACGAGCTTTATAAGAGCGTTTACTGCGGACTTTGTCAGTCCATGAAAAAGCACACGGGAAATCTTTCCCGTGTAACGCTCAGCTATGACATGACGTTTTTTGCGCTTGTTCGCACGGTGCTTTGCAAAACGGATTTTTCCATTCGCAAGCGCCGTTGCGCGGTGCATCCCATAAAAAAGCGTCCCATGATGGACGATAACGATGCCTTGACCTATGCCGCCTACGTCGGTGCGCTTCTTGCCGCGCATAAGGTGGAGGATACCGTCGCAGACGATAAAGGCATCAAAAAACTCGGCGCACAGCTGCTTTCCCCGTATGCGGGGTCGTTAAAACGCAAGGCGAAGCGCGCTGAATATGAGATCGGAACGCTCGTTTCCGATGCGATGGGTGAGATTCGCCGTTTGGAAGAAGCAAAATGCCCAAGTCCCGATATGCCTGCCGATGTTTTCGGCAAGATGCTCGGTGCGCTTCTTGCGCTGGGGCTTGACGGCTGGACGGAAAAGATCGCCTATGAGATCGGACTTCATACGGGCAGATTCGTTTATCTGATCGATGCGGTCTGCGATTATGAGGACGATCTGAAAAACGGGTCGTATAATCCGTTTTTGTATGCCTTGGCGGATGAGGCAGAAATGCAACGGTTCAAGGAAGAAGCGCTTCGCGGCGTTTTGACGATGGAATCCGACGCGATCCTTCGGGCGGTCGCGCTTCTCGATTTTGAGAACAAGCCGATGTTCCGCGAATGTATCGAAAATATCATTTTAGACGGCATGGGAAGTGCGCTTTCCGTGGCGGTCGGAAAGGAAGAAACACATGGCAAATGATCCCTATAAGGTGCTGGGGGTGGATCCCGCGGCAACGGATGAAGAAGTCAAAAAGGCATACCGTGAGCTTGCGCGCAAATATCATCCCGACAACTATGTCAATACTCCTCTTTCCGATCTCGCAAGCGAAAAAATGAAAGAGGTCAACGAGGCGTACGAAACCATTCAGAAAATGAGAAAAGAACAAGCGGAGAGAGGATATTCTTCGAGCGGTTCGTATCAATCGAATAGCGGCTCGTATGGCGGATACTCAAATTTTGCGGATATCCGTTCCTGCATCGGTGCGCGTGATTTTTATGAAGCGCAGATTCGTCTTGACTCTGTGCCGATGGGCGAACGCAACGCCGAATGGTTCTATCTCAAGGGCGTGGTATTCCGCGCGAAGGGCTGGTATTTTGAAGCGGCGAAATATTTCGATTCCGCTTGCCGTATGGACCCCACGAATGAGGAATACCGCAATGCGGCAAACAGCATCCGCAATTATACCTCCGCATCGCAAACACAGCGCGCGGCGGACGGCATCTGCGACGTATGCTCGACACTGATCTGCATGGACTGCATCTGTGAGATCTGCGGCGGCGACCTTATTTCCTGTTGCTGATATGAAACAAACCAAGCGTATTTCGATTTCGGCACTTTGCATCGCCTTGGGTGTGGTCTTTCTGTATCTCGGCTCTCTTTTGGACGTATTGGATATGTCGGCGGCGGTCCTCGCATCGGTGCTCGTCCTCTTTTGTGTCTTGGAGCTTGGATATGGATACGCAGGCATGGTATATCTCGGCGTTTCCGTTTTGGCGCTCTTGCTTTTGCCGAATAAATCCCCCGCGATCTTATTCATCGGACTTTTCGGTTATGTGCCGATCTCCAAATTCTTTTTTGAAAAGAAGATGAAAAAATGGGCGTGGTTTCCGAAAGTGATCGTTTTCAATCTGTTGTTCGGTGCCATCGTATATTTCGGTGCGGAGCTGATGGGCTTTTACACAGAAAATATATGGGGAATCCCCGCGTTTGTTTTTTACATCGTTTATTTCGTTTTTGCCAATATCGTCTATATCCTTTGCGATATTTTGTTTGCAAGACTATCTCTTCTTTATTTTTATCGTTTCCGCGATAGGATTCATAAATATCTGAAATAAAATCACACTCCGTATCATAAGATAAAAGGGAGTGTGATTTTTGTTTTGAAACGGTTATGTTGTATGTTGTTGATATGCGCGTTCATCTTTTCCTCCTGCCTGCCCGTTTTTTCGGAGGAGAGCCGAAGCGCAGATGAAATATTGGCGGCGATTCTTGCGGAGTTTGATATGGAGGACGGCTATTGCTACGGCACGGAGCGAGATGCCATGTATCCGCTTACGGATGCGCTTTTGGAGAGAATGTTTGTGGGGGAAAGGCTTGACGATTTGCGCTATGTGGATTCCATGGCGGTCTATTTTTCGCGCAGATACAGCGAAAGGGAGATCATCGTCATTCGGCTTTTGGATATGTCCCACAGAAAGGCGGTCATGGCGCTTCTTTTGGAACGGGCGGAGAAAAAAGAAAATGCCGTTGTATTTGCAAGCGGCGTTTATCTGTACTTGCTTTGCACAGAGCAGAACGAGGCGATACGGGGATATCTTTCGGTGAAAAATTGAACCGTGTTTGTGTATTTGACATTTCATGAGATGTGTGATATACTATATCCAATACTTTCATTTGAACGGGGATATGCTATGAACATGATTTTTGTCCGACACGGAAAAGATGATGATAGATATCGCGGCGGTTGGAGTCATATGGACTTAACGGAAGAGGGCATGGAGCAAGCGAAAAAACTTGCAAAACACCTTCGTGAAAACAATGCAATTTATCAGATTTCGCAAATCGTATCGAGTGATTTACCGAGAACCATGACCACAGCGAGTTTTGTGTCTGCCGAATTGGGCTTGCCTGTCGTCGAAGAACCGCAGATCAGAGAAACGAATAACGGCGATTTGGCGGGTATGCTCAATGAAGAAGCACTTATCCGCTATCCGGGGCTCTTTTTCAGTTCTTTGAGAATGGATGAAGCATATCCAAACGGCGAAAGCCCTCTTGATTTTTATCTCCGCATCAAAGCGTGGTTTGTGCGTTTTCTTTCCGAGTGCAAAACGCTCGACCGTAATGTTTTGGTCGTTACGCATAGTGGCGTTATCAACGTGATCTATCATATCGTGAAAAACATAGAGTGGAGCAACAAAGGGAAGTCCTTCAAGATTTCAAATTGCGGTATTCATGTGTTCAATACAGATACTATGTGTTTTGAAGTGGAAAATAAGGTCGATTTTTTATCATGTGATAAATAAAACGATGCAGAATTTTATAAGGAAGGTAAAATATTATGTTGCTAACGAATTATGATTTTTACGATATTTATTGGTCGATCGTTTTGATGCGTTCGGATGGTTTGGGATATGATTATGCCGTATCAAAGGCTATTAAAGATACGATCGATGCCGAGCAAAAAGATAACATTGTTGAATTTAATAAAATTCGTAGCGTTTTATCCGATATTCAAGAACTGAAAGAATATGAAAAGTGGCGATGGATACTTACCAAAAATGTCTACACCTACGGAGTGAAAATCATAAAAGATGATTTCGCATATCAAGTTCTTTCTGCTATGTTTGAGGAACTGTTAGATAGCTTGAAAGAACCCAATGAAGAACGGATCAACGATTTAAAGATTGCGCTACATAATATCCCAATTATTCTTGCTGATGAGCATAAACGTGTAAAAAAACGCATTACTCGTGAAATATCGTCTTATCGGAACAAGTGGAACAAGTATTTTCTGAAAAATTTGGTCAAATAATGCCCAAAAATCGTGTCAATATAAAAAGGGCTTTTTACAGCCCTTTTTATTATTTTTAGAAATGATTCCAGAAATTGAAATAATCAACGGTAATCGTTGTGCCCTCATCCGGGATGAGCACCATGCATATATCAAGCTTACAGGGAAGCTTTTCATTGAAATATACGGGATATCTGTCTCTGCTGTTCCATGCGTAATTACGTTTTGAGGGGCTTTCCACACGCAGAGTGCCGAGAAGCTTTCCGTTTTTATCAGACTCTCGGATCTCAACGGTTCCTCCTCCTCCATTGAATGCACCTGTAAGCTCAACTGCAAATTTATCATCAAGATTTCTGATATTTGGGTAGTAAAGCTCGGTGTACTTGTCGCATACAACGGAAAATCCAGGCATACCTCGGTTTTCCTTTTTGCATACGCTTGTAGCTCTCATATACCACTCCGCCTCGATTCGGTTCCAATCAGAGTCGTACTGACCAACACCGTATTCAACGATGAGGGGATCGGTAACGATCTCGCCGTTTTCACGGATATGCGCGTAGCAAAGTCCCGACGATCTGAAATATTTGGAGCTTTCGTCCACGGTTATGGCATTGAAAAGCTGATTGTTCCACTCACAAAAGCTTGTATGATCCATGCTTGCTTGGGTGTGTCCCATAAACTGATACGGACCGTAGATGCAATCGGATATGGCGTAAAATCCGCCGTAGCTCAAATAGTATTTTTTGTTAAACTTGTTCAGCGATGCCTTATCGTCCCCCATGTGGTCAAGCTCTAAATAACGAGGCGTTTCAGCAAAGGATATCATATCCTCGTTAAGACGAGCGATATAGTAGCCGCAACCTTCTCCGTAGCACCATTTGGGACCTCCGAAAACGAGATAATACTCGCCGTCATCGTCACAAAACACGGTGGGATCGTACTCTCTTGTGGTGGTCAGTGTTCCGTCAAGCAAAGGCTTGCCAAGCACGTCCACAAAAGGACCGGCAGGGGTATCGCCCACGAGAACCCCCGTTTTTCTGTTGCCTATTGAGAAATAATAGTAATATTTTCCGTTTCGGAAGGCGCAGTCCACAGCCCAGCAACAGTTGGTTGAGCCGACGAAGGTGTCCTCGGGATGCACCACAGATTCCAACGTCCAATTTACGCAGTCCTCTGACGACCATATTTGCCAATCGCGCATATCAAATCCTTTGTTGTCAAACGAGGTATCGTGAGATGCGTAGAGCCAAAGCTTGCCTTCAAAAATGTGTATATGTGGATCGCAAACACCCATCTGCGGTATAATGGGGTTCTTTTTGGAAACAATTTTTTTCATGTCTTTTCCTTTCCTTCTAAGTGTTTTGTATGATATCACATCAAAGCATGACAGTCAAGATTTTCCCGCAAAAATATCTTTCGAGCTTTTGAATCGCGTTTTCATTTCCGCAAACGGCAAGCGGCGCAGAGAGAAACGGCGCAGATTCCAAAACGATATCGGCATCTTTCTCGGTTTCTATTTGAATATAGATGAACTCTTCCTCGTCTGCCATTTCGTCGGCGTTATCCGCGAAATCCTCGTCTGGGATGATGGGCTCGGGCAATTCTTCGGGAATCTGCGCGATGATTCTTGCCGTGGAAGCCAAACGAGAGATGTCGAGCTTTTCTGGTGCTTCGGGTGATTTCATATCAGAAAGTGCATGTTGGATCGCGGCGATATGCTCTGCATTCGTTCCGCAGCATCCGCCGAGAATGAGGATGCCGTCCTCTGCCATCTCACGGCAGATATCGGCAAATTCCGAAGCGTCGAGGTGAGTGTGCGTACCGTCAGCAGCAGGTGCACCTGCATTGGGCTTTGCGATAAGCGGGATACCGAGCGAATAAGAAAGCGCTTTGAGCGGAGAAAGAAGCGTCTTCATTTCACGCGGACCTGTGGAGCAGTTGAGCCCAAATGCAGAAATACCGAGCGCGGAAAGTGTCAAAAAAGCGGCTTTGGGGTCATCTCCCGACATGGTTTTGCCACTTTCGGTTACGGTAAGTGTGACAAAAATCGGCTTTTTCGATGCTTTTTTCGCTCCCAAGACCGCCATGCGCGTCGCCGCAAGGTCCATGTTCGTTTCAATCATGAAGAAATCCACGTAGGGGTCGAGCGCCGTTGCCTGTTCAAAATAGATATCGATGAGCGTGTCCGCATCCATATCTCCGATGGGACGCAGATATTTTCCCGTGGGGGAAAGGTCGCCGCCGACAAGGGCATCTTTTGCCGCCTCTCTCGAAAGACGGGCAAGAGCGATATTCATTTCCGTCACCTTTTCGGAAAGTCCGTAACGGGAAAGGACTTCCCGATTTGCACCGAAGGTCGGAGCAAGAACGGCGTTTGCGCCTGCATCTATATAGCGTTTTTGAATGTGGGATATGACATCGGGATGTTCGAGTATCCAAGCCTCGGGACAAACTCCCGACGGCATACCTGCTTTTATCAGCTCCGTTCCCGTTGCGCCGTCTAAGATCATTGGCAAGGAGAAAGGAAAATTTTGAAATGCTTGCTTCATAAAAATCTCCGAATGTAAATTTGAATTTGCAGATAGGTATTGAAAAAAAGAGAATTTACTGCTATAATTTTATTATATAGGATTTTTTGCACTCTTGCAAGTAAAATTGAAAATAAAGTGAGGAATGTTTTATGGAACCTTTGAAACTTGGTATGATTACGAAAAAGATCATTTGGGGCGGAGAAAGACTTGCCCGCGAATACGGTAAGGGAACGCCCGGTGAAAAGATCGCGGAATCCTGGGAGCTTACCGACCGCGCAGACGGCGTGAATACCATCGTCAGCGGTACGTTTGACGGTATGCTTCTTTCCGACTATCTGAACGCACACAAGGATGAAGTCAAAAAGGGTTGGGACGGCGAGCGTTTTCCGCTTCTTATCAAGCTCATCGATGCGGAAGCTGACCTTTCTATCCAGGTCCATCCCGATGATGAATATGCCGCAGCGCATACCACAGACCTCGGCAAGACCGAAATGTGGTATATCGTGGATGCCGCTCCCGATGCAAGGATCATCTACGGTCTGAAAAAGAAATATTCTGCCGCTGAGGTTCGCGCCGCCATCGAAAACGGCACCCTTGAGGAGCTTATGAATTACGTTCCCATCAAAAAGGGCGAAACCTATTTCATTCCCTCGGGCATGGTCCACGCCATCTGCCGTGGCATTTTGATCGCGGAAATTCAGCAGAACTCCAACATTACCTATCGCGTATACGACTATAACCGCCGCGGCGCAGACGGCAAGCTCCGCGAGCTTCACGTTGACGATGCACTTGCCGTGATCGATAAGATCGAAGACCCCTCTGCCGTTCGCGCAGATGCCAATGACGAGCTCGGTATCATTGCAAAATGCGGTTATTTCACCGTTTATCATTTTGAAAAGGCGTTCACCATGACCGCGACGGAAGAAAGCTTCGTACATTTGCTTTGCCTCGGCGGAGAAGCCGTTATCACTTGGAACGGCGGCGAAATGAACATCAAAAAGGGCGAAAGCGTATATATTCCCGCAGGCTTTGGTGAATTTGCCGTTTCCGAGGGCGCAGATATCGTGGTTTCCACACTTTGATTTTGAAAAGACGAGGAAAGCGATATGAAAAGGATATTCTTTGTATGCTTATGCATGGTATTTCTGCTTTCCGCGGCATCTTGTGGAGAAACGACCGTTTTGGTAAATGACAGCGTGATGCTTGCTTACGAGGGTGATACGCCGGGAACATCATTTCGTTTTGATTTTCCCGAAGAATGGGGAGAGGAAACGATACAGAAATATTTGACCGAATATGAGCCTGTTGTGGTTCATCACGGTGACGTTATCGCCTTTGAGGTCGAGGGCGCGGTATCGTCTGTCGATGCCTTTCGTGTATGCTTTATCGATGCGGATGGAAACGAGGTCAAGTATACGGGGAACGTTACGCTTGAAAAACATTCGTTTTCAAATGACCGTATCGTCATCGATACGGCGCGTTGGTATGACGATCCCACGTTTGCGGGACAGCATACGACCTTTGCCTATTGGATATGGGTCGATATTCCCAATGCGGAAAATCCGACCAAGATCTATTATCTCCGTTTGGAATATGTGAAGGATTGAACGATGGGGACGATGCTCGGCATTGTCCCCATTATTTTTTTGTGTTTTCATAGAAATTTTTGTCGTTCTTTCGTCTATTTTCACGAAATTTTCAAATTGGCATAAAATTTAATATCATTTATTGACAATGATACCATTTTATGTTATTATATAACTATTATTTCCAAGATGATTTTGGAACATATGATTTGTGAATTTTATTGGCCGTGTCCGAAGCTTTTTCGCAGTATCACGGCAGAAGGAGTATATCATGAAAATTGGAACAACAAAAGAACTCAAAAACCACGAATACCGTGTCGGTCTTACCCCCGATAACGTCATGGCTTACGTTGCCCACGGTCATTCCGTATATGTGGAAACTGGCGCGGGTGTGGGCGCAGGCTTTTCCGACGAGGAATACGTAAACGCAGGCGCGACCATTTTGGCAACTCCCGCAGAGGTTTTTGCAGTTGCAGATATGATCGTCAAGGTAAAAGAGCTTGAAGAATGTGAATATGATTATCTTCGCGAGGGTCAGATCCTTTATACCTATCTCCACCTCGCTCCCAACCCCACGTTTACCAATGCGCTTCTTGAAAAAGGCGCGATCGCCATTGCATACGAAACCATCACCGACGGCGCAGGCAATCTTCCTTGCCTCCGTCCGATGAGCCAGATCGCAGGTCGTCTTTCCGTTCAGGAAGGTGCAAAATACCTCGAAAAGGGCTTCGGCGGACGCGGTATCCTTCTCGGCGGTGTTCCCGGTGTTGAACGCGGTAAGATCGTCATCATCGGCGGCGGTGTTGCAGGTACGTATGCGGCAAAGGCGGCTGTCGGTATCGACGCACAGGTAACGCTTCTTGACGTTAACGCAAACAGACTTGCTTATCTTGAAGATATCTTCGGCGCATCCGTTACCACACTTTACAGCACGGAAGCAAACATTCAGAAGGCACTGAAGGAAGCAGACCTCGTGATCGGCTCCGTTCTCATTCCCGGCGGTTCTACACCGAAGCTCGTCAGACGCGAGCATTTGAAGCTCATGAAGAAGGGCGCTGTCATCGTCGATATCGCCATCGACCAGGGCGGTTGCTGCGAATCCTCTCACGTTACCAGCCACGATGACCCCATCTATATCGAAGAGGGTATCGTTCACTACTGCGTCGGCAATATGCCCGGTGCCGTTCCGTATACCTCTACCGTTGCGCTTACAAACTCCACACTCCGTTACGGTCTGATGCTCGCTGACTACGGCGTTGCAAAGGCGACCGAAATGGATAAGGGTCTTGCAAACGGTGTCAACATCTGTAAGGGCAAATGTGTCAATAAGAACGTCGCAGAAAGCTTGAATCTCGAATATACCGAGCTTTGCGAAGCGCTTTGATTGCTGTTTTTCATATTGAATGGAAAAAGACGGTTTTGCCGTCTTTTTCTTTTTGATTTTATTGACATTATTCAGCATTTCTTTTATAATTAAAGCAACAAAACGTTCATGAGGAGGACTTTATGAAAACCATAAACGTTGATTTTTCGCAAGCGCTCGGAAAGATCAAGCCGATGAACGCGGTCAATAACGGACCGCACGGCATAAGCGAACGCGGTACGACCAATTTTCCCGATTATGCCGCGCTTGAAATTCCCTATGCGCGCAATCATGACGCATCGTTTCATAGTGCATACGGCGGTGAGCATACCGTAGACGTACACCGTATTTTCCGCAACTTTGACGCTGACGAAAACGACCCGAGATCCTATATTTTCGAGCCGACCGATATGTATACGAAAAATACCTTTGCGGCAGGAACGAAGGTCTTTTACCGTCTTGGCGCATCCATCGAGCACGGTTATAAATTCGGCACGTATCCGCCCCGCGATTACGCAAAATGGGCACGTATCTGCGAGCATATCATTCGCCATTATACCGAGGGCTGGGCAAACGGCTTTGCTTACGATATCGAATATTGGGAGATCTGGAATGAGCCCGATTGTTGCAATGCGGACGGATCGAATCCCTGCTGGCAGGGTACGGACGAGGAATTTATCGATTTTTATGAGGTTGCCTCCAAGCATCTCAAAAAATGCTTTCCGCATTTGAAGATCGGCGGTCCTGCCTTTACCGCGCCCAAGCACGGACCTCTCCAGCTCGCGTTTCTCCGCGCGGTCAAGGAAAGAAATATGCCCTTTGATTTTTATTCCTTCCATCGTTATTATAAGAAGCCCGAGGAGGTCGCAAGGGCGGTCGAGGTGGCAAAGGCTTCTCTTGATATGTTTGGCATCGAAAAGCCCGAGCTTATCCTCAATGAATGGAACTATATCCGCGGTTGGCTGAAAGAGGATTGGAACTATTCTCTCCGCATGGAACGCGGACTCAAGGGCGCGTCCTTTATCGCAGGCTCGATGTGTATCGGACAGGCGTGTGATCTGGATATGCTGATGTATTACGATGCGCGTCCGTGTGGCATGAGCGGACTTTTTGATACCGAAACCTTAGCGCCGCGCAAGGGCTATTATGTATTTTATCAGTTCAAGGATCTGCGCCGTCTTGGTACTGCCGTCAAAATCGACGCGCAAAATGAAAACATCTATTCCTGTGCCGCGGGTGACGGCAAAAACGGTGCGATCATGGTAACGCATTATCAAGACCTCGACGAAGCGGACGCGGAAGACGTTTGCCTGAAAATCGAAGGCATGAACGCCGAAAACGGTATCCGTGCGGAATTTTATCTGGTGGACGAGGAAAATAACTGTAAGCTTGTCCGCGAGGAGCTTCTCGCATCCAACGTATTTTCCTTGCATCTGAAAATGAAGCTCTTTGATACCTACCTTGTGAAGCTTTCTGCGATTTGAGAAAATAAGGAGAAATATATGCAATCGATTCGCTATGAAATAACCCCCAAAGAGATCCCGAGCAAGGGGATCCTGTTTGTCGACCATGAAAAAAATCACCGCAGCGGACATCTCAGCCATGCACTTGTGGAATATAAAAAGGGCTGTGTGATGGCGTTTTATTCCAACTGCTCGGGTAAACGAAACAAATGGTCCCCCGGACATAACGGCTTCGGTTGGCTCGAATACAAACGCTCGTATGATCACGGTGTCACATGGGATGAGGCAAAGATCTTTCCGTATTCATGGGAGTCCTTTTTGAATGAGCCGTTTACGGTCAGCTGTGAAAAAGCAGTATCCACGGCGGAGAATGAGATCGTTGCCTTTTGTATCCGCAACGAAAACCCAAACGGATGGGAGCCTTATCTTGAGCCTGTCGTCGTCAGAAGTGAGGACGGTGGAGAAACGTGGTCAGATGCCGTTTTGCTATGTAATAAAAAGGGAAGAGTCTATGATGCGCTCGTTCGTGACGGTGTGATCTACGTTTTGATGCTGGCAAATGAGGATTTTCAAGCGACGAAGCCCGAGCATCGTTATTATATCTATCAAAGCGATGACCACGGAAAGCATTTTACTCTGCGCGGCGAGCTTCCGGGATATACCTTGGGTCATGCGTACGGCAGTATGGCGGTGACAGACGATGGTGCGTTCATCTGCTATGAATACGATTCGGGCGATGAATATAACCTTGTCTATCATATCAGCCGTGATATGGGTCTAACATGGGAAAAAAGCGGGAAGAGCTACTGCAAAAAGCGCATCCGAAATCCGCAGGTGGCAAAGGTGAAGAACGGCTTTTTGCTTCATGGCAGAGCGGGCTGTCTTGGCGATGAGCTCCCCATGCACTTCGTTTTGTATACGAGTGAAGACGGTATTTCTTGGGATGACGGCGTCTATCTCTATGAAAGCGAAGGAAAAACGGCTTACTATTCCAATAATCTCGTGATGGCGCTTGACGATGGCAGTCAGCGCGTGTTGATACAGGCATCTGTGCCATATAGCAAGGGTTGTGTCAATATTGCACATTGGACGCTATATTTTAAGTGATCGGGAGCGCTTTATGCAAAATTATATACTGTTACAAGAGCAATATCATATTACAGAAAATAAACTTCGTCCGTTTACGGCGGATACGCTTACCGTTTATGACGATATCAAGCGCAAAGGCGCATGTATCACCATTACGCGAACTTTGAAAAACTGCGGAGATACGGCGCTTTCGTTTGTTCCGTGTATTTCGGTCAAGACCGAAAATACGGTCTGCGATTGGTTTGTGCCGTCCGTCAGTTATTCGGGCAATGCGTTCGGGGACGGTATGGAACCCAAGGGACTTCTTTCGGACGGTGAGCCTTGGGTATTTCCCTCTGACCATGCGGGCGTGCCGGGATGTACGGTCGTGATGGGTGATGGCGGTTGCTCCGCGCTTTTTCTCTCTCCCTCGCAGGTGAAAAGCGCTTGCTCTTTTGAAATAAAGGGGAAGACGGTCATTCAACGCGCGTTTTTTACGCATTTGGAATATCCGAAGGCATATCTTGAAAAATTCCGCCTTGGTGATGCCGTTTTGAATACCGTCACCCTGTCCCAAGGAGAAAGTAAGACTTTTACGGCGTATCTGCTTTTGAGTGAAAGTGTCGGCACGTTTGGTTATCGACCGTTTATCGAATATCTGCTGACGGGCTATACCAGAGCGCCGATGCGTCGTGATACGCCCGAAATTTATGAATATTCGATGTCGTTTCTCCGCCTTTTGGTGGAGGAAAAGGAAACGCTGACGCTTACCAATATGGGCTTTTTGCCCTACAAAAAACAGGTGGACGGCGTTGAGGTCATATCGTTTGCTTATCGCCGTTCGGGACGCTACGAATGTGGTTGGTGCGGACAAAATATCACCAACGCATGGCTTCTTCTTTGGGATAACATGAAAAAATGCGGCATGGAAAGAATACAGCACACACCGATTGCGCCCTTTGATCTTTCTTTTGCCGTGAAAGGCTCGTTTGATACGTCGTCTGCGGATTTTCGCCATGCCATTGCGATCTTGGATTCTTGGCAGAAATTCCGTTTGCCGAGCGGGCTTATCCCCGTTTTGCTTGATGACGTTTTCAAAGGAAAAAATTCGCTTACCCTTGACCTTTGCAATCTTGGTTGGCTGACGTATCAATATATCAACGCCTACGTTCTTTTGAAAAATGGCGGTATCGTCCGCGAGGATTATTTGGAAACGGCGAGAGGCGTTTTGGATGCGGTCTTGGCATATCCTGCGCTTGGAAACGGATTTCCGCAGACCGTGAACGAAAAGGGTGAGGTTCTCTGCGCGCGCGGTATGGCGGGCGCGATGATGACGGTCGCGTCTTTGCAGATGTATCGTGTAACGGGTGAGCATAAATATTTGCAGGCGGGCAAGGATTCCTTTGATTTTTACGATCAGCATTATCTTTCTCATAACGTCGCCGCGGGCGCCGCGCTCGATACCTATTGCATCGACAAAGAGAGCGCAGGTCCTGTTTTTCGTGCGGCGCTCATGCTGGAGCGTTTGACAGGAGAGGCTTCTTACCTGCAAAAAGCAGAAAACGTGGCTTGCTATCTGCAAACGTGGATGTTTTATTATGATATTCCGTTTCCAACCGATACAGATGCTTACAAGACTGGCTTCACGACGCTTGGCGCAACGGCTGTTTCCGCACAGCATCACCATCTCGATTGTTGGGCAAGTTATTATGCGCCCGATATGCGTTATCTTTCGGAAATTACACAAAATCCCGTTTGGCGTTTGGCATCGGATCATTTGCGCGAATATACGTTTCAAGGCATCAGCGATGGAAAAACCACGCTTCATGGATTGCTTCGTCCTGCCGGCGCGCAGAATGAAGCCATCTTCCAAAGCAGTTGGAGCTTTGACGGCAAACACGGAAAAGGGGAGTTTAATGATTGGCTCGTATCTTGGGTCAATGCTTTTCGGCTTATGGATATGGATCATAACGAATTTTCTTGATAAACACAAAAAACCGAGCAATGACTGGTGCTCGTAAAACAGTTACAGCTATATGATAGAATAAAAAAACTGATCAATGAGAATTTGACAAAGGGGTGCATCATTTTGGCAGAGATATTATACAAGTATTTATTAAGAGAAAAAAGAAAGACGGATTCTTTGCTTTGTATAAAGTGGTTAAGCAAAGAAGAGCTTCATGTATTTAATAATCACTTGGAAATGTGTGGTCAGGCAGCAATCGATAACACTTTGTGGAATGCAATATTCGAAGAAGGAACTATATATGCTGGCTTGTTTATTGATTCTAAGATGGTAGCACGAGCTTGTGTTGAAAAGTATTCAAATGAAGCGTGGGAAATAGCCGATGTTAGGGTAGCTCGTGAGTATCGAAATAAAGGATTAGCCTATAATATATGTTCGTATGTTTTGGAATATATCCTAGAAAACAAAAGAATTCCAACCATGAGAACCGAAGAGGATAACTATCCTATGCAAAAAGTGATTTCAAAATTGAGGTTTACTTCTGAAATGTAAAAAATAACATTTATGATGTGATATATTGGGCAAATTGAAAGTTATTGAGTAGATAAAGAGCGCACTTCTATACACTGTTCGGTGTAGTGCGTAATGTGCGGCTCTTAGCCGCGTCTAAGCCTCCCTCATCAGAGGGAGCCTTGAATGCTACTGTATCGAAACAATAAGCAAAAATCCTCTCTATGAACAATTTCATAGAGAGGATTAACTGTTTTACGGACACCCGTCAAATGCTCGGTTTTTTGTATCATGGAAAATGGCTCCAATCGACCATTTCGCTTATTTCATGTTGCGAACAGCTTCCTTTGCGCGTTTCATATCTTCAAATTCGGGAACACCCTCTGTGTGTTTATAATCGGAGAGCTTCAAATTGATGATGATGAGCGCGACGGCGGAAAGGATCGTAGAAACGGTGCCAAAGATATTATTTGTCATTGCTCCGAAGCCCGAAATGAGATTGAGTACGGCAGCGATCCAGTTCAAAACGATCACGTAAGAATAGACCTTGCAGGCGTGGATACCTGTTTTTAAGGTGTTGCGAAGACCGATCAGCGTATCGATGAGCTTCGAGTGATATATGATGGCGAAAATGAACGGAACGCTGAGAATGGGAATGGTGACGATCAGTGCGCTCATGGCATCGGGTTCAAACGCGATCACGATAACGCCGACCAAAATCATAACGAGGATATAAAAAATGGGGACGATGAGATTGATCGCGGAGAAAATGCTGGCGATATACGCGCCGTTTGCCGCCATTTTGTCGTCGTTTTTCTTGGCTCCGAAGTGCATGAAGGCAAGACCGAGCGTCAAGAGAAACGTGGGGATCAAGGTGATAAAGGATATGGTGAGGAGCGCGTTGTTCATCACGACGATGTAGGGCTGAAGGGCTTCAAGGATTTCGACGAGTGTATCGTCCAAGCTTTCGTTCAGTATCTCGGCTTCTTGCATGAGAGCGCTGAATAGACCCTTGTTGCCAAACGCGGTGATCACGGAGAAAACGAGAGATATGCTTTGAAAGATGACGACGAAGAGAAAGCCTTGGCTTGCCAAAAGGCGTTTAGCGGTCGCCGCAGGCGTTTTTTCAAATAGCGGATTTTGCATTTCAAAATTTTGGTTTTCCGTCATAAAAATGTCCTCCTTGATATCAGTACAGTTATATTATATCAAGTTTTCCGCATTTTGTCAACTGTTTTTGTCAAAAGAGACTGATATCAGATTTTCACTTGGATAAGGCGAACTCCCTTTGTTTCATTTCCCCAAGCAATGGTATAGATATACCCATCGGAAACGAGGATTCTGCCGACGACCTCTGCATCGAGAGAATATGTTTGCAGAAGATTTCCGTCTGCGATGGAGAATTGTTTGATCGTTTTCGTCCAATCTCCGACAAGCACGGAATCCTTGTGTATATCATAATACGCGCATCCGTCCTTCAAAAAAGCCGACCATTTCAGTTTTCCCGTTTCGATATTAAGCGCATTGAAATAGCCATCTGCGCCTGCCGTTCCGTATACGATAAGATTTTGATAAAATCGCAGGTCGGTATAAAGCCAAGGCGAGGTGCGGAACGCATACAGTTCATCACCCGTTTCGGCATTCAAGCAAATCAGCTCGGTTCCATTTTTGACCCAAAAGACACGGTTGTCTTCTTTGTATATTTGGCAGTGTCCTTGCGGTCCTTCAAATTTGCGCTTGTGCCGCCAAATGATTTGTTTGGTCGAGAGGTTATATTGCAAAACACCTGCGTTTGTCCAGTTGGTATAGCCGAGCAAAATGGTGTCGGCATCAAGTCGAATGGGACAAAACAACTTATCGATTCTTGGAAGCTTCAGCGTATCCAGAATCGTTCCGTTTTCGGGGTCGATATATAAAAGTAAATCTTTGCCGTAGCAGGCTACATTGTTTTCAAAAAGCATCAGACTTCGCGGTACATAATTTTTTGAATTGGAAATGTCGATTTCCCAATCGACCGTAAGAGTTTCCAAATCGATGCAACAAAGAGAAGCATTTTGCGGATTTTGCATGATCGTTAGGAACAAGCGGTTTTCCCCTTGCAGGTGCGATACGACCTCGCCTTTTTCAAAAAGAGAAAGTTTTTTCGTGATTTCTTGATTTTGAATACAGAAAAGATCTCCTGTATAAAAAATACATCGATCGTTCCAAATCAAGGAGAAATGCTTGGAGGGTAAGAGCGTATTTTGATAGGGAAGCGGAATCGTGTGACCGCTTCCGGTTTCCTTGTTGATTATATGCAAAAAGGCACATCTGACACCCGTGCTGACATAATAGATATATTGTCCGACCGCCGAAATGGAAGATTCGTAATCATATTCGGGGCATCTCTCATCTGTCGGCAATGCATATTCCCATTTCAGTTCCATCATAGCACTCCTTTTTTATAGAATGTGATACTGCATCCGCGAGTTCCATTCGACTACACACCGCCGCGTCATTCTGAGCGAAGCCCGAAGTCGAAATTTTTCGCGAGCAAAATCGCCTCAGGCAGAATCAAGGCGGTGTTTCGCTCAGGATGGCGCGCAGAAATATTCATGATCTAAGTCTTGCGAACAAATCTAATGAAAAATCAAAGCGTTTTTATATACGCCATCATCTCTTCAAATCCGCCGTTTGGATATGCGGAGATATCCTTGTTTTCCTTATTGATGATGCAATCCGTGAGCAGGAAGACCTTCATGCCGAGCGTTTCGGCAACCATATCCTCCGTGACGTCGTTGCCGACCATCAGACATTCCTCAGGCTTTACGCCGAGCGTTTCGGCGATATCCCGATAATAGCTCGGGTTCGGCTTGCAAAAGCGAGAGTTTTCATACGTCGTATAAAGCTCGAAATCCTCATGGGAAAGCCCTGCCCAGCGGATGCGTTTTTGGGTCGCGATGGCGGGAAAGATGGGGTTTGTGGCGAGCGCTATGCGGTATCCCATTTCTTTGAGCGCGCGAACGGCTTCGGCAGCCTTGGGCGTATATCCGCAGGAGGCTTGCACCTTGTCAAAATCCTGCGCATAATATTCCTCAAAAAGCGGATAATCCGCTTTGGCTTTTTCACCGAAGATCTCGATAAATTTGATCCAGAAAACGTGTTCGTTGATACGCTCGCCCGTGTTTTTCACCATAGCGCCCGTACCCTGCCAAATGGCGTCAATGAGCTTTTCGGGGTCATAGCCGTGAGGCGCCAATTTTTTGGCAAGCAAGCCGAAATAAGCTTTGACGAAAAGATGCTGATCCATCGGCAAAAGTGTGCCGTCAAGGTCAAATAAAATTACTTTGATACTCATATATGGTATTTACTCCCAATCATCATTCTTGTTGATTTATCAACAAGCAAATTATACCATGCCGTCTTTTGGTTTGTCAACCGATATTCCGAATTTTTCAAGCGGATGTATTTTTGATGCGCTTTGAAACTTGACAATGCCGAAAAATTAGAGTATACTACTATTAGTGATAGGATTCCAAGGAGGTTTTTTCGATATGAATATGAACGGAGAAATGAGAAGGCGGGAGATACTGAATCGTCTTTCGGGCGCGGAGACGCCGATTTCCGCAAGCACGCTCGCGGAAATGTTCGGTGTAAGCCGACAGGTCATCGTGCAGGATATCGCGCTTCTGCGTGCGACAGGCTCTGCCATCACCTCTCTTGCGCGTGGATATATTTTGGAAAGACCGACTACGTTTTCGCGCGTTTTCAAGGTCAATCATACGGATGAGGATGTGGAAAAGGAATTGAATCTCATCGTGGATGCAGGCGGAACGGTGGAGGATATTTTCATATATCATAAGGTATATGGAACGGTACGCGCACCGATGGGCATCAAGAACCGTTTACAGGTACAGAGCTTTCTTGACGGTATCGCTTCGGGTAAATCGAGTCTTCTCAAAAATGTAACCTCGGGGTATCATTACCATACCGTGAGCGCAGACAATGCCGAGACGCTGGATGTGATTGAAAAGCATCTTTGTGAAAACGGATTTTTAGCACCGCTTCAAGAATATGAACCAAATGAAATGTTGAAACATTAATATATAGAAAAACCTCCCGAGGGAGGTTTTTTCTAAATCAAAAGGAGAAAAGCATATGAGTTATATTAGAGAGTACGCAGAATGGAATGATTTTTGGTGGGAAAAAGCGGGAGATTTTTCGCGTCGCCGTGTGCTTCTTATTGGAGATTCCATCACGAGAAGCTACCGCGATACCGTACAGGAAATTTACAAGCCCGAGCGTATCGCCATTGATAAGTTGTGTGGCTCTCGTTGTGCGGGAGACCCGATACTGACAGCGGAGATCGACCTTATGACAGGCCCCTTGAACGGCTACCGCTACGATGTGATTCATTTCAATAACGGACTTCACGGCGCTTGCAACGATACCGAAATTCCGCTCGAAATCTATAAAAAGGGCATTATGGATATCGTTTCCATTTTGCGCCGTAACCAGCCCGATGCAAGGCTCATTCTCGTAACCAGCACGCCGATGTCGGATAAAGGTACGCATGATATCACGATCAAGGACGAAAACAATGTCCTTATTCATGAGAGAAATGCTTTTCTGCGCGCATATGCTGAGGAAAACGGCTTTGCGCTCAATGACCTTTATGCGCTTGTTGCTGGTTCTCCCGAATTTCCGAAAGCCGATTACGTGCATTACACCGGTGAGGGCGCGAAACGCCTTGGTGCATATGTTGCCGATTATCTCCGTAAATTTCTTTGATTTGAGGCTTGGATATGAGTATTGATAAAGCAAAATGGGTTTGTGCCGAAGAATCGGTTGAGGCCCCTCTTTTTCAGAAAAAAATTACCGTTCAAAATCCCGAAGATGCCGTCATCGATATCTGCGGTCTTGGCTTTTTTGAGCTTTACATTAACGGCATAAAGGTTGACGACGACCTTTTCGTGCCGTCCCAATCGGACTATACCGCGCGCGACCTGACTCGTGCGTATTATCCCATCCACGATACGCTTGACCATATCGTATATTATAAGACGTATGACCTTTCTGCGTATCTCCAAACGGGAGAGAATACGGTGGAGATCCTGCTTGGCAACGGTTGGTTTCGTCAGACGGAGCGCATCGGAGAGGGAAATTTCTCCTGCGGAACACCTTGTCTTATTTTTTCCTTGCGTGTAGACGGCAGGGAATATTGCTCCGACGAAACGCTCGTGTGGCGTGAAAGTTACATTACGTTCAATAACATTTACCGCGGAGAAAAGCAGGATCATACGCTTGCACTCTCCGCATGGAAGCCTGTTCTTTTTGCGAAAGCTCCCGACGGCGCACTTGCCCCCGACCCTGCTCCTGCCGATAAGATCATTCGCAAGATCGTGCCTCGCGCCGTCAAGACCGAAAACGGCAAAACGCTTTACGACGTGGGTGAAAACATTTCGGGCTTTGCTACGTTCCGCGGCGGTGAATACGGAGAGAAGATCTCCGTTTGCTATGCGGAGCTTCTTTGGGACGATATGACGCTCAAAACCAAAACGGGCGGCGATACACATATTGAGGAATATATCTGCGACGGAACAGACCGCCTGTATCATCCGCATTTTACGTATCACGGCTTCCGTTATTTTGAAATCAATGAAAATGTCCATGATATTTCCGTTTGTGTCGTGCATAGCGATATCGACGTTACCTCCGCATTTCATTCCGATAACGCCGTTTTGAACTTTCTTTATACCGCAACGATCCGCAGTCTGCTTGCCAATATGCATGGCGGTGTCATTTCCGACTGTCCCCACCGTGAACGCCTTGGTTATACGGGCGACGGTCAGCTGACGGCTGACGTGGGACTTCTTACCCTCGATAGCCTTTCGTTCTATGAAAAATGGATGGTGGATATCGCGCTCTGTCAGGATAAGACCACGGGGCACGTTCAGCATACAGCGCCCTTTATGGGTGGCGGCGGCGGTCCGGGCGGATGGGGCGGCGCGATCGTCATCGTGCCGTATATGCTCTATCTGCATAGCGGAAAGCGAGAGATTCTCGAAAAATATTTCCCGAATATGCTCCTTTGGGTGAATTATATGGAATCGAGAAGCGAGGATGGGCTGGTCGTGCGCGAGGAGGAAAAGGGCTGGTGTCTTGGCGATTGGTGCACAGCCGACAAGGTCGCGATTCCCGAGCCTTTTGTCAATACCTATTTCCTCGTCAAAAATCTTGAACGCATGGCAAAGATCGCGGAGATCCTCGGTAAGCCCTCCGATATTTACAGAGAAAAAGCGGAAAAATGTAAACAAGACCTTGTCCGTCATTATTACGATGCACAAGCAAATACGTTCTGCGGCGGTATTCAGGGCGCAGATGCTTTTGCTTTTGATATCGGACTTGGTAACGCGGAAATGCTCAGAAGCCTTGCGAAAAAATACGATGCGCTCGGAGAGTTTGATACGGGTATTTTCGGAACGGAGATCCTCATTCGTATCCTGTTTGAAAACGGTCATGCGGATACGGCGCTCATGCTCCTTTCCTCCGAGAAGAAAAATTCCTTCGGCGCGCAGATGCTCCGCGGAGAAACGACGCTTTGCGAATATTGGTGGGAATCTTGGCATTCGCATAATCACCATATGTTTGGGCAGGTCACGGCGTATCTGTTCCGTTATCTGCTCGGCATGAAAACGCTGAACGGTGTTTTGACGGTAGAACCTGTCAAGCATAAGACGGCGCTTTCCGCTGAAGGCACGCTTACGACGCGCTTTGGCAAGATCACCGTAAAGCGCGAAACGACACATACGGAAGATAAGATCACGGTTCGTTCCGAAAAGGAAACGACGTTGATATACGGTGAAAAGAAATTTACCATTCCTGCGGGAATGGATATGGGCTTTGTTTTTACAAACGATTAAAGGAGAAAACCGATGAAAAAAGCAATTTGGATCTGGGAAAATGCGGCGATCCACGCAGATGAATACGCGAAATTTTATGACCGCTTTGCATACAATGGCGAAGGTACGGTTACGCTTCAGATCTCTTGTGATACCAACTACGAATGTTACGTAAACGGCACGCTTGCCGCCTTTGGACAGTATTCCGATTATCCGTACGATAAGGTCTTTGACACGGTGGATATCACGCCTTTTTGTAAAAAAGGAGAAAATACGGTCTGCATCCTCGTTTGGTATATCGGCTTTGATTCTTCGACGTATTGTAAGGGCGTTCCCGCGCTGATATATGAAATTGCAAATGGGGAAGAGATACTTACCTTTTCGAGCGAAAGCACGCTCTGCAAAAAAGCAGAGGATTATGTATCGGGAAGATGCAAGGTCATTACGGGACAGCTTGGTATCTCCTATACATACGATACAAATGGGGACGATGGCTACCGTACCTCTGCCGAGATCCCGAGCGGATGCCATACGGCGGTCGCGGTAAATTCGCTTTCCGAAACGCTTCGCCGCCGACCGAACAAAAAGACGAAGCTCGATGCGTTTGCTTCCGCAGTTTTGCTGGATAGAAAGCGCCGTATTTATGATCTCGGACGGGAAACGGTAGGCTATCTTTCGCTCTCCTTCCGCGCAGAAAAGGGAAAAACGCTGACGATCGGGTATGGAGAATACCTTGATGAAAATGGAAACGTTCCGCAGATCATCGGTAGACGAAACTTTTCCGTGGAGCTTATTGGAAATGGCGAACTTTGTCATTTTGAAAATTATATGCGCAGACTTGGCTGTCGATATATTCAGGTTTCATGCGATGGCGCGTTTGAAATTGAAAAGATCGGGCTTGTTCCCGTGTATTATCCCGTAGAAGAAAAGCCGATGCACTTTGAAAATGCGCTGTATCAACGCATTTACGATACCTGCGTCAGAACGCTTCGCCTTTGTATGTTTGAGCATTACGAGGATTGCCCGTGGCGTGAGCAGGCGCTTTACGTTTTGGATAGCCGAAATCAGATGCTTTGCGGATATGAAGTGTTTGGCGAATATGAATTTCCGCGCTCGATTTTGGAGCTTATCAGCAAGGACAGACGCGCAGACGGCTTCCTTTCCATCTGTTCTCCGAGCCAAAATGACCTTGTGATTCCGTTTTTCTCGCTTTTCTATCCCGTTATCGTAGATGACTACGCGAGAAATTCCGGGGATACCGCGTTTATCCATGAAGTTTACGGCAAAATGTGCGAGATCGAAGCCGTATTTCTCGACCGCATGAAAGACGGTATCGTGCCGAGCTTTGCAGACGATGCGCGATATTGGAATTTCTATGAATGGAGCGATACGCTTTGCGGAAAATGCTGTAAACCGCAGGGCGCCATGACCGAACTGATGCTGAATGCGGCGTTTTCCATCTCCTTGCAGAGAATGGCGAAAATGGCGGAGATCATCGGAAAAGATGACGATGCCAAGCGCTTTGCATCGATCGCAGACGGCTTGAATGAGAAGATCAAAGAGATCTTTTTTGACGCGGAGGTGGGACTTTTCCGCACGAATTTGGGTGGGGATAACGGCAGAATGCCGGGCTCTACGGCAAATTTCGAGCCTTTTTCCGTCCTTGCGAATACCTTTGCCATCCTTTGCGGCGCCGCAAATCACAGCAATGCCTTGAAGATCTGTGATATGATCACGGAGGACGAGATTCCCTATCCCGCGACGCTCAGTATGCTCTCCTTCGTTTACGATGCCATGCTCATGACCGATGCCGAGCGCTATCGGGAATACATTTTGTCGGATATCGCAAAGAAATGGGGCTATATGCTCGACCATGGCGCGACGAGCTTTTGGGAAACGATCAACGGCTGGAAGGATTTTTCAAATGCAGGAAGCCTTTGCCATGGCTGGAGCGCGATCCCGATTCTCTATCTCAAAAAGCTGTTGCCCTCTTGACAAAGATGCATAACTATGCTATAATCATGAATACAAACGCATTTTTGCGAATTTTTGATTTTCAGAAGGATGGTGACTTGGAATGGATGACAGCGGAAGTACGGATGACGAAGACTGCACCGCTTTGCATACATTTCATTTGATCTTATAGAGGATATCGGCATAGCCTATGAACGGATTTTCGTCATAGGTTATGCCGTTTTGCATTTTTTAGATTCAGATGAACCAAATTATCAAAACATTTCAGAAAGGTAAACATTTTTTTAGGTTATTCTATTATGTTAGGCGCAGTGATTTTACAGGTTATCCTTATTTTTTTGAATGCGATTTTTGCAAGTGCGGAGATCGCTGTCATTTCCACCAACGAAGCCAAGCTTGAAAAGCTTGCCGAAGACGGAAATAAAAAAGCCAAGAAGCTGATCAAGCTCAAGGGCAATTCTTCTAAGTTTTTATCTACCATTCAGGTAGCCATCACCCTTGCGGGCTTTCTTGGTTCTGCGTATGCGGCGGATAACTTTGCAGGTCCTCTCGTTGGACTTCTTGAAAAAATAGGCGTTCCGCTTCCTACGGAAACGCTCACTTCCATTTGCGTATTTCTCATTACCATCATTCTTTCTTATTTCAGCATCGTGTTCGGTGAGCTGGTTCCTAAGCGCGTTGCCATGAAGCATTCGGAATCGATGGCACTCATGCTTGCGGGACTTCTCACGTTCGTTTCCAAGGCGTTCGCACCCTTCGTTTGGATCCTTTCCAAATCCACGAACGCAATGCTTCGCCTTTTCCGTATCGACCCCAACGAGGAAGAGGAGGAGGTCACGGAGGAGGATATCCGTCTTATGATCGATTCCGGCTCGGAGCAGGGCAATATCGACAGCATGGAACATGAAATGATCAAAAACATCTTTGAGTTTGACGATATCTCCGTTGACGAGGTCTGCACACACAGACGCGACGTGACGTTCCTTTATAAAGAGGACAGCATGGAAGAATGGAAAAACATCATCAACAGCACAAGACACCGTTATTATCCGATCTGCGATAAAGATGCGGACGATATCGTTGCGGTCTTGCATGCGGCGAAGTTTTTCCGCGAGTCTTATCGCAATGCGGAGTGCGCGATCTGTGAGGCTTCCGAAAAGCCGTATTTCGTTCCCGAAACGATGAAGGCTGACGTGCTTTTCACCAATATGAAGGAAACACGAAACCATTTTGCCATCGTGATCGATGAGTACGGCGGCACGAGCGGCGTTATCACGATGCACGATCTGCTGGAGCTTCTCGTCGGCGACCTTGGCGAAAAGGGCGACGATTACGTTGTGGAGATCAAGAAGCTCGACGATTCCAACTGGGAGATTTTCGGTTCGGCTTCTCTCAAGGATGTTGGCGAGGAATTGGATGTTGATTTTGATGAAGACGATTATGATACCTTTGGCGGTTACATATTCAGCCTTCTCGATGCGATTCCCGACGATGGTACGCAGATCGATTTGGAAACCGATGAGCTGATCATTCGTGTGGAAACGATCGAGGACCACCGCGTGGAGCGCTCCCTCGTGACCAAGAAGGAAAAAATCAAAGAGGAAGAGGAAGACGAAGACTAAGGCGCGGTGATATCGATTGCCGCGATCTCTCAGATAATAAAAAGGGACGGAAAGTGTATGATCTTTCCGTCCTTATTTTGTTGAAGAATACAAAATGTCGGAGCGCATGGATTGACTTTTTGTGAAATATGTGGTAGGATTAAAAATAGTTATGATACAAAATTTTCAGGAGGCACTTTTATGAAAAAAACAGCGTTGAAATTATGTTGTTTGATGACGGCGGCAAGCGTGCTTTTGGCAAGCTGTAACACCCCGACCCCGTCGGAATCTTCAACAAAGGGACAGGACACCATCGCAAGCACGACGATCTCGACCACGGAGTCGACACACGGCAGTACGAACGTGACGACGGTACAGACACCCGCGACCGAAACGACCACGGATACACAGCCCATCGAAACCACGACGGCGACGATGACCGACCCGTATCTTCCCACGGTCGACCCGACAAAATATACCGACACGCAGATGTCTGAGGAAGAGCTTTACGATAAGATGATGGGCGGCTGGCTCGGACAGATGATCGGCGTCGCTTGGACGGCAAGCACGGAATTTGGCAGCGCAGGCGCGATCAGACCCGCAAGCAAGTTCCCCGTTTGGAAGCCCGAAATGGTCAGCAATGCCTATGAGCAGGACGACGTTTACGTGGAGATTCCGTTCCTTGACGCGATGAAGGCGCACGGCGCTTTCTGTGACCCGCTTTATATGAGTGAAAAATTTGCGGATTCTCTTTTCAATCTCTGGCACGCCAATGCGGCGGCGAGAAAGAATCTCAACGCAGGCTATTCCTGGCGTGATGCAGGTCATTATTTGATCAACGCACACGCGGACGATATCGACTGGCAGATCGAATGTGATTTCCTTGGCTCGATGTATCCCGGACTTGTCAACGAGGCGGCAGAGCGCGCCTTTGATATCGGTCACATGATCTGCTACGGTGACGGTATCTACGGCGGCGTTTTCGTAAGCGCCATGCACGCGGCGGCGTATACCGCGGATTCCATTGAAGATATCGTGGATGCAGGCGTTTCCGTGATTCCCGAGGAAACGAAATTCAGAATTTTGATGGATAAGGTCATGGAAGCCTATAAGGGCGGTAAGACTTGGGAAGAAGCATGGCAGGTCGTTGAGGACCACTGCGGTAAGGAAGATAAATGTCCCGAGTTCAATGCGACCTCTCCGAAGCCCGCTTTGAATATCGATGCGAAGCTCAACGCCGCTTATATCATGATAGGCTTGCTTTGGGGCGAGGGCGATTTCGCAAAGACGATCGAGATCTCCTGCCGCTGCGGTCAGGATAGTGACTGTAACCCCTCCAGCGCGGCGTCCATCTTGGGCAATTACTACGGCGCTTCCGGCATTGATGAAATCTATAAGAGCGGTGTCGACTACGATACCACTTTGTTCGATACGACACAGTACACCTTGAATGATGTTGTGGATATCAATATGGAGCTCACCGAGGAGGTATTGACCGCTTACGGTGCGAGCAAGCAAAACGGTACGTGGACGCTCAAGGTCAATCAGTCCTATGAGCCCGTGGCATATGAGCAGTGGGCAGACGATTTCGGTGCAGACGTGATCATCAAAATGCTTCCTCACGGTATGGTTCAGGTCGTTGCAGGTGCTACCGGTACAGAACTTTTGAAATCCGTAGAGATCGATATGGGTGATGGCTTTACCATGTACGCAAGCGGCTATTACGGTTATAAAAAGACAGGCGTTTATACCATTCGATATACCTTTGTCAGCGACAAGGGAACGGTTATCAAAGGGGAAAAGACCGTTGAGATCAAGGCGATCCCTTATGGCAAGGGTATCACAAGCGCAGGTGAAAGCAATCTTCTCGTGGACGGCACGATTCCGTATACGGGAAGCTCCACCGCGATCCAAGAGCAGTTTGAAATCAAGCCCGCATCGCCGAGCGATGATATTTGGGCTGGTATTGCATTTGACGGCAAATATGCCATCAACGGATTGAAATTTGTAGAGGGCAAGCAGAATAAGAAGGGCGGCTGGTACACGGAAACGCCGACCGTCGAGGTCTTGCTTGACGGCAAATGGACGGCGATCGATGCGGAGATCTCTCCTGCATATCCCGGCAATTCCGTTGAAGAACAGGGCGCGGCGTTTGAACCTTATCGCTTCACGTTCGATGAGATCGTTTGCGAAGGCGTTCGCATCATCGGCAAGGGTGGTGGCTCTGACCCGTATATCAGCGTTGGCGAATTGATCCCGCGCTGTGACGGTATTTCTGCTTCCGCAGAGTTTGACAATGAAGAGATCCCGCTCGTTCTTTGCAGTCAGATGATTCCTACGGGCAGCGGTCATAAGGATTTGTTTATCATTTGCGACGGTGTGATCGATAATCGATCTTATGATACTTATAACGCCAGAGCGATTGCAGACGTAGAATATTTTGGCTATCAGTTCAGAACGACTCGCAAGGTCAGCGCCTTGACCTATACGGAGGGACTTCATTATACGGATGGCGGTTGGTTCAAAAACGGCGAGGTCCATATCGAGGCTTTGATCGATGGCAAGTGGGAAGAAGTAGAAGCGACGGCTTCTCCCGCTTATCCGACGGGTGATTCTCAGGGTGATTACGGTGCACCGTTTGAAACCTATACGTTTACGCTGAAAGAAAGCGTTGATTGTGACGGTATCCGAATCAGCGGTATTGCAGGCGGTAAGGGCGATTTTATCGGCGCAAACGAGCTTTCTGTACAATAAGCGGCAAGTTCGCTACCTTTTTGAAGACTGAAAAAAGCCCCGATGGACGGCAGAACTGCGGTCTATCGGGGCAAAATTTTTCAGAAAAAAATGATAAATTTTGAAAATAATTCCTATTATGTTGAAAATTCAACAGACAAATCTCCAAAATGATGATATACTAAAAACAGAAGATCAAAAACGATTCCGAAAGCACGGAGTCGGATACAAAGGAGGAAATCAAGATGTTTGAAAACACAATGGATATGAAAGCGCTGTTCCGTATCGGATACGGTCTTTACGTCGTCACTTCTCACGATGGCAAAAAGGATAACGGACTAATCGTCAATACCGTCATTCAAGTGACGAGTACTCCCGAAAGAATTGCCGTTACCATCAATAAACAGAATTATTCTCACGATATCATCAAAGAAACGGGCATCATGAACGTCAACTGTCTGACAGAAAAAGCACCGTTTGCCGTCTTTGAAGCTTTTGGCTTTGTCAGCGGCAGAAATACCGATAAGTTTGCAAATTGTGAACCGCTTCGTTCTGAAAACGGACTTGTCGTTTTGCCCAAATATATCAATTCCTTTATGTCCTTAAAGGTGGAGGATTATATTGACCTTGGGACACACGGTATGTTCATCTGCTCCGTTACGGCGGCAAGCGTGATTTCCGATGAGGAATCGATGACATACGCATATTATCATAAATACGTAAAACCCAAACCCGAAACGAAAAAGAAAAAAGGCTACGTTTGCAAGATCTGCGGATACGTTCATGAGGACGACGAGCTTCCCGAAGACTTCATTTGTCCGATCTGCAAGCATGGCGCGATCGATTTTGAACCAATTAAATAATATAAAAAAACGGATATCAAACGGAAAGGAGAATCAAGATGCGTTATTGGAACGGAAAAACAGTGATGATCACCGGCGCGGGCTATTCTGTGCTGGCAGACGGCAGATGTGGCTCTATCGGTTATGGCATTGCGACCGCATATGCTAAGGAGGGCGCGAATTTAGTCATTACCGGACGAAACGTCGCAAAATTAGAAAAAGCCAAGGAAGAATTGGAAAGACTCTATGGTATTCGCGTTTTGCCGATTTCGGCAGATATTCGAGCAGGCGCGGATAACGAAGCCATCACAAAGGATGTTGTGGAAAGAGCGATTCAAGAGTTTGGCTCGCTTCACGTGCTCATAAACGCCGCGCAGGCTTCCGCATCGGGCGTGCCGATCCATCAACATTCGACGGAGCAATTTGACCTTGCGATCTATTCGGGGCTGTACGCTACCTTCTATTATATGAAAGCGTGCTATCCGTATTTGAAGGAAACCAAGGGAAGCATCATCAATTTTGCTTCCGGGGCAGGACTTTTCGGTAATTTCGGTCAATGCTCGTATGCTGCGGCAAAAGAAGGTATCCGCGGGCTTTCCCGTGTTGCCGCAACGGAATGGGCAAAAGACGGTATCAACACAAACGTCATCTGTCCGCTTGCTTGGACGGCACAGCTTGAAAATTTTGAAAAGCAGTATCCCGAAGCCTTCAAAGAAAACGTGGAGATTCCGCCGGCAGGTCATTTTGGCGATCCCGAGAAGGATATTGGCAGAGTTTGTGTGCAGATCGCAACGCCCGATTTCAAATATATGAACGGGGAAACCTTGACCTTGGAAGGCGGCATGGGATTGCGTCCTTGAATCATCATAACAGGGCGGCAAGTTGCTGCTGACGATGATGCGAGCAATTTCTCAGAAAATAACGAAAGCGGGCGTTTGCCCGCTTTTCTATTTTATCATATTCAAAATAAAAAATTGAAATTGAACCATTTTCCGTATAAAATAAGATATGAGAAATTAAAGGTCGTATCTGCAAGCAAAAGAAAAAGACAAATCCAAAAGAAGACTGACAAGGTCTTATGTGTATGCTTTTGCACGAAATGATACACGGGATGAAAAACAAGCCTCATAAAAGCCGTTATGATAAAGCCCCACAGGAGAGAAGGGAAGAATGCCACATAACCGCCGATGCTTCCGAAGCTATCCTTATAATTCCACAGATGAATATGAAAGACCCGGTCAAAGAAAAAACCTGTTATCAGCTCGAAGATCGTGGCAAACAGACCCGACAAAAGAAAATATGTCAAATAACGCAAAACAGGATCATGCTTTGCGATATCTTTTCCGAATAGACGCATTTTCTTGGGTGTGCGGAACAGAAGATAGATGGCGACGACGGAAATGCCGTAAATGGGGCATATCGGAAGAATCAAAAATCCGCGGTCGTTGGGGCTTTGCAAGATCAATGCCGCGTAAAGCATTTCCCATGCCCAGCCGAGGAACGAAACGAGAAATCCCGTCAAAAAAAGCACCTTGATACGGATATGACGTCCGTGGGAATGCTGTGTATTGGTTTTCATGCTTTGAACTCACACCTTTCATCAGAGATGGATCGTGCTGTGAGACAAGGGTGTCGAAGAAACTGAAAAGTTTTTTCACAAAATTATAACAATATTATATGATAAAACAAAGATTTCGTCAAGACGGTTGCCGAATTTTATCGAAATCAATATTGATTTTTTCAACAAAACAAGATATAGTATGCTCAAAACTCAATCGGTAATGTATTTCGATAAAATATTTTTGTAATGCTTTATCATAGAAAAACGACAAATTTCTCTTGAAATTTGTCGTTTTTGGGTGATAACAGAAATAAAAAATGTGAGTGTCCTTACGAACACTCACACTGGTGCGGATAACAGGACTTGAACCTGCATGGTCGCCCACTGGAACCTGAAACCAGCGCGTCTGCCAATTCCGCCATATCCGCATACCGATTTAGATTAAAACAGCCACTGTTTACACAGTGGCTGAATGGTGCGAGAAACGGGACTTGAACCCGTACGGTGTAACCACACGCCCCTCAAACGTGCGCGTCTGCCAGTTCCGCCACTCTCGCATTTGTCGCTTCTTTCGTGCTCTGTGCCCTTGCGACGAAAACTATTATATACTATTTCTTTCAAAATGTCAATACCTTTTTTGAAATTTTTTGAAAAATTTTCAATATTTTTTGCGTTGAATCGTATTGGATCATATGTTGAACAAAAAATCGATTTTTGGGGAAAAAGTTCAAAAAATATTCATATTTTCTGTTGACTTTTCCTATAAACTGCGTTAAAATGATATAGCAAAATAAATTTATAAGGAGTTCAACAACATGGAAAATCTTTTTGAAAATTTTTATGTCACGGGTAAGGCTCTCTTTATGCTCTGCGTTATGGCGGTTGCGGCAGTTGGCTATATCCTCGGCAGAATCACCATTAAGGGTGTCAACCTCGGTACGGGCGGCGTTTTCATTATGGCTCTCGTATTCGGTGTTTTCCTCTATGAGCCTCTCAGCAATGCTTTGGCTGCCACAGTCAAGGTCGGTGAAGCATCTACAGAATTTACTTTAATGCTTGACAAATTCCTTTCTGTTTTGGAAACTCTCGGTCTCGTTCTTTTCGTAACCTCCGTTGGTTTCATTGCAGGTCCGAAATTTTTTAGCAATCTTAAAAAGAACTTCAAGTCCTATATTCTTCTTGGTTTGATCATCATCGTTGCAGGTGCGCTTGCAACGGTTGGCTGTATCTATGTCGGCAGACTCTTTAAGCCCGAAACAATGGGTAACGATGAATTTACAGCGATGCTCGTCGGTATTCTTTCTGGTTCCTTGACGTCCACTCCCGCTTTCTCTGCAGCAAAAGAAACTGCAAAGAACTTCCAAGAAGCTGTTTCCGTAGGTCATGCGATCGCGTATCTCTTCGGTGTTATCGGCGTTGTTCTTTTCGTTCAGCTCATTCCGAAATTCCTCAAGGCAGATATGGCGGCAGAACGCGCAAAGATCACAGCTGTTGCTACTGCTGATGAAAAGAAATATACCGGAAAACTCATCCATATGGACGAATTTGGTTTCATGCCTTTTGCTCTCGCGGCAGTGATTGGTATTTTGGTCGGTAATATCAAGATTGGTACGTTCTCTCTCACAACAACAGGCGGTTGTCTTTTGACTGCGCTTATCTTCGGTCATTTCTCCAGAATCGGTAAGATCTCCATCATGCCCGAAGCAAGCACACTCAAGGTTTTCCGCGAATTCGGTTTGATGCTCTTCCTCATTGGTGCAGGTATCTCCGGCGGAGCTGAATTTATTGAATATTTCCAGCCTGTTTATTTCCTCTATGGTGTAATCATTACTCTTGTTCCTATGATCATTGGTTTCCTCTTCGCAAAGTACGTTTTGAAGCTCCCGCTTCTCAACAACCTTGGTTCTATTACAGGTGGTATGACTTCTACTCCCGCTCTTGGTACGCTTATCGGTGTTTCCAAGACCGAAGACGTTGCTTCCGCTTATGCTGCAACTTATCCCTTTGCATTGATTGCAGTTGTGTTAGCATCTCAGTTCATTATTTTGTTCTGCTCTTAATTCAGAGAATCAAAGCTCCCGAAAGCTTGTCTTTCGGGAGCTTTTTTCTATACGATATGCTATAAGCAAAAAGAAAGCGTATCCGCATCGCGGATACGCTTATGTCATTTATTAGTTGTTACGAGGAAGAGCATCTTTTCTGGAAAGATTGATTCTGCCCTTTTCGTCGAAGCCAAGGAACTTAACGGTAACCTTATCGCCAACGTCAACAACGTCTTCTACCTTTTCCACTCTCTTGAAGTCGAGCTTGGAGATATGAACAAGACCTTCCTTGCCGGGCGCGATCTCAACGAATGCGCCGATCGGAATGATTCTTGTTACAGTACCTGTGTAGCAGCAGCCTTCAACGGGTTCAAATACGATAGCATCGATGATGCCCTTTGCTTCGTTTGCAGCGGCGGAGTTAACGGCGAGAATGTATACGGTGCCGTCATCTTCGATGTCGATCTTCGCGCCTGTTTCTGCAACGATCTTCTGAATGATCTTACCGCCGGAGCCGATAACGTCACGGATCTTGTCGGGGTTGATCTTCATGGTGATGAGCTTGGGAGCATACTTGCTGATTTCTGCACGAGGAGCAGGGATAGCCTTGAGAATGATCTCATCAATGATGTAATCTCTGCCTGCGTGTGTGGTCTCAAGTGCCTGCTTGATGATTTCGGGGGTAAGACCGTCGATCTTGAGGTCCATCTGAATGGAGGTGATACCCTTATGAGTACCTGCAACCTTGAAGTCCATATCGCCGTAGAAGTCTTCAAGACCCTGAATGTCGATCATGGTGTCCCAAGAACCGTCTTCTGCTGTGATAAGACCGCAGGAGATACCGGCAACGGGAGCCTTGATCGGAACACCTGCATCCATAAGAGCGAGGGTAGAACCGCAAACGGAAGCCTGAGATGTGGAACCGTTGGAGCTTACGACCTCGGAAACAAGACGCATTGCATAAGGAAATTCTTCTTTGGAGGGAAGAACAGGAACGAGAGAGCGTTCTGCGAGCGCGCCGTGACCGATCTCACGTCTGCCGGGAGAACGGATCGCCTTTGCTTCGCCTGTGGAATAGCCGGGCATATTATAGTGGTGCATGTAACGCTTTTCGGTTTCGTCATCGAGACCTTCGAGCATCTGAGAATCGCTGAGCGGACCGAGGGTAGCGATGGTGAGGACCTGTGTCTGACCACGTGTGAAAAGACCTGTACCGTGTGTTCTGGGAAGGATGCCGACTTCTGCTGCGAGAGGACGGATCTGGTCCATGCGTCTGCCGTCTACACGCTTCTTATCAACGAGGAGCCAACGGCGAACGATCTTTTTCTGAATCTTATAGATGAGTTCGGGCAGGATAACGTCCATTTCGGGATATTCTTCGCTGAAGGTAGCGAGGATATCGTCCATGATGGGCTGCATCTTTGCGTCACGAACGGTCTTGTCGTCTGTGTCAAGCGCTTCCATAACAGCCTTTTCGCAGTAAGCGAAGACCTTATCGAACATATCGTGGTCAAGCTCGCAAGAGGGATAATCAAACTTGGGCTTGCCAACGGTTGCGATGATTTCATTGATGAATACGAGAAGCTTTTTGATTTCTTCATGTGCGAACATGATGGCGTCGTACATAACGTCGTCAGCAACTTCGTTTGCACCTGCTTCGATCATAACGACTTTCTTTTCGGAAGCTGCAACGGTGAGCTGGAGGTCGCTTACCTTTTCCTGTTCAGCGGTGGGGTTGAGGACGGGCTTGCCGTCAACAAGACCGATGAACGCGCCGCCGATCGGACCGTTCCACGGGATGTCGGAGATGGAAAGGGCAATGGATGCGCCGATCATCGCGGTGATCTCGGGGGAGCAATCGGGGTCAACGGACATAACGGTAAGGGTGAGCGCAACGTCATTGCGGAGGTCCTTCGGGAAGAGAGGACGGATCGGGCGGTCGATGACGCGGCTTGTGAGAACTGCTTTTTCAGAGGGCTTGCCTTCACGGCGGAGGAAACCGCCGGGAATCTTACCGACAGAGTACATTTTTTCGTCATAGTCAACGGAGAGAGGAAGGAAGTCGATACCGTCGCGGGGCTTTGCGGATGCGGTTGCACAAGCGAGGATGGTGGTCTCACCGTAGTGAATCATGCAGGAGCCGTTTGCAAGGCCTGCGACCTTGCCGACTTCTACCTTGAGAGGTCTGCCTGCATATTCATATTCAAATACTTTGTAGTTTTCGAACATTTTAATTCTCCTTTATTCAATTTCATTAACGGGTTTCACGCGAAAACATTCGAGATTGTTTAGCACTTAAATCCGAGTCGGAATCTCCGCCGCAGATTTAACTGCTATACAAAGACGATGCTTCACGCAGGAATGGTTTTGTTTCAGATAATCATGGGAAAAGGGACGAAAAATGTCCGTCCCTTTCGCATACTGTGATTATTTACGAAGACCGAGCTTTTCAACGATCGCGCGGTAGCGTTCGATGTCCTTCTTCTGGAGGTAGTTGAGAAGATTTTTTCTCTTACCGATCATCTTGTACATACCGCGACGGCTGTGGTTGTCGTTGTGGTTTGTCTTAAGGTGCTCGGTGAGTTCAGCGATTCTCGCGGAGAGAATAGCGATCTGTACTTCGGGGGAACCTGTGTCGCCTTCGTGTGTCTGGTTAGCGGCGATGATAGCCTGCTTTGCGTCTTTCTGCATCATGATAATTCACCTCATAAAAATATAATATAATATCGTGGAATCCGAGGACACAGGGTACGGCAGGTGAAACGCTCAAAGAGAGCCTTATATCCGTACTCCGAGTAATCGGCTACACACAAAACCTATTTTACCATAGTATAATCAAAAAGTAAAGAGTTATTTCAAAATTTTATAAAAAATTTTTGCTCTTTTGGAAAAAATTTTCAAAAATAACGCGCTTTTTTTGAAATTTTAAAAAAATATTCAAAATATATGTTGCAAAAATGGAAAAGATGTTGTAAAATAGAGTCATGTTATATCGCGGACTATGTCCGCAGAAATGAGGAAAATAAAATGGCTATTGTAACCACAACAGAAATGTTCAAAAAAGCTTATGAAGGCGGCTATGCGATCGGCGCTTTCAACATCAACAACATGGAAATCATCCAGGCTATCACAGAAGCTGCTGCTGAAGAAAAATCTCCCGTTATTCTTCAGGTTTCCGCAGGCGCAAGAAAGTATGCGAAGCACGCATACCTCATGGCTCTCGCTAAGGCTGCTGTTGAAGACACAGGCGTAGACCTCGCTCTTCACCTTGACCACGGCGCAGACTTTGAGATCTGCAAGGCTTGCATCGACGGCGGTTTCTCCTCCGTTATGATCGACGGCTCCAAGTATTCCTTTGAAGAAAACATCGAGCTCACAAAGAAGGTCGTTGACTACGCTCACGCTCACGGCGTCGTTGTAGAAGGCGAACTCGGCAAGCTCGCAGGCGTTGAAGACGACGTTAGCGTTTCCGCTGACGACGCTATGTACACCAACCCCTCCGAGGTTGAAGAATTTGTAACCAAGACCGGCGTTGACTCCCTTGCGATCGCGATCGGTACCAGCCACGGTGCATACAAGTTCAAGGGCGAAGCAAGACTCCGTTTCGACATTCTCGATGATATCGCACACAGACTCCCCGGCTTCCCGATCGTTCTTCACGGTGCTTCCTCCGTTATTCCGGAGCTCGTAACCGAGATCAACGAATGCGGCGGTAACCTTTCCGGTGCTAAGGGCGTTCCGGAAGAACTCCTCCGCAAGGCTGCTACCATGGCTGTCTGCAAGATCAACATCGACTCCGACATCCGTCTTGCTATGACCGCAGGTATCCGCCGTGTTATGACTGCTCAGCCCGACGTATTCGACCCCAGAACTTATCTTACTGTTGGTCGTGAAGAAGTTAAGAAGATGGTTAAGCATAAATTCACCGCAGTTCTTGGCTCCAACGGCAAAGCATAATTTTAAGACATTACGAAAAGGCGCGGTTTTCCGCGCCTTTTGTTTTTCGGCAAAGGAGACTAAATGATGGTACATGGCATCATAAAAAAGGACGGGCGCAGTCATATGGTTATGGCTGATATCGGTCAGACGCTTCTTTCCGTTTTCCGCGCAGAGGGCTTTGCCGTGGCTTCTCCCTGCGGAGGAAACGGCACTTGCGGAAAATGCAAGGTCACGGCACGCGGCGCGCTTTCCGAAATGACGGCAGAGGAAGAAAGATTTCTTCGTCCCGATGAGATCTCGGCGGGCGTTCGTCTTGTCTGCAAAACCAAGATCGAGGGCGATTTTGAGGTGATCTTGCCAAGCGCTTCGATTTCCGCAGAAACGAAATTCCAAGCGCGCTCCTATACGCTTTCTCCCATGGCGGAGCCGGTATCGGGAGAGAAAAATTTCGGACTTGCCGTGGATATCGGGACGACGACCGTGGCGGTCTATCTTTGCGATATGGAAACGGGAAAGATTTTGGGAACGCGCGGCTTTCTGAATCCCCAAAGCACCTATGGCGCGGACGTGATTTCCCGTATCGATAAGATCATGAAAAACAAAGACGCGCTCGCAGAGCAGAAAAAGCGTGTCTTATCTGCCATTTCCGAGGCTTATGAGTCGCTTGCCGAGGAAAACGGCGGCAATGCCTCTCATATCCGTGCGGCGGTCATTTGCGGAAATACCGTGATGGAGCATATCGCGGCGGGGATCGACCCCTCCTCGATCGCAAACGCGCCGTTTACCGCGCCGACGCTTTTCGGGGCATCTTACGATGCCGAGGAGATCGGACTTCCGATGGCAAAGGGCGCGAGGATTTATTTTGCGCCTTGCTTTGCCTCTTACGTCGGCGGTGATATCGCGTGCGGCATGATCGCTACGGGGCTTGATGGGGAAGCGGACAACGTGCTTTTTATCGACATCGGCACGAATGGGGAAATTGGACTTTCCACAAAGCAAGGACTTTATTTCTGTTCGGCGGCGGCAGGGCCTGCCTTTGAGGGTGCGCATATCGAATGTGGTATGGCGGGGACCGCAGGTGCTGTCAGCAGGGTCTATCTCGACGGCGATAAGATTTTATGGGAAACGGTCGACGGCAAAACGCCCTGTGGGATCTGTGGCTCGGGCATCATCGATGCGTGTGCCGTGATGCTGGATACGGGACTTCTCGACGAAACGGGCTGTATCATGGATGCAGACGAGGTCGAAGGATTTTCGGACTATCTTAGCGAGGACGATGATGGCAATGCCGTCTTCATGCTCGATAAGATCAACCATATATATATAACGGGCAAGGATATCCGCGAGATTCAGCTTGCCAAGGCGGCGATCGCGGCAGGTATCCGTACGCTTCTCGATAAGGCGAATCTTGAGATTTCCGACGTTTCGGCGGTCGTGCTTGCGGGGGGCTTTGGCTCACATATCCATGCGAAGAGCGCTTGCAGGATAGGACTTGTTCCGCGAGATCTTGACGGAAAGATAACATCCGTCGGCAACGTGGCGGGCGCTGGCGCGGTGGCGATCTTGCTCGGAAAAGAACCGCGAGAGTCTGCAAAAACGATTTGCGGAAAATCGGAATACGTTGAGCTTTCCTGTGATGCATTTTTCATGGAGACTTATATCGACGAAATGATGTTTGAGGAATAAGGAGGGGGAATATGGCTTCTGTCAAATGGACGCCCGCGCAGTCGGACGCCATCTATGCGAGAGGAAAGTCCATTGCGGTTTCCGCGGCGGCAGGCTCGGGTAAAACGGCGGTCTTGACAAGGCGCATCATCGAGCGCGTTTGCGCGGAGGATGCAAGCGGAGATATTTCCCGTATCCTTGTCGTAACCTTTACAAAAGCGGCGGCATCGGAGCTTGTTTCCCGTATTTCTGACGCGCTCGCCGATGAGCTTGCAAAAAATCCCGCGAGCCGTCATATCCGCTCGCAAAGTCTGCTCGTTTCCTCCGCGCATATCAGCACGATCCACAGCTTTTGTCTGGACCTTATTCGCACGAACTTTCAAAAGCTCGATATCCCGGCTGATTTTTCCGCGGCAAACGAAGCGGAGATCGAACTTATGATGAAAAATATTGCGGAAGATCTGATCTCCGATTATTTCGAGGATGAGCTTCTGCCGCATGAAGAAAAGATAGAAGATTTTTCGTATTTTGCGGATACGTTCGGCGATATCGCAAGGACGGATAAGCTCGCGGAAACGATCATCGGGCTTTATAAGGCGCTTTCCTCCACGCTGGAGTTTCTGAATCTGCCGAAGCAATACGCAAAGGACGCAAAAAAAGCCGCAGAGAACGGCTTTGACGGCAGTGTTTGGGAAAGAACGCTCCGCGCTTATCTCATCGACTTTTTGAAGCATTACGAAAAGATTTACGAGGACGCGCTCTCTCATATCGACGACCACGACGAGCTTGGCAAATACAGAAGCGTATTTGCCGATGAATTTGACGAGATAGAAACGCTTCTCCGCGATGCGGAAAAAGGTGAGCCTTATGCGGAGCTGTCGCGTCTTCTCGGAAATCATAAGAGCGCAAGGCTTCCCGTTGTGCGCGGTGTCGCGGGCGATGGCAAGATGAATTTTTATAAGGAATCTCGCTCAGATTTTAACAAAGAACTCAAAAAGATCGGGGAAGAGTATTATTCTTATCGAGAAGAGGATCTGAAAGCGGCGCTTCTTGGTACGGCGAAGACTTTGGAGTCGCTTTCGATTTTTATGAATACCTTTGAGCGGCGGTTCAAGGAAGAAAAACGCCGTCGCAGAATGATCACCTTTGCGGATATGGAGCGCTTGGCGCTGGCGCTTTTGTGGGACAGAGAACACGATGCGCCGACCGAGCTTGCGCGCTCCATGCAGGAAGCTTACGATGAAATTTATATCGACGAATATCAGGATACGAACGAGATTCAAGATAAGATATTCACGCTCGTTTCCAAGGAAAACAATCGCTTCAACGTAGGCGATATCAAGCAGAGTATTTATGCGTTCCGTGGGGCGGAGCCGACGATTTTCTCGGCGCTTCTCGATAGCCGCCCGAAATACACGAGCGAGGAAGAAAGCCCTGCTGTGAAGATCTATCTTTCCGAAAACTTCCGTTCTTCGGCAGAGATTCTTTCCTTTTGTAACGTGATTTTTGAAAAGCTGATGAACGCTTCCGCGCCGAGATACGGAGAGGATGAACGCCTCAACTGCGGAAGCGGTAAGCACGCCGCGTTCCCCGAGGTGCATCTGATTCCCAAGCTCAGCGCGGAGGACGAGGAGGAAGATACGCTTCATGAAGCGGAATTTGTAGCTTCCGAGATCGCAAGGCTTCTGAAGGACGGTAAAAAGGCGGACGGCACGCCCGTCAGACCGTCGGATATCGTGATCCTGCTTCGCAGTACGTCCACGTCCTCGGCGGCGTATGAGGATGCGCTCAAAAGGCATGGGATACCATGCCGAAATGCGGCGGCGCTCTCGTTTTTTGAAAGCCCCGAGGTGCTTCTCATGCTTTCGCTTCTCAGCGCCATCGACAATCCTTTTCGTGACGTACCGCTTGCGGCGGCGCTCAAAAGTCCGCTTTACGGGGTAACGCTTGACGAGCTTATCTTCATTCGCAAGCATACGGGCGAGGGGCTTCTCATGGATGCGCTCCGCAAATTTACGGAGGAAACGGGCTTTGCCAAGGGGGGAAAATTCCTTTCAGACCTTGCAAAATACGCCGCGATGGCGTCACAAATGCCTTGCGACGAGCTGATTTGGCAGATCTACGGCGATACGGGGATATTCTCCATCCTTTCCGCGGATGAGGAACGACCCATCTATGAAATTGAGCAGGCGAAATCCAATCTCATCACGCTTTACGATTACGCGAGAAGCTTTGAGCGGGGTGGCTTCAAGGGGCTTTCGGGCTTTATTTCGTTCATCAATGAGATCTTGGAAAACGATACGAAGATGGATATTTCGCAGTTTGCCTCTCCCGGTGAAGTCGTGAACATCATGACCATTCATAAATCCAAAGGCTTGGAATTTCCCATCTGTTTTGTTTCGGAGATGGCGAAGCGCTTCAATCTACCCGAAATTCGAGAAAAAACGATTCTCAATACGAATCTTGGTATTTCTGTCAAGCTTCCGATGGGCGATGGACTTTTCCGTTTGGATAGCCCTCTCCGCGCGGCGGCGATTCTCGACCGCAAAAAGGAATCGATAGACGAGGAATTGCGTATTCTGTATGTTGCCTTGACACGACCGAAGGAAAAGCTCTATATCACGGCGTCTGTTCCGCAAAAGGCGATCGACGAGGGAAAATACGATACCTCTGAGTTTTCCGAATATCGCATGAAGAACGCATATTTTTCCGCGTATTCACTCCGCAAAGCGCCGAATTTTTTGGAGCTTATTCTCACCTCTCTTGCGGGAAACGGCGGTTATACGCTGACGATCCAAAACGGCAAAAGGGAAGAAACGCTTCTTACCGAGGAAACGGCGCATGACTTGACACAAGAAGCAGACGACATGACCTATTACGAGGCAAAAACGCTCGTTCGGGAGCGGCTGGATTATGAATACCCCTATAAGCATTTGGTGGGGATACCCTCCAAGCTCTCGGTGTCGAAGCTGAATCCGACGGTGCTTGACGAATCGGGCGACGGCGTTTTGGAGGAGGAGGTCGAGCTTCCGAAAGCCATTCCCATGCCGCATTTTCTGATGCAGGAGCCGGACGAGGAGATCACGGCGGCGGAACGCGGAACGGCGATGCACACCTTTATGCAGTTCTGCGATTTTGAAAACGTAATGGAAAAGGGCATCGATGACGAGCTGAAGCGGCTTGCGGACGACAGATTTTTGTTTCCCTCCGACGTTGAAAAGATGGACAAGGGCAAGCTCAGACGCTTCTTTGAGAGCGGACTTGCGAAAAAAATGCTTTCCTCGAAGCGCATTTTCCGCGAAAAACGCTTCATGATCCGTTACCCGGCGTCCCTGTTTACCGAGAGAGATAAGGAACTTTTGCGGGACGAAACGCTTCTCGTGCAGGGCGTTATCGACTGCGCGTTCTTCGATGAAAAGGGCGAGCTTATCCTTGTGGACTATAAAACAGACTGGTTTTCGCCGAAAGCGCCGAGAGCGTTTGTGGAAAAAACGCTTCGCGCGCGCCATTGCCGTCAGCTTGGGTATTATATATATGCCTGCGAGGTCTTGTTTGGGGTACGTCCCGCGCATACCTATATCTATTCCTTTGCGCTGGATGATACGGTGGAGATATATGAAGTAAAAAATAATATTTGAAAGCGAGAAATACAATGAAAAAAGACAACACAACATCTACAAAAAAGCAAATTTTTAAGCCTGTTTATCTCTGTGCGCTTTTCCCGATCCTTTCGACAGCGCTCTATCTTCTTGTGATGGGCACTTCGACAACGGAAGATTTCGGCTTTGGCGCTCTTGCCATCATCGGCTTTATCGCGGTGACGGCGGCTTGGGGATATATCGGCGCACTTTTCGCAAGAACGAGAAATCTTCTTCTCCCCTCTGCCATCATTGCTCATATTCTTCCGACCATCACGACCGTGATCTATACCGTTTTGTATCTTATCGCGCAGGTCAATGAATCGACAGAGCTTGAAGACCTTGCGGTCCTCATCGGCGGTCTTGGTACGGGCTTCTTCGGTATCCTCGGCACACTCCTTTACGCTATTATTCCGCTCTCGCTTTTCGAGGTCTATATCAACTTCGTTTATAGCATTTTGGTCTTCATCATCGGCTTTGCCATCGGCGCTTCCACCATCGGTAAGAAGCGTGATATCGCTTCCATCAAAAACAAATTGCAGTTCAAGAAATAAACCTGTGGCAAATCGATTCCTCTCTCATACTATGTTAACAGATAGGGAAAAAGCAATCGCTTCTTCATTATCAAATCTATTTTCATAGCAAGAATCGCCGACTGTTCGGCGAAGGGAGGATATTTATGAATAACAACTGCCTTTGCAATCTTTTTGATAACAACTGCATTTGGATCCTGATCATTGCGGTTCTTTTGATTTTCTGCTGCGGCTGATTTTACTTTTTCGCTTTTCTTTAGAAAAAGAAAAGCTCGCAAAAGAAACCGTACGTGGGTGCTCCTATCCCTTTGATACGGCTTAAAACAAAAAGCGGAATACGGTCAAAAACTGTATTCCGCGCTTGTGTTTTTGGGGGATCTGTGGTATAATAAAAGCAAATACGGATTTGCTTTTTTGTGAGGAATGAGAATATGTATCAAACGATAGAACTTTCGACCTTGGAGCAGGTGATGGAGATCGTATGCGAGCAAACGTACAATGCAAACGAGAAACGCCACAGAAGCTCGTTTATTTATCGCGGACTTGCCAAGTCGTCCTATGACCTGCAAACGAGCTTGCAACGAAATTGCAAGCATTTATCGGGCAAGCTGGAATCCTCGACTTTGCGAAATTTTACGAAATACGCCATGACGGAGGACCCGACCTTGACCCATTCCGTTTGGAAGCAGATGATGCTCGGTCAGCATCACGGCTTGCCGACTCGCCTTTTGGACTGGTCGTATTCGCCTTTGACAGCGCTCCATTTTGCCACGACGGAAAACAATCTGGATAAGATGGATAAGCACGATTGCGTGGTTTGGAAAATCGATATCGAGGAGATTCATAAGCTTTTACCGCAGGAATACCGCGATGTCTTACACGAGGAAAACGCGCGTATTTTCACGGTGGAGATTTTGGATAAGGTCGCGGATAGCCTTGAGGATTACGATGCGGATATGAAAAATTCCGCGATGGTCATCATCGAGCCTCCCTCCATCGACCCCAGAATCATCAATCAATATTCCTATTTTTCCATCATTCCCAGCGGTATGCAAAACATTGAGGAATTTTTGAATGAAAATACGGAGCATAGTGTGCGTTATGTTATCAAAAAAGAACTGCGTTGGCGTATCCGCGATATGCTTGACCAGATGAACATCAACGAACGAATCGTATACCCCGGGCTTGACGGGCTTTCCGAATGGCTTGCGCGTCACTATTTTGTGAAAAACGAATAACGAAAATACAAAGGCGAACCTTCTTCGGGTTCGCCTTTCGCTTATGTCAGTTTGATTTTGAGAGCGGTTTGAATATCGCACTTGGGAAGCGTAATTATATTTTTGCCGTTGAAAGTGTTCCGCCGAGATTTTGCTTGTTTTGTTTGCCGAAATGCCATTTTTCTCCTGAAATCACGCCGTGAAGATTTTCTGCGGAAAAGCGTTTCATCATCGCAAAATACGCGGTTCTCCGCGTATTCCAAGCGGATCAGATTTTCGGTGATGACCGTAAATCTCGCCTTGTCGCGCAAAATGATGGATTCGTTCATATTCAAATTCCTTTCTTTGGAAACGATCGTTACCTTTATTATAACAGAAAATGGGGATTTGTAAAGAGGGTGAAATTGCAAAAAAACCTTGACATATATTCGTTTTTGTGCTATGCTATATACAATCGGAGGTGTATCATCATGTTTGATAAAATAGAAGCGAAAATGAAAAAAAGTCCTTTTTTGAAGAGCTTATGGCATATCACCTATGCCAATGTGCTTTCGCTTATTTTTTTACTTATCAATTTTTTTGTGTTTTTGTTTTTCGCGGGAATGTTTGAGGATTATCACGATCGCTATGATTATATACAAGATCTGTTTTTGGCGATTCCCGTTTCGACAGCGTTTCCCTTTATGCTCCTTCGCACGACCAAAAAGAAAAATTTGGTTTGCGATGAAGAGCTGATTCTCGATTACGAAAAGCGAGATTACGGTTCGATGAAAGAGGATTTCCGAATCGTTTTGAAAAGGGAATGGCGATATCTTTTGTTTATCGTTGTTATCAATATTTTGACGTTTTCTCTGACGAACTTGGAGATTATGATGTTGGGTAAGCCGACGGTTACGGGTGTTTTTGCGTTGTATACGCCGATGCGAATTTTAGCGATTGCATTTCCGTTTTCCGAGATTTTCGGGCTTATTGTGGCAACGCTTTATGCTTGCGCGCTCTATCTGCTTCTTGTCTTGTGGTATCGCAAGAAACGCTATGCCGTCTTAGAACACGATTTCAGGCTTGCCAAGTATCGGGGAAATACGAATAAAGAATGAATATGGCAAGGAATGATGTTTCTTGAAATCAAGATACAAAACCGCAGTTCGAGATGAACTGCGGTTTCACTTTATAGGGTATTTTAACATTTTTGATTCTTGCTGATGTCTGTTTTATTGTTTTTTCATTTGCCTTAAAAATAACAAGACGGCACCTATCGTTGTAACGATCGCGTATCCGATAACAGGGTAAATATGCGGTAATGCTTCGGTGAGATTTCCGACTATCATGTTTTTTTCAGCTTCTACGGCGTGAACGAAGGGGAGCAAGTTCGCTATTTTACCAAATGTATCCCCTACCAGTTTAAGATCAAACCATACACCTGAAAGCCATGCAGACAAATTTGTAAGTAACGCACCGCAAATGCCGCCGACTTGCTTTACATTGAATAAACTGCCGCATAATAAACCAAGTGCAATATGAAAAATGGTAATGGGTATGATCATCAAAATGGCATATATAATATTGATGGTAATGGGCAAACCGAGAGCAATGGCAACGAAATAACATAAGACGCTCTGTGCAGTTGCGATAGGGATAACCGGCAACATATAACCTAAGATAAAATCAAGCGATTTCAGAGGGGTGGTATATAATCTTTGCAATAGAGAGCTTTCTCTGTCTTTGGCAATCAACGTGGCTGAAAAAAGTGTTATAAACGATAGACCAAACACGGTAATTCCCGGTGTCAGACTTGCAATTTCAAACAGATCAACGGGCACGTTGGCTTGTATTGCGCTGAGCAGTAGCAGTATGACAATGGGGAATCCCAATCCGAACATCAAGTTTAAGGGGTCGCGCAAAATCTCCTTGGCGCATCTTTTGGCAAACATAAGCATTCTCATATTCTTTCCTCCTTTACAATGGAAATAAAAGCGTTTTCAAATTTATCCGTGGATGTCATTTCCATCAGCTCGTTTGCTGTTCCGACAACCAGTAGTTTGCCGTTTTTCATAATACCGATGCGGTCGGACAGTGCTTCGGCTTCTTCCATGTAGTGTGTTGTCAGGATCATGGTCGTGTGTCCTTTCAAGGAACGAATGATGTCCCATAGTTCACTTCGGGCAATCACATCAAGTCCCAATGTGGGTTCATCAAGAAATAGAACCGATGGCTCACTTATGAGAGCCATTGCAATACTGATTCTGCGTTGCCAACCACCCGAAAGCTTTTTTGCTTTTTTTGACAGAATATCGTGCAGATCGAATTGCTTCGATAGCTCATTTATTTTGGCTTGGCGTTTTTCGTTTGAAAATCCGTGAATACCGCACATAAGCTCCAAGTTTTCTTTTACAGACAAATTGGGAGCGATCGCGGTTTCTTGCGGTGAAACACCGATAATACGTTTGATGTGTAATTCATCGCGCGTTATGCTGTATCCATCAATAAAGGCATCTCCGCTTGTCGGCTTTGTAAGGCAAGAAAGCATTTTGATCGTGGTTGTTTTTCCCGCTCCGTTAACACCAAGCAAAGAAAACAATTCACCTTGCTCGATTTGTAGATTTAGTTGGTCAACAACGACGAGCTCCTTGTATTTCTTTGTTAGACCAACCGTTTTGATGTATTCCATAAATATCCTCCGTGATGTAGATTTTCAAATGTAATTATAGCATTTCGATGAAAGAACGCAATAGTATTTGACTGATCGGTAGCTTTTGGATATCTGAACGGTAGAGGATCGACGGTCTTGAGATAAAAACAAACCGCAGTTCGAGATGAACTGCGGTTTCGTGTTATACGATGGTTGTATAGATCAAAAGCAGACCTGTTTCCGTGACCTCGATATGGTCAACGTCCTCCTCGCCGTAAAGCTCAATGAGCTTACTGCTGTATTCGAGCGGAAAATAGTCGCTGTTGATGTGATAGATGCCGATGCGCTTATATTCGTATTCGGAAAAATTGATATCTTTTACTTTCATGCGTGTTCCTCCGTGGATTGAATGGTGTATTTACGCATATATTCCTTATAAAGCTGTTCAAAATCTTCGCCGCTTTTTTTGATGCCGCGCAGATAGCCGTGGAGGTCAAGCGCGTTTTTCGCGGACATTTCGACAAGACAGCCTGCAATATTGGAGCAATGGTCGGAAACTCGTTCGAGATTGGTGAGGATATCGGAAAGCACGAAGCCATGCTCGATGGTGCATTTGCTGTTTTGCAAACGAAGGATATGCTGCAAACGGATATGGTCCTTGAGATAGTCGACGACCTGTTCGAGCGGTTCGACCTTCATGGCGAGGGCGATATCGTTTTCGATATAGGCGTTTTCCGTCATGGAGAGGATATCCAAAACGGCGGATTTCAAGGAGGCAAGCTCGTTTTTCGCTTCAGCGGAGAACGTGATGTTTTTAGCCTTGATCTCCTCCGCGGATTCTACGAGATTGAGTGCGTGGTCGGAGATGCGTTCAAAATCGCCGATGAGATGCAGGAGCTTTGTGACCTCATGGCTTTCCGACGTGGTAAGGCTTCTTGCCGAAAGCTTGACGAGATATGAGCCGAGCATATCCTCGTAGGAGTCCACCTTTTCTTCGATCTCCCGAATTTCGGAGGCGGTCTTTTCGTCGTAGCTGTCGAGCATTCCGATGGCGTTTTGCAGGGAAAAAATCGAAATTTTTGCCATCTGACGGGCGATCTGATGGCTACGCTCCAAAGCGACCTCGGGCGTATCCAAAAATCTGTCGTCAAGCAGATTTGCGTATTCGTCTGTTTCTTTGGCAGAACCGCGGACGGAGATGACCGCGAGCTTTTCAAGCTGTTTGGTAAAGGGTGCCATGATGAGAACGGAAAGAAGCTTGAAAACGGTATGCACGAGCGCGACGCCCCACATATCGATGGCGGTATCGACGAATGCGAAATTGAGGAAAAGATCAACGAGCGAGAACGCGCCGAGCAGGACGACAACGCCGATGATATTGAAATAAAGATGAATGAGCGCGGCACGTTTGCCGTTTTTGCCTGCATTCAAAGAAGAGATAAGAGCGGTGATACAAGTACCGATGTTTTGTCCCATGATGATCGGGATCGCCGCGCCGTAGGTGATAGCGCCTGTGGTCGTAAGGCTCTGCAAAATACCGACGGAGGCGGAGGAGGATTGCACGATGGCGGTCAGCACCGTACCTGCCAAAACACCGAGAATGGGATTATTGAACATGATGAGGATCGATTGGAAGGATTCACTTTCCTTGAGTCCGGAAACTGCACCCGACATCGTTTCCATGCCGACCATCAAAATGGCAAAGCCCATGAGGATGGTGCCGATGTTTTTATTTTTGTCTTTTTTGGCAAACATGGTAAGACAGATACCGATGAGCGCGAGGATCGGCATCCATGCAGAAGGCTTGAGCCATTCCAAAAGACCGGAAACGGTTTCTGCGCCGCCGATGCCGGCAAGACCGGTGAGCCATGCGGTAACGGCTGTACCGACGTTTGCGCCCATGATCACGCCGACGGCTTGAGAGAGAAGCATCGTGCCCGAGTTAACGAAGCCGACGACCATGACGGTCATCGCGGAGGAGGACTGAATGACGGCGGTTACGCCAAGTCCGAAAAGAAAGCCTTTCAGAGGGCTTGAGGTCAAATGATTCAAAATGACCTTGAGTTTTTTTCCTGCGCTTTTTTTGAGAGCCTTTCCCATCACGTCCATACCGTAAAGGAAAAGGGCAAGTCCGCAGAGCAGAGTCAGAACATCAAAAATTGACATTTGGTTCTCCTTGTTTTGTGAATATTTTTTTGGGGTCTGCTTTCATTATATCGGAAAGATTTTCAAATTGCAAGCCATCATTTGTGACAAAAAAATGATGAAATATCCATGAAAAATTTCTGTTTATGCTGATTATCTTCAATTTTCGGAATTTTATTTCGCAAGTTCGGATTTTGATATTGAAAAATTCACAAATAAATGGTATACTAAATCAGTTAGAAAGAAAAGTATATAAAACTGAAATCATTATGAAACAAAGGATTGGTATCGAATATGAAATGTTATCGTGCAGGTATTGATATTGGTTCCACCACGGTCAAGCTCGTTTTGATCGACGAAAAGGGCGAGATCGTTTATGGCGAATACCGCCGTCATTGCGCGCATACGCAGGAAACGCTCGCAGAGCTTCTCCGCGAGGCAAAGGCTAAGGTCGGTGATTGCACCTTGAAGGTGAGCATCACAGGCTCGGGCTCCATCAACCTTGGCAAGGCGCTCGGCATCGATTTCGTGCAGGAGGTCGTAGCGGTTGCATCTGCATTGCAGTTTGTGGCACCGCAGACGGACGTTGCCATCGAGCTTGGCGGTGAAGACGCAAAGATCATTTATTTTGAAGGCGGTTTGGAAGAACGCATGAACGGTATCTGCGCGGGCGGTACGGGTTCTTTCATCGACCAGATGGCATCTCTTTTGCAGACAGATGCAACGGGACTCAATGAAGAAGCCAAAAATTACAAAGAGATCTATCCCATCGCGGCACGCTGCGGTGTTTTCGCAAAGACGGACATTCAGCCCCTTATCAACGAGGGCGCGACCAAGGCTGACCTTGCGGCATCCATCTTCCAAGCCGTTGTCAATCAGACCATCTCGGGTCTTGCCTGCGGTAAGCCGATTCGCGGCTGCGTCGCATTCCTTGGCGGTCCGCTCCACTTCCTTACAGAGCTGAAAAAGGCGTTTATCCGCACCTTGAAGCTGACTCCCGATAAGATCGTCGACCCCGCAAACTCTCATCTCTTTGCGGCGATGGGTGCGGCGCTCGAATCGAACGATACGACGGAGGTTCCGCTTTCTGAGCTTGCGGAAAAGCTTGAGCACGGCGTACAGATGGCGTTTGAGCTGAAGCGTCTGGATCCTCTTTTTGAATCTCAGGCGGATTATGACGAATTTTGTACCAGACACGCAAAGGCGCAGGTCAAAAAGGGCGACCTTGCTACATATAAGGGCAACTGCTTCCTCGGTATCGACGCAGGCTCTACCACAACGAAGCTTGCCGTCATCGGCGAGGAGGGCGAGCTTCTCTTCTCGTTCTATTCCAACAACCAAGGCTCTCCGATCCAGACCGCCATGCGCGCGATGAAGGAGGTCGGCGAGCTTCTCCCCGAAACGGCGAAGATCGCGCGTTCCTGCTCCACAGGCTACGGCGAATCTCTCCTCAAATCCGCATTCTCTCTCGATGAGGGTGAAGTTGAAACGATCGCGCATTGCACCGCGGCATCGTTCTTTGATCCCGAGGTCAACTGCGTTCTCGATATCGGCGGACAGGATATGAAATGTATCAAGCTCCGCAACGGCTCCGTTGATAACATTCTTCTTAACGAAGCTTGCTCCTCGGGTTGCGGTTCGTTCATCGAAAACTTTGCAAACTCTCTCGGCTTCTCTGCGAAAAACTTCGCAAAGGAAGCGCTTTTTGCCAAGAACCCCATCGACCTTGGTACACGTTGCACCGTATTCATGAACTCCAACGTGAAGCAGGCGCAGAAGGAGGGCGCGACCGTGCAGGATATCTCCGCAGGTCTTGCGTATTCCGTTATCAAAAACGCGCTCTTTAAGGTCATCAAGCTCGCAGACGCGGCTGACCTTGGCAAGCACGTCGTCGTGCAGGGCGGTACGTTCTACAATCAAGCGGTCCTCCGCGCATTTGAAAAGATCTCCGGTGTGGAAGCGACCTGTCCCGATATTTCGGGTATCATGGGCGCGTTCGGCGCGGCTCTTATCGCAAAGGAACGCTATCACGGCGAAGAAAGCGCGATGCTCCCCATCTCCGATATTTTGAATCTTGAATATAAAACGTCCACGACACGTTGCGGCGGTTGCTCCAACCGTTGTATGCTCACCATCAACGTATTCCCCGGCGGCAGACGTCATATCACGGGCAACCGTTGCGAAAAGGGTCTTGGCGGCAACAAGCAGGGCGAAAAGGGTCCGAATCTCATGGCGTATAAGACCGAACGCATCTTCGGTTATGAACCGCTTCCCGCAGAAAAAGCATATCGCGGCACGATCGGTCTTCCTCGCGTGCTGAATATGTATGAAAACTATCCGTTCTGGGCGACCTTCTTTAAGAAGCTCGGCTTCCGCGTCGTGCTTTCTCCGAAATCCACCAGAAAGCTCTATGAGCTTGGTATGGAATCCATTCCTTCCGAATCCGAGTGTTATCCCGCAAAGCTCGCGCACGGTCATATCCAGTGGCTCGTCAACGAAGGCATTCGCACGATCTTCCATCCCTGCGTATTTTACGAAAGAAAAGAAACGCCCGACGCGCAGAATCACTATAACTGCCCCATCGTCGTTTCCTATTCCGAAAACCTCAAAAACAACGTCGAAGCCGTCGTAACGGGTAAGGTCAAATACATTCGTCCGTTTATTGCGTTTACGAGCGAAAAAATCGCGGCTGACCGTCTTGTCCGCCTTTGTGAAAAGGAATGGCGCATCACCGAAAAGGAAGTCCGCGCCGCCGTTCACGAGGCATGGAAGGAACAGCATCTCGCAAAAGCGGATATCCGCGCAGAGGGCGCAAGAGCGCTCCGCTGGATCAAGGAAAATAAGAAACGCGGTATCGTCCTTGCGGGCAGACCGTATCACGTTGACCCCGAGATCAACCACGGTATCCCCGAGCTTATCGCATCCTATGGCTTCGCGGTTCTCACAGAGGACTCTCTCCCCATCGCGTTCACGCCCACAAGACCTCTCCGCGCAAACGACCAGTGGGTATATCATTCCCGTTTGTATTCCGCGGCAGAATACGTGCGTACAAGGGAAGACCTTGAACTCATTCAGCTCAACTCCTTCGGTTGCGGTCTTGACGCCGTTACCACGGACCAGGTAGCAGAAATTCTCGAAGGAAGCAATAAGCTTTATACCGTCCTCAAGATCGACGAGGTCAATAACCTTGGCGCGGTTCGTATCCGTATCCGTAGCTTGCTTGCGGCGATGAATCAGCGACTCGAAAAGGGTATCCATCCCAAGGTTCGTCCGATCGATTACAATCGCACCGAATTTACCAAGAAGATGTTTGATGACAAATACACCATCTTGGCGCCCCAGATGTCGCCCATTCACTTCGATATCTTGGGTCCTGTTTTCAAAAAGTACGGCTATAACGTAGAGATTCTCGGAAACGATAACCGTACCGCCATCGACGTCGGCTTGAAATACGTCAACAACGACGCTTGCTTCCCGTCCATCACCGTTGTCGGACAGGTCATGGAAGCCGTTCTTTCGGGCAAATATGACACGAACCGTCTTGCCATCATCATGTCGCAGACGGGTGGCTGTTGCCGAGCAAGTAATTACGTCGGCTTTATTCGCCGTGCGCTCGATAAGGTCGGACTTTCCCATATCCCCGTTATTTCGCTGAATGCCAACGGCATGGAGAAAAACGAAGGCTTCAAGCTGAAGCCCGACGTGCTTCTTGCGGCTGCGCGCTCCATCGTTTACGGCGACCTCTTTATGCGTTGCCTCTACCGCGTTCGCCCGTATGAAATCACGCCCGGCTCTGCCAATAAGCTCCATAAGAAATGGGAAAAGATCTGTATCGATTCCTTGACGAACGATAAATCGAAGTATTCCTTCAAGGCGGTCTGCAAGGGCATCGTTCAGGCGTTTGATACGTTCCCGATCCATGAGGATATGAGAAAGCCTCGTGTTGGTATCGTCGGTGAGATCCTCGTCAAATATATGCCTCTCGCAAACAATAACCTCGTTGAGCTTCTTGAAAAGGAAGGTGCAGAAGCAGTCGTTCCCGATCTCCTTGACTTCTTCAACTATTGCGTTTATAACTCCGAATATAAGCACGAGTTCCTCGGCGCAAGCCTTTCCGCAAAGGTTACGGCAAAGGTCGGTGTTGAAGCGATTCGTATGCTCCGCAAGCCCGCGATGGATGCGCTCAAGGCAAGTAAACGCTTCGAGCCTGCAATGCCCATCGAGGAAGTGGCAAAGCTTGCAAAGCCGTTCCTTTCCATCGGCAATCAGTATGGCGAGGGTTGGTTCTTGACGGGTGAAATGGTCGAGCTTGTCAAGACGGGTACGCCCAATATCGTTTGTATCCAGCCGTTTGCTTGCTTGCCGAACCACGTCGTTGGTAAGGGCGTTATCAAGATCTTGCGTAACAAATATCCGCAGGCAAATATCGTTGCCGTGGACTATGACCCCGGCGCAAGCGAGGTAAACCAGCTCAACCGCATCAAGCTCATGCTTTCTTCCGCAAAGAAGAATCTGGAAAACGAAATGAAGAAATAAATATAACACAAAAAGCAGGATTTTTTAATCCTGCTTTTTGTGTTGTAAAGGGATAACTTCCGACAATATGGAGGCGGGGGAAATTTGAAATTGATTTTGAATATTGAAAAGTATATCGCAACATAAATTTTTAGGCAATATATCTTTTTCAATCATGGCAAGACTTCTTGTACTGATTCCCAGTAACTTCGCCATTTTGGTTTTTGAAATTTCGTTTAATTTTCTTAATCTGCGTATATTTTCGCACAGAATATGAATTTCGGTTTCGATTGACATGATTTCAACTCCTTTTTCACACAAAATTGTGCGATTTTAATTTATTATAGCACAATATTGTGCGATTGTCAACACATTTTTATGCGATTGTGTATAATAAATATAGAAAGAGGTGAATTTAATGAAAAAATACGAAAATAGATTACGCGATTTAAGACAAGACAAAGACATGACTCAAGCGGAAGTGGCGGAGAAGTTTTTTATGCAACCTACTCAATATAGAAGATATGAAAACGGAGATAGTGATTTGCCTCTTGAATTGGCGAAGAAATTCGCCCTATACTATGATGTTTCCATTGATTATTTGGCTAAATTAAAAGATATACGTAAATGATATAACACAAAAAGCAGGATTTTTTAATCCTGCTTTTTGTGTTATATCAAGATTTATGCCGTTGCCTTGATGGGTTCTTCTCGGTGGAGCGGTTCGTCTTCCTTGGGGAACTTCCGCTGAATGAAATAATAGCAGATCAAGTGGATAGCGCCCGTGATGATCCAAGTAACAGGGTAGGAGAAGAAGAGCATTTCCCAAGAACGGTATACAACGAAAATGGTATAGAGCCATACGATACGAAGACCGCAGATACCGCCGATGGAAACGCACATCGGAACGAACGAGCGACCAAGACCGCGAAGCTGTCCGACCGTAACGTCCATGATACCGCAAAGGAAATAGAGCGAGCAGAGAATGACGAGTCTGCGATAGCCGTAGCCAATCGCTTCGGCATCTCCGGGAATATAAATGGAGAGCAGAGGCTTGCCGAAAAGGACGCAGATAGCGCCAAGCGTAATACCGACGACGGTAACGCTTGCGATGCAAAGTCCGAGGATCTTTCGCACGCGCTTATATTGTCCTGCGGCGTAGTTTTGACCTGTAAAGTTGAGAGAGGCTTGATAAAGCGCACTCATCGACATCAAAACGAAGGCTTCGATGCTGGCGGAAGCCGCGCTGCCGTTGGCAAAGGGGGTTGTGCTTCCCGAGAGCGCAACGTCAAAGGAGTTGATGGAGGATTGAATGAGAATATTGGAAATGCTGAATACACAGCTTTGAATACTTGCGGGAAGACCGATCTTGACCATATCGGCAAAGCAAGCGCCTGTGATACGGAGCTTTCGGAAGCTGAATCGGCACATACCTTGCTGTCTGCGCAAGCAGAGCATGACGAGGAACGCGGAGATCGCCTGCGAAACGACCGTACCGATGGCAACGCCGGCAACGTCCATATGGAAGAAATATACGAAAATGAAATTGAAGACGACGTTTGCAAGACCTGAGACGGCAAGGAAATAGAACGGTCGCTTGGTATCTCCCGTCGCTCTCAGGATCGAAGCGCCGAAGTTATAGACCATATTAAAGGGCGCGCCGATGAAATATACGGAAAGATAGAGAACGGATTGGTCGATGATGGCGTCAGGCGTATCCATCCATTGCAAAAAGGTTCGTGAGAAGATAAGACCGATCGCCATGATGACAAAGCCCGAGACCGCGGCGACGGCGATAGAGGTATGTACGACCTTTTCGACGAACTGCCTGTCATTTTTACCGTAACCGCGCGCAACCAAAACGCTGACACCGACGGAAAGACCGATGAAGAGGTTGACCAAAAGGTTCGTCAGAGCGTTGGTCGCGCCGATCGCGCCGACGGCGTTGCCCGTTTCGGAAAACTGTCCGACGATGACAAGGTCTGCCGCATTATACAAAAGCTGCAACATATTGGTCAGCATCAAGGAAATCGAAAAGCGAATGATCTTACTAAGCAAAGGACCACTCGTCATGTCGATTTCATAACTTGCTCTTCTTTTGCGCCGTAAAAGTAACATAAAGCATTTACCCCCATAAAAATCAATTCAGTATTCTATATTATAGCACGTTTTCATATTGAAATCAATATCATAATAAAACAAAACAAGAAAATCATATTCTCGCTTGCATCTTCTTCCGTTTTATGATATACTGAAAAGACAAATTTGGAGAAGGAGAACCATATGAAGCTCATCATTGCCGAAAAACCGAGCCTTGCGCGCAATATTATTGCAGGCATTGGCGGAAAGATGCGAAAACTGAACGGATTTTACGAGGGAGAGGGTTATCTCGTTACGTGGGCGTTCGGTCATCTTTTTTCGCTTTGCGACGTGGAGGATTACGCCGAAACGCCGACGAAAAACGCGCGCTGGACGATGGAGAATCTGCCGTGCTTTCCCGAAGCATTCAAATTTCGCATCAAAAAGGATGCATCAAAGCAGGTGGATGCAGGCGCGCAAAAGCAGTTTGATATCATCAAAACGCTTTGCAACCGCGCCGATGTGGATACCATCGTAAACGCAGGGGACTCTGACCGCGAGGGTGAGATCATCGTCCGTCTTTGCGTGAAGCACGCTCTTGGCGAAACGGAAAAACGCTTCGTGCGCTTATGGCTTCCCGACCAAACGCCCGAAACCGTGGCGTCGGCGCTTGCGGAGATGAAGGATGAGTCGGAATATCAGAATCTTGCGGACGAGGGCTTTGCGCGTACATACATCGACTGGCTTTACGGCGTAAACCTCACGCGATACGCAACGCTGAAAACGGGTAAGCTTCTTCGCGTTGGGCGCGTCATCATTCCCATTGTCAAGGCGATCTACGACCGCGATATGAGCATACGAAATTTCGTTCCCGATATCTATTACGGCATCCAAAGCAAGGAAGAGACCAAGGGCGAAAAGGTCGAGCTTCTCAGCAAGAAGAAGTTTGAGAAAAACGAGCTTGAAAAGGCACAGACGCTTTGCGAGCAGTACAACGCCGCGGGCGCTGTGGTCGTCGATAAGAAAAAGAAAAAGGATACGCTTGCCCCTGGTAAGCTCTACTCGCTTTCCAAGCTTCAGAATATGCTCGGTAAAAAATACAAAATGCCGATGACGGAAAGCCTTGAGATCATTCAAAAGCTTTACGAAAACGGTTACGTTACCTATCCGCGTACCAACTCGGAATATCTTGCGACTGCGGAAAAGGACAAGATGAAAAAGATCCTTGGAAATATTGCGGAGCTTGGCTATCCCGTGAAATTCAAGGATAAAAAGACCATTTTTGACGACAGCAAGATCGAATCTCACTCGGCGCTGACTCCGACCTACAAGATCCCCAAAAAGGGAACGCTTTCCGAAAAGGAAAATCAAGTGTATTCTGCCATCTTCCGCCGATTCGTCGCTGTTTTTTGTGCGGAGGATTGCGTCATCGAGAAAACGGAGATCAAGATTTGCGTGGGCGACTATGAGGATTTCGTTTTGAAAGGCACGGTCATCATTGAGCAGGGCTGGACGAAATACGATGAATTTTCCAAGCAAGATAAGATTTTGCCGAATCTGAATGTCGGAGATGCGGTGAATATCAAGTTCGAGCCGAAGGAAAAGGAAACCTCGCCGCCAAAGCACTACACCATTGAAACACTGAATAATTATCTGAAAAATCCGTTCCGCGATGAGCAAGCCGCCGCCAAGGAAGCCGCGGAAAATGCCGACGGACAAGAAAACGAAAATGACGAAGAGGATTACAAGGCTATCTTTGAGGGCTTGGAGCTTGGCACGGAGGCGACGAGAACGGGTATCATCGACAATGCGCGAAACAGCGGATATATTGAGCTAAAAAAAGACGTTTATACGATCTTGCCCGATGGGGAATATCTCATCAAAGCGCTCGTTCGCTTGAAAATTTCGATGGATAAATACAAAACGAGCGAAATGGGTAAAGCGCTCAAAAAGGTGTACCACGGAAAGATCAGCGTATCGGATAGCGTGGCACTTGCGGAAAAAGAGATCGCAGAGGTCTTCCATCAAAAGCCCGATCCGCCCGAGACCGATAAGGATACGGGATTTTTCGGAGACGTGGTCGGAAAATGCCCGCTCTGCGGAGAAGATGTTATCCGTGGTCGCAAGGGCTACGGTTGCAGTGGGTATAAGAAAACGGGATGCGAATTTTCGGTATATGGTTTCATCTGCCATCGTGTACTTTCCAAATCCAATATGCAGATGCTCCTGGAAACAGGACGAAGCTCCAAGATCAAGGGGTTTATCAGCAAGAGCGGGAAGCCGTTTGATGCGTATTTGAAATTGGAGGACGGAAAAGTCGTGTTTGATTTTGGAGAGAAATAAGGAGAATTGCGTATGATTGAAAATAAAAAAGGTGTGATTTCTGAAACTTGCGAAACGCCGTACCTTTTTTGGGGATTTGCGCTTGGTTTTTTTGGTGCTATCGGTATCGGTCTTATTGCTTTGGCGATATGGTTGCTTTATCTTGATATGTTTATTGCGGCAGTATTGTGTTTGGGAATTGGTGTCTTCTTTTTGGTTCTTGTGTGGTGTTATGTTTCCAAAATATGGGCAAAATATGAATTTCTTGATGCCGGTATCCGCATCAAATACCCTTTTCGCTCGCCTAAGATGGTAGCATGGGATACATTGCAAGAGGTATGTATTTGCTATGATGGTGTTCCGCGAGACGGTGGAAGAACACAGTCGGTCATTTGTTTCGTGAAAAAGGGCGAAAAGAAAAACGCAAGTATGCGTTGGAAAACGATCAATCCCTTTCATTATCGCTCCGTATTTTGTGTTGATTATAACACAAAGCGGTATGATATCGTCAAATCGGTCTGTCCGTTTGAAATTCAGGATATAAGAAAAACACATGCTTATCGATTGGACATGATGAGATGACAGATAGAAAAAACGATGCCCGTTCCTTTTTGGGCAAAACGGTACATATCAAAATCGACCGACCGCTTGGAAGTACGCATCCCAAACATCAAAACATCGTTTATCCTGTCAATTACGGATATCTTCCTCATATTATCGGAGGCGATGGGGAAGAGATGGACGTGTATCTGCTTGGTGTGGATATTCCCGTCAAAGAATATACGGCGCAGATCATTGCCGTCATTTATCGCCATGACGATGACGAAGATAAGCTCGTTGCTGCCCCTTTGGGTGTTCGTTTTACGGCTGAGGATATCCGAAAAGCCACCGCCTTTCAAGAGCAATATTTTGATAGTGAGATTGAAATCCTATAAAGACATCGCTTTTTGCGGTGTCTTTTCCCTAAATATTGATTTTTTTCAAAAAACTTGTATAATTTTCCCTTTGTTTTTCGTCTATATAAATAGAGAGTATGAAGCGGGCAACGCCCGCCGGAAATTGCTCGCCTATCTCAGCTTTTCGCGTCCTCAAGCATAGCGAAACGGCGAGGTCAATTTGCGAAATTTCCAACGGTATGAAAAAGGAGCGAAGAATATGCTGACATTATTGTTGTCGATGATAGATGAAGACATCGACAGAACAAATTTTGAAAGCTTTTATCATAGATACGCAAACGACGTGTTTCGCCGTATTTACGGAATCCTGAAAAATCAGCAGGATACGGAAGATATCGTGCAGGAAACGTGGATCAGGGTCGTCGAAAATATCGCGCTTTTCCGCGGCAGAGATGAAAAAATGGTGCGTTCCTATATCATGCGTGTTGCGGTCAACGCTTCCATTTCCCATCTGCGCGAGAAAAACAAGGAGGATGCTTTGATGACCGAATTGGATACGGTGGATATGGCAGATACGAGAGATCTTTTTGCTGCGTGCGAGGGACAAAGCGTTTCCGTCATCGTGGAATGTATCCGTTCCTTGGGGGAGATTTATAGCGGTGTTCTGGTCTATTTTTATCTGTATCATTACACGCCAAAGGAGATTGCAAGACTTTTGGATATGAAAGAGATCACCGTTCGCAAGCGCATTGAGCGCGGACGGGAAAAGCTGATCAAATTGCTTATAGGGAGGGGAATTTATGACGAGCCGTGAACAGATGGGAAAAAGAAGATTGGAGGAAGCGCTTCGGGAATACGACGTGACGTTTTACGATGCTTTTGAACCGTCGGAGGAAAAGATCGTGTATTCCAAGGAATTTCTCCGCAATATGGACTGCATCATCGGACGCGCTAAGGTGAAAAAGCGTCCCTTTGTCGGCGTTTTCCTTAGACACGCGGCGGCGGTCCTGCTCGCGGTCGGCATTGCTTTTTGCGGTATGCTGGGCATTTCCGCGGTCAAAAGACCCTTTACGGAGTTTATGCTACACGTATACGAAGCATTCAACGAGGTCTTTTTCGGTGAAAAAGAGGTGGCGAAGGCACCGTCTGTCATCGAAACCGTTTACACCTTGCAAAACGTGCCGAGAGGTTACGGCTTGACGGAAAAGCATATCACGGATTATGAAGTGAAATTTTTCTGGACGAACGAAAACGGCGAAAACATCGTATTCACACAAATGCTTTTGGATACCAAATCGACCTTGGATAATGAAACGGCGGATTTTGATATTATATATATCGATAACGTCCGTTACGCCGTTGTCAAAAAGGACGGCAAACAGGCATTCTATTGGAACGATAATCATTATGCGTATTCGTTGATTGTGCCGAGCGCGCTTTCGGAAAAGGATTGCATGGAGCTTGTGGCATCTGTCGGTGTTTACGAGGGGGATATGGAGGAATAAGATGAAACAGGAAAAGAAAAAACAGTTGACGGTGCTCGGCTTGGTTGCCGCATGTGTGCTTTTGATGTGCTTTGCAAGTCCGATATACGCTCTTTTTGAATCGGACGATTCTTGTCAAGTGATACAAGTCAATCAGCATATCTTCCAAACGAACACGAGCTTTTATATCTCTGATACGGGCGAAGCGAGGGTCTACGTCGATTATGCGGTCTACGACGCGATGCAGGACGTGGAGATCACCATTCGGATCGCCAAAAAAGGAATGTTCATTTTTTGGGATAATATCCTTTTTGAGACCTACACGGCGAGCGGGGAATATTATTATCATGCGTATCGGTATGATATCGCGGAGGTCGGCACGTATCGATGCACCGTGACCTATACGGTCATTTCCGAGGACGGCAAAAAGGATATCATCACCTTTGAGGATAC
>JAGBCV010000026.1 GCA_017937845.1 Clostridia bacterium | reverse complement strand
TCTCACTCCGGGAGAGGTGGCGCGCAAAGCGCGACGGAGAGGGCTTTATCTTTATAAGTTTTGCCCTCTCAGTCAGCTTACGCTGACAGCTCCCCCAGAGTGGGAGCCTTAAAAAAGTAAAGTTTTAGCATTAACATAGTAGTAGGGGCGACCATTGGTCGTCCGTCTTTATTTCTTGATCTGCATGAGTTTCTTTTCCCATTTCAAGCGTTCATTGCGCTTTTTTATGAGCTCCAGCTCCGTTTGTCTGTTGGGGTGCAAATGGGGAAAGGTCATCAGATAATCAAAATTTTCCCAGATTTCCGTGATTCGCATCACTTTTTTCTGTCTTCTGTGGATAAAAACCGCCGCGCTTTTGAAATCCCAGCGAGGTCTTGCAGACCACGTAACCTCCGCAAGCGGATATTCCACATCCTTGTGGAAAGGTCTTTGTATGAGGATCGTCTTTTTCCCAAAGGTAACTTTGCATTTAGACGAATATATCTCATAGAAGCACATGAGAAAGAAGATGGCTGTCAAGGGGAGCAATATAAACAAATACGGATGCCAAAGAAGTCCGCCGAGAATCGGCAGGAGATTTGCAAACGCGGCACCGATCAGCTTCTCTCGCATATCCTTGATTTGCCAAGTAATTTCTTGCATTTGTTCTCCTTTCGGACAATTCCAAAATCTATCTGTTAGGCTCCCTTGTGTAAAGGGAGCTGTCAACGCAGTTGACTGAGGGATTGGCGAATCATCTTATCGATATATACACAAACACCCTTTTTACACAAGGGAGGCTTACTTATTACAGCAGCATCGCAATTTTGAAGCCCATGTATGTAAGTGCAGAGAGAATAAGCAAGCAGATCAATACGATTTCGATTTTCAAATAGGTCTGTATCGTCTTTTTTTCGATCGTTTCATTTCGTTTCACGCGGAATGTGAGAACGGCAATCACCGCGAGTGCAACAAGACAAATCGTGAAAAATACGATATCAACGAGCCATTTCATAATAGTTCCTTTTTGCCGTCAATCATCAAGCGAAACGGCTTGAAATTCGCCAAGGCGGGGTTTATCCTTGGGCGCACGCTTGAGCAGGTCATAGCGAAATTTTCTGCAAACGTGATCTGCGCGTACCACACCTTTTTTCTCGCAGATCATATCGTCGTCCGCGCCGTCTGCTGTGGGGAGGGGGGTCGCAAACTCACAAAATGCACAAAAGCGCTGGACATTTTCGTCTTTTTCTTTCTTTTTCACCATGATAAAATCGTCCTTTCTTTCCCATAAAACGAGTCCGAGAAAGCGGTCGGTTTTTCATGGGCAGTGTATCTCATTTCTATTATACAGCATTCCTTTTCGTTTTTCCACACTTTTTTGAAAAATTATTTTATTTTTTATAAGATTTATGGTGAAAATGCCCGTAAAAATCATGCAAATCCAAAAAAGTCCAAAAGACTTTTCTCCCAAAAAACAGAAAAGCGGTGCAAATCCCGCAGAAAACATCATGGTCATACATTTCCCTTTCAGATAAAAAGAGAGAGGAAGCTTTGCTTTTTCTGCGCGGTCAGCCACCTGTAAAAATACGGAAATTCCGCCAAATCCGAGCAAAGCTCCACACAAAACGAGCTTGCCAAGGGTGGGAAAAGTTGCCTCCGAGAGCAAAAAAACACCGCCCGAAAGCTCAAAAATGCCCCCAAGAAACGCAAAAAATACTACATCCGAAAACGGCAAAAAAGTGCGAAAAATTTGTAAAAAAATGCTCGTCAGAACCGAAAAAAAGACCACGTATCCGCAGACGGAGATCATCGCCAAGGCACTTTCCGAGATGGCTGACGTGAAAACGGCAGAAACGGAGGCAGGTGTTTTTTCATCGAATTTCGAGGAAGAAAGAGTTTCTTTTCTGCGCCCTGCGGTGAGGCTCACGGCGAGGAGCGCCGCGGCGATCTGCGCGAAAAACAGATATCTTCCGACCCTTGCGGAGTCAAAAACCGTCACGCCGACCGTCCCGATGACGAACGACGCACCCGCATTGTTGCAAAAAGGCAAGAGATTTTCGGCTTCTTTCCGTTGTATTTCACCTTTTTCAAGGAGATCGGAAAGGATATGCGCGCCCACGGGGAAGCCCGAGAGAAAACCGAGCAAAAGTGCCGAAAAACCGCCAAAAGATACGGAAAACAGCGAAAAAAGATGCCGAATCGGCGTTTTTTCGAGCTTTTTGCAAATTCCCGACTTCACGAGCATCTTTGCACACACGGAAAACGCAAAAAGTGACGGAAAGACCTTTTCTGCGAATAAAATCGCAGATTTTCGTATCATTTCCCCCGTTTCTGCGGGATATATCACAGAATAGAGCATCATGAGCGCAGAAACGAAAAGCAGTCCGAAAAGTGATTTTTGCGTATGTTTTTGTTGTATTTTTGCCACCTCCCGCATAACTTTAAGATAAAACAGTTTATGCAGAAGATTTCTTTTTCAGTCGTTTTCCGCAGAAAACCATGATGAAAGGAACGTATGATGAGAGCAAACAGAAAACCGAAATCCTGCCGACCGCCGAGAATCCCCATGATTCCGAAAGAGATTTTGGAGATCGTGGAGCGCGGACAAATTCTCATTTCGGGCGTTGTGGGTATCGACGATTATTGCCCTTGTGCGGTTCGTATTCGGACAGCAAAGGGGATTTTGGAGATCGCGGGAACGGCGCTGACGCTTTGCTGGGCAGGGGAAAAAAGGTTGCTTTTGAAAGGGAATTTGGAGCAGGTTTGTTTTTTACTGAAATGACTTTTTCAAGATGTTTTTTCTTTTGACAAAAGAAGGGGGCTCAACTTTTTTCTTTTTGAAAGAAAAAAGGGACGTGTACTTTTCTTGTGCAAAACAAGAAAAGTACCAAAAGAAATTTGCAAGCGTTCCGCTTGAACGAAGCGTAGATTTTACATCTTAGCAATATCGGCTCCCCGCACGGATTTTGCATAAACAAGTTTATGCAACCCTACGCCGGCGTCGGCTCCGGGACATCACGGCGGAACAACCGCCGATGAGCAGAGGCATCAAACTTTATTTGTGACGGCGCTTTAGCGCCGTTCGGTAAGCGCTTTTTTCACTGAGCGCGAGCACGCCCGCAAAAATCTATTTCGCCGACATAAATTACGCGACATTGGACGAAAACGACGATATGACCGCGTTCTTTGAGCCGGATAATAGGCGATAGGAGAACGCGAAAGCGAGCTTTCAGAGTCTATAAGCGATAAAACCGCAGGTTTTTGCTTCTTTTTTGCAACTTTTTTCTTAAAATAAGAAAAAAGTTGATAAAAGAATAAATAAAAAAGAAAGGATACCCTATGTCCCTCATTGAATATTTCAGAAGCGCCTACGAAATCACCGTGGAAGAAAAAAGCGCCCGCGCCGCCTTGGATTTTCTCGTGCGCTACGATATCCCCTTTTATCATCTCGAAAGCAAGGGGGAAACCGTTTCCTTTCGCATGTATGCGCCCTATTTCCGAGAATATACCGCACGCAGACGGGAACGGCGTTTTGCGGGTGAAATACGAAAACGCCTCGGCTTTTCGGTTTTCGTTTCCAAATATAAGGCGCGCTTAGGGCTGTTCGTCGGCGGACTTTTCGGTATTTTTCTGCTCGTTTTTTCGTCGCTTTTCGTGTGGGATATCACCGTTTCGGGGAATGAAACGATTCCCGAAAGCGTAATTTTGAACGCGATGGAGGAAAATGGGCTAAAGCTTGGCGCGTTCATTCCCTCGCTCGACACGGAGCGCATCGAGGGCGTTGTCATTTTGGAGGTCGACGGCATTTCGTTTGTCAGCGTCAATCTGCGCGGAACGGTGGCAAACGTCGAGCTTCGTGAGCGCGCTGACAATACGGAGATCGTCGATATCGAGTCGCCGTCCAATCTCGTGGCATCGAGGGACGGACAGATCTCCGCCTTGGAGATCACGGGCGGTGTCAGCAAGGTAAAGCTTGGAGAGATCGTCAAAAAAGGCGATCTACTCGCAAGCGGTGTCATCGATTCCGCGGCGCTCGGTTACAGACTCGTCAGAGCAAGGGGATGCGTTTCGGCACGCACGACGATGACCTATCAAGCGGAGATCCCGCTTGAGATCACGGAAAAGGTCTATACGGGACGGACCACGACCTATTATTCCATAAAATTTTTTTCAAAAATCATAAATTTTTTCAGAAAGGATAACATTTCCGAGGAAAGTTGTGATAGAATAGAGGAAGAACGCCGAATTTATCTATTCGGTAAAATCAAATTGCCCATTTTCACCGTGAAAACCACCTATGCGGAATATGAAATGAAAACACGCACGATGACGGAGGCGGAGGCTTTGCAAAAGGCAAAGGATTCGCTCCGCGAAAAAAGCGAAAACGACCTTGCCGATGCGGAAATCTTAGCAAGGCACACGGATATATTTTGCAACGGCGAAACGCTTTTTCTGACGGAAAAGGTGGAATGTATCGTCGATATCGCAGAGGAAGTGAAAATCGGAACAGAAGCTGATTAACAGAAAAAATACAGGAGTTTATCTATATGTACGAAAAATCACTGCTTACCAACAGCGCAGAACAAACTGCCGCCATCTTCGGCAATTTTGACCACAATATGGATATCATCGAAAAATCCTTCGGCGTTTCCGTCACCAACCGCCAGACCGACAAGGCGCTTGGCGACGCCATCGTCATTCACGGCGAGGATTCCGATGCGGTCCTCGGCGCACATGCGGCGCTCGAATACCTCAAGGGTATGACCGAGATGGGAACGGAGCTGAGCGACCAAAGCGTGGAATACGTCGTTTCCATGGTCAAGAGCGGAGAAAAGCTCGAACGCTTCGGCGATGATTGCATCTGCGTGACCACACGCGGAAAGCCCATCAAGGCAAAGACGCTCGGACAGAAAAAATACATCGAAGCCATCAAGAAAAATACCGTCGTGCTGGGTATCGGTCCTGCCGGTACGGGTAAGACGTTCCTTGCCGTTGCGGCTGCTTCCACTGCACTTCGCAACAAGGAAATTTCCCGCATCATTTTGACCCGTCCCGCCGTGGAAGCGGGCGAAAAGCTCGGCTTTCTCCCCGGCGATCTGCAAACGAAGATCGACCCCTATCTGCGTCCGCTCCACGATGCGCTCTTTGAGATGCTCGGCGCGGAAGCGTATCAAAAGCATATCGAACGCGGTACGATTGAAATCGCCCCCCTTGCCTATATGCGAGGCAGAACGCTTGACGATAGCTTCATCATTCTTGACGAGGCACAAAACACCACCCCCGAGCAGATGAAGATGTTCCTCACCCGTCTGGGCTTCAATTCCAAAGCCGTCGTAACGGGCGATATCACGCAGACCGACCTGCCCGCAGGCGCAAGAAGCGGTCTTGTCGAGGCAATGAGGATCCTCCGCGATATCGAGGGCATCAAAATTCACGAGTTTTCCGAGCGCGACGTCGTTCGCCATAAGCTCGTGCAGAGGATCATTCTTGCGTATGAAAAATACGAGCGCGAAAAGAAGATCAAAAACGAAAAATTCCGTGTCGTCAAAAAAGATAATATGAGGAAAGACAACAAATGAAGCTGAAACTGTATTTTACCAACGAACAAGACAAAGTCAAAATTTCTTTCAAGATGCACTCTCTCATCAAAAAAGCCATCAAGGAAGCCTTAAAAGAAGAAAAATTTGAATATCCTGCGGAGATCTCCGTCAGCTTCGTGGATAACCAAAAAATCCACGAGCTGAATCGCGAATACCGCGAAAAGGACAGACCGACGGACGTTCTCTCCTTTCCCATGTGGGAAAAGGAGGAGCTCGCGGACGGCTCTGCTCTGGACGGACACGCCGTAACGCTCGGCGATATCATCATTTCCGCCGAAAAAGCCAAGGCACAGGCGGAAGAATACGGACACAGCATCGAACGTGAGATCACGTTCCTTTCCGTCCATTCCACGCTCCATCTGCTCGGCTATGACCATGAGGTCTCCGCGGACGATGAGGCTTACATGAACAAAAAACAGGAGGATGTACTCGTGAAGATCGGTCTTCCGAGAACATAACGCAAAGACCCATGAAAAAGATACTCGCTCTGACCCTTGCTGCGGCGGTCCTGATGCTTTCCGCCTGCGGTATCCAAACGCCGGCAGAATCTACGCCGCTCGGCACGCTTCCCACACAGGAGACCACACAAACCACAATAGAAACCACGCCCGCGCAGACGGAAACCACCGTTTCCACCGAAACGACGGACAAAACGACCGCCGAAACGACAACGGCAGAAACGACCACCGAGCAAGCCCCCGTTATTTTGCCCGGATATTCCATCGGACTTTCCTTCGTTTCAAACGGGGACGGCACCTGCTCGCTTTCGGGTAAGGGTGAATGTCATGATGAATTTATCCTCGTGCCGCCCGTAAGCCCCAAGGGCGACACCGTGACCGCCGTAGACGCTTTCGCTTTCAGCGGCGATGAAACCATGCACAGCATCATTCTGCCCGAGGGCATCACCAAGATCGGAGAAGGCGCTTTCGCAGATTGTCCCGTTTTGACAGAGGTCAAGATCGCAAGCGGTCTGACCACGCTGGAAAAGGGCGTATTTGAATATTGTATCCGTTTGATCGGCGTTTCTCTGCCCGATACCCTGCGCGTCATCGAAGAACGCGCGTTCTACAATTGCCAAGCCTTGGAAGCCCTTTATCTTCCCGTCGGCATCACCGAGATCGGGGATAGCGCCTTTGAAAATTCCGGACTCCGATATCTGAATCTCCCGTCCGCGCTGAGGGAGATCGGCAAATGCACGTTCAAGGGCTGCACATCTCTCGTGCGCGTGGAATTTCACGAGGGACTTTATGAGATCGGCGACGAAGCCTTTTCCGGCTGCCTCTTCCCCGACGGCATCAGCCTGCCGACGACCCTGCGCGTCGTTGGTGAAAACGTATTCAATTTTTCAAACTTCGCCATCTGTGCGGAATACGGCAATGCGTACTATCTGCCCAGCAGGACAAACCCGCATTTCCTCCTTTGGAAGACCTCGACGTCCCTTATCGATAACTTTACGCTCCATCCCGATACCTCCGTCATCGCGGCGGGCGCGTTCCGCGGCTGTATGCTCCCGCAAACGCTCATTTTGCCGAATACCGTCGTTGCCATCGGCGACCGCGCCTTCGCGCATTGTATGGGTATCCGTACGCTCTCCTTCGGCAATAATATCGAGATCATCGGCGCGCAAGCCTTTTCTCAATGCCCCATCGAGGAGCTTGTCATTCCGCATAACGTCCGTCTTGTGGATGAACGCGCCTTTGAATACAGCGGCGCTCATCGCTTGACCCTGCAAGGCGGCGAAACGTTACATGAATTGGCGTTCGCCTTTTCCACCAATCTGAAATCCGTGACCATCTCCGCGCAGACCAAGGCTTTGCCCGCGCGTCTTTTCTACGGTGCGCGTCTGCTCAACGAGATTCGCTATGCGGGAACGACCGCAGAATGGGAAGCGCTCCCCAAAGCGGAAAATTGGAACGAAAAAATGGGCGGACTCAATCCCGACGGCACAAAATGCGATTTTTGTCTGGTCATTTGCGCCGACGGAAATATCGTTATCCCCTATGAGCAGGATTGAACATATCCGATCATATCTTCTGAAAAATCAAAAAGAACGAGAGAAATTCTCGTTCTTTTTGATTTTTATTATATATTCGGAGTAAATAAAGAAGGATTTCCATAGGAGATGGTCGTTGTGACCTTTTTGTCGCCGTGGTTGGCATCGGATAATTTTTTAAGTATCTTATTGCGCGTTACGATACCGACGAAGGAATCGCGGTCATCCACGACGGGGAGAAAATTATAACTTACGAGCAGGTCAACGACCTCGGGAATATTCATATCGATGGGGACAGGCGGATAATGCTTGAGTGTCAGAGCGTCGCGAATACGTGTTTCTTGGCATTTTGCAAGATCGATCGTGCCCGCGTCCATGAAATACCACAAAAGATCGCCCTCACTGATGGTACCGTAATAGCGATTATCTCTCGTAATGACAGGCAAGTGGGTATATCCATGATATCTCATTTTTTCCAGCGCTTGACGCAGGGTGAAGTCATCATACAAATAGGCAACTATGCTTTTTGGGAGTAATAAACCGGCTATATTCATCCAAATCAGCATCCTTTCTTATTTTTGTTTTCTATATTCAGTATATGCTTTATCGATGAAAAATTCAATGCGTTTTGATGTCCAAATTGTAAATGAATTGCAGAATATTCGGGGGATCGGTCATTTCGGCATCATCATGACGATGCCTGTTTTTTGATAAATATAATGAGATATCTCTCTGGTATAGGGCAAGCAAACGATATCCTTACGGGAAAACCAGCGTTCTCCGCGCAGCCATGGGGTGATATTATCCTTTGACTTGGGGGAAAGCAGAATGATATATTGCCCGTAGGAAAAGCGGTATACGCCAACCTCTGCAAGTTTAACGGCTTTGACATCGCAAAAGGGCATCATTTTGATGATCTTTCCGCTTTTTTTGGTGATGATCACGGCATCTTCTTCGATATAATACCGTTTTTCATAGGTCGGCAAACGAAAAACAAAATACACCGCGAAAAGCAAAAACGGAATCGCCCATACTAGCATCAGCATTTTGGCATCTGAGATATAAGAAATCAGCATCAAAAACATCATGATACCGAGCAGGGCTACGCTTAAAATGCGATACGTATTTTTCACATGAGCGCGAAACATATCGCCTTGCAGGACGGGGGTTGGCATAACATCACCTCTTGTATACAGTATATCACAATTTCCATCTGTTGTCAAGGGAAGCCGAATCGAAAGGCTTTCGCGGCAAAGAAGACGCCCGAACTTTACAAATTGTTTACAAAAAAAGCCTTCTCCTGTGGGAAGGCTTCATTTGTGCAACTTTTCTTTTGCGGAAATCGTGCGTTTTTTTCGCAAATATATCAAAATTGTAAATAAATTGAGAAAATATATAGGATAATCTTGACAACTCGAACGCAAAGTTATATAATTTAACTCGCAAGTTTTGATAAAACTAAAAATAAGATATATATTTCAGGAGGATTTTTCACATGGCAGTGAAACAGTTTAAGGCAGAAAGCCAAAAGCTTCTCGACCTTATGATCAATTCTATCTACACAAACAAGGAGATCTTTCTCCGCGAGCTGATCAGCAACGCATCGGACGCGGTGGATAAGCTCCATTTCAAGGGACTGACCGATGCTTCCGTCGGTCTTGGTTCAAGCGATTACGCCATCACGCTCATTCCCGATAAGGAAGCGCGTACGCTCCGCATCACCGATAACGGCATCGGTATGACCAAGGACGAGCTGGAAAACAATCTCGGTACGATCGCTAAGAGCGGTTCTCTCGATTTCAAGACCAACAACACCTCCGAGGACCTCGATATCATCGGTCAGTTCGGCGTTGGCTTCTATTCCGCATTCATGGTCGCTTCCAAGGTGACTGTCGTTTCCAAGGCTTACGGCGCAGACGAAGCATGGAAATGGGAATCCGAAGGCACAGAGGGCTATACCATTGAGGAAGCCTCCAAAAATACCGTCGGCACGGATATCACCCTTTATATCAAAGAAAATACCGAAACCGAAAATTATGACCGTTTCCTTGAAGAATACGGTATCCAGAGCCTCGTCAAGAAGTACAGCGACTATATCCGCTATCCCATCAAGATGATGATGACCCACGAGCATCCCATTCCCAAGCCCGAGGATGCAGGCGACGATTGGGTCCAGGAATACGAAGAACACAGCGAGCTTGAAACCCTCAACAGCATGATCCCGATCTGGAAGCGCAAAAAGGGCGAGACCACCGACGAGGAATACGCGGAATTTTATAAAAATAATTTCTATGATTATTCCGACCCCGCAAAGGTCATCACCGCAAGCGGTGAAGGCGCTGTCAACTATAACGCCGTCCTCTTTATCCCCGCGCACGCACCCTATGATTTCTATACCAAAGAGTTCAAAAAAGGTCTTGCGCTCTATTCCTCCGGCGTTATGATCATGGAAAAATGCGAGGACCTTATCCCCGATTACTTCAATTTCGTTCGCGGTGTCGTGGATTCCTCCGACCTCAGCCTCAATATCAGCCGTGAGCTTCTCCAGCAGAATCATCAGCTCAAGCTCATTCGCAAAAACATCGAAAAGAAGATCAAAAACGAGCTTCTTTCCCTCTGCAAGAATGATCGCGAAAAATACGAGGAATTTTGGAAATCCTTCGGCAGAGTGCTGAAATTCGGCGTTTACAGCGATTACGGCGCACATAAGGACGTTCTTACCGACCTGCTCGTGTTCTATTCCGCAAAGGAAGAAAAGATGGTCACGCTCGAAGAATACGTTTCCGCAATGCCCGAAAATCAGAAATATATCTATTTTGCTTCCTCCGACAGTGTGGAACGCGCCGCAAAGCTCCCGAATACCGAAGCGGTCCTCGACCATAATTTTGACGTTCTTCTCTGCACCGACGACGTAGATGAATTCTGCTTGCAGATCCTCCGCGAATACAAGGAAAAAGCGTTCAAGAACGTCGGCGGCGGCAATCTTGAGCTGGAAACCGAGGAAGAAAAAGAAGCGGCAAAGACCGCGGCAGAAGAAAACAAGGGACTTCTCGAAGCCATCAAGGATGCGCTTGGCGGTAAGGTCAAGGCGGTCAAGACCTCTGCGGTTTTGAAGGAGCATCCCGTAGCACTTTCTTCCGACGGTCCCGTTTCCATCGAAATGGAAAAGGTCCTCAAAAATATGCCCGGCAACGACGGCATCACCAGCGAAAAGGTGCTGGAGATCAATGAAAATCATCCCGTTTTCGCTTCTCTCAAGGAAACTGCGGCGGCAGGCGACAGCGCAAAGCTCTCCCTTTACGCAGGTATCCTCTACGAACAGGCAAGACTCATCGAAGGACTTCCCGTGGAAGACCCCATCGCATATGCAAAGGCAGTCTGCTCGCTCATGAAATAAGTGGTGGGCAACGTCAATTCAAGCAAGTTTCTATGGATGAAAAAAATCTTTGAGAAAAGATTGACAAAGCCATGCATCTGTGATATAATGATCGTACAAAATAAACGTGGCAAATAAACTTCTACGCTGTTCACTCAGCAAAGAAAACCCCGAGGAGTGCTGGTCCTCGGGGTTTTCTTTGCCGTTATTTGGGTTTTTTCTTGTTTTTTGTGCGATGGTGTTGAATCCATGCATCAAACAATTTGCAAAGCAAATGTCCGACAAGCTTACCCAAAAGCGCCATAATAAATTGTGGCAAATAAACTTCCACACGCTCCACCTCCTTTCCGCGTTGAAAGGAAGTTTATAGCGCTTTGTTATTCTACCAAAATTCGACAAAAAATGCAAGTAGGATAAGGAAAAACATATTTGCTTTTCAAAACTATTTTTTCAAAAAGATTGACAATCCCTTATGAGCGTGATATAATGATTCAAGAAAGATGCTAAACAAGCCCACGCTGTTCACAAACAGCAAGAAGAACCCCGAGGACTGGTACTCCTCGGGGTTCTTTTTGCTGTTATTTGGGCTTTCGCTTATTTCGGTTGCTGTGATGCTCCATAAGTACATCGGTCAATTTGCACAACAAATGTCCGACCAATTTGCCCAAAACAGCGACGATAAAGGTCGCTAAACAAGCTTCCACGCCTTTCACCTCCTTTCGCGCTAAAAGGAAGCTTACAGCGTTTTTCATTCTACCAAAATTCGACACGAAATGCAAGTAGAATGCTTGAAAATGCGTAAAAGTTTTTCGTTTTATACTTTATTGCTTGCAATCCCCCAGAGAATGTGATAAAATGGAAGCAATGAAAGACCCCGAAAAGGAGGAATGTTTATGTTTCAACATCATACCACGGAGGTGGTACAGCTTTTTCCCGAAAGACCGCAAATCACCCTTACGACTTACGTTGCGGGTACGGATAAATCCTTACGCTTCAACGATAAACGCCGTGCCATTTTGATTCTCCCGGGCGGCGGTTATTCAGGCTGTGCCGCTATTGAATCCGAGCCTATCGCGCATCATTTTTTGGCGGCGGGCTTCAATGCGTTCGTTTTGGAATATACCACGACTTCCACAGGAAGTCCCCTGTGGCCGACACCGCTCATTGATGCATCGGCGGCAATGAAATATATCCGCGACCATGCAGACGAGCTTCACATCGACCCGAATTACGTCTTCGTCATCGGCTTTTCCGCAGGCGGACACCTCGCAGCGGCGCTCGGCACGATGTGGGATAACGATGAGATCGAAAAGCTTCTCGGTATGGAAAAAGGATATAACCGACCGACAGGCATGATCCTTTCCTATGCGGTTACGTCCAAAGCCATTCACGGACACACACGCTCCTTTGCAAAGATTCTCGGTGATGACAGAAGCAAGGAATCTGGCGATGCCGTTTCTCCCGAGCTTCAAGTTTCCGAAAAGACTTGTCCTGCGTTTATTTGGCATACACGCACCGATCCCGGTGTGTTGGTTCAAAACGCGCTCGTTTTTGCCAAAGCACTCGCTGACCATGAAATTCCCTTTGAAATGCACATTTATCCCGAAGGACCTCACGGACTTTCTCTCAACAATGACGTCGTCGGCAGAAATTATCCTGCGGCAAATCAATGGACGTGGGATTCCGTTCGCTGGATGAAGAGCATTGAGGTATAAACGAAAGGATTTTTTCTATGATAACCGATACCGTAACTTATAAGATCCCCCTCCTTGAAGACCGTCCGATGGCACAGCTGATCGCCTACGTGGCAGGAAAATCCGACGAGATGAAGGGCAATGAAAAACGAAAAGCCATTCTCGTCATTCCGGGCGGTGCATATTGGCTGCAATCCGATGCGGAAGCTGATCCTGTGGCGCATTTTTTCCTTGCCGAAGGGTATAACGCTTTTATTTTGCGTTATTCTGTCGGACGCGGTGTGGATTCCAAATGGCCGATGCCTCTTTATGAAGCGTCGGCGGCAATGAAATACATCCGAGACCATGCGGAAGAGCTTTGCATTGACCCCGATTATGTGTTTGCCATCGGTTTTTCCGCGGGCGGACATCTCACAGCCGCGCTCGGTTCTCTTTGGGATAACGACGAGATCGAAGCAAAGCTCGGCATGAAAAAGGGCTATAATCGCCCGACGGGTACGATTCTTTCTTACCCCGTGATCTCGGGGCTGGAATACGGTCATCGCGGTTCTATCAATAACATTTTGAAACAAGAACGCGATGATGAAGAAGCAAGAAGATCCGTGTCTCTTGAGCTTCACGTTTCGGAAAAGACCGCGCCCTGTTTCCTTTGGGCAACACGCACCGATGACGCCGTTCCCGTACAGAATACGCTTCTTTATGCAGAAGCACTGGCAAATCATAACATTCCCTTTGAAATGCATATTTATCCCGAAGGACCGCATGGACTTTCTCTTGGTAAAAAATACGTGAATTGTCCGTATCCCGAGGTTTCTGCTTGGACGAAGGATGCGATTCGATGGGTAGAAAGTATGAAAATTTAACTTTTTCTTTTTGAAAGAAAAAGGAACGCGTACTTTTCTTGTGCAAAACAAGAAAAGTACCAAAAGAAATTTGCAAGCGTTCCGCTTGACCGAAGCGCGACTTTTAGTTCTTAGCGCAATCGGCTCCCCGCACGGATTCTCAATGAACGAGTTCATTGAGCCCTCCGGTGGCTTCACCTCCGGGACATCACTGCGGAACAACCGCCGATGTGTAGCAACATCTAAAATTTTATGTATGGCGACGCTTTAGCGTCGCTCGATACGCGCTTTTTTCACTGAGCGCGAGCACGTCTGAGGCAAATCCATTTTGCCGACATGAATTACGCGGCATTGGGCAAAAGCGCCGATACAACCGCGTTCTTTGAGGCGGGAGATAGCCGATAGGAGAACGCGAAAGCGAGCTTTCAAAGTCTATAAGCGATAAACCTGCAAGGTTTTTGCTTCTTTTTTGCAACTTTTTTCTTTCAAAAAGAAAAAAGTTGAATGAAACCATAAAGGAGAGAAAAAACAATGTATAATCACATGAGAATAGAAACCTTTAACCTTGACGCGGAAAAACCCTACGTCACCCTTACTGCATACGTTGCAGGCACCTCCAAAGAAATGCCGTTCAACGAAAAACGCAAAGCCATTCTCATCATTCCGGGCGGCGGTTATGAATTTTGCTCTGACAGAGAGGGCGAACCGATCGCACTTTCTTACGTGACCGCAGGCTTCAATGCGTTCGTGCTTACTTATTCCGTAACGGGTCATGGCAGCGCCCGTTGGCCCATTCCGCTTGTGGATGCTTCCTCTGCGATGAAATTCATCCGCGACCATGCAGAAGAATTTCATATCGACCCCGATTACGTCTTTGTCGTTGGCTTCTCTGCGGGCGGTCATCTCGCCGCTTCTCTCGGTACGATTTGGGATAACGACGAAGTGGAAGCCATGCTCGGCATCGAAAAGGGCTATAACCGCCCCACGGGTATGATCTTATCCTACCCTGTCATTTCGGGCTTGGAATATGCACATCGCGGTTCGTTCAATCAGATCCTCGGCGAAAGAAAAGACGATGAAGAAGCACGCCGCGAGCTTTCTCTTGAGCTTCGTGTTTCCGAAAAGACCGTTCCTACCTTTATCTGGACGACGGCGACCGACAAGGTCGTACCTCCGCAGAACTCCATCATGTTTGCAAAAGCGCTTGCCGATGCGGGTACACCCTTTGAAATGCACGTGTATCCCCACGGCTATCACGGCGCATCTCTCGGCACGCCTATCGTTGGTTGGGGCAGACCGACCGCACTTTGCGCTTGGATGAACGATTCTATTCGCTGGATGAACAGCATCAAGGTAGAAAAACCTGAATAAGTGATTCTATACAAAACGGACAGAGAAAAAATCTCTGTCCGTTTTTATGTATCAAAGCTCAAGCTTCATATCGCCATCCTTGACAAGACCGAGCTTGCGGAGGATAAGGTCGAAAACGAAGGAAAGAACGGCGGGAAGCACGAAGCAAACGAGGATCAGTCCCACCCAGTTGAGCGCGGTGACTTCATAAGGATAACCGTTTGCGGTATCGTACCAGCCGAGAATCATACCGATAGGACCGAGAAGTCCGCAAGTACCCATACCCGAATTGATCGCCGCACCGTACATTTTGAGGTCAAATACGCAGACTGCAAGAGGACCCGTGATCGCGGAAGCAAGCGTGGGAGCGATCCAGATGGCAGGATTTTTGAAGATATTCGGCACTTGAAGCATACTCGTACCAAGACCCTGAGAAAGAAGTCCGCCCCATTTGTTTTCGCGGAAGCTGACGACGGCAAAGCCGATCATTTGCGCGCAACATCCTGCGACTGCCGCCGCACCTGCGATCGCAAGTCCTTCGGAGGAGCCCTGTGCCGCCATACTACCCGTCATAATGAGCGCACTGCAAATCGCGGCGCTGGAGATCGGAAGTGTCAAAACCATACCGATGACAACGGAAACGATGATACTCATGATAAGGGGCGCTTGTGTCATTGCCCAGCCGATAAACGTACCGACAGCGCCTGCGGCGGTATCGAATGCGGGCGCGATCAGCATGGAAAGACCCGCGCCGACGAAAATGGTCACGAAAGGTGTTACGATGATATCGACCTTAGTCTTTTTGGAAACGAGCATACCGATCTCCGCGGCGATAATGGCGATCACGAAGACCGCGAGCGGTCCGCCTTTACTTCCAAGGGCGTTTGCGGCATATCCGACAGCCGCGCATGAGAAAATGACGAGAGGGTGTGCGCCGAGAGAATGTGCAATGGCAACGCCCATCGCGGGACCTGCCATGGCTTGTGCATACGCGCCGATATCTGCGAGGAAGCCCATATGCGGGATCATACCGAGCGCTTTGAAGATCGTACCGATAAGGAGCGAAGCGAAAAGTCCCTGCGCCATCGCGCCCATCGCCGTGATAAAATACCGTTTGGCATAATGCTTGATAACACCGCCGACGGTTTTCTTTTGTGTTGTACTCATAGAAAATGACATCTCCTTGTGATTATGTAGCATATATATTTGAAATTCTTGTGCATTATAGCACATTACAGGTGTCTTGTCAATATTCTTGTCAATAATTTTGCCGAAAAAAGGGCTTTTTTATATAAGTATCTTGCACTTTGCGAAGAAATCAAGTATAATAAACGTATATAAACGTCTAAAATTCTATTTTTTATGAGGTGATTTTTATGGCAGACCGTATGAATTATACCATGCTCCTTGACTTCTATGAGTTGACGATGGCACAAGGCTATTTCCTTTCGGGACAAAAGGATAAGATCGCATATTTTGACGTATTTTTCCGTGATATTCCCGATGGCGGCGGCTTTGCGATCGCCGCAGGACTCCAGGATATCATCGATTATATCAAAAATCTGAAATTTACAGAGGAAGATATCGCATATCTCCGCGGAAAAGGTCTTTTCACGGAAGAATTTCTCGCATATCTTGCCGATTTCCGTTTCACAGGTGATATTTATGCCGTTCCCGAAGGCACGCCCATCTTCCCCCGCGAGCCTTTCATGATCGTCCGCGCCCCCACCATCGAAGCGCAGATCATTGAAACCTACGTTCTTTTGACTCTCAACCATCAATCTCTGATTGCGACCAAGGCGAACCGAATCGTTCGCGCCGCAGACGGACGCGCCGTCATGGAATTTGGCGCGCGCCGCGCACAGGGTGCCGCCGCCGCCATCAACGGTGCGCGCGCCGCTTATATCGCAGGCTGTGCTTCCACCTCCAATGCGATCGCCGACCGCGATTATCACGTCAACGCATCGGGTACGATGGCACACGCTTGGGTACAGATGTTTGACAATGAATACGATGCTTTCGCGGCGTATTGCCGTACATATCCCACCAGCGCAACGCTCCTTATCGATACCTATAACGTCATGAAGAGCGGTCTTCCGAACGCGATCCGCGCATTCAAGGAGATCCTCATTCCGCAGGGTATCCATAATTTCGGCGTTCGCATCGACTCGGGCGATATCGCATATCTCACGAAAAAGATTCGTCAGAAGCTCGACGAGGAGGGTCTTCCCGAATGTAAGATCGTCGTTTCCAACTCTCTTGATGAATATATCATTCGTGATATTCTCCGTCAGGGCGCAGAGGTCAACTCCTTTGGCGTTGGCGAACGACTCATCACCGCAAAGAGCAACCCTGTTTTCGGCGGTGTCTATTAGCTCGTGGCAACGGAAGAGGACGGCGTGATCACACCGAAGATCAAGATCAGCGAAAACGCAGAAAAGATCACGAACCCCCATTTCAAAAAGCTCTACCGTATTTATGATAACGAAAGCGGCGAGGCGATCGCCGACCTGCTCACACTTCACGATGAAGTGATGGACGAAACCCAGCCGATGGAGATCTTCCATCCTCAGCACGTTTGGAAGCGCAAGACCATTACCAATTATCATCTCCGTGAAATGCTCGAGCCCATCTTCAAAAACGGCGAATGTGTTTATAACGAGCCGACCACGGAAGAGATCCGCAATTACTGCAAGGGTCAGGTCGATAAGCTCTGGGACGAAGTCAAGCGCTTTGAAAATCCTCACCTTTATTACGTCGACCTTTCCGAAAAGCTTTGGAATCTCAAGGACGAAATGCTCCGCAAGGGTCAGAAGCAGTAAGCAAACAACCGTTTTTTCAAGTATCGATTCGTAGGGGAATCCCTGCGTGGGCTCCCACGGGCGACCACATGGGGTCGCCCCTACTACAATCCCCATTCTAGAAAGGAATCCGCTATGAAACAATCCAAATGGATATGGAAGCCCGGTGATTTTGAACTGTATCACAGTATGCTTCTCCATAACAGAAGAACCAAATTCGGTCTATATTATTCCCCGATGTGGCGCATCGACGCGCCCGCGCGTAACGTGCTTTTCTATAAGATCGTCAACCTTGAAAAGCCCGAAACGATCACCGCTTATTCCAACGCCAAGGACGCAAGTATTCTTGTAAACGGCGCACGTTATCCCGTCGGTACGACCGTAAAGCTCGAACCCGGACGCAATTTTATCAAGCTTTCCGCATATAAGGACGGCGGTTTCCCTGCGTTCTACTGCGTTGGCGATAGCTTCGCCTCCGATGAAACGTGGAAGCTCGGCTCTTGGGGCGCAAAAGACCTCCCCGTCGGTACGAATGATATGTATACCGCGCTTTGGGATAATCCCGAAATCTTCAAGTTCTCCTATGAAAGAGTCCGTCCCGTTTCCGTGGAATCGATAAACGGCGGCAAGCTCTACGATTTCGGCAAGGAATCCTTCGGTAAGCTCATTTTTGAAAACGTCGTTCCAACCTGCGCGAAATTCACAGTCATCTGCGGTGAATCCCGCGAGGAAGCGCTCGACCCCGAAAATGCAGTCGTTCACGTTGCCGCTGAAGCCGAAAACGGCGCATTTACCTCCACCTCCGTGGCGTTCCGTTACGTTTTCGTTCCCGATTTCGGTGACTATGATTTCGCCATCGATTTTGAATATCTCCCGCTCCCCGACAAGGGCGAATTTCGCTCGGACGATGCGCTCATCAATCAAATTTGGGAGGTTGCGGCGTATACGCTCCACCTCAATGCAAGAGAAGGCTTCTTCGACGGCATCAAGCGCGACCGTTGGGTCTGGGGCGGTGACGCTTATCAAAGCTATTTCGTCAACTATTATCTCATGAATGACAACGACATCGTACGCCGTACACAGCGCATCCTGCGCGGTGCCGACCCGATGACCATGCATATCAACACCATCTCGGATTATACCTTCTATTGGATCTCCGCGATGTGGGAATATTATTTCCATACGGGTGATATCGCGTTTATCCGCTCCATGTATGCGACCATGCTTTCCACGATGGATTTCGTAGAGGGCAGACTCGACGCGGACGGTCTTTACGAAAAACGCCGCGGTGACTGGGTATTTGTCGATTGGTCCAAATTCTTCGATCAGGACGCAGGTCCTATCTGCGCAGAGCAGATGCTCCTCTGCCATGCGTATGCATGTATGGCAAAATGCGCCGAACTCATGGAAGATGCGGAAAGCGTCGCCAAATATAACGCGCTCGCAAACGATTTGAACGAAAAGATCAATGCGCGCTTCTGGGATGAAGAAAAATGCGCGTTTGTCGATGCGTATACCACGGGTAACCGCAACGTCACACGCCACGCGAACATCTTCGCGCTCCTTTATGATCTCACAAGCGATGAGCGCAAGGAAAAGATCATCACCCACGTCATCAAAAACAAGGAGATCCCCGCCATCACCACACCGTATTTTGAATTTTTCGAGCTGGATGCAATGTGTCAGATCGGAGAATACCAATATATGACCGATATGCTCCACAGCTATTGGGGCGGTATGCTTGCACACGGTGCAACGACCTTCTGGGAGGAATATTTCCCCGAAAAGAGCCGTATCGAAAACTATGCGATGTATGGTCAGCCGTATGATAAGAGCCTTTGCCATGCTTGGGGCGCATCTCCCATCTATCTTCTCGGCAAATATGCGCTCGGCGTTCGTCCGACCTCGCCCGCTTATGCGACCTACGAGGTAAGACCGAACCTCATGTGCTTCGGTGAATTGGAAGGCAAGGTCCCGACACCCTGCGGCACTGTTTCCGTCAAGATGACGAAGACCGACGTGACCGTTCTTGCTGACGTGGACGGCGGTACGCTCGTGCTTGGCGATAAGACCTATCCCATCGAAAAGAATCAAACGCTTACCGTTCATATCTGAAACTTACACTTGGGAGTGCCTGTATGGAAATCAAAAAATCTCGCTTTGAATTGACATCGTTTGCGCTTCACATCTTGGCGATGGTCTGTATGATATTTGACCATATTTGGGGTGTTTTTGCCACGGACGGCTATCTTTGGATGACCTGCATCGGCAGACTCACCTATCCCATCTTCGCTTTTATGATCGTCGAGGGATATTTTCACACCAAAAATCTGAAAAAATACGTTCTTCGACTCTTTATCTTCGCGCTGATCTCGGAAATCCCGTTCAATCTCGTCATGTCAAGCTCGTGGATATCTCCCCTGCATCAAAACGTGCTTTGGACGTTCCTCATCGGTATCCTTCTCATTTTCCTCAACGAAAAAGCAAACAAGAATGCGCTTTGGGTCCGTATCCTCGTTTTCGTCGGTACGGTACTGCTCGGCTGTCTGCTCGGCATCGTCACCTTTGTGGATTATAACCACGGCGGTGTCCTGATCATCTTGATGTTTTATCTTTTCCGAAAGAGAAAATGGTGGGCGCTTTTGGGGCAGATCGTTTGCCTTTATTTCATCAGCGTCGAGGTCATCAGCGGACAATTTATCCCCATCGTGCTTTTCGGAAAGACATTTGAGCTTGTGGTGCAAGCATTCTCCGTGCTCGCGCTCATTCCCATTTGGCTCTATCGCGGAAAGCAAGGTCTGTATAATAAGGCGCTCCGATATCTGTATTACGGCTTTTATCCCGCGCATCTCTTGCTTTTTGCCTTGATCCGTATGTTTATGTAAGATGACCATATGTCAACAACCGCTGTGCCATGGCACAGCGGTTGTTTGATAGAATAAGGAAAACATCGAAGAAATCCACGCGAAGTCTTGATTTTTTGATATAAAAACACTATAATAAAGATGTAATATCAATTTACAGAAAGGATCTCTCATATGAAAAAGTTTCTTCTTCCCGAAAACGGCAATTTTTACAAAGCCAATCTGCATTGCCATTCCACGATTTCCGACGGTGCGCTTTCTCCCGAGGAGCTGAAAAAGATCTACATGGAAAAGGGATATTCCATCATCGCCTATACGGATCACGATATCATGCTTCAGCATCATGATCTGACAGACGAGAATTTCCTTGCGCTCACAGGATTTGAAATGGAATTTAACGAATGGAACAAGCCCGACTTCGCCGTCACCAAGACCGCGCATCTTTGCTTCATCGCGCTTTCCCCCGATCAGCGCAAGCAGCCCAACAGACCCCACGACGGCTATCTTTTCGGCAACGCCAAAAAATACGCGCATTTGATGGAGCTTTATGACGAACCTGTTTTCTACCGCAAGTATACACCGGAAAAGATCAATACCGCCATCAAAAACGCAAAAGACAAGGGCTTTTTCGTAACCTATAACCATCCGATGTGGTCCCTTGAAAACCGCGAAAATTATCTGGCATACGAAGGCATGGACGCGATGGAGATCTGCAACTACGGCTGTGTCGCCGTCGGTTATCAGGATTACGTTCCTCAGATTTATGATGAGATGCTCATGAGCGGTAAGAGAATCTTCTGCATCGCAACCGACGATAACCACAACCTCGGTCCTGTCGGCACAAGAAAATTCGACTCCTTTGGCGGCTTCACCGTTATCAAGGCGGATAAGCTCGAATATGAGACCGTCACCAAGGCGCTCACAGACGGTCATTTCTACGCTTCTCAGGGTCCTGAGATCCATTCTCTTTGGTTTGAAGACGATACCATTCACATCACCTGCTCCCCTGCGGACAGAGTGATCCTCAATACAGGTGTCAGACGCGCGGCTTGTGAATACGCAGAAAACGGCAAGCTTCTCACAGAGGTTTCGTTCCGCGTCAACCCCAAGGACGAATATGTTCGCATCACCGTCATCGACGAAAAGGGTTATCCCGCAAACACCAACGCATATTTCACAGACGAGCTTTTCAAATAATTGCATACATGAAAAGAACCACCCCGCGGGGTGGTTCTTTGTTGATTTCAATAGACTCTCGGTCGTCGAGGGCGCCGACCCCTACTGTGCTGTAACACAACTAAAAGTTTATTTTTCAGTTTTCCTCCGCGTGGTCATCCTGAGCGGAACACCGCCCAGATTCCGCCTACGGCGATTTTGCTTGCGCAAAATTTCGACTTCGGGCTTCGCCCTGCGCTCAGAATGACGCGGCGGTGTGCAGTCGAATGGATCTCGCGGACAATGCGACGCGCTCTTTTTAAGGGCATCGAACAAATCTGATATATTATTCTTCGTAGCAATCGTATGCTTCGAGCATCTGCTTGCCGATGGCATAGAGATAAGTTTCCATCTGCAAACGAAGCTCGGGGGACATCATTTCGAGCTTCTTCTGCTCCACGCCGTCCTTGATGAACGGAATCGGGCTGACACGGCGAACAGGGCTATCCACTTCAAAATTGAACGTACCCTTATAGCCGATCTCAAGGAGCGCTGTGATCACGCCGTCAAAGTTGACGTTGCCCCAGTACGGATACTGATGGAGGTCGCAATCGGGTGCGCGTACACCGCCGTAGTTATCGTGAACGTGCAAGCCTTCCAAGCGAGAACCGAGCTTTTTCAGCTCTGCATACTGGTCAAGATTGCAAAGGTTTGCATGACCCGTATCCCAGCATACACCAAAGAGCGGATGATCGATGCGGTCAAGCATTTCAATGAGGTCATCGGCATCAGCAAGGTTGACGTCGCTCTTTTTCCATGCGGTATTTTCAATGAGAAGTCTTGTGCCGTATTTTTCTGCGTACGGAATGAGCTTTTTGAAGATCTCAGCCTGTTTTTCCATAAATTCTTCATGGCTCAAGGGAGTGGTACTCATACCGACGTGAAGCGTGATGGACGGGATACCGATCTTACCTGCAAGGTCGATGGAAAGAGGGGTCTTCTTAAAATAGAATCTTCCGTCATCGTTGCCCATGGAATTGCCAAAGGGCTCATGGCTCTGCACGGGGATCAGCTCGAGCTCTTCCAGCTCTCTCTTGTATTCGTCTGCGATCACCTCGTTATCCGTCGTAAAATACGGAGAGCCGGACAAATATCTCGACCAGAACGAAAGGTCGATATATTTGAAGCCTGCTTTCTTCAGATGCACCAAGGTGGAATGGAGATCGCCATTATAAAAATGGAAAAGCGGTCCGTTTGTTTGGGAAAGTTTCATATAGAACATCCTCCTCATAAATTTATTTTTTCTGTTTCAATTATAGCATTTGCCCCATATAAAGTCAAGAACTCACGGGGATTTCAAGGAATTTTCACAAAATTACTTGATGCAAGCAGAGTTTTATGATAGAATATAAGTATACTCGGTGTAGTATGGCTTATATCAAAATCCGAAAAAGAAAAGGAGATATCGCAAATGAGATCCTGTAAAGCCCTTTTGCTCTTCTGCTTGCTTTTGTCCATGCTCGTTTCCTGCACGGCAAAGCCTGCATCATCGGATACCCCCTCGAGTTCTCTCGGCACTTTGCCCCCTATCGAAACCACCGAAAGCACACCCGCGGAAACGACCGCGCAGATGACCGAGGAAACGACCGTTCCCACCGACCCTAACGCACCGAACACCTACGCGCTGACGTATCTAAGCAAAACCTTTCAGCCCATCACAAGTCCTGTGGTCGAAAGTCTGCAATGGCGCAACGGCGACGGTACAAAACGCTATTTCACCATCGTTTCGCGCATTTATAACGACAGCAACGAACCGATCGTTGTCGGTCAGCCCGATATTTTCGTTGAGGCAGGAAACAAAAGAGGCGGACTCGTCAAGAGGACCACGCCGTATTATCTCATGCCCTATCAGACGGGCTTTGTCGTCGTGCAATCCGAGATCGATGCCGAGACCAACGTCAAGCTCGAAAAGGTAAAATACACCTATGACATTCCGACAAAGGAAGCGCAAAACGAACCCGTATTTTACGAGGTGGAAAGCGCCACGGCAAGCGCAGAGCATCGTCGCTCTCTCATTACGGGTATCGACTTTCATATCATCATGCGCGACCCACCCGAGACCCGTTTCGTTCAGGTGAACGTCGTGCTGTATAACAAGGACGGCGTTGCCGTCGATGCATTCTCTCAGAAGATCACACAGAGAGATGGCAAAATCAAAATCACGCATTACCCCGACATGAGCGTCGGCATCGATGACGTTGCGTCCTTTTCCGTCTCGCTCACCTCGCAGTGTAATGAAACGGTAGTGAACAACACCCCGTCGGGCGACTCCCCATGGCAACACAACTGATGAAACCATAAACAATTATTATACCGCCGAAAAACGGCAGAACGGAGAATATTATGAACATCAAGAAACAGTATGCACAGAATCTTCTCGACTTCCTCAACAACGCCCCCACCGCGTATCAGTCCAACGACGAGCTCGTCAAAATGCTCGAAGCCGCAGGCGCTATCGAACTGAAAGAGGGCGACGCTTGGAATCTCGAAAAGGGCAAGACCTACTATTTCACCAAGGAAGGCACACAGTGCGCGGCTTTCCGCATCGGCGCTGAACCCAAGGAAACAGGCTTCCGCATCGGCGCGGCACATCAGGACGCGCCCGGCTTCCGCATCAAGACCATGCCCGCCAAGGTCGACCACGGCATCGAACGCTTGACCCTTGAAGGCTACGGCGGTCTGAACATTCACGGCTGGCTCGACAGACCCCTCGCGCTCGCAGGCAGAGTTTTCGTCAAGGACGAAAACGGCGAAGCAAAGGCCATCAACGTCAACATCAAGAAAGCGCTCCTCATCATTCCCAGCGCGGCGGTCCACGTCGTTCGCGGTGTCAATGACGGCGCAAAATTCAACATTCAGACAGAGCTTCTTCCCTTCTTCGCGCAGAACAAGGAAGGTAAGCCGAAATTCCTCGCGTATCTCGCTGAATACATGGGCGTAGAGGAAAAGGATATCCTCAGCTTTGAGCTTGCTCCCTATGAAGCGTTCGACGGTTGCTTCGTCGGCGCAAACGATGAATTTATTTCCGTTGCCCGTATGGACGACGCGGCTATGTCCCACGATATGATGGCAGGCTTCATCGAATGTGGCGCAGACGCCAACGCTTGCGATATCGCCGTTGCCTTCGACCATGAGGAATGTGGCTCGACCTCCAACCGCGGCGCGCGCTGCAACACCATCATGCAGATCATCGACCGCATCTGCGAAAAGCTCGGCTACGGTGCTGAGGACAAATACCGCGCGCTTGCAAAATCCGTGGTATTCTCCGCTGACCAGGCGCACGCAACTCACCCCTCCTACACGGGCAATCATGAAATGAACCTCCCCGTATATCTCAACGCGGGTCCCGTTTTGAAGCTTTCCCCCGGTCAGTCCTATGCAACCTCCCCCAGAGGCACAGCGTTCTTCAAGCTCATCTGCGAAAACAACGATATTCCCTATCAGGTATTCAATAACCGCAGCGACGCCAGAGGCGGCGGCACCATCGGTCCGATGATCTCCGCAGATTACGGCGTGATGACCGTCGATATCGGTAACCCCATGCTCTCCATGCACGCGGTTCGTGAGCTTGGCGGCACCGATGACTGCTACTATATGACAAAGCTCTTCGCAGCATTCTTCAAAGCTTGAACATCGTTCAATTTTGAGCGATATTCAATATCACCCCATATCACATAAGAGGATTATACATTATGGCTTTTTTGCCGATCACCAAAGAAGAAATGACAGCGCGCGGTTGGGATGCGCCCGATATCGTTCTCGTTACGGGCGACGCCTACGTTGACCACCCCAGCTTCGGCACGGCGATCGTTTCCCGTGTTTTAGAGGCGGAGGGCTTCCGCGTCTGCATCTTATCACAGCCGCAAAACGATGAGGATTTCAAGCGCTTCGGTACGCCGAAGCTCGCGTTCTTCGTCAACAGCGGCAATATCGACTCCATGGTGGCGCATTATACCGCCGCCAAGCGCAAGCGCAGTGATGACTATTACACCGCGGGTGGTGTCGCGGGCAAACGCCCCGACCGCGCCGTCACGGTCTATTCCAAGACGATCCGCCGTCTATTCGGAGATATCCCCGTTTGTATCGGCGGTCTGGAGGCATCGCTTCGCCGTTTCGCACACTACGATTATTGGGACGACTCCGTTCGTCCCTCCGTACTCATCGACGGCACTGCCGACCTGCTCATGTTCGGCATGGGCGAGCGCCAGATCAAGGAGATCGCACACAGACTTGCCGACGGCGAGCATATCTCCATGATGCGCGATATCCGCGGTACGGCTTACGCCATTCCCACCGATGAGTACGCCTATATTCCCGATTCCGTGGAATGTCCCCCCTTTGAAGAAGTCAAATCCAAAACGCCCGAAGGCTACCTTGCATATGCGCGCTCCTGCCGTATCCAGCAGGACGAGCATGACGCGATCCGCGGCAAGACCGTCATTCAGCGCCACGGAAAATTGATCATCGTTCAAAATCCGCCCGCGCTCCCCCTCGAGCAGGACGAGCTTGACGCGGTCTACGAGCTTCCCTATGAAAGAAATTATCATCCGTCCTATGAAGCGCTCGGCGGTGTTCCCGCCATCGAGGAAGTCAAATTTTCCGTCAACCACGTTCGCGGTTGCTACGGCGCTTGTAATTTCTGCGCGATTGCGTACCATCAGGGCAGAATGATCACCACCAGAAGCGAAGATTCCGTCGTTCGCGAAGCGGAAATGCTTACGCATATGCCCGATTTCAAGGGCTATATCCACGACGTCGGCGGTCCGACCGCAAACTTCCGTCATCCCTCCTGCAAGGGACAGGAAAAACGCGGTATGTGCAAGGGCAGAAAATGCCTTGCGCCCGAGCCCTGCAAAAATCTCGTAGTCGATCACAGCGAGTATCTGCATTTGCTCCGCCGTATCCGCGCGCTCCCCAAGATCAAAAAGGTCTTTATCCGTTCGGGTATTCGCTTCGACTACCTCATTCACGATAAAAACGATGAATTTTTCAAGGAGCTTGTCCGTTATCATGTCAGCGGTCAGCTCAAAGTCGCACCTGAACATTGTTCAAACAACGTGCTTCGCGCCATGGGCAAGCCCAACATCGGCGTTTATGAAAAATTCCGTCATCGCTTCTACGAGCTGACGAAAAGCATGAATATGAAGCAATATCTTGTGCCGTATCTCATGTCCTCGCACCCCGGAAGCACGCCCGCCGATGCCATCGAGCTTGCGCTCTTCCTCAAAAAAGAAGGACTCCACCCCGAACAGGTACAGGACTTCTACCCGACCCCCGGCACGATCTCGACTTGTATGTTCTATACAGGTCTTGACCCTTACACGGAAAAGCCCATCTTCGTTCCCAAGACCAAGGAAGAAAAGGCTGAGCAACGCGCCTTGCTTCAATATTTCCGCCCCGAAAACAGACAGATCGTCATCAACGCGCTCCGTCGCGCAGGCAGAACCGACCTTATCGGTTACGGCGAGAATTGTCTGATCCGTCCCGACACGCAGAAGCATTTGAATAATGCTCAAGGCGGGAGCAAATTGAACAATATTCAAAACAAGAAGCAGGCACCCACGCTTTCCAAAAGAGCAAGCGTTTCTCATCCCAAGCAGACAAAAAACGTCAAATCTCAGCCCCCGAGAAAGAACAAAACATAATTATTGATCGATATTCAAACACAATATTAGTCCGCTCATGCGGCAGAATGGAGAATCATCATGTTCAACAGAAACGAATTTTTCCAGAAATCTCAAGACGTTCTCACAAAGCTTTATCACGGCAGAAGCATGGACGACGTCAAAGCGCGTTACAACGCCGCTTTTGATGAATTTACATCCATTTTTGGCGAAGCAGACGACCTTTCCGTCTTCTCCGTTGCGGGACGCAGTGAAATTTGCGGCAACCACACCGACCACAACCACGGCAAGGTCCTCGCCGCTTCCATTGACCTCGATATCATCGCCATCGTCAAGAAGACCGACGACAACACCATCCGCGTCAAGAGCGCAGGTTTCCCCGAAGACACCGTTGACATCACAAAGCTCGCGCCCGTTTTCGCAGATACGGGTCGTTCTTCCTCTCTCATTCGCGGCGTTTGCGACGGTTTTGTGAAAAACGACCTCCAGATCGGCGGTTTCGTCGCGTATACCACGTCCGATATCCTCGGCGGTTCGGGTCTTTCCTCCTCCGCGGCGTTTGAAGATATGGTCGGCACAATCCTCAACCATTTATATAATGGCGGCAAGGTCGATTACATCGAAATTTCCAAGATCTCGCAGTACGCGGAGAACGTGCATTTCGGCAAGCCTTGCGGTTTGATGGATCAGGTCGCTTGCGCCGCAGGCGGTTTCGTCACCATCGACTTTGAAGATCCGAAGGCTCCCACCGCGCGCCGCATCGATTTTGACCTTTCCGCAAAGGGCTATTCCCTCTGCATCGTCAACACGGGCGGTTCTCATGCAAATCTCACCGATGATTACGCCGCTGTTCCCGCGGAAATGAAGGCGGTCGCTGAATTTTTCGGCAAGCCCGTTCTTCGCGGCATCTCGGAAAAGACCATCGTGGAAAACACCGCCGCACTCCGCAAAAAGCTCGGCGACAGAGCCGTTCTTCGCGCGCTCCACTTCATTCGTGAAAATGGCCGCGTAGAACGTATGCTCGACGCGCTCGAAAAGGAAGATATGACAACTTTCCTTGCTATCATTAAGGAATCCGGCAATTCCAGTGCAACTCTTCTTCAGAATTATTTCACCACAAAAGCTCCTGCGGAACAGGGTATCACCCTTGCTTGCGCGATCGCCGCTGAAATTCTCGGTGAAAAGGGCGCTTGGCGTGTTCATGGCGGCGGCTTCGCCGGCACGATGCAGGCTTTTGTTCCCACAGAACTCATGAAAAATTTCCGCGACACGATGGAAACCGTGTTCGGAACAGGCTCCGTGACCGAACTTTCCGTTCGTCCTCTCGGTGCCGCTGCGGTATACCATGCATAATTTGACAGCCTATACCCTTTACTCCGGTTCGTCCGGCAATGCAGTTTACGTAAAATCCGAAGATGCAGAAATTCTCATCGACGCGGGCGTCAGTGCCCGCGCCGTTGAGAACGGTTTACGTGCTATCGGAACATCTTTGAACAATATTCAAGCCATTTTTGTAACGCACGAGCATAGTGACCACACAAAAGGACTTGAAGTCATTTCCAAAAAGTATCACATTCCTACACATATGACCGACCCCTCCGCACGAGCCTTGATTCGTGACCCTAAGGCTTCTCTGCTTGGTGATCTCTATCTTCACCCCACCAATTTCACGGTGAAATTCGGAAACACGACAGTAAAAGCCTTTCCGACACCACACGATAGCGCCGCTGCCGTCGGATATTCCGTTGAACATCGTTCAACAGATGGCTCATCTGAGAAATTCGGGCTTGCCACCGACATCGGTTGCATCACAGATACACTTCTGAGCGAGCTTTCCGGTGCAGATTCTGTTGTCATTGAAGCAAACCATGATGTGGAAATGCTCCTTGCGGGTCCTTATCCGTATCATTTGAAACGCAGAATCCTTTCGGATTTCGGTCATCTTTCCAATGAACATTCGGCAAAGCTCGCAGAATATCTTGCGGAACACGGCACAAAGCATTTCGTTTTGGGACATCTCTCCAAAGAAAACAATTATCCGCCGACCGCAGAAGCCACCGTCAGAGCCGCGCTCACAGATTTTTCCGATATCACGCTCGCCGTCGCTTCTCCCGATATGCCGACGAGGATCGTGTAAGGAGGCTCTCCCGATGCCCACGCTCAAAATCCACTACCATCACACCGATGATTGCACGCCGCAAAAAATATTCGTCAACGGCAAGAAGGAAAAAAAGCTCAAATTTGAAATTGCCGAGGGCGAACCCGTAAAAATCCAGATTTTGAACAAGATTCAAAGTAAGAAAGATCAATTCTATTTCGTATTCTTCTCATTTTTAGATATTACAACTTCGACGATACGTCGTTTTTTGGATAAAAACCAACGAACGTTCCAATCCGAATACGAGATCGTATTGACCAACGATGCCGAAATTGAAATCGAACCGACAGACGATGGTTTTATCATCACAAAGCATAGCGAATCCTGCCAAATCATTTCCGAAAAACACGAAAAAGAACAAATTTCAAAAGGACTTTTGCGTATGGCTTTGGCTCCGTTTTTTATTCTCGCGGCAATGCTTCTTCTCTTTCTTCTATCGCTGGGGATTGCAGGATTGGTCAACGGAAATTACACGATGTCCGTTACATTGTTCGCAATCACGCTTGCTCTAACATTGTTATTTGGATTCGGACTCAAACGAACCTTCAAAAAATAATTTTTGAACATTATTCAATCACACTTATGCTTCAAATCAATATTCTTTACGTCGGAAACATCAAGGATAAGTTTTTTCAAGATGCCGTTTCCGAATATGAAAAACGACTTTCGGGCTTTTGTAAACTCAAAAACATTGAGTTAAAAGAAGAAAAGCCCAAAGACGAGAGTGATACGGAAATCGCGCTCGTCATCAAAAAGGAAGGCGACCGCCTTTTGGAGGCGATTCCACCCAAGAGCTACAAGATCGCGCTTTGTGTGGAGGGAAAACAGATCTCCTCCGAAGAGCTTGCCGAGAGAATCTCAGATATCCCCCTTTCGGGATATTCCGAGATCACATTCATCATCGGCGGTGCGTTTGGCATGGACGAGCGCGTCAAAAAAGTCGCGGATTTTCGCCTTTCCATCTCCAAAATGACCTTCACTCACCGTATGATGCGCGTGATTCTGATCGAACAGATCTATCGTGCGCTCAACATCGCAAGTGGCGGTCATTATCACAAATAATCAACCGAGAAACTTTTGCAAAAGTTTCTCCAAACCTCTCAAAAACATTTGAACATCGCTCAATTTCATGTGTTTTGGAGAGATTTGGGGGAATTTTCGATAATTCTCCGCTCCGCGCTTTTGCTTTTTGAACAATATTCAACGTCAAAGGCTTTTGCGGAGGGGTTGGGAAAGTACTTTTTTCAAACAGTTGCTCACCCAAAAACTGAACAATATTCAATTTTTATATATGAAAGGAACCCATATGGAATTTTATGTAGGTTCGGCGGATGTCGCAGTCATTGGCGCAGGTCATGCAGGCTGCGAAGCCGCTCTCGCCGCGGCACGAATGGGTTGCCGCACCGTTCTTTTTACCATTTCCAACGATGCCGTTGCCAATATGCCCTGTAATCCCTCCATCGGCGGAACAGGCAAAGGTCAGCTCGTCTTTGAAATCGACGCGCTCGGCGGTGAAATGGGCAAAGCCGCTGACAAAGTCATGTTGCAGGATAGAATGCTCAACGCCAGCAAGGGTCCTGCCGTCCATTCCAAGCGAATCCAAGCAGACCGCATGATGTACCGCGATCTGATGAAGAAAACCATTGAACACACCGACAATTTGTCGCTGATTCAAGCAGAAATCACCGATATTCGTCTGGAAAACGGCGCAGTTTCTGAGGTCATCACCGATCTCGGCGGCGTTTGGAAGGTCAAAACCGCCATTATTTGCACCGGTACGTATCTCGATTCGCGCGTCATCATCGGTGATTACAGCGCTTCGTCGGGTCCCGATGGACTCCACGCGGCAAAAAATCTGACCGCAAATCTCGAAAAGCTCGGTATCCGCATCATGCGTTTCAAGACGGGCACACCTCCCCGCATCGACAGCCGTACCATTGATTACAGCCGTTTGGAACGTCAAGACGGCGAAGAAAAGCTCACGCCGTATTCCGCAGATACCGATATCGCCGACTTGGAAGCGCGTCCCAAACTCCCGTGTTATATCGCGTACACCAACGAAAAAACGCACGAAATCATTCGTGCCAACATTCATCGTTCTCCCCTTTATTCGGGTGAGATCCACGGCATCGGCCCGCGCTACTGTCCGAGTATCGAGGACAAAGTCGTCCGTTTCCCCGACAAGCATCGTCATCAGCTTTTCGTCGAGCCGACAGGTCTTGGCACGAACGAAATGTATCTCCAAGGCTTCAGCTCGTCCATGCCAGCGGACGTTCAGCTCGAAATGCTCCGTTCCATGGTCGGCTTTGAAAACGCCGTCACCATGCGTTCTGCATATGCTATTGAGTACGATTGTATCGATTCGACGCAACTCGATGCTTCTTTGGCGTTCAAAACCATTCCCGGACTTTACGGCGCAGGTCAGTTCAACGGCACTTCGGGCTATGAAGAAGCCGCCGCGCAGGGTCTTATCGCCGGCATGAATGCCGCGCTCTATATAAAAGGAAGAAATCCCGTCATTTTGACACGCGACAGCTCGTATATTGGCACCTTGATCGACGATTTGGTCACAAAAGGCACGAATGAGCCGTATCGCATGATGACTTCGCGCTCTGAATACAGACTTTTGCTCCGCCAAGACAACGCCGATGCGCGCCTTTCCAAAATCGGACACGATGCAGGACTGCTTTCCGACGAGGCATACGCACGTTATGAAGAAAAAGCGGCAAAAATCGACGCAGAAATCAAAAGACTTGAAAAGATCGTGCTTCCTCCGTCCGAAAAAGTGAATGCCTTGCTCGCTTCTGTCGGCGAACCGCCCATCAAAACGGGGATTCATATGGCAGATCTGCTCCGCCGTCCCGAGGTCACTTACGCACTTCTCGCCGAGGTCGACCCCGACAGACAGCCTCTCCCCGACGCGGTTGTCCTCACTGTACAGACAGAGATCAAGTACGAGGGCTACATCAAAAAGCAGCTTGCCGACGCGGAACGCTTCAAGAAACTGGAAAAGCGTCTGCTCCCCGCGGACATCGATTACAAGCAGATCACGGGACTTTCCACAGAAGCTGTGCAAAAGCTCGACAAGCAACGTCCCTATTCCATCGGCGCAGCATCCAGAATCAGTGGCGTCAGCCCCGCCGACATTTCCGTGCTTCTCATTTATTTGGACCTCAAAAACCGTAGAAATGAGGAAGAACCCACATGACCAAGCAAGAATTTTACCAAATTTGTACCGATTCCTTTGCAAAAAACGGGCTTTCCACCTATGCTACCCCCGAATATCTCGAAAAATTTTATGATTTGACGGTCTTCATGCTCGAAACCAACAAAAAAATGAACCTCACCGCGCTCCGCGATGAACATTCCGTCATTTCCCGACATATCACCGACTGTTTGCTTGCCGCAAAACATCTCCCTGAAACTTTTCTACAAGGTCGTGGAAAACTGCTCGACGTTGGCAGCGGCGGCGGTATGCCTGCGCTCCCTTTCGCCATCATTCGTCCCGACATCACCATAACGGCGCTCGATGCGACCGCGAAAAAGACCGCTTACATCCTCTCCGCCGCGGAGCATCTCGGTCTTTCCAATGTAAAGATTCTCACGGGACGCGCGGAAGAACTCGGAACAGACAAGGCATATCGTGAAACCTTCGATATCGTTTGCGCGAGAGCCGTAGCGGAACTTCGCATTTTGATGGAATGGTGTGTACCTTTTATCAAAAACGGCGGTATGTTTCTCTCGCTCAAGGGCAAAAACGGCGATATCGAGCTTGCAAACGCGCAAAATGCTATGAAAAAGCTCTCCTGCCGTTTGGAACTCGACGAGATCTGCACTTTGTTTGAAGAAGAGAACGGCGATATCCTCACAAGCGAGCGTCACAATTTCATTTTCAAGAAAATGAAGCCGACCGACAAGCTTTATCCCCGTCGCAACGCGCAAATCACAAAAAATCCGCTCTAATACAGCATCAATCAGCACGAAAATTTGTTTTTTGACAGACAAATTTTTCGTGCTTTTTTGTTTCGGATTTGTTATAATGAAGATATCGATGCCATGATTGCAAAAAGGAGGCTTTGCCGTGAACACCGAGGAAACGATAGAAAAGAAGATACAGGATTTTAACGGGCATTTTAAGACGGCGTTTCGCATGGTCGAGCTTGCTTTGATCTGCCCGAACCCCTATCACGAGCCAAAAGCCATTTCACCCGACGTACTGAATGCGCTGGTAAATGACATTCAAACGGACGGATTATCTTCTCCGCTCACGGTTCGCGCCATCGGAACTCTCGCGCATCCTCTTTTTCAGCTTCTTTCAGACGAAAAACAGCTTCGCGCTTGCATTTATGCCAAAATTCCGTCCGTTCCTTGTATCATCGTGGACGCTACGCCGGAGCAGATTCCATATCTGGAGCAAATTTGCATTCCACGAAATTTCTTTGAAGAAGCCGATATGCTTTACGAAATTTCCTCGAAAAATCACGTTCCCGAAAGCGAAATGGCAAAATATTTTGGGATTTCCATACAAGATTTTCAAAAACGCCTTACCCTCCATGAATTTGATGCAACAGAAAGGAAAATCATTCTCAAAGCCGCGATCTCTTCCGAGCACACCATGCGTTTGTATCGCCTCGACCCCCGAACGAAATGCGAGGTCTATCGCGCCATGATGAACGGCGTGCATGGAAGATCGGCGGAGGATCTGATCTTCAATCTTTCGGAATCGAAATTTCAAACACGTATTCACATCAAAAGCATAGGGCTATTTTATAACAGCATCGACAAAGCCGTTGCAACGATGAATCGAAGCGGCATTTCCGTCAAATGCGTCAGAGAAGAAAGAAAAACATCGACAAGGCTCATCATCACCGTCCCAAAACATTCCTAAGAGGCGATGTTGCCGCATGAATGTTCTACACGATAAAATCAGGCATGTTCCACGTGGAACATGCCTGATTTTGTGCTTTTTCTTGGTTCCACGTGGAACATCATCGGTAAATCAAGATTTTTTCACGATATGTTCTACGTGGAACATTCAGTATACGCCATTTTTATGTTCCACGTGGAACTTTTTTGTGAAATTCCTTATGCGGAACTTGACTTGTACTTCATATCATGCTATAATGATGATATAAGAATTTTCATAGCAAAAACACAAAAATCAAGGAAAGCTGGTGAAATTTTGGCTAAAATTATCGCGTTTGCCAACCAAAAAGGCGGTGTTGGCAAGACGACTTCGGCAATCAACATTGCATCCGCACTCGGAATCGCCGGAAAATGCACGCTTCTCATCGACCTCGACCCTCAGGGAAATGCTTCGAGCGGTGTCGGCGTTCGCAAATCCACCGCAAAACAAACGGTTTATGACCTCCTCATCGGCAGATGCCAAGCAGATGACGTGATTATGAAAACGGAATACAAAAATCTTTCTGTGATTCCCTCGGGAATGGATCTCGCCGCCGCAGAGCTTGAGCTTGCGGATATGGAAAATCGTCACAACCGTTTGAGAGAGCCTATCCAAAAAATCGTCGATGATTACGATTACATCATCATCGACTGTCCTCCCTCGCTCGGTATGATGACCATCAATGCACTTTCCGCCGCAAATGGTGTCGTCGTTCCGATGCAATGCGAATACTTCTCTCTCGAAGGTCTTTCGCAGATCATGATGACCGTAAAGCAAGTGAAAAAGCATTACAATCCCACCCTTTCGCTCACGGGCATTTTGATCACCATGTATAACGGCCGTTTGAATCTTTCCATTCAAGTTTTGGAAGAGCTCAAGAAGCATTATGCGGACAAGCTTTTCTCCACGAACATCACACGAAGCGTTCGTCTGAGCGAAGCTCCCAGTTATGGCGCGCCAATTCATTATTACGACAAATATGCAAAAGGTGCAGAAGATTACAGCAAAATCGCCGCTGAAATCATGGAACGCATCTAAAACGGCAAGGTCGGTTTGACACATTTTATGGTATAAAAAAGGAAGGAAATCAGCATGGCACAGAAGAAAAAAGGCTTGGGACGTGGTCTTGACGACATTTTTTTGGATAATCACACGCCCGAAACGGCTGACGACGGCATCACAATGGTTCGCATCGGCGACGTTGAACCCAACGCTGAACAGCCCAGAAAAAATTTTGACGCAACGGAATTGGAAGCGCTCGCAGAATCCATCGGCATGTACGGCATGATCCAGCCCATCACCGTTCGCGCGGTTGAAAGCGGTATGTATCAAATCGTAACAGGCGAACGCCGTTGGCGCGCCGCCAGAATGGCAGGACTTTCCGAAGTTCCCGTCATCATCATCGTTGCGGACGACAAAAAAGCCGCAGAAATGGCGCTCGTTGAAAACATTCAGCGCAGTGACCTCAACCCCATCGAAGAAGCGCTCGGATATGCCGCGCTCATCGAAGAATACGGCTTGACACAGGAAGAAACCGCGAAACGCATCGGCAAGAGCCGTTCCGCCATCACGAACGCCCTGCGTCTTTTGAATCTCCCCGAAGCCGTTCGCAAAATGGTCGAGGAGGATGAGCTTTCCACAGGTCACGCAAAGGTTTTGCTTGGCTTGAACAATCAAGACCGCATGGAGGAGCTTGCCAATCAGATCATCATCCGCGATCTTTCCGTTCGTGATACCGAAAAGCTCGTCAAAATGATGAATGAACCGCCCAAAGCAGAGCCGGAAGTGATCCGTGACGTAGATCACACGCGTGCTTTGGAGGTTTTGGTGCAAAAAACGCTCGGCAGAACCGTCAAAATCAGCGAAAAAGGCAAAAATCACAGCATTACCATCGGTTATTCCGACAACGAGGACCTCGAAACCTTGTTGAAGCTCCTTTGCGGTGATTCGATCTTGGAGCAATTATGATCCACAATTTGAGAAATAGCATTTGATTCTCATTTTATATTTGCCGCAAATGCGGCAGGAGGATTCTTTTTATGAAAGATTTTATCGATAAATTAGACTTTTTCAGAACCGACAGCGACGCGATGGTCAGCATCCAATTTATCATCATGGCGCTCGCGTTCGGTTTGATCATCGCATTCATCGCCGTATATTATCAGCGCCGCGTCATCGGCTCCTTCGTGCGCGCCATCCGAAGCGCAGAAGCGATCGACGAAGAAAGCGCTAAAACCTTAGTTGAGCTCAGTCAGGAAAACAACGTTAGCGCCATCGCCAAGCTGAAAAAATCAGCTTCCTTGCGTAATTTGGTCACCATTTGCGATATGAAGACCGAAGCAAACGGCAAGATCATCATTGATGACAGCACTCGTGTTTACATTGCAAAAGAAAAAGAAGAACGCTCCCGAAAGCAGTTCGGTGATAACGAGGACTCTTTGATCCCCATCATTCTCGGCTCTCTCGCTCTTCTCGTGGTCGTCGTCTTGTCGTTTTTCATTGGCAAGTAATGCGAATATTTCCATGATAACAAAAACCGCTCGGTTCTTTGAACCGAGCGGTTTTTATATAGGCATTAGAAATTGTACGAGATCTTGTATTTCGTTTCAAGATCGACCATATATTCCAAAAATTCATTTTGAAGCTTTTCTGCCATCAAGCTTTCGATGATCGCACCGGAAACCTCTTCATAAGGAACAAAGGCATTCTGGGTTTCGATTCTGTCAAGACGAATGATGTAATAACCGACGAAGCTTTCAAAAGGAGTTTCCCAAACGTCGCCAACCTCCATATTTTTCAGCGCGTAGTGTACTTTCGCTTCAAAGGTTGCGCCGAGATAAGACATATAATTGTTATATGCCTCAGATTTGGGGTCTGCATTCAGATCTCTATCCTTGTATGTGGTGTCGATGGTCGTCAAAAGGTTTTGGAAATCCTTTTCGTCGATGAATTGGTACATAGTATCGATCGCCGTGGAGTCTTCCCCATCATAGATCGCGGACGGATATTCGGAAGCGGGATATTTGGCGTTCAATTCCTTATCCACGTCTTCAAAGGTCATTTCGCCGTTCTTGATCTTTTCAAGATAAGCTTGCATTTCCGCCTTAGCCTGTGTGGTTTCCGTCTGGTCAGCGATGTTCTTCACAGGGCGAAGGGTTGCGGTCCAGTAGTAACCTGCGGGCAATTTGTATTTTGAGATCGCATTCAGTGCATAATATTCACGCGCTTCTGCTTCCGTTACCTTGATGTCGCTTTCGATGACATCGTTATAAAGAGCCGCGAGCGCATATCTGCGAAGCTCGTCTTTCAGGAAATCCTTGGAAACACGATGCATTTCGCACCACTCGCTGTACTTCTGAGTCTTTTCAATTTCCTTTTTTGCTTCCTTAAAGGTCTTATCCAATTCATCTTCGTCGATGGTATAACCCTTTTTGGCAAGGTCGATCTCCATCGCTCTATAACGAACGTAAGTTACGACAGCCTCCTGCATGATCTGATTCAAGCCCGCTTCTGTGGTGGTGCTATCGTACTTTGTGATCAAATTATAGTTGATGATATCCTGCACATCCGCATCATAAACGGATTCGCCATCGTATTCGGCAATGATTTGACCCTTGCTGAACGAAACATCCAACAACTTGGAAAGTCCAAAGCACAAGAGAGCAAACACAAGCACCGCCGCAACCACAATGACTGCAATTTTTGCGTATTTTTTTACGGAATTTGTATTCATAGGATTCTCCCTACTTTATTTTATTTTTGCAAAGTTTTCTTTACTCTTACAAAAAGCCGTCATGAGACGGCTTTTTGAATATTGTTCAAATCAAAGAATTATTCGTGATCGTGGCAACCGCAGTCACATTCTTCTTCGTCATCTTCGTCGCAGCAATCGCAAACGCAGGTGAATTCTGCACCGCAAGCGGGGCAAATAACGTGGCTGGGGTCGATTTCCTCATCAAGGCAGATGGTGTCGCCGCAAGCAGGGCATTCTACTTCGATAAAATCATCATCGCAGCAGTCGCAGTCGTCATCGTCGCAATCGCAGCAATCACAATCGTCTTCGTCGATCTCGTAGTAATCCTCTTCGAGAGCGCCGAGGTCTTCGTCGATCTCTTCGATGTAGGATTCGAGATATTCGGTGTCTTCCTTCAGACCGCCGATTGCATTTGCGATATCGCCGAGAACGTCGAGGATCGCGGAAACAACTTTATCGTCGCAGTTAAGACCTTCTGCAAGACCTTTGATGTAAGCAACTTTTTCGGAAATGTTCATGATGTTGAACCTTTATACCATGCGCGGGCATGATATCCTTTCATTTGAATTTTATGCCGAAAACGGCAGGAACAAGGGCGAAAAATTAAACTCTTTCGATGTATTCGCCTGTTCTGGTGTCGATACGGAGCTTGGTGCCGTTGTCGATGAAGAGCGGAACCTTAACAACTGCGCCTGTTTCGAGAGTTGCGGGCTTAGTTGTACCGGTAGCAGTGTTACCCTTGAAGCCGGGTTCTGTTGCAACAACTTCGAGCTCAACGAACATGGGGGGTTCTACGCTGAATACGTTACCCTTGTAGGAAACAAGGCGGCACATCATTTCTTCCTTAACGAACTTGAAGCTGTCGGGAAGAAGATCCTTCGAAACGGGAATCTGTTCAAAGGTTTCCATATCCATGAAGTAGTAAAGGTCGCCGTCGTTGTAGCTGTACTGCATATCGCGTCTTTCAACGATTGCGGGCGGGAATTTGTCTGTGGGGTTGAATGTGGTTTCGGTTACAGCACCGGAAATGACGTTACGAAGTTTTGTACGAACGAATGCTGCGCCCTTACCGGGTTTAACGTGCTGGAATTCGATAACCTGCATTACGTTACCGTCCATTTCAAATGTTACACCGTTCTTAAAATCGCCTGCGATTACCATAATAATAATACCTCCAAAAGTATATGTCTGATTGAATATAGTTCTATCACTTTACATTGTAACGCAAAATGCGAAAAATATCAAGTGGTTTTTCATATTTTGTGCGTAAAATATAAGATTTTATACGATTTCTATGAGATCTTTCGGGCTTTTTGTGATATCAAGGGGTCCGTTTTCGGTCATTTGGATCATATCCTCGATACGAACGCCATATTTTCCCTTCAAATAGATGCCCGGTTCGATGGTGAAAATATGTCCCTTGGTCAGCGGCTTCTTGCCTGCGGCGGAAACTCTGGGGTTTTCATGGATATAAATACCAACGCCATGACCAAGACCGTGACCGAAGCAGCCCTCATAGCCGGCTCCATAGATGATATCGCGGGCGACCTTGTCAAGCTCAGCGCCCGTCATGCCTTCACGAACAGCACCAATGGCGGCGAGCTGTGCTTCAAGGACGGTGTTATATACCTTTTTCATCTCTGCATCTGCCTTACCGATGACGACCGTACGGGTCATATCGGACGCATAGCCCTTAAAGTAGCAACCGAAGTCCATCGTGAGGAAGCCTTTTTCAAGGGTCACGGGACGGGGAACGCCATGGGGGCGGGCAGAATTCGTACCCGAAACGGCGATGGTATCAAAGCTCGTACCCGAGGCACCGCGCTTTTTCATCTGATATTCGATCTCAGCCGCAACGTCGGTCTCTTTCATATCGGGACGGAGAAGCGGAAGGAGCGCCGCGAAAGCGTCGTCCGTGATCTGCTGAGCCGCTCTGACGAGAGCCATTTCGTTTTCGTCCTTGTATTCCGCGATCTCGCGGACGATACCGCCCATCGGAACAAATTCACAAGGAAATTCCTTTTTGAGCTTTTCAAGCTCGGCAACGACGAGAAGATCGTCCTCATAACCGATGGTCTTGATGTCCTTTTCGGCAATGATCTTGCGGATCTCGTCGAAACGGGGCGCAACCGTCACCTTACAGCCGACAGCTTCCTGCTCAGCCGCTTCGAGATAACGAAAATCGGTGAAGATGGTCGCGTCGTCCTTGGTCACGAAAAGCATACCGTCATGAAAAAGGAACTCGGAAATATAAAGACAAGTTTTCTCGTTGGAGGTGATAAAAGCATCGACCCCCGCAGGGAAATGCTTTTGGATTTTTTCAACACGAGTCATAGTAAATAACCTTTCTATTCGATGCGGCGCTTGGATATCGGAGAAGATCACCGTATCCCAAGCACCACAGAGGTTCTCCCTGCTCTACTTTCAATATACCATGAAAATATAAACAAGGGATTCCCAAATTATAAATTTTTTGAAAACAATTAGAAAATATCGCTTAAAAATCGACCACATCATTGCCATCGAGCGCGGCAAGTCCAAGACGAAGCGCATCGGCGGCAAGCTGTCTTTCTTCCTCGTTTTCGCTTTCCAGCATGGGCATCAGCTCGCGGTAAAGCGCACCGCGAATGGAGATATCGTTTTTCAGCTCCTCGGGATTCAAAAGCGGCATCGCGTCGTTTTCAAGCTCCAGATAAAAGAGTCCGAGCGCTTGCGCGGTGACGGCTTTGAGATTCAATGTGATTTCGGGCGAAATTCTGCCTGTCAGACGCATACGAAGAAGCACGTCCGAACCGAAGCCCGCTTCCGTAAGCGCGCCGCGCAGACGCTCGATCAGCGCCTCTGTGGAATCCACGCCTGTGATATCTACGTTCATCTTTTCATAACGGCGCTTGCAAAGTCTGCGGTTTGCAAAGGATGCGGAAAGATGTCCCGCCTGCTTGGAAAATTCACAAACGAGAACGCCCTTGACACCGCATTCGTCAAACGAACGACCCTCAAGGCATCCGCTGTACGCATAATACGTATCGCCCGATACCTTGACCTCACCGCCCTTGTGGATATGACCGAGAGCAACGTAGTCAAAGCCGCTGCGCGCGATATCGGCAGGGGTCAGGGGACAGGAATCCGATTTGCCGACAAGGTCAGCGTGCGCCGCCAAGATGTTGATGCGTCCGCGGTCAAGCGGAACGACGGAGGCAAGCGGATTTTCCGTATATTTTTCAGAGGTAAACGCATAACCGTAAACGTCCACGCCGATATCGGGGAACGAAAAATGCGTGATCTTTTCGTCCTCAAAGATATATACGTTCGGAGGGAACATTTCTTTTTTATACGGACTGCGCTGAGAGATAAAGTCATGATTGCCGGGCGCGATGATGAAGCGGCACTCGGGGAAGGAAGCAAACTGCGAAATGAGAAGCGCAGTCGTTTCTTTCGTTACGAATCCACTATCAAAAAGGTCGCCCGAAATGATGACCATATCGGCTTTTTCTGTTTTAGCAAATAAAATGAGGGACGAAAACGCACCGCGAAGCTCATTTTTGCGAACCTGTGCCTTTTGTACGTCCAACATGGAAAACGGCGCATCCAAATGGATATCTGCCGTATGTATGATTTTGGGCATGGGTACTCCTTTTGCCCATATGGGCAAAATGTATTTTTGTAAAATTCAACGGAGCATGGATAATCGACATCATACCGTTTTAGTCATATATCCCCTCACCTCGCCATTCGGCAGGGTTTTCATCAATATATTTCCAAATATCAAGGTATCCCTTTTCGTTTCGGATAACCCGTTCAAAAAAGGAATCTTGCCACATAGAATATCCAAGCTCTTTCGTAACCATTGTCTTTAACGAGAGAACTATCGTTTGCAATGTAGGGCGGGATGCCCTCATCCCGCCGTTTTGCTCAAATGGTCGATTGATAGAAATTAAAAGATGAACATGATCGGGCATAATCACATAACGATCCACATTGATGCCATCATACACGATCGATATATTATTGATATATTTTTGTACGATTTCGCCCACGGCGGTCAATTTTATTTGTGGCGGAATACGGATCATCGGCGGGATGAGGGCATCCCGCCCTACGATATGACCGAACATTCGTGCTCGTTTTTTCGTGCATATCGTTACGAAATAACAACCGTTTTTTCCGTAATCATAATGTTTTAACCGAGGATGCTTTCTTTGGGGAAGGTCATTCATCATTCCCCAAGCTGATATTCGCCGGATTCGAGCTCAACGAAGAATTCTTTTTCGTTTTCGCCGAATTTTCCGAGGAGATATGCAGGTTTTACACCTTCCTTGAGGGTATTCATATAATGTTTGGGCAAATAGAGGGTAGCATGACAGCCAAACGGAACCTTGATATTGACAGAGAGCTTGCCGTCGCGGTTTGCCCAGAAGCAAGCGACCTCGCCGTACATGGAATCGTGCGATGCACAAGCGCTTTCCATACCGCTATCGACCGCGGGACGGAGAATGGTATGACGGAAACCGGGTTCCTTTTCGTCGGGAGAGATACCGCCGACGTACTTATAGAGGAAGGAGGAAAGGTCGGAGAACATATGGTGGTTATGAGAGCCGCCGCCGTTCCAGCATTCCCAAAGAGTGGTCGCGCCAAGGTCGATCCATCTCTGGCAACCCGGGAACGTACGCTGAGCGAGCATTCTGTGACCGACGTTGCCTTCGCCCATCGAGCCGAGGGAATGCATAACGAACTTATTGCCGAGCACGCCGAAGTCAAGATGCCAATCCTGCTCTTCGATCTGCTTGATGAGGCGGTTCAGAAGTCCTACGCGCTCTTCTTCGTTGTCGTAAAGCTCGAAATAGAGCATCGTCGCTGTCGCAGTCTGACAGTTACCCATGACATTACATTCTTCTTTATCAAAGAATTTTTCACGGAAGGTCTTGCGAATGTTGTTTGCAAGCTCGGTATAGTATGCTTCATCTTCGGTCTCGCCGAACATTTTCGCCATCTTCACAACGAGCTTTGCCGCGTTATAGAAGAAGCCTGTGTCGGAAACCTCTGTCGGGCATTTGTAGTTACCCATATTCTTACCGATCGCGGGACCTTCAAAGGGAGGACACCAGTCGCCCGTACCGTAATCGAGGGTATAATCCGTAGTCATGGTTTCCATGAAGTCACAGTTGCGCTTGATGGCGTCGTAGTTCTTGCGGAGCATTTCCACGTCGCCGTTGTATACGTAAATGTTATAGGGTACGTTGATAAGCGCGCTCGACCAGTCGGGACCCATAAGTCCATAGTAGCCCCAGCCTGTGGAGGGGACGACACAAGGGATCTGACCTGCGGGACGCTGTGCGATTCTCATATCTCTGCTCCATTTTGCGAGGAACGCGCGTGTGCCGAAGTTCGTGAGCATCTGCTCAGAGGAGAGAGAAACGTCACCTGTCCAGCCGTTCTTTTCGCGGTGCGGACAGTCTGTCGGAATGGAGTGCATATTGGAGATGGTAGACCAACGGCAAAGATGCTGAACGCGGTCAAGGAGAGAATCGGAGCAGGTAAACTTACCGATATCCTCCACGTCCGTGCAAAGCGTCATCGCGGAAACGTCATCAAGGTTCGGCTCGTAATCGATGCCCGAAACCTCGACGTACTGAAAGCCGTGGTAGGTGAAGATAGGATGCCAAGTTTCTTCTTCGTTGGATTTTTTGATGTATTTATCGGTCTGAAATTCGCCACTGCGAACGAAACAACCGATCGCGGAGTTATCGATCTCGCCGTCTTCCTTGAGTACGTCGGAATAACGGAATTTGATCTCCGTACCCTCAGCACCTCTTACCTTGAAAAGACCAACGCCCGATTGGTTCTGACCAACGTCAAAGATATAGCCGTTTGCAGACTTCCACATCTTCTTTGCGGGGAAGATCTTACGAACGCGAATGGGTTCCATTTCCATAGCGACGAGAAGACCGCCGGGGCTCTTCATGATCTTGGTGCCGTCCCACTCTGCATCGTCGTAATCTGCTTCCGTCCAGTTGCCAAGCTCAAGGCGCGCATCGTAAAATTCACCGTTACGGATGCTGTTGAACGTGATAGGACCTGCGGATGCCTTCCAAGTCGTGGGGTCAGAAGCGATAACCTCTTCCGTACCGTCTTCATATACGACGTGAAGCTCGGAAATGAGCTTGGGAAGATGCTTCCATGTTGCGGCGCGGGTGTTCCACGGGTCTTCCGTGAAGCAGTTATACCAACCGTTGCCGAGGATCACACCGATTGCGTTCTTACCTTTCTTAAGGAGAGAAAGCACGTCATAAACGAGGTACATGGATTCTGCATCGTAGCGTGTGAAAGCGGGAGAAAGCACGTCGTCGCCCGTCTTTTTGCCGTTGATATAGCTTTCAAAATAGCCAAGACCGCAGATCGCAAGATATGCGGATTTTGCGCCTTCCTTGATTTCAAAGGTCTTTCTGAGATACTGTGCGGGATACGCATCGGGTTCACGGCGTACAGAACGCTTGGTGATCCATTTGCCGACCCATTTAGAAGCGAGCTTACCTGTTACAAAAGAGCCTGTTTCGCTTGCGGTTTCGCCTGTTGTAAGTGTTACGTCAACGGTAAATTCATATTTGGTGAGAGGTGCGAGCTTTTCGCCTGCATAAGGAATAAAGAGCTGTTCCGTGGTCTCCACAACACCGCTATCCCAGACCTCTTTGCCCGTGAGCGCTTCGGTTACGCGAACTCTGCGGTTCTTTTGCTTGCCTCCGCGTTCGGTATTTTCGATTTTGTAGGAAAAAGTCGGATTTTCATCGATGCCGCAGGGGTTTTTGAGGTAATTTACGGTCAGACCGTATACTTTGATTTCTGCCATGGTTCCAAGTCTTCCTTTCGTATGTATATTTTCTGTTTTATTTTTTGCCTTATAGGTTTATTGTACCATTTTTTTCGGAATATTACAATAGATTTTATGCACTTTTCTTCTTTCTGACGAAAAGAGGAGTATATCAACTTTTTCTTTTTGAAAGAAAAAGTTGCAAAAAGAAGCAAAAAACCTGCGGTTTTATCGCTTATAGATTTTGAAAGCTCGCTTTCGCGTTCTCCTATCGCCTATTATCCGGCTCAAAGAACGCGGTCGTATCGTCGCTTTCGTCCAATGTCGCGTAATTCATGTGGGCGAAATAGGTTTGCCTCAGACGTGCTCGCGCTCAGTGAAAAAAGCGATTGCCGAACGGCGCTGAAGCGCCGTCAAAATCATAATATATGATCACTATTCTCTGATGTATGGATTCTTAAATACTTGCCACAAGGGATTTGACAAAATCGAGGAAACGTCTTCATCTTCACGGGGACACAGATAAACCTCACCCTCATGAATGATAGAATGCAAAAACACACTGCCATCTGCGCGGTAAAATGTTGGATCTTCGGGATTTGGATATTCTCCGTCCATAAACTTGAAAATTCCATCCGCAATTTGAGATAAAAGCGCCAAAAGCTCGGGGCAAACTCTGTAAAATTTCAACTCATTTTGAAGAAATTTCGCTCTTTCTTCTACACTAAGTCTCAAATACCAATTATAATATCCGCTATGTTTCATACAGCGGGAAATGACATCCATATCCGAAACACGGAATGCTTCCAGCTCTTTCTCAAAAGCAATCGTGTCATGATAGCGCATAAAGGAAAAAGACAGATATTCGGAGTATTGAGCGCAGATTTTCCACAGATTTTTCAATTCTTCACCTGTGATATCATACTCCACTTCTCCATAGCCCTCGATAGCATAAAATACATATTTTATCGGTTTTTCCATGAAAAATTCTCCTTTCATCGGCTCCCTTGTGTAAAGGGAGCTGTCAACGCAGTTGACTGAGGGATTGGCGAACCATCTTATCGATATACACGCAAACGCCCTCAAAGTTTCGATTGACATCCATATTGGATATTCTGATGATTTTCAAGCCGTATTTTTCAAGAAAATCGGTTCTTTCTTTATCTTCCGCCTTGCCTTCCGTTGTATAATGCTGTGAGCCATCAAGTTCAATGATCATCTTCGCTTCTGCGGAATAGAAATCTGCAATGTATTTTCCCAATACCTTTTGTCGAGAAAAACGGACAGGATAGGTACGTAAATAGTCATACCATAGATGTTTTTCTTCTTTTGTCATGTTGTTTCGTAGCATTTTAGCCACAGGAACAAGTTCTCGGTTATGTTTGTTTTGCACGCCAATCCCTCCGTCAAGACTTTGTCTTGCCACCTCCCTTTGCACAAGGGAGGCTCATTCTACAAAAAGGTATTCCGCCTGTTCGGGAGTCAGCGCATCGATGGAAACACCCATTTTTGCAAGCTTCATGGTCGCAACCTCTTTGTCGGTTTCCACGGGAACAGAGTAGAGCTTATGTTCAAGATTCGGGGTCTTTGCGAGATATTCAAGGCATTTTGCCTGCAAAGCAAAGCTCATATCCATGATCTCCGCAGGATGTCCGTTGCCCGCCGCAAGGTTGACGAGTCTGCCATCGGCAAGGAGATTCAAAATTCTGCCGTCTGCCATGGTGAAGCCTTCAATGCTCGGCTTTCTTTCTTCGTTTTTCACAGAAAGAGAGAGAAGATCGTCTTTGTTGATCTCTACGTTGAAATGACCCGAGTTTGCAAGCAAAACGCCGTCCTTCATCTTCTCAAAGTGGCGTTTTACGATCACATCCTTGCAGCCCGTAGCGGTGATAAAGAGGTCACCGAGGGGTGCAGCTTCGTCCATCGGGAGTACGGTAAAGCCATCCATGACGGCTTCAAGCGCCTTGACGGGGTCGATTTCGGTCACGATGACGACAGCGCCCATGCCCGCAAGTCGTCTTGCGATGCCTTTTCCGCACCATCCATAGCCTGCAACGACTGCTTTTTTGCCGGCAACGACGAGGTTCGTGGTGTGCATAATGGCATCGAGCGTGGATTGACCTGTGCCGTAACGGTTATCGAAAAGATGCTTGCAATCCGCGTCGTTGATGTTGATCATGGTATAATCGAGATTGCCCTCGGCTTCTCTCTGACGCAGACGGTGGATACCTGTGGTGGTTTCTTCGCAACCGCCGATGAGCTTATCGCCAAGCGCTCTGCATTTGCCATGAAGAAGCTCAATGAAGTCGCCGCCGTCGTCGATCATGATATCGGGGTGGCAGGAAAGCGCTTCGGTGAGATGTGCAACATAGGTTTCTTCATCCGCGCCATGGATAGCGAAGACGTTTACGCCGTAATCGGTGAGGGCTGCGGCAACGTCGTCCTGTGTGGAAAGGGGGTTACAGCCTGTGGAATACACGTCTGCACCGCCTGCCTTGAGAACGGTCGCAAGATATGCGGTCTTTGCTTCCAAATGAATGGACATGGCGATTTTTTTGCCTGCGAAGGGCTGTGTTTTCTTAAATTCTTCCTCGATCGCGGAGAGGACGGGCATATAACTTTTGACCCAGTTGATTTTGTCATGACCGCTTTTTGCAAGGTCATGGGACTTGATGATGCTCATAATTTTTGAGTCCTTTCTTTACTATAATTTTCGTTTTTTGTGCTTATATGAAAATCGTGATTTTTTCAAAAATCGCGGAAAATAAGCGTATTTTTGATGATTTTGGGGTATTTTTATGGGTTTTTTGAGTGTTTTTGGAGTTTTTTCTTTTTTATATTTAGATTTCTTTCTCAACTTTTTCTTTTTGAAAGAAAAAGTTGCAAAAAGAAGCAAAAAACCTGCGGTTTTATCGCTTATAGACTTTGAAAGCTCGCTTTCGCGTTCTCCTATCGGCTATCTCCCGCCTCAAAGAACGCGGTCATATCGTCGTTTTCATCCAAGGTCGCGTAATTCATGTGGGCGAAATAGGTTTACCGCAGACGTGCTCGCGCTCAGTGAAAAAAGCGCGTATCGAGCGACGCTCAAGCGTCGCCACACATAAAATTTTAGATGTTGTTACACATCGGCGGTTGTTCCGCCGTGATGTCCCGGAGGTGAAGCCACCGGAGGGCTCAATGAACTCGTTCATTGAGAATCCGTGCGGGGAGCCGATTGCGCTAAGGTGTAAAGTCTGCGCTTCGGTCAAGCGGAACGCTTGCAAATTTCTTTTGGTTCTTTTCTTGTTTTGCACAAGAAAAGAACATCACTTTTTTCTTTCAAAAAGAAAAAAGTTGAATCATCATTTTTTATAAAAAACCATCAAAAACAGGTCAAAAACAACCGTTTTTGCCTCAAAAGTCCCTGTTTTTTCACATTTTTCAGAAAAATGCAATTTCCGTTATCGGAATAAACGCAGGCGGTTCTTCGGTATGCTCCGCAATGAATTTTTCCATCCAGATAAGGTCATACCAGCGCCCGAATTTATAACCGCATTTCGTAAAATGTCCGATTTTTTTGTATCCGCAGGCGGCGTGAAATTTCGGACTTGCATGTGTCAGCGTTTCGTCCTCTTCTTCACGGTACGCGATACAAGCGCAAATATTCGTGATATTCTGCTTTTTCAGTATTTCTTCGAGCCTTGCATAGAGGCGAGAGCCGATCTTTTCGCCCCTCGCGTCCTTTTTGACGTAAAGAACCGTTTCCGCGGCGCGGGAAAAGGCGGCGCGCTCCCCAAGCGGATTGGCATAAGAATATCCCAAGATCTCGCCGTCACGCTCCGCGACGAGATATGGAAATCTGGTAAGAACCTTTTCGATCCTTTCACGAAAGGCTTCCACGGTCGGAACCTCGTATTCAAACGTGATCCCCGTTTCGCGTATATAAGGCGCGTAAACGGCAAGAATCTTCTCCGCATCGTCAACCGTCGCCATGCGGATTTTTATCGTATTTTCACCCATTTTAGAAAGAAATCCTTTGAATTTTATTCGTTTTTTTCGTTTTTCGGTCAATTTCCACGAGAATCCCGTGTGCCGTTATCTTGTTCTCCGACGGAATGAATTTGACGGGCCAATTCATCGTCATTTTCTCGATAATACACTCGGGTTTGATGCCCAAAACGCTGAAATCGGGTCCGCACATACCGATGTCGGTGATATATGCCGTACCTTTCGGCAAAATACATTCATCTGCCGTTGCCACATGGGTATGCGTACCGTAAAAGACCGTGATCTTCCCATCCAAAAAATGCGCGAGCGCTTGCTTTTCCGAGGTCGCTTCCGCGTGAAAATCCAAGATGGAAATATCGTATTTGCCTTCGTAACGCTTCAAAATCTTTTGCGCCGTATAAAAGGGATTTTCCAACGGTTCCATCATGATGACACCCAAAAGATTGATGATGAGCGCCGTCATACCGCCGATATCGGTGAGAAGAACACCGTCCCCCGGGACGTTTCCCGGATAATTGGCAGGTCTTAAAATATTTTCGTTGTCCTCAAAAAGCGATTTCGCATCGTAGCTTTTGAAGGCGTGATTGCCCGTCGTGATGACGTCCGCGCCCGCGTCGAAAAGCATTTCCGCAGAGGCGCGATTGATTCCGTTGTTTTCGGCGCTGTTTTCTCCGTTGACGATGGTAAATTCCACACCGTTTTCACGGATAAAGCGCCCAAGGCGTTCCTTGAGATAGATACAGGCGGACGTTCTGCTGACGTCGCCCAACATTAAAATTTTCATAAGCTTACATTCCATTATTTTAGTGATGAAGATAGTGTAACATACTTTCGCGCGTTTTTCTACTCTTATTTTGAATCTTTTTGTAAAAATTATCATTTGACGCTGAAAGAACGGCGAAAAATCCGACAATTTGCTCGAAGCGATGTTCTTTTACCACGGTGTTTTCCACAAATTCTCCACAAATTTGTGAAAAGACGGGAAGAGTCCTCAAAATCCGCTTGATTTTCTATATCTAATATGATATAATATATATAATTATATTATAATACCTTATTATGGATTTTTTCGGACGGTCTGACAAACGTCAAAAGGACCTCTTCGGACAGATCCTGATGATATAAAAAGAAAGGACGGTTAAACGCACTTGAACGCCAACCAGGACATTTGGAACGTCATTTACGCCGAAATACTGAAAAAGTATCCCGAGCCTGTCATCGACCTTTGGCTCAAAAATTTCGAGCTTGCTTATTTTGACAGCGAGCTTGCTCTCATCACCACGACGAGCGAAGGCTTCGTCGAGATCCTCAACAAAAAATACGCGCCTGAGATCGCAGAGCTCTTTGAAACCACGCTCGGCTTCCCTCTCACCGTGAAAATTTACGCAAAATCCAAATTCAGTCTCGCGGAAGCACTGGAAAAACCGACCCCGACCGTCGAGCTTCCCGCAGAACCCATCATGCCCGAACAGCCCAAAAAGGCAGAAAAGCCCGCAGAAGAGGAAGCGCCCGCAGACGCCGCTACCAGCTTCATCTCCGAAAAGGACTATACGTTCGATAACTTCATCGTCGGCAGCTCCAATAAGCTCGCGCACGCCGCATCTGTCGCCGTTGCCAACCATCCGACCGCCTACAACCCCCTTTTCCTGTACGGTTCTTCAGGTCTTGGCAAGACCCACCTCATGAAAGCGGTCGCAAACGAGGTCAAACGCCAAAAGCCCGAATTTAACATCATCCTCATCAAGGGTGAAGACTTCACAAACGAGCTGGTCCGCTCCATCGAAAAAAAGACCACAGCCAAATTCAAGGAAAAATACCGCAACGCAGATATGCTTCTCATCGACGATATCCAGTTTATTGCGGGCAAGGTTTCCACACAGGAAGAATTTTTCCATACCTTTAACTCCCTTTACGACGCAGGCAAGCAGATCATTCTCACCTCTGACCGTCCGCCCAAGGATATCCAGCATTTGGAGGAACGTATCCAGAGCCGTTTCGAGGGCGGTCTGATCGTCGATATCCAACCCCCCGATACGGAGCTTCGCATCGCCATTCTCAAGCGCAAGGCGCAGCTCATGAACGTCAACCTTTCCGACGAGGTCCTCAGCTTCCTCGGAGAAAACGTCAAAAGCAATATCCGACAGCTGGAGGGCGTGATCAAAAAGCTCGGCGCATATAGCCTTGTCAATGGCTCAAAGATCACCATCGATACGGCGCGTACCGTTCTTTCGGGTGTGATCTCGGGAACCGTTCCCCCTGCTCTCGTGGCAGAACAGATCATTGAGAACATTTCCAAGCGATATAACATCAGCATTGAAGATATCAAGGGCAAAAAACGCACGACGGAGATCGCGCTTGCTCGTCATATCTCCATTTATGTGATCCGCAGCGTGACCAATCTTTCTTTGCAGAATACGGCAAAGATCTTTGGCCGTGACCATACGACGATCCTTTCCTCCATCGACGTGATCAAAAACAAAATGGCGGAGGATAGCTCGTTTGAATATGAGATCACGAATATTTGTAATGAGTTTTCTTGATTTTTCTTTTTTTGTTTCTATTATTTTATCAACTTTTTCTTTTTGAAAGAAAAAGGAACGTGTACTTTTCTTGTTCAAAACAAGAAAAGTACCAAAAGAAATTTGCAAGCGTTCCGTTTGACCGAAGCGCGAATGTTGAGTCTTAGCAAAATCGGCTCCCCGCACGGATTCTTCATGAACAAGTTCGAGAACCCCAAAACATGCTAACGCATATTTTGAGGACCCCGAGTTCATGAAGCCCTCCGGTGGCTTCACCTCCGGGACATCACGGCGGAACATTCTCGGCAGTCGCATAGTCGTATCACGCGCAAGGCAAGCCATGCTTCTGATACTCCTTGCTTTATGCCGTATCGCGGCACGAAAACACCATAACATGGTATTTTCGCTTGCTCACTGCCGAACGAGAACCGACATCTAAAATTCATGTTTGACGGCGCTTTAGCGCCGTTCGATACGCGCTTTTTTCACTGAGCGCGAGCACGTCTGCGGTAAACCTATTTCGCCCACATGAATTACGCGACCTTGGATACTCGCCGCGCTACAACCGCGTTCTTTGAGGCGGGTGATAGCCGATAGGAGAACGCGAAAGCGAACTTTCAAAATCTATAAGCGATAAAACCGCAGGTTTTTTGCTTCTTTTTTGCAACTTTTTTCTTACAATAAGAAAAAAGTTGAGAAAGAAAAGAAAGAAAATCTTAATAAAGAAAACACAAAGAAAAAAAGCAAAAACCATTTCCAAGTGTTCACAAAACTGGAAACCGCGGGAAAATCTTGGATTTTCTGAAAAACAGTTTTCCACAGTGTGTGGAAAACATTGTTGAAAACTTGAAAGTGCTTGAAATTGCTATACATTTTCATGTGGGAAAACCCTGTGAGTTTTCAACCGTCCCCATTTTCCCCACCCAGAACCAAATCTCGTTTTGCTTCATTTTCATGCAAAAAAATTGGAAATTATTTTCGATTTTCCAACAGATTTTTTCACAGACAATCAACAGGGGAAGATTTTCCCCGAAAAAATCCCCAAACTTTCCTTTTCCACAAGCCGATCTTTCAAGAATTTCCCCAAGCGCGAAAAAGTGAAGAAGTTTTACACAAACGGCGAAAATTTTCCAAAGGATTTCGGACAAGGTTATTCACATTCAGAAATCCGCGATTTCCAAGGCCACCTCTTGTTTTTCGCGCCTTTCCAATCTTTCGACACACTCTAAAACCTCTACTGCTAAAATTTTTCTATTCTTATCTTTTAAGAGCGCGAAAACCGAAATGTGGATCTCACGGACTGTGGAAATCGAAATCTCAAAAAATAAATACAGCACATATAGGGTCAAGGGACTTGTCCCTTGCACTTCTTTTGGTCCTTTTCTTGGTGCAAAGAAAAGGACAAGAAAGGTGAATATATGAAAGTAACGTTCAAAAAAGACGAGCTTTTGCTCGCAATCACAAAATCTCTCGGCTGTGTGTCGACGGAAAAGACCATTGGCGCGATCGACGGTATCCTCCTTACCACTTACGGCGAGGAAAAATGTCAGCTTTGCGCGTACGACCTTGAAAAAGGCATTAAGATCATGATCGACGCGAAGGTCGAAAAGGGCGGTACGCTCGTTGTCAACGGCAATAAGCTTTCGAGCATCGTCAAATATATGCCGAGCGACGTGACCATCGAAACCAAGGATGACGAGGAAAGCGGTATGGCGACCGTATCGAGCGGCCGCTCCAAATTCCAGATCCATTATATTTCGGGCGATACCTTCCCGTCTATGCCCGAGCTGAACCCCGACAGACGCTTCGCGCTTCCGCAGAAGCTCCTCAAAAAGGTCATCGCGCAGACCATGTTTGCCGTTTCCCAGGACGAGACCCGTCCTGCGCTCATGGGTCTTTATTTTGAGATCACGGAGGAAAGCGTCGTCGTCGTCGGCTGTGACAGCTACCGCCTTGCCATTCGTGATATCAAGATCGATACGGGCATCACCACAAAGGGCGGCGAAACGGAGATCAGCTTTATCATTCCCGGTAAGACCGTCGCGGAATTGCAAAGACTTCTCGAAGATAAGGACGACCCCATCAAATTCTCTCTTACCAGAAAGCACGCCCTCTTCAATTTCGGCATGAAATGCGGTTCCGAGGAGAAGGACGCCGTTCTTTTCAGCCGTTTGATCGACGTTCCCTATATCGAATACAGACGCTTCATTCCCAAGGAAAGCAAGACCTTCGTTGAGGTCGAACGCGCCGCTCTTGAAAACTCACTCGAGCGCGCTTCCATCGTCACCGAGGAACGTGTTGCAGGTCAGGCAAAGAGCATGGTCCGCTTCCATTTTGAAGATCAGATCCTCGGTGTCAGCGCCCTTTCCGTTTCCGGAAACTTCTTTGACGAGCTTTCCATCGAAAAAACGGGCGAGGATATCGAAATCTACTTCCCTTGCAAGTATCTCATCGAAATTTTGCGCGCAACAGATGATGACGTGCTGAAATTCTCCCTGACCTCCGCTTATATGAGTATGATCATCGAGGGCGCGACCGAAACCGAGGACGGTTCTTCGTTCCTTTACCTCGCGCTCCCCGTCAAAGTCAGAGATTAAACTATGTATTTGGATTGCGCTGTATTTGAAAATTACAGAAACATTGAGCATTTCCCTTTTTCCTTTGACAAGGGGATCAATATCCTTTACGGCAAGAACGCACAGGGCAAGACCAACGTGATCGAGGGCATATACCTTTTCGGAAGCGGAAAAAGCTTTCGCCACGCAAGGGAAAAGGACCTCATCAAGGCGGATAAAAATCACGCGCAGGTCAGCATCGCTTACGTCGATTCCGTCAGAGAAAACAAAATGACCTACCGTATGTTCCGTGACCTTTCCAAGGAAACGTTCAAAAACGGGATCAAGATCGGCAGGATGTCGAGCTTTATCGGCAATTTCAAGGCGGTGCTTTTCTGTCCCGAGCATCTTTCCATCGTGAAAGACGAGCCCGCGCAGAGAAGGACCTTCCTTGACAGCGCCATTTCGCAGATCAACCGCTCGTATCTTTCAGCGCTTATGGAGCATAAAAAGCTCATAGAGCAGCGAAACGCGCTTCTCAAGGGCTACGAAAAACAAAAGGATTCCTTCGCCGTCACGATGGAGATTTTGTCTGAAAAGCTGGCGCAGGACGCCGCTTATATCACAGAGGTGCGCGCGAAATATCTCACGAAGCTCTTTTCTCTCGTCAACGGCTATCTTTCGGAGATGACCGAGGGGCATGAAAAGGCTGAGTTTTGCTATCTTTCCCATATCGCGGGAAACGAAACGGAAGAGCTTTTTGACAGAGAGGAAAATCTCAAACGCTATCGCAGAATATTTTCCAAGGATATTCAAAAAGAGATCATCATCGGTTCGAGCATCGGCGGCGCACACCGCGATGATTTTGAGATCAAGCTCAACGGCATGAATGCGAAGATTTTCGCTTCCCAAGGTCAGCAAAGAAGCATCGCGCTTGCGATGAAGCTTGCAGAGGGCGAGATTTCCCGCGAGGAAAGCGGAGAATATCCCGTATTTTTGCTTGACGATGTTCTTTCCGAGCTTGACCGTGACAGAAAGCATTACGTTCTTTCCGAGCTTCATGACAGACAGGTGATCATTACGACTTGCGATGAAAATGATTTTTCGGGAATAAACAATGCGCTTAAAATTTACGTTGAAAATGGAAATTACGAATATAGATGATTTCTTTTCTGCTTTTTCGTTTTAGTTATATATTTTCTCAACTTTTTTCTTTTTGAAAGAAAAAAGTTGCAAAAAAGAAGCAAAAAACCTGCGGTTTTATCGCTTATAGACTCTGAAAGCTCGCTGTCGCGTTCTCCTATCGCCTATTATCCGGCTCAAAGAACGCGGTTGAAACGTCGCTTTCGTCCAAGGTCGCGTAATTCATGTAGGCAAAGCTGATAGTTTGCGGGCGTGCTCGCGCTCAGTGAAAAAAGCGCTTGCCGAACGGCGCTAAAGCGCCGTCAAACATGAATTTCAGATGTTGCTACACATCGGCGGTTGTTCCGCCGTGATGTCCCGGAGGGGACGCCCCCGTAGGGTTGCATAAACTTGTTTATGCAAAATCCGTGCGGGGAGCCGATTTCGCTAAGACTCAACATTCGCACTTCGGTCAAGCGGAACGCTTGCAAATTTCTTTTGGTACTTTTCTTGTTTTGCACAAGAAAAGTACACGTTCTTCGGGATGTCAAAGGTGCCGTCCCCTACCAAAAAAGAAAAATATACAAGGGAGTACTCACATGATGAAAAAAGAAACCATGCGCTTTTATATCGCCATCGTTCTTTCAGTCATTGCCATTCTGACTTCGCTTACGGCGATATCGATGGGGCTCTCCGTGATTTTTTCGGATACCTCCGTCGGAAATGACGTTCTTCCGGGTGGTGAGCTCTTTGCTTTTGCGTTTGTATATCTGACGGAAATGCTCGCTTCGATCTTTGCCGCGTCCGCAAGCGCACTTGCCGCATTTTTCACGTTTTTCGTGCAAAAACAGATGAAAAACGGCAAAAAAACCGCATTTTTTACGCTTTTTTGCGTTTTATCCGTTTTGACGGCTTTGGATATTTTGGTCGCGGTCGTCATGAGCTTTTAAGAAAAAAATAAATCTTCACAGGAGAGATGCTTGCTTCTCCCTAAAGAGGAGCGGTGAGCCTCTCTCCTGCGAAAAAAATGGTTGGACGTATTATGTATCTTCATATCGGAAACAACAAAAACATCAAAATGACGGATATCGTCGGCATCTTTGATACGGATACCGCAACGATATCGAAATATACCAAAACGTATCTTTCTGCGTGTGAAAAACGCGGAGAAACGGTCTACGTTACCATGGAATTGCCGAAATCCTTTATTTTAACGTCGGAAAACGGCAAAAACACAGTTTATTTTTCACAGCTTTCGGGCAAGACCCTTTGCCAGAGAGCGGATGATATAACAGCCGAGATGTATGGTCATCGGTGAATCTATCACGAAAGGAAAAACAATTTATGGCGGAAACTAACAACACCGACAAACGCGTCTATGAAGACGGTCAGATTCAAGTATTGGAAGGGCTCGAAGCAGTCAGAAAACGTCCCGGTATGTATATCGGCTCCACGTCGCAAAGAGGTCTGCACCACCTTGTTTATGAAATCGTAGATAACTCCATTGACGAAGCAATGGCGGGAATTTGTACGGAGATCGAGGTGACCTTCCACCCCGACGGCAGCGTATCGGTTCAGGATAACGGCCGCGGTATTCCGAGCGGTATCAATCAAAAGCTCGGTATTCCCACACTCGAGGTCGTTTTCACGGTCCTGCACGCAGGCGGTAAATTCGGCGCAGGCGGTTATAAATTCTCCGGCGGTCTTCATGGCGTCGGTGCCTCTGTCGTCAACGCGCTTTCTCTTTGGACAGAGGTGGAAAACTGTCATGCAGGCGAAATGTATACTGAACGCTTTGAAAGAGGTAAGGTGGCGCGCCCGTTTGCACACGTCGGCTCTTGCGGCGAAAAGCACGGTCTTTACGTCCGTTTTATGCCCGACCCCGAGATCTTTACGGAAACCACCGTATTCGATTACGTTACCATTCTCAACCGTATGCGTGAGCAGGCTTTCCTCAACGCAGGCATTAAAATTACCATCACAGACACCAGAACCGAGGATTTCATAACCAATGAGCTTTGTTATGAGGGCGGTGTCAAGAGCTTCGTTGAGCATCTCAACGCCATCAAGCATGGCGAAGTGCTTCACAACGTCATTTATATGGCGAATGAAACCGATGATAAATCGGCAGAGATCGCCATTCAGTATAACGACGGCTATAACGAAACCGTCATGTCGTTTGCCAATAACATCGTAACGCCCGAGGGCGGTACGCATGAAGAGGGCTTCAAAGTTTCTCTCACCCGTGTCCTCAACAATTACGCAAGAAAAAAGAATATTCTCAAGGACAATGACGCCGCGCTTTCGGGTGATGACGTGAGAGAAGGTATTTGCGCCGTGATCTCCGTTAAATTGCAGGAACCGCAGTTTGAGGGACAGACAAAGGGCAAGCTCGGAAACTCCGATATGAGAGGCTTTGTCAGCAACCTTGTAACCAATAAGCTCGGCGAATTTTTCGAGGAAAATCCCTCGGTCGCAAAGCTGATCATTGAAAAAGCCATTGCCGCTTCCCGCGCAAGAGAAGCCGCAAGAAAGGCACGCGAAAATGCACGCCGTAAGAGTCCGCTCGAGGGCGCAGGTCTTCCCGGTAAGCTTGCGGATTGTCACGAAAAGCGCACAGAGCTTACCGAGCTTTATCTCGTGGAGGGTAATTCCGCAGGCGGTTCCGCAAAGGACGGCAGAGATAGCCATTTCCAAGCGATCTTGCCGATGAGAGGTAAGGTTCTCAACGTTGAAAAGAGCCGTTTGGATAAGGTCTATGCCAATACACAGCTCATTCCCATCATTCAGGCGCTCGGTTGCGGTATCGGAGAAGAATTTGATATCACGAAGCTCCGTTACGGCAAAGTCATCATCATGGCGGATGCCGATGTCGATGGTTCTCATATTCAGATCCTTCTTCTTACGTTCTTCTTCCGTCATATGAGAAAGCTCATTGAGGAAGGTCATATCTATCTTGCAAAGCCGCCGCTTTTCAAGGTGCATAAAGGCAAACAGATCCGCTATGCGTATTCCGACGAGGAACGCGATATCTATATCGCAGAACTCGGTAACGGCGCACAGGCGGAACGCTATAAAGGTCTTGGTGAAATGGACCCCGAACAGCTTTGGGAAACCACCATGGACCCCGAAAAAAGAACGCTTCTTCGCGTGGATATTGAAGACGCGATGGCGTGTGATGAGATTTTCTCGATCCTTATGGGCGATAAGGTCGAGCCTCGCCGTAAATTCATTGAAGAAAACGCAAAATATGCGGTAAATCTCGATATTTGATGGATTTTTCATTTATTTTCAGCGGTTTTATGTGATATTTTTAGATAAAATATAAATTTTTTCTTTGCTTCTCAATGCTTCTCAACTTTTTCTTTTTGAAAGAAAAAGTTAGACTTCCCCTTGAGGGGAGCAAAGCGACGGCGAGGTAGTGAATGACAGCCTGAACGGCTGTCAGAGCCGAGCCGTGACCGAACCGTAGTGAGAAAGGTGGATTTTGCGAAGCAAAAGACGGATGAGGTGTAAAAAAACAACAACACCTCATCACCCGCTTGCGCGGGAGCTTCCCCTCAAGGGGAAGCCCTAAAAAAGTGACGTTCGATACGCACTTTTTTCACTGAGCGCGAGCACGCCCGCAAACTATCAGCTTTGCCTACATGAATTACGCGACCTTGGACGAAAGCGATGCTTCAACCGCGTTCTTTGAGCCGGATAATAGGCGATAGGAGAACGCGAAAGCGAGCTTTCAAAGTCTATAAGCGATAAAACCGCAGGTTTTTTGCTTCTTTTTGCCACTTTTTCTTTCAAAAAGAAAAAGTGGAAGGCTTTTCAAAAAAGAAAAAAGTTGAAGGTTTTTGTTTCTTTTTACAAAAGAAAAGAACACTCTATGAAAGGTAATTTGAATCAATGGAAAACAAAGATAAAGATTATTCTTATGCAAATCAAAAAATCGTGGATATCGAAATGGGAAAACGTGTGCAGACCGCGTTCATTGAATATGCAATGAGCGTCATCGTTGCGCGTGCGCTTCCCGACGTTCGTGACGGTCTGAAGCCGGTTCACAGACGTATTTTGTACTCCATGTATGAAGAAAAGCTTACGTATGATAAGCCGTTCTGCAAGTCGGCAACGACGGTCGGTAATGTGCTTGGCAGATATCATCCGCACGGTGACGCATCGGTCTACGATGCCATGGTGCGCTTGGCACAGCCCTTTAATATGCGTTATACGCTCGTGGACGGACACGGTAACTTCGGTAACGTCGACGGCGACGGTGCGGCGGCTTACCGTTATACGGAAGCGAGAATGTCCAAGCTCGCAAACGAAATGCTCACGGATATCGAAAAAGAGGTCGTGGACTATGACCCGAACTTTGATAACAGCCGTAAAGAGCCTCGCGTGCTTCCCTCCCGTTTCCCGAATCTCCTTGTAAACGGCTCTGTCGGTATCGCGGTCGGTATGGCGACAAACGTCCCGCCGCATAACCTCGGAGAGGTCATCGACGGTACGATCTATTTCATGAAGCATCCGGACGCGACCGTTTCCGACCTTATGAACTTTATCAAGGGTCCCGATTTCCCGACCTCTGCTATTATTTGTGGTACTTCGGGTATTTATCAGTCTTATCTCACAGGTAAGGGCAGAATCATCGTTCGCGCAAGAGCGGAAGTTGATGAAAAGAAGCACCGTATCGTTGTTACGGAGATTCCCTATCAGGTCAATAAGAGCATGCTTGTGGAATCCATTGCCGATCTCGTCAAGGATAAGCGCGTGGAGGGCATTACCGCTCTGCGCGATGAATCCGGCAAGGCAGGTATGAAGATCGTCATCGAATACCGCCGAGATGCCAACGGTCAAGTGATCCTCAATCAGCTTTATAAATATACACAGCTTCAGGATACCTGCGCGGTCAATATGATCGCACTTGTAAACGGCGAACCCAAGGTCCTCGGTCTTCGTGAGATCCTTTATCATTATATCCAGCATCAAGAGGACGTGATCCGCCGCAGAACGAGATACGACCTTGACAAGACACGTGCAAGAGTGCATATTTTGGAAGGTCTGAAAATGGCGCTTGATGCCATCGATGAAATCATCAATACCATTCGCAGAAGCTCCTCGAAGCAGGACGCAAGAGATGCGCTCGTGGCGCGCTTTGGTCTTACACAGATTCAAGCACAGGCAATCGTCGATATGACCCTTGGTAGCCTTGCCGGTCTTGAAAGACTGAAAATCGAAGAAGAGCTTGCCGCAAAGCTCGCACTTATCGCGGAACTGGAAGCGATCCTTGCCGATGAAAACAAGGTCAAGGAAGTCATCGAAGCAGACCTTCTTGCCATCAAGGAAAAATTTGCAGACGGCAGACGCACCGAGATCGCAGGCGCGATCGACGATATCATCGATGAAGACCTCATCGATAAGCACGATTGCGTCATCACCATGACGAACGCAGGCTATATCAAGCGTGCGCCCGCGGATACCTATACCGCACAGAAGCGCGGCGGCAAGGGCATCATCGGTATGACCACCAAGGAAGAAGATTTCGTGGAAAACGTCATGGTCGTCCATTCACACAGCTATCTCCTCATGTTCACCAACATGGGCAGAGTATACATGAAAAAGGCGTATATGATTCCCGAAGCGTCCCGTACGGCAAAGGGTACGAATATCGTCAACGTCATCGATCTGAACGAAAACGAAAAGGTCACATCCGTCATCTCCATCGCGGGCTTTGAAGAAGATGAATATTTCGTGATGGTAACGAAAAACGGTGTCGTCAAGCGTGTCAACGTCAAGGATTTTGAATATCAGCGCAAGGGCGGTAAGATCGCCATTGACCTTGACGAGGGTGACGAGCTCGTTTACGTCAAGCATACCACGGGTGAGGATGAGATCGTCATCGCCACCCACGACGGCAGAGCCGTCCGCTTCAAGGAGGGCGATGCCCGCGTTATGGGTCGCGCCGCGCGCGGTGTACGCGGTATCAAGATGAACGACGGCGATTACGTTGTCGGCGTTGCCGTTGTCGATGATAAGAAAAAACTCATTACGCTGACCGAAAAGGGTTATGGCAAACGAAACGATTTCGATACCTATAACGCTCGCAACCGTGGCACAAAGGGCGTAATTTGCCAGAAGACCAGTGATAAAACAGGTGCGCTTGCAGGCATTGCCGCTGTCGGTGAAAACGATGATATCATGATCATCACGAACGACGGTACGATGATCCGTACTCCCGTTTCGGGTATCCCCGTTTACGAGGGCAATAATACCTCGGGTGTTATCATCATGCGTCTTTCGGGCGATGCAAAGATCATCAGCTTTACCGCGGTGAAATCCGACGAGGAGGAAGAAGCAGAGATCGAAGCGCTCGCTGCCGAACACAAAAACGAGCCTGTAACGGTTGAAAGCTTCCCCATCGCAGACGAGGATGAGATTTGATAAGGCTTTTACGTTAGGGGAACTTGGTAGGGACGATTCACGAATCGCCCGTAAGAAAAAATCGTAGGAGCTTTCCATAAAGATTTTTTCCGCGGTCATTTTGAGCGGAGCGCCGAGATTCCGCTACGCGATTTTGCACAAGCAAAATTTCGACTTCGGGCTTCGCCCTTCGCTCAGAATGACACGGCGCTTGGTAGGGCGGGATGCCCACATCCCGCCGAGATATATGCGAATAAGTCTAATATATATCCCCCATATTCCCAAGCATGGGAATATAACAAACATTTGTTTTATTTTTTGAAAAAAAGAAAGGAAATCTATCAATATGGCAGAAAAAAAGAAAAAGAACGCCGTTGTCGCACCCGTTTCCGCAGAGGATAAGAAAAAGGCGCTGGCAACCGCACTTTCTCAGATCGAAAAGGATTTCGGCAAGGGTACCATCATGAAGCTTGGCGAAAACGCGCATATGAACGTGGAGGGTATCCCCACAGGTTCTCTCACTCTTGACCTTGCGCTCGGTATCGGCGGTGTTCCGCGCGGTCGAATCGTAGAAATTTTTGGTCCTGAATCCTCGGGTAAAACGACCGTTGCGCTCCATATCGCGGCAGAGGTACAGAAGCTCGGCGGTGAAGCGGCGTTCATCGATGCAGAACACGCGCTCGACCCCGTTTATGCAAAAGCGCTCGGTGTGAATATCGATAATCTTCTCGTTTCCCAGCCCGACAGCGGTGAACAGGCGCTTGAGATCACAGATGCGCTCGTTCGTTCGGGTGCCATCGACGTCGTCGTCGTGGACTCCGTTGCCGCGCTCGTTCCTCAGCAGGAGATCGACGGCGATATGGGCTCTTCTCACGTCGGCTTGCAGGCAAGACTTATGAGCCAAGCGCTTCGTAAGCTCTCCGGCTCGATCTCGAAGACGAATTGCGTCGTTATCTTCATCAACCAGCTTCGTGAAAAGGTTGGCGTGATGTACGGCAACCCCGAGACCACCCCCGGCGGCAGAGCGCTGAAATTCTATTCCTCTGTTCGTATCGACGTGCGTAAGGTCGAAAACCTCAAGCAGGGCGACGAGGTCTACGGTAGCCGTGTGAAATGTAAGGTCGTAAAAAATAAGGTCGCGCCTCCTTTCCGTGTTGCGGAATTTGATATTCTCTACGGCAAGGGTATCTCTAAGGCGGGCGAGATCGTGGATATCGCCATCGAGCTCGGACTCGTTCAGAAGAGCGGTTCTTGGTTCTCTTATAACGGCGAAAAGCTCGCGCAGGGTAAGGATAACGCAAGAAAAGCCATTGCAGGCAACGACGCGCTGATGAAGGAGCTTGAAAATAAGATCAAGGCAAAGGGTGACGAGCTTGACCTCAGTGCAGGCGAAGCATATTCTCTTGACGAAGACGATGACGGCGGCGACTCGGGCGAGGGCGACGATTTCGATATCCGTCTTCTCGACATCGAAAACGACGATTAAACCATGAATATCACCGTATATGGGATCCGCGCTGTCGCAGACGGCGCGGAAGCGGAGATATCCATAGAACTGCGAAGCGGCGAGCAAACGCAGACCATCAAGGGGCTCGTTTCGGCATCGATGCTCGGGGAGCTCGGCTTTGGCTCGCGCATCGGTACGATCTTCGAGATCGACCGCAAGACCTGCGATGCCGTTTTGCGCTCCATGAAGCTTCATTCCGCCATCAAAAAGGGCATTTCCCTGCTTGGGTATTCCAAAAGCACCAAGCGCGCCATGAAGCAGAAGCTCACGCGCAAGGGATACCCCGCCGATATCGCGGAGGAGGCTGCGGAATTTCTCGCCTTGCGCGGATATATCCGAGAATACGACGATGCGGAAATTTACGCCGAAAACCTCGCAAATCGTAAATTTTACGGCAAAAATCGCATAAAAAAGGAGCTTTTTGCAAAAGGCTTTGAATCTGACGCGATTTCTTCCGCGCTTGATACGCTGGACGTGGATTTTGCGGAAATTTGCGCAAAAAGACTCAAAAATATGGGTGGAATCGCCGTTTTTGAGCAAAAAGAGGCAAAAAATAAGATCATTGCATCTCTCATGCGATATGGCTTTTCGTATGACGATATCAAGAACGCCAAGGAGCTTTTGAGGGATGAGGAATAAGCCTTCCCCTCCAGGGGAGAGGGGACCGTTTTGCCATGCAAAATGGTGGATGAGGTGTAAAAATTCATACGCAAACACCTCATCACCCGCTATCCGAAAAGCCTCCCTTGTGTAAAGGGAGGTGGCAAGACGAAGTCTTGACGGAGGGATTGGTGGTATCAGCTAAAGTTTTATTTACCAATCCCTCAGTTTCGCTGACGCTCAACAGCTCCCTTTACACAAGGGAGCCTTACAAACTCCCCAATTTTTCGACTATATACCCCCGTGTATCGGGGAAGAAAGGAAGATATATATGCAACTGAAAATCAGTAAATTTATTGACGACCATGCAGGAGAGATGATCTCCACCCTTTCGTCGCTCATTGCCATTCCCAGTGTCAAGGGCGAACCGATGGAGGGTATGCCTTACGGCGCAGAAAATGCAAGAGCGCTTGCAAAAATGCTGGAGCTTGCTGAAAAGTATGGCTTTAAGACCACGAACCACGAAAACTACGTCGGAACGATCGATTTTGACGATACCAAGGAGCTTGGTCTTGGTGTTCTTTGCCATCTCGACGTCGTTCCCGAGGGTACGGGTTGGACAAATCCCCCTTACACCTTGACGCTCAGCGGCGGTAAGCTCTACGGACGCGGCGTTGCCGACGATAAGGGTCCTGCCATCGCCGTTTTGTTCGCGCTTCGTGCGCTCCGCGAATGTGGTTACAGACTTTCCAAAAACGTTCGTTTCATCGTTGGCTGTGATGAAGAAAGCGGTTCTTCCGATCTCGTTTATTACCGTCAGAAAGAAAAATTGCCGCCTTACGTCTTTACGCCCGACGGCAGTTATCCCGTGATCAACCTCGAAAGAGGTCGTGTTGCGGGTAAGGTATCCCGTAAATTCACCGCGATCGGCGGCGAAAAGACCATCGTTTCCGCAAACGGCGGTACGGTCATCAATGCCGTTCCCGACAGAGCATACGCGACCCTCAAGGGCTTCTCTCCCGCCGAGGTCGAAAAGGCAAAGAAGGAAATGCCCTCCGATATCGTTCTCGAATATCAGGTCAAGGAAAACGGTCTGATCGAGCTTACCGCAAAGGGCAAGGCGGCTCACGCTTCCCAGCCCGAGGGCGGTAAAAACGCCATCACAGGTCTTTTGAAGCTCCTCGGCACACTTTCCACAAGCGACGTTTCCGCTCCGTTCTTCGCTTCCCTTTCCGAGCTTTACCGCTACGGTGAAACCGACGGCACAACGCTCGGCATCAAGGCTTCCGATGAAAAATCCGGCGCGCTCACCTTCGTTCTCAGTAAGATGAGCTTTGAAAACGGCGAATTTACAGGCGAATTTGATATCCGTTTCCCGATCTGTGAATCCTCCGCTTCCGTTCGTGCCAAGATGGAAAATACCCTTTCGATGGAAGGTCCGGGTCTTGTCATCGAAGCGTGGAAGGGCGTAGAACCCCATTATACCGACGAAAACAGCGAATTTGTTCAGAAGCTTCTCAGCGTTTACGAAGAAATGACGCACAAAAAAGGCTTCTGCATCTCCATCGGCGGCGGCACTTACGTGCATGAGATCGAGGGCGGTGTTGCGTTCGGCGCGGAATTTTTGGGCGATGACAGCCGTATGCACGGTGCAGATGAATTTATGACGCTTGAAAAGCTTCTTCTCAATGCAAAGATCTTTGCGGAAGCGATCCTCCGTGTTTGTCAGTAAAAGATATTTGCAGTATCTTGTTTCATCTAACATGATAAAGAATATCTTTTGGAAAAAGATATCAAAAGTCTCTCGCTTTGGGAGAGGTGGCACGCCTTCGGCGTGACTGAGAGGGCTTTTGCATTTGCCCTCTCAGTCAGCTTACGCTGACAGCTCTTATGAGGGGCCCTCAAAACGCTGTTGCGTTTTGGGGTTCTCGAACGGAGTGGGAGCCTTAAAAAATGTCAGTTTTGGAATGAAATAAGATAACAGAGGACGGCGCTCATAACATTCCGTTGAAATAAAAATGCGGATGGACATTTTGTGCGCCCTTTGAAAAATTGTAAAATCGAGGCATGAAAATGAACTATTCCTATATTCTTCATACACCTGAAAAACTCATAAAAATCGATGAAAATATCGCTCTTTTTGAAGAAAAAGGCGAAAAAACCTATGATATCGCACCTTTTTCCGTTTCCAAAAAAGTGACCGAAAATGGTATTTATCGTATCATTGAGCTTACCGTTTCCTCCGAAAACGATGCAGAGGTCTATCTCTCCCTTATGGGTGAGGGCGAGGCGAAATTCTTCTCGTTCCAGAATAGCCCCGAGGACGAACGCATCTACCGTCAAAGTCCCCACGACGTAAAGCGCTACCATTTCAAGATGCAGAGAAACGCCGTTCCGATGGTTGCCGCCGTCATGGGCGAGGAAACAGCGTTCTTTATCTCCGATAACCCCTCGTATTTCGATAACGCGACGACCCAGCATATCATTCCCGCGGAAAATACGTTCTATCTTTCCTCGGGCGATAAGGGCGGCGCGCCGAACTTCCCCGAAAGCGACCATTTCGACCCGATTTTCCACAAGATCGGTGGAAAACTTTCTCATACGTTCCGTTTTATCGTATTCAAGGCAAAGGCGACCGACCTCAAAATGATTCGCCGCGAAGCATACCGCGCCATCGAAAAGGTTTGGGGCGAGGGCAGCGACTCCTTGTACCGCGCCGCTTGCTATGCGGGCAACTATATGCACATTCGCAAGAATGAAACGGGACGCAGTGAAAAATGGGTCGTTGCGGGCATCGAATACGCCAACGCCCAGTATTTCCGTGATTCGTTCTATCAGACTTGGATCCTCGGCGAAGACGTAGCAGACGAATGTTACCGTGCGCTGGATTATGAATTTAAGGATGCGGAAAATCCGATGATGTATCTCATCTGGTCTTACCGAAACTTTAAGGCGGGCAAGACGGTCAACCGCGCAAGAGCGGATATGGCGTTTGAAACCGTGATGGCTTGTATGGATAAATTCACAGCTGACGGCGGTTATTATCCCAACTGCCGACCCGACGGCTCGTTCCGTAACTGGTTCGATATCTGTTGCTATGAATTTGACGACGTTGACGCATATAACCAAGGTCTTTGCGTTTGCGCGCTCGAATCGGCAAAGCGACTCGGTTATGATATTGGTGACCGCAAGGAAAAGGCGCTTGCGCGTTATCATGCCCTTTTCAACGGCGAATATATCCCGATGAGTGCGAAAAAACAGTTCCTCGCGGTCGATATTTCCGTCGGTGAAGTACTTTATTGGATGCTTTTCGACGAGCTTTTCATCGATAACACCATGTTTGAAAAGACCTACCGTAAAATTTGCGATGGTCCCTCCAAGACCAAATACGGCATCAAGATCGTTTCCGCGCCCGACGGCTCGTATCTCCCCTTGGAGGCGTATGGGCTGAACGGCTACGTTCACGAGGGCTTCAATACCATCGACCTCGGACGTTATGCAAACGGCGGCTCGTATCACGTTTATGAAATGCTTTTCCATATCGCGGCGCATCTCCACGGCATCGCGGACGCGGAAAAGAACCTGACCGAGCGCCTCATGATCGACCTTGACTTCGACGGCGCGACACACGAATATATGCACACGCTGAAGGGCATCGGTGTCAAGGCAAATCAAGGCTGGAATGCTTCCATTTATGCGATCTGGGCGGAAATCATGAAGCGCGGCAAGGCAACGAGCGCATATTTTGATGCGGCTGACGCAAAAATGGCATCTCTTTGAGTTGTGAGGTAATTATGAAATATTTGCAGAATCTACATACGCACAGCACCTATTGCGACGGCAAGGATACGCTCGAGGAAATGCTCCTTTCGGCGATCGAACAGGGCTTTGATTCCGTCGGCTTTTCGGGTCATTCCTATATGCACTATTCCCCGAGCCATTCCATGTCCATCGAGGGTACGGAGGCATACAAAAAAGAAGTTGCTTTTCTGAAAGAAAAATATAAAGATAAGCTCGATATTTTCTGCGGTCTGGAGGTCGATATGTATTCCGAGATCGACCTTTCGGGCTACGATTATCTGCTCGGCGCGGTGCATTATCTGAAAAAAGACGGCGAATATCTCGGTTTTGACCGCGGTGTTCCCGAGGTCACGGCGCTGATCGACGAGCATTTCGGCGGCGACGGTATGGCGTTTGCCAAGATGTTCTATGAAACGATTCCTGAACTTCCCAAATATGGAAAATTTGACGTTTTGGCGCATTATGATATTTGCGCGAAACTCGTAGAAAAGAAGCCGTTTTTCGATGAAAACGACCCGAAATATCAAAAAATGGCGCTCGAAGCGCTCGACGCCTTGACGGGAAAAATTCCATTTTTCGAGGTCAATACGGGTGCGATCGCGCGCGGTTATCGCACGACACCCTATCCGAATTTGTTCCTTATGAAAGCATTCAAGGAGCTTGGTTGGGGACCCGTCATCGGCTCGGATTGCCACGATAAGCGTTATTTGAAGCATAGCTTTGACGAAGCGGAGAAGATCCTCAAATCCGTCGGCTTCCGCGAGGTTTATGTGTTAAAATCCACAGGCTTTGAAGCCATTGGGCTTGATTAAAGGAGAGGTGTTATGACAGTCAGTGAAATCATCTCATGGATCATGGTGTGCTTCTCGCTCCTCGGTGCGCTCGACCGCATCTTCGGAAGCCGTCTTGGTCTTGGTAAGGAATTTGAAAGAGGCATCATGCTCCTTGGCACGATGGCGCTCTCCATGGTCGGTATGATCGTCATTTCTCCGCTCATTGCCGAGCTTTTGCGCCCCGCGCTTGAAAAAATGGCAGAGGTCCTTCCCATCGACCCCTCCATCGTCCCCGCGACCCTTTTTGCAAACGATATGGGCGGTGCGCCGCTTGCAACGGAGCTTGCCGTCGATGAAAAGATCGGTTATTTCAACGGTCTTGTCGTTTCGTCCATGATGGGCGCGACCATTTCGTTTACGATTCCCGTGGCGCTCGGCATGGTCAAAAAGGAACAGCACAAGGAAGTGCTTCTCGGTCTTCTCTGCGGTATCGTCACCATTCCGCTCGGTTGCTTTGTCAGCGGTCTGATCTCGGGCATTGCCATCGTTCCGCTGCTTTTGAATCTGCTTCCGCTCGTGCTTTTCTCGGGCATCATCGCTTTTGGACTTATGAAATTCCCCGACGCCTGCGTGAAGATTTTCAGCGTTTTCGGTGTCATCATCAAGATTTTGATCACGATCGGTCTTGCGCTCGGTATCTTTACGTTCCTCACGGGCGTCAAGCTCACGGAGCACGTCGATACTTATGAAAACGGCATCTATATCGTAGCGAATGCTGCCGCCGTCATGACGGGTGCGTTCCCTCTTGTATATCTCGTTTCCAAGCTGCTCAAAAAGCCCCTTTCTCTTCTCGGCAAGAAAATGGGCATCAACGATACCGCCGCGACGGGTCTTATCTCCACCCTTGCGACCAGTATGACCACTTGGGATATGGTAAAGGATATGGATAAAAAGGGCGTTGTGCTCAATTCCGCTTTCGCAGTTTCTGCGGCGTTCACCTTTGCGGGACATCTCGCGTTTACGCTTGCGTTTTCCGCAGAATGGCTTCCGAGCGTTATGATCGGTAAGCTCGTGGCGGGCGTTCTTTCTCTCGTCGTCGCATTTTTCATCTACGGCAGAATTTACAAAAACGATAAAAATGAGGCAAAAACCGCTGAAAATGAGGCAAAAAAGGCGTAAAAATACATAAAAAAGACGATTCCGAAGAATCGTCTTTTTTATGTTTCAAACTATGAAATTACTGCTTGTTGTAAGTGAAAAGACCGATCTTGATGGAATCTTCGCCTTCGGAGAAAGCAAATGTACCGGTGTATTCCTTAGCTTCTGCGTTTTCAAATGTGAATTTGATGGACATCGTGCCGTCTTCAGCTTCGATGATCTCATATTCACCCTCGTAGCTCTTGGTGTTGGAGCCGCCGAGAAGAGTACCTGTTACGGAAACGGTAACCTTGCTGCCGCTGAATGTGTAAGAGGTTTTGGAGCCTGCGATGCTGCCGCCGATTTCTGCGGAATATGTACCGGAGAGCTTCTTGGAGCAAGAAACAAGCGCAAATACCATTACCACTGCGAGAGCGAGAGCGAGAACTCTTTTGAGTGTTTTCATGGGAAAAATCCTCCTTTAATAAAATATTTTGACAATTTCATTATATCATAAAATTCCCAAAAATCAAGTGTTCACAAAATATTCATAAATTTTCTATGTTTTCTTAAAAAAATATTAAAAAATCAGCAGAAGTTTTATAAATTTTTTGAAATCCTGTTGCAAAATGAAATAAAGTGTGCTATTCTATTATGGTAAAAACGAAAGAAACGCTATGAAAAAGCGGCTTTATACGATTTCGTTTGCCACAGAGAGGTCTGCCGTTGGCTGGAAGCGGACCGCAAGCGCGTATATCGCCTTTCACTTTGGAGCGGATGCAATGAAGGTTTAGTAGTTGTATACGGCAATGCCCCGTTATAGGCGTCAAGAGTGTTATGGGATATTCCCATAAAAATCGGGTGGTACCGCGGAAGTTTATGCTCCCGTCCCTTTTTTGTGGACAGGAGTTTTTTTGTTTTTTGACTTCCTCTGAACAAAAAGTGTACGTTTTTCAAAAACAAAAAACGAAATTTTTTATTATAAAGGTGTGCTTTTTGAGAACCCTTTTTTCCCTTTTCAAGGGAGATGTCCTTTTTTCTTTTTGAAAGAAAAAAGAACGAAAAAAGAAGCAAAAAACCTGCGGTTTTATCGCTTATAGACTTTGAAACTTCGCTTTCGCGTTCTCCTATCGGCTATCACCCGCCTCAAAGAACGCGGTTAAAAGTATGCTTTCGTCCAAGGTCGCGTAATTTGCGTTGGCGAAATTGGTTTATCTCAGACGTACTCGCGCTCAGTGAAAAAAGTGCTTGCCGAACGGCGCTAAAGCGCCGTCAAGCATAAATTTTAGATGTCGGTTCTCGTTCGGCGGTTGTTCCGCCGTGATGTCCCGGAGCCGACGCCGGCGTAGGGTTTCACGAACTTGTTCGTGAAAAATCCGTGCGGGGAGCCGATTGAACCGCATATCAAAATCTGCACAAGCGGTCAAACGGCACGTTTGCGGCTTTCTTTTGATACTTTTCTTGTCCGACAAGAAAAGTATGCGTTCCCTCTTTTGGGGAAAAAGTGGCGATCATACAAAAAAGTACACAATTATCAAAATATCATGAATATTTGAAAGGAAAGGTCATTTTTATGAAAGAATTGCTGAAACAGATCCGAGAAAAAGCAATCGCTGAGATCGAAGCCTCCGACCGTTTGGATGAGATTCGTATTCAGTATCTCGGTAAAAAGGGTGAGCTTACCGCCGTACTTCGCGGCATGGGTAAGGTCTCTCCCGAAGAAAGACCGCTTATCGGTCAGCTTGCCAATGAAGTCAGAGCGGAAATTGAAGCCGCACTTGCAAAAAAGGAAGAAGAAAAAGCAAAAAAAGAGCTTGAAAACCGTCTTCTTTCCGAAAAGATCGACGTTACCGTTCCCGGTACACCCTTTACCGCAGGTCATCGTCACCCCCTCGCGCAGACGGAAGAAATGCTCCGCGATATCTTTATCGGCATGGGCTTCTCCATCGCAGAGGGTCCTGAAGTAGAATACGACTACTATAACTTTGAAGCGTTGAACCTCCCCAAAAATCACCCTGCGCGTGATACACAGGATACCTTCTATATTACGGATAATATCCTGCTCCGTTCCCAGACATCCCCCGTTCAGGCGCGTGTCATGGAACAGACTCAGCCCCCGATCCGCATCATCTCCCCTGGTCGCGTTTACCGCGCTGACCCTGCCGACGCAACACACTCTCCCATCTTCCACCAGGTAGAGGGTCTTGTCGTTGACAAGGGCATCACCATGGGCGACCTCAAGGGTATCCTTGAGCTTTTCGCAAAGAAGATGTTCGGTCCCGAAACCAAGATCCGTTTCCGTCCTCACCACTTCCCGTTCACAGAACCTTCCGCAGAGGTTGACGTTTCCTGCTTCGTTTGCGGCGGTAAGGGTTGCCGTCTTTGCAAAGGCGAGGGCTGGATGGAAATTCTCGGCGCAGGTATGGTCCATCCGTTCGTTCTTTCCAACTGCGGTATCGACCCCAATGTATATTCGGGCTTTGCGTTCGGTATGGGCGTTGAAAGAATCACAATGGCGCGTCTTGGCATCGACGACCTTCGTTTGATGTACGAAAACGACGTTCGCTTCTTGCATCAATTTTAATCGAAAAGGAGAGTTTTAGATATGGTATTATCAATGAAATGGCTTTCCGATTTTGTGGATTGCAACGATATTGACATCAAAGAATATTGCGACAGAATGACCGACACAGGCTCCAAGGTCGAGGGCTTTGAGCTCCTCGGTGACGAGGTTCAGAATGTCAGAGTCGGTCTGATCAAGGAAGTCAAACAGCACCCCGACGCAGAAAGACTCGTGATCTGTCAGGTAGACTGCGGCGAAAAGACGATTCAGATCGTGACCGCAGCGAAAAACGTCTTCGAGGGCGCATACGTTCCCGTTTGCTATTGCCCCAGAGATGAAAAGAGAGTGACTAAGCTCGCAAGCGGTCATGAGATCAAATGCGGCAAGCTCCGCGGCGAGGTTTCCGAAGGTATGTTCTGCTCCATCGAGGAGCTTGGTCTTACCCTCCACGATATGCCGAACGCACCCACCGACGGTATCCTCATTCTCAACGCATATGAAGAGCTTACCTACAAGCCCGGCGACGATATCGTAGACGTTCTCGGTATGCGCGATAAGGCGGTCGAATTTGAGATCACCCCGAACCGCCCCGACTGTCTTTCCGTCATCGGTCTTGCAAGAGAAAGCGCGGCAAGCTTTGAAAAGACCGCGAAGATCCCCACACCCACCGTCAAGGAATCGGGCGACGATATTACAAATTATGTCGATATCGCCATCCATGACACAGAAAAATGCTTCCGTTACAGCGCGCGTGTCGTAAAGAACGTAAAGATCGCACCCTCTCCGCTCTGGCTCCGTATGCGACTTCGCGCATCGGGCGTTCGTCCCATCAATAATATCGTAGATATCACGAACTACGTCATGCTCGAATACGGTCAGCCGATGCACGCCTTCGACTATGCTTGTCTTGACGGCAAGCACATCGAGGTCAGAACCGCAGGCGACAAAGAAAAGTTCATGACGCTCGACGATCAGGAAAGATATCTCGAACCCGATATGCTCGTCATTGCCGACAGCAAAAAGCCCGTTGCCATCGCAGGTGTTATGGGCGGCGCAAACAGCGAGATCAAGGACGATACCACGACCGTTGTCTTTGAATCCGCGATGTTCCTCGGTAGCTCCGTCCGCGTGACCGCAAAGAAGCTCGGTATGCGTACAGACTCCTCCTCTCGTTTTGAAAAGGGTCTTGACTCCGAAAACACCATTCCCGCACTCGAAAGAGCGTGCGAGCTTGTAAACCTTCTCGGCGCAGGCGAGGTCGTAAACGGCATCATCGACGTTTACCCCGTTAAGAAAGAGATCGCAACCGTGAAGCTCGAACCCGAAAGAATCAATAAATTCCTCGGCATCAACCTTTCCGCAGAGGAAATGGTCAAGATCCTCGAAAGCCTTGATTTCAAGGTGGACGGCGATGTCATCACCGTTCCCTCCTACCGCGATGACGTTCGTTGCATGAACGATATCGCAGAAGAAGTCGTTCGTATCTACGGCTATAACAAGATCGAATCCAGCAACGTCGTTTCCGCGATGACACAGGGCGGTCTTACCGCAAAACAGCAGTTCCAGAAGGACGTTCACGGTCTTCTCTGTGGCTGCGGTCTTGACGAGATCATCACCTATTCCTTCATGTCCGCAAAGCTTTATGATAAGGCAGGTCTTGCGGAAAACGATAGCAGACGCAAATCTGTGGAAATCATGAACCCGTTCGGTGAGGACTCCAAGACCATGCGTACCACAGCCATTCCCTCTATGATGGAGGTTTTGGAGCTCAACTGGAACAACGGCACCACAGACGCTTCTCTCTATGAGCTTGCGAAGGTCTATATCCCGAGAGAAAATGTCGTTACCAACATTCACGGTCTGGAAGGCACGCTTCCCGACGAAAGAGTCAAGGTCATGATCGGCTTCTACGGTCACGGCGACTTCTACTCCCTCAAGGGCATCTGCGAGGAGATCTTCCGCACAGCAGGCATCAAGGCGACTTATGCCGCTTGCACGACGGACAGCACCTTCCATCCGGGCAGATGTGCGACCGTTACCGCACCCGACGGCACGTTCCTCGGCACGATCGGTGAGCTTCACCCCATCGTCGCGCAGAATTACACCATCGGCGCACCCGTTTACCTTGCGGAACTCGATTTTGAAAACATTTTCGCAACCGCGAACATGAAGAAATCCTTCAAACAGCTTCCGAAATATCCCGCGTCCACACGTGACTTCTCGTTCGTTTGCGATGAAGATATCACCGTTGGCGCGATTGAAGACGCCATGAGAACCTCGGGCGTTTCCCTCATCGAAAGCATCAAGCTCTTTGACGTATATCGTGGCAAACAGCTTGGTGAGGGCAAAAAGAGCGTTTCGTTCTCCGTATCTCTCAGAAGTGGTGACCACACCTTGACTGTCGAAGAAGCAGACAAGGCGGCGGCAAAGATTCTCCGCGGCGTGGAACGCAAGCTCGGCATCACCATCCGTCAGTAAGCTGATCATCCTCCCTCCGAGAGGGAGGATGAAAAAGGTAATAAAGATAAAGACGATTTTTCGGAATCGTCTTTTCTTTATCATCAAAAACACATTTACCCTTGACAATATCTTTCAAATATATTATAATAAACTTATGTTGCGAAAAGTTTTGAAAAAACGCGCAGCAAATTTCAGATATATTTTGCCAAACGCAAAGGAGGTGCTAAATTAAGCATGGAATATGTAATTGGAGCCATGATTGGCGTAGTTCTCGGTGTTCTCGGCGGTGCTTTTGTCGGTATTTGGATCGGACGCAATAAGCGCATCAAGGAAAACGATCAGACCATCGGCGAAGCGAAAGCGGAAGCTGAGCGTATCGTTTCCGAAGCTGTGAAAAACGGCGAAGCGAAATGCAAGGAATTGCTCGTGGAAGCGAAAGCGGAGATCCTCAAATCTCAGACCGAAGCCGAACGCGAAAACAAAGAACGCCGCCAGGAGATCCTTCGTCTTGAAAACAAGGCGCTTGCCAAGGAGGAGACCCTCGAACGCAAGCTTGAAAATTTCGAGCGTAAGGATGAAATGCTGAATAAAAAAATCCGTGAAAACGAAAAGATTCAGGCTGAGATCGAACAGGTCAAAAACGCTCAGCTTGCAAAGCTTGAAGAAATTTCCGGTTATACATGCGAAACAGCAAAAGCGGAACTCGTTTCCAAGATCGAAACCGATGCGAAGCGCGAAGCCGCTATCAGACTTTCTCAGATTGAAACAGAGCTTCACGATACCGCGGACGAACGCGCAAAGAATATCATTTCTCTTGCGATCCAGCGTCTTGCATCCGATCAGGTATCCGAGACCACCGTTTCTGTCGTACCGCTTCCCAGTGATGAAATGAAAGGCCGTATCATCGGTCGAGAGGGTCGTAACATTCATAAGATCGAAACGCTCACAGGCGTCGACCTTATCATTGACGATACGCCCGAAGCCATCACGCTTTCCTGTTTTGACCCGATTCGCCGCGAGATCGCGAGAATCACCCTTGAAAGACTCATTTCCGACGGACGTATCCATCCGTCGAGAATCGAAGAAACCGTTGAAAAGGCGCGCCGCGAGGTAGAGCTTACCATCAAGCAGGCGGGTGAAAAAGCCGCGTTCGATATCGGCATCAACGGTCTTCACCCCGACCTCGTCCGCTTCCTCGGACGACTCAAATACCGTACCAGCTACGGTCAGAACGTACTTACACACTCCATCGAGGTCGCATATCTCGCGGGTATCATGGCAAACGAGCTCGGTCTTGACAGCACGCTGGCAAAACGCGCAGGTCTTCTCCATGATATCGGCAAGGCTCTGACCCAGGAGGTTGAAGGTTCTCATATCCAGCTCGGTGTGGAAATTGCCCGTAAATTCAAGGAAAATAAGGATGTGATCCATGCAATCGAGGCTCACCACGGCGATGTGGAAGCGCAGACCGTCATTGCCGTACTCGTACAGGCAGCCGACGCGATCTCTGCCGCTCGTCCCGGTGCGCGCCGCGAAGATCTGGAAAGCTACATCAAACGACTCCAGAAGCTCGAAGAGATCTCCAATAGCTTCCCCGGTGTCGATAAGTCCTATGCGATCCAGGCAGGCCGTGAGATCCGTATCATGGTCAAACCTGAGCAGATCGGTGACGATCAGATGATCGTCGTTGCCCGCGATATCGCAAACAAGATCGAACAGGAGCTTGAATATCCCGGTCAGATCAAGGTCAACGTCATTCGTGAAAGCCGCGTTGCGGAATACGCGAAATAAGAAAATCTTTCGTTTGGAAATGTGAAATGCTTATTATGGAGCCGATTATGCGTATATTGACCTATCAAGATTTAGATGTATATGGTCATGATGTTTGTGAGCTTTGTTATAGTGAGTATTATTTGGACAAAAAACATTGGCATATGGATTCAATTTATGTTCCGTGGGACGATATGTCATTACTATCTAAGTATATAGACAAAATATTTGATAAATTTCATTATTTTGGTCCACAAATCATTACTTATGATGAATGGAAAATGATTGAAAACATGTGTCTTGTCGACAATCCAAATGAAAAAGATTTTTTTGAAAAAGTAAATAATTGGTTAAAAAGCAGTGTGCAGAATGCATGGTTTATCTATTATGGTGTATAAATCAATCGCTGTATAAACTGGGAGTATGTTTATGAATAAAAAAATAGGTATCATTTTTATAGTTTTCTTATTACTTTGCTCCTGTGTAATTACAGTAGGTGCATCGGATATTACTGAAGATATATACATAAAATATCAACCCGATGTTACTGTATTGCCGAGCGTGGAATCACGGATTCCAAATACAATAGGAATTGAACCTACATTCAATCTCGATGGAACGGGGATTGGGGTTCGCATTGACAATTTTGGTGTAGATGGACTAGATTCTGTAACTATAACGGTTAATGCTACTGGATATACTACTCCATTTACTCAATCTGCTTATGTTCCTGCGCTTATCGGAAAAACTTTTGAGTTTGAAATTCCTATGAAATATAGCCATACTATTTATGATATAACAATTTATATTGTTGATGGGAGTGGCACACAAACAGTAAATCGTTTTCTTGATGTAGAATATGGAGAAGCACGTCTTGAAGAACTGTGCTGGCATAGAGGCACATTTCCTACCAGAGCAGAAAGTTTGGATCATCATTTTGAAAATCACGGAGCTGAAATTGCCGCACCTAACATTGTTCATTATCTTGTGAGGGCTGGAATGTGTCGTGATGAGGTACTTAAAGCGATTGAAGAAGATACGGTTTATCGTGATTATAATGTGAGTGTTTCACTTCAAGGTACATTGGGACATAAATATAAGCATAAATATACAAAATATTATATTATTTTGGCAGATTCCAACACACACATTCTTTCATTTGGACGTTAAATTTATATTGCCAATAAGATCGAACAGGAGCTTGAATATCCCGGTCAGATCAAGGTCAACGTCATTCGTGAAAGCCGCGTTGCGGAATACGCGAAATAAGCGGGTGGGCATACCGCCCTACCGCCAACCCTTCCGTCATTTGTGTTGCAAATGCCGCCTCCCCTTACAAAGGGGAGGCTTTTTTGCCCACCAAACAAAAACCTCTACCATTTGTTATATATATAACCGCAAACACCTTCCCTTTCCGTGTTCACCTTTTGTTTTTCGCACAGAAAAAAAGAAATGTTTCAATTATGTAACAAACCGAGCAAACTATTGCAATTTCTCTTGCGATGGTGTATGATAGTATCCGTAAGTAACAAATACAGGAATATTTCACGGAATGTTACAGTTGTGTAACAAACTGCGGAAACTTCTTGAAATATTTTCGTATTTGTAGTATCATTATCATACGAAGTTAACGGACTCGATCCGTAACTTAAATATTTAGGAGGAATACTAACATGAGAAACTTCAAAAGAACTCTTGCTCTTGTACTTGCCGTAATCATGGTTATTGGTACATTTGCAACAGTATCTGCTGCTTCCACTTCTTCTGATAAGTGGTACTCCGAAGCTGTAAAGTATCTTGAAAACAAGAACATTGCAAACATCGGCGACACAGCAGATGAACCCATGACAAGAGACGAATTCGTTTTCTGGGTAGCGAAAATCGAATCTTGCAACACCGAAGACAGCGTTTGGGACGATGAAATCGCAAACGTTGTATTCACAGACGTAAAAGACGGCCACCACAAAGCTGCTATCGCGTATGCTCACCAGGCTGGCTACATCAAGGGTAACGGCGACGGTACCTTTGCTCCCGACAAGACCATCTCCCTTGCAGAAGCAAGTGCGGTTGTAGTACGCTTGATGCGTTACGAAAGCCTCGTAATCGGTCTTGAAAGCGAATGGGACACCAACTACGTAACTGCTGCTGGTAGATACTGCCGCGCATTCGACCAGGTGTTCTACGCTAACACAAACTCCATGAACCCCAACTTCGAACTCACCAAGGGTATGGCTGCTTACATTCTTGCTACCATCATGAACGGTATCAACAAGAACCCCAACAACCTCATCCTTTGTGCTGACGGTATCGACCTCGGTGCTCGTTTCGAAAACATCGAAAAGACAAGCACTGAAAACGTTTACTACATCGCAAACCTCGACCGCGTTTCCAACGGCCTCTCCGGCACAAACTCCGGTTTCGGTCCTGTAAATGCAAAGGGCGATGGCGTTGACGGTATCAAGAACCACATGTTCACCAACAAGTTCGAAGCTACCTCCAACGTAACTCTTATCTCCGCTGACAAGAAGACAACAATCGTTGTTCCCGGCGCAGAATTCCTCAAGGCTCTCCGTGTTGAACTTGGTCTTAACCCTCAGCCCAACTTCATGTATGAAGAAGCTGAAATCAACGTTTATGAATACATCAACGTTGGTACAATGCTCAACGTAACTGTTGACAAGGCTCTCTTTGATGCTAACGGTATTGCTACGATCACCGATTACAAGCAGATCAAGGGCTTTGAAATCAACTCCAATAGCACAGTTGTTGATACATATCTCCAGCTCGCTATCACAACCAACCCCGACTACGTTGGTTACTCCGCTGCAAAGCTTAAGACTGAAGACGACGCTACAGCAATCAACTCTTGGAAGCCCGTTCTTCCTACATCCTACGATGCAACCATGGCTACTTCTTGGACCAACGTAACCAAGGACGCTACTGGTAAGGTAACTGCTGCAACTCTTAACTTCAAGGGCGTTGCTTACAAGTACGGTACTGATATCGTTGCTTTCAACGCAGCTTGGGACGAAATGGACGTTGACACTGCTGTCAACACTCTCATCAACGCTGCTCAGGGTGAATGCTACGCAGTATTCAACGACGTTGATAACGACAATCTCTATGACACCGTTTACGTAAAGGAAAGCCATCCTTTCGCATACTCCTCTGAAGCTAACACTCAGCCTACCGGTCCTTCCAAGGCTAACGCTTCTTCTGGTAAGTATACCTTCGACATCATGACCTCTATGAGCAATGGTGACGTTGTTGCTAACACCTACATCGCATGGAACAACATCGGTTCCGTAATCTACAACAGAACAGTTGGTTACCCCAACAGCGGTAATACATGCTCCTCCGACTCTTACAACCTCACAGTTGCAAGCACCGGTAAGCTCCAGCTCGTTCTCTGTGCTTCCAACGCACATCCTGCATTCAACAATGCAAACTGCGTACCGCTCTACTACACTGTAGTTGACCTCGCAGCATTCTACTCCGGTATCATTGAAAACGTTTCCGCTAACTACGTTGACGGTTACTACACTGCTACCATCAGATGCACAGATGATGTTATCAGAACTGTATACATCCCTGTTGACGCTACTGCTCAGACCAAGCTCGATGTAACTGTTGGCGGTGCTACTGCTGAATACACATTCGATTCTTCCGCTTGGTACACATTCCTTGAAGACACCAAGGCTGCTGCTATCGCATCCGGTATCTTCCAGACTGCAAACGTTAAGGATCCCGCTTACCTCAACTGGGCTGCTGCTTGGATGGCTGGTAAGTACATCGAATTCGCTGTTGACGCTGACAACAAGGCTATCTGCGTTCTCGGCACAGACGCTTCCACTGGTACAACAGGTTTCGTTGCAGGTGTTGAAAAGACCACAACTGGTGAAAACACTTACAAGGTAACTATTGCTAAATCCGCTAGCGTTGACTATGTTCGTGATGTTAAGTACTTCAACGCTTCCAATCCTCTTACTGCTGCGAAGATGAACGGTCGTTCCATGTCCAGCTCTTTCATCACAAACAATACCACAATTGGTACAACAACCATTGTTGCAAATGACGGCAATACCTACTACAAGACAAACGGTCAGCTTTGGGCTTCCACAGCTACCAAGACTGCTGATACATACTATGTATGCATCGATGCAAATGGCAAGATTGGTGTAGATGCTAACGGCAACTATACTGATAACAGAGGTTACCTCTTTGCTGATGCTGTTACTACTGACAGATATAGCTCCGTAAGCGCTGTTGTTACTGCTGAAGTCAGAGCTGCTGCTTCCGGTATCTTTGACTGGGCTAACTACAACGTATATAACCAGCTCTTTACTGCAGGTTCTCTCATCGATCCTAACACCGAAGCTGACGCTAAGGTTAACGCAGGTAAAGACCTTATCTACGTAACACTCATGAAGGACGCTGGTTCCAACTACGTTCTTTACAATGCATATCCTACATCCAATGGCGTTTCTACTGCTACAAGCCGTACCTCTAAGTCTGCTTACCAGCTTTGCCCCAACGGTGGTAATAGCTACTCTCTTAGATGGTATGCAAATGAAACAATCACCACTTACAAGAATGAATACGGTTGGTTCGGCATCGAAGATGGCTACATCCTTTCCATCGAAGAAGTTGCAGGTTCCAGAAAAGACACTTACGACGTTGCTGGCAACGTTGCAGGTTACGAAGCTCTCTACAATGCTAAGATCGGTTACGGTCCTTACTATGACAGAGCTTGGGATTCCAACACTAAGGGCTATGTATATGAATACATGTTCACCGAAGTAAAAGAACTCCAGAACTTCAAGGGTTCCGCTGATGCTATCCTCGATACCATCAAGACCTACATGACTCAGGTTCATGAAAACGAAAACGATTCTACTTCCAAGTTCGTAATCGTTGACACCGATGCTGAAAAGGCATTCTTCACACTCGCAAACGGCTTCTATGTAGACAAAGACGGTTATGCATTTGAACTTATCAAATCCTCCATCACCTACAAGAAGGACGACAAGGGCAACCTTATCTATGAAGCAGTTAAATACGACTACGCTTCTGCTCAGACTGAAGTAGTTATCGCTACTGACGTTAACTTCGAAGACACCGTAACCCTCGGTCTCAAAGAAGAACTCGCTCCTTACACAACCATGACTGTTTCTCTCAAACCCGAAGATGCAGAAGGCTGGTTCCCCGGCTCTTACTACATCACCATCGATGGCGTAAACTACAACATCGTTGAAACAGCTCCCGTTGTTCTCGTAACACCTTCCGCTAAGGGCTTCGACATCAAGACTGTTACTGTTGCTGAACTCCTTTCCATCGGTTCCAACTTCTTTGTAACTGAATGGAACGCAGTAATCGGCGCTGGCAACGTTCTCGAAACCATCGCAGTTCTCGGTCAGAAGGCTGGCTCCACAAAGGCTCCTGAAGATCCTATCGTTCCCTCCACTAACAAGCTCGTATACCTCGATGGTACTGCTCAGGCATACATCAGACACGACCTCTACAGCAACAAGTGGCTCGTAGTTTCCGACAAGACTGCATACGCTCTTCCCACTGGTGAAGAAGTTGGTGCTATCTATCGTAGCTACCCGACATACGCTGACGCTGACAACGCTATCAAGATCGACCTTGGTATCGAAGGCGGCAAGTGGTACATCGTAAACGCTAACAACGAAATCGTTTCCGCTACTGACGTAACTCTTCTCGAAGGTACAATCACCAAGACATACGCTGATGGTACAACTATCGCTACCATGAACGGTGTTAAGGGCGTTGATATCTCTGACATGAACACTGAATACTTCTACTTCAACGTAGAACGTACACAGCTCAATGTTGCTGATGACAACACCAACGTTAAGATTATCGCTAAGGCTGCATTTGATGATCTCTTCGCAGATAAGGAAAAGGAAATCGCTGACGCTCAGAAGGCATACGATGAAGCATTGGTTAAGTACGAAGCAGGTCAGCTTGCTGAAGACAGATTCCAGACTGTATATGTTGATACACTTGAAAACGCTAAGGCAGCTCTCGTAGAAGCTAAGGCAGCAAGCCTTGACACATACTTCAACGGTCAGTTCTGGGGCTTTGCAAACTCTCCTCTCTACAAGAACTTTGCAACTGCTCAGGGTACATTCCAGCAGGAAGCTCCTACTCTTACATTCAACTATGTAATCGTAGAAGATACTCTCTGCGTATTCTCTGACTCCTTCTCTTTCGGCGCTTAATTAGTATTCCCTAAATACTTGAAGAAGACTCCCCTCGGGGAGTCTTCTTTTTTGTTTATAATGCATTGTTTCACTTGCGCGCCGCGTCATTCTGAGCGAAGGGCGAAGCCCGAAGTCGAAATTTTGCGGAGCAAAATCGCCGCAGGCGGAATCTCGGCGCTCCTCTCAAAATGCCAGCGGAGGTAGGGCGGCTTGCCCTCAAGCCGCCGAAGAATAAAGACAAATATGATCTTTTCCCGATCAAGGATTTTTGGGGTTCCAAGGGGGATTTTTGCAAAAATCCCCCTTGGGGAGAAAAAAACCCGAGTGCCCCAAACGGAGCACCCGGGAAAAAGAAAGGAGTAGAGGGTTAGCAAATATAAAAATCAGTAAGGTCAATGCCAAGCATCGACATAATACGGAGAAGTGTGATTCTGCGGCGCATAAAGGGGCTGTAAATGAGCGCTTCTTTTGCAAATTCAGGAGTGAGATTTGCATCAGCAAGCTCCGTGGTACAACCGGCAGAGATCATCATCTTGTAAAGCTCGTCCGCATCGGGGAGATCGTTTTCGATAGAATCGAGAATATCCGCCCAGCGCGCCTTGAGAACGGCAGGATCGATATCGTCCGTGGGATTCGGTACGTTGTAACCGATGATCTCATCACGATTCTTGGGGCTGTAATGCTGGAAAACGTCTTCGAGGTCGAGATTTTCTGCGTGCGGCTCGATGGTCTTATAAGCCAGAAGCTTTTTATAAAGACGAACGACGAGAAGTGTTGCGATACCGACCTTTTTGCCGTGGAAATCGGGCCAAATGCCGTGTTCGAGCTTGTGGATTTCCCAGAAATGAGAAACCACGTGTTCCGAACCGGAAGCGGGACGAGTACTCTTGGCAAGCTGCATCGCACAACCTGTCAAAATGAGAGAGTCCATGACGGATTTTGCGGCATCGGGGTCGCAGAGTGTGATCTTATCTGCCATGGCAACAACGTCAGCAACGGCTTTTTTGACGAGCTGAACGATATTTTCGCAGTAATATTCACCAACGGTATAATTTGCTACTTTCCAGTCCACGATACCGACGTATTTACCCAAGATATCGCCAAAGCCTGCAGCTTTCAGCTCTGTGGGGGATGCGGCAAGGATATCGGTGTCCGCAATGACGACGGACGGCTGACGGCAAGGATAAGAGATCTTAAAGTTATTGTCGATCAGCGGAGCGGAATCGGAAGCGAAGCCGTCCATGGAGGGAGCGGTCGCAAAGATGGCGAAAGCCTTATTGGTCTGTGCCGCGGCATAACGGCAAACGTCATTGACGGAGCCTGTACCGATGGAAAGGATACCGTCGAAATCCTTAGCGGCTTCCATGATCTCCTTGGAGGTCGCCATGTATGCGTAGCGCATATCGGGATAAACCTTGAGCTCGTATTCAAAGCCCGTGAGGGAATCGAGAATACCCTCGGAAACGCGCATCGCGTTTTCATCGGATACGATATAAATTTTCTTGGGGAAATTGCTGTTTGTGAGGATTTCACCGACCTTATGGACAAGACCGCGGTCAGCTTCATATGTTTTCAAATCAAAAGCATGGTGTCTGCCACAGGGACAGTTTTCCAAACCTTGAATAATTGCTTGCAAATCCATGATTAAATTCCTTTCAAATGATTCTTTCTATAAAAAGTATACCGCTTTTTGACATATAAGTCAAGAAAAAACGCGAAAAAATTAAAATTTACAAAAAGATACTTTTCTTTTCGGTAAAAAGATGATACAATAGAAAGACAAACGATTTGATTTTTTAGCGAAAGGCATGGTAAAAAAGAAAAATGCAAACGAAAACGACGTTTCCCAAAACACTGCTCTTTTTTTATTTGATACCGTATCTCGCGGTTCTTCTTTTGACAGGGCTGGATTGTTTTGTGAATTTCAAATATCTCGAATGGTATTGGGTCAAGGAATGGTTGGTCATGCTTCCCGAAACCTTGGCGTATTATCTGCTTTTGGCGATGATTTTTGCCTTTTTCGGCATCGTTGCGTATTATATCTTCTTCGGTAAGACTTGGCAAAAATGGACGATCTCGATTCTTTCCATCGTAGCGTCGTTCCTGTTCCCTTGCCTCAGATATATCGTGCGTCATATCGGCTATGGCGATTATCTGACCGACCTCGATATGCTGGATATGTATAATGAGGACGTAACGACGGGCGTATCGCTTTTGATGTACTGCATCTTGGCGATTCTTGTCATTTTGATCGAACGCGCCTATTATGCGTGGATTTTGCGCGAAAAGCCCCGTACAGATGTCAAGGTCTTTTCTCCCAAGCATCCCATCGGCATGACGATGCTCGTGTTCTTTGCGGCGCTCGCTTCTTGGACGACCGTGAATTTCTTTATGGTCGGAGATTTTGCAAAAGAAAATATCCTTTCCTTGCTTTTGGAATACGTGATCGATCTTGCAGGCTTTTGGGTCGCTGTCTTTGCGGCGCATACGCTCGCAAAATGGGATGCGAAGAAAACAGAAGCACCTCTCACTTTGGAATGATTATAAAAAAGACTTCTCCGCGGAGAAGTCTTTTTGTATATAGTACCTTGCCCCACTTAAAACTTGACAAGTGCAGTGAGCCTTCCCCTTGAGGGTAGCGAAGCGACGGCGAGGAAGTGAATGATAGCCTAAATGGCTGTCAGAGCCGAGCCGTGACCGAGCCGTAGCGAGACGGGGGACCATTTTGACTTGCAAAATGGTGGATGAGGTGTCACATATTCCCAATATCTAAAATTTTTTGTAGTATCTTGTTAATTCTAAAAGTTTATGTTTCTGGAAGCCTCTCACTCCGGGAGAGGTGGCGCGCAAAGCGCGACGGAGAGGGCTTTATCTTTATAAGTTTTGCCCTCTCAGTCAGCTTACGCTGACAGCTCCCCCAGAGTGGGAG
>JAGBCV010000025.1 GCA_017937845.1 Clostridia bacterium | reverse complement strand
TTATTTTCACGCGCATCCAAAAACGCGATTACATCGTCAAGACGGATTTTGTACTTGCGGGTTTGCTTGCCGGAGTTGGTGCAAGGCACGAGTCCGTTGTCGAGAAGATAGGATGCGGTTTTCTTGCTGATATGGCATATCCGATAGAATTGATCCTTTGTTATCACTTCGGGATAAGTGGTCTTTAAGTATTCGATTGTTTGCTTATCCATAGCTACACCTCATATAAAAATATTCGGTCAACGGCATAGCCAAGTCGTGTCAAACGCTTGTGTTTTATGGGGATTTTTTCTCCCCGCTGTTCTCTCCAAAGTTCTCTCCGAGGGGGTATTTTTGCCCCTTTTTCTCTCCAAGTTCTCTCCAAAAAGCATATTTTTTTGCCCATTTTTGGTGAGTTCGAATTGCTCTTATTTTGACGGGCAGTTATCAACAAAAGGGAGATAATTCCGTCAAGTTCCAATTAGACTACTTTATTCAAAAACTTATATTAACAATGGTATTATTTTCTCAAAACCCCTTGATTTTCGGGCGTTTTTGTGCTATAATAACGCCATCGTGTTTGACCTTCTCTCCAAAATTCAAGGAGAGAACTCAACGTAGCGGACGATTTTAATGGTTGTAAATCAACTACTGAAATATGGCGAGTTTGGGATAGTATTGTTCGATAACTTCCAAGTTACCGAACGGACTCGAAATCAGTTTGTGCTAACGCACACGAGGGTTCGAATCCCTCTCTCTGCGCCAAACAAAACACAGAAGACCATATGGTCTTCTGTGTTTTGTTTTTCGTGATTTGGAAGAGGGATTCGAACGGGTCGGTGGTGAATGACAGCCTGAATGGCTGTCAGAGCCGACCCTGACCGAGCCCGCAGGCGAGACCGAAGCCCTCTCTCTGTTCAAATATGAAAGCTGAACTCTCACGGGTTCAGCTTTTCTTATTTTATGACACCAGAACTGCCTTGACTTGTTTTGCAATCTCGCTCATGCCCTTGACGGTGGGATGTCCGCAGAGCTTATCGATGTGCGAAAGCTCAACGTAGGTCGTGCCGTTATGGTCGGAAACCGCTTTGATGGCTTCTTTGATCTCCGATTTGATATTGGTATTGATAATGAAAACGATATTGCCATCGGGTAAAATTTCTTTGAGTCGGCTGACAAGATAACCGATCGCAGGGCATACGGAAAACAGATCCTCCGCTTGATAATCGCTGAGTTTGATTTCACCCAAAGGAGAATTTGCCCAGCTATCATTGGTACATCCAAACACAAAAACGGTATCGATATCGTTCTTTTCAAAAAAGCCTTCGGCAATCAATTTTTCCAAACGATAAATAAAAGACGATGTTTTGGAGCAATCACCATCGTAGCCCGTATGGCAAAGCGTTGTGCCGGACCAGCTTTCATTCAGAACGATATTCAAATTCATTTCCGCGCAAAGCTGATGCCACCAAGTTTCTTCTACACGTCTTACGTCGGTTTCCGCCTTTTCTGCGGTGGAATAATAGACCGCATGATCTGCGGGAACATAGCCTGCAAACGTGGAATAGCTATCCCCGAGAATCATGATGTTTTTCATTGGTTTGTTGTATTTCATATTTTCGTTCTCCTGTTTTGAACATTGTTCAATTTCTTTTTTGTCAAATCATAGCTTTTTTGAATCAGAATCTCGCAAAATTCCATCGGAACCGCATCATTCAAGATGACCGATATCCAATGGCGTTTATTCATATGATACGCGGGAATGATCCCCTCGAACATTTCGCGCACGACATACGATTCCTCGGGGTCGATCTTCAGATTCAATACGTCGACCATGCCGTATTCCTCGATACCGACACGCTTTTTCGGAATGTTCATGATCAGACCGAACCATTTGCCTCCCGCGCCATGGCGAAGCACCGTCGTGTCAAAATCTTCCTCAAACGGTTTATCCGCCACGGCATGCGGAAGCGTCAAAGCAAATGCTAAAGCTTCTTCTCGTTGCATATCGTCGCCTCTTTTATAATGTAGCCAAAATCAATGATTTGGTTTTGAATTTCGTTCAGTTTTGTCATGGAATCTGACACGCAGGGGTTTCGGTGATGTATAAAACATGATGAAAGGATTTTCACAAGACACATCACATTCACCAATCAAAGCGCCATCGCCACCATGAAGCTTTTGATAATGATAAGCACATTCACGGAAATGAACAAAGTCAAAGTTTCCAAAATTGATGCCGGAGCGGACGACGTTGATGAAGTGTCCCGCATCGATTTCGGTGTAATCGTCAAGTTGCAAACGAAAATCGGGTTGCACCGAAATCGTATTCTGCAAACGCTCTTTTAAGAAGGAAAATTCACACCAAAAGGCGAAAAAACCGTCTTTTTCAAAATCTGCAAAACCATCCGTTTCGCGCGGAGGGCTTTCGCGGTAAAACGCTTCCACTTCTTCCGCAAAAGCAAGAACCGCTGAACGATATTCAGCAAAAAGAACCACTTCTGTGTTTCCGTTTTCAAAGCGGAAAATCAGTTTCCCATTTTCATGTAAAACATCAAAATCAAAGCCATACGGACAGCCGAATATATGCACCGTCTTTCCGTCCTCGGATGCGTACATTTCATGACCGCAACAAGGAATCATATGTTCCTCTGCGCCATAAAAATGATTTCCGAACGCTGCGCGAAGAAAGCGCAACGCCGCGGCGCTGAGCGTTCTCGCTTCCTCGTTTGCCATCGTCTTTCCGTTGACTTCCAACGAAATATCACCATGCAAGCAAAGATCATATCGCTTTTCACGCTCGTTCTTACCCAAGAACTCCATATTTTTAGTTGTGATTTTCATGGTTGCACCTCGGATTGAATTTCGTTCAATCACTTATTCCAAATCTTGATTCTCTGCTTGCCTGCGCAAAGTCCCTCGATCGGTCCTGCGGTGGGGCGCTCGCCTCTTGCCTTTCCGAGAAAGTCGGTATCGATGCGGATCGGTGTGCCGTCGGGGTTTTCATAGACTTCTTCCGTGATTCTGGGAACGCCGAGATATTCCGTCGTGATGGTGTCGGTCGCAAGCGTTTCAAATCTTTCATCCAAGGTGATCTCGAGATAAAGTCCGTCTTCCTCTTCGATGATCTGCACGCCCGACGCGGTTTCGGTCATGACTGAATCTCGTTCAAACTCAAAGGCTTCCGCGCCATCGCCATAGTAGTTATGCGCCATATAAGCAGGTTGACGCTCGCGCATGAAGTACTCCACGTCGCCCTTGCCATGCTTTTTCACACGCTCGATGTATTCCTCAAGCGTTGCGGGAGAGCCGTTATACATCGCCGTGCCCGCAAAATACTGTGTGCTGGGAGAGGTCATGGTATTGAGGAAGATGTTGTTATAATAGCGGTCGTCTGCACCGTAAACGACGGCTGTACCCTTGATATCGGTGGAATGTGCGTAATGATACGGTGTGGCGCGCTCGATAACGTCATAGCGATAGATACCGCCGCAGAACAAATTATGCACGTATGCACCGCCTTGAGCGGCGTTCAAAAAGCAATATTTCGCGCCGAAAATATTATTGGAAACGATATGAGGACCATGAGTTACCTCAAACCAAAAGTCCTTGAAGTTGTGGTGATACACGTTGTTATACAGGTGAATGCCCTGCGCCTGCCAGTCAAACCAAGAGCCCATGCTGCAATGGTGGATATTGTTATGATGGACCTGCGTATCGATCGCCGCATGAAGCTTGATGCCTGCGATCTCATAGCCGAAATATTCGTTTTTCGAGCCGATATTGTAAATTTCGTTGTTGTAGATCTCGCTGAACGCGCTGCCGAGATGTCCGACGACGCCGTTCTGTCCGCAATCGTAAATCACATTGTTACGCACGATATGAGAGCCGATGGTCTCACGGCTCCAGCCCATGCGCTTTGCCTTGAAAACGACCTCGAGCTGGGTCTGATAGCCGGGCTTTCTGTGATAACGGCTCGCTTCGTGATCGCCTGTGGAAAGCTCCTTGCCAAGGCTCACGGCACTGCAACGCGCATCGTGAATGATATTGTTTTCGATGATCCAGCCCTTTGACCAATGTGTGCCGATGATGCCGAACTGCTCAGTCGTCGGGGGCGCCCACGTAGTCGCGCACTGCGCCATCTCAAAGCCGCGAACGGTGATATAATTCAGCCCCGTTTTTTCGGGATAGAAGCAACATTTTCTCACGTTGATCTCCACAAGTCCCTCGTTCGGGTCTTCATCACCGAAAAATACGGTGAAAACGGTTTTGTCATCTTCAACCTTTGCATCCCAAAACATCTCATTTTCTTCGATCTCTTTGAGAGAATTGATCTCGCGGAGCGCCTTGCCGTTCAGATAGACCATACCCGTATGACAAGGATGGTCCAGAGAACGAATCATCCAGTCGCCGTTGACCTCGGTTTCGTAGGGGTTTTCTTCGCCGAAAATCGCATTGTCCACAGATGCCGTCCATTTGCCGTCCTCGGTCTTCGTCCAGCCCGCGAGGATCTCCGAGCCCTTGATGATGACCTTTTCGCCCTCTGCCGCGGTGTATGTAATACGGTGAGCGTTCGTTCTCGCGCCGTTTGCGGGCTTGACCCATTCGCGGTACTCACCCTCGTGTACGATGACGGTATCGCCCTCATCCGCAAGCTTTGCCGCCTTGGAGATCGTCAAAAACGGACTTTCATACGTGCCTTTGTTTTTGTCGTTACCGTGCTTGGCAACGTGATATTCTCTTGCCATGATATTACCTCCGAGAAAATATAATGATTACATTCATTATATCATATCTCGGAGAAAACATCAAGAAGTTTATTGATATCATTTTATGAAACTCACACGTCTTATTTTGCCATGCGTTCTATCTGCTCCACGACCTTGCAAAAGCGTTCCGTATTGCGAATGGGGTCATAGCGCTTATGTGCGAGCTTCTCGAAATGCACGAGCGTCCATGCGCGGTTATGCGGTGGGTCGATATAGGAATTTCGCGCGGAATAGGAAAGCTTATCCGTAAAGGGCGAGGAAAAATGGTCGCCAAGCTCGGCTTTTTCATCGAGTATGAGATGCTCACACATATTTTCAAGCGCTACGAGCGTTTCCTCATAGCGCTTCTGCGCCACACGATAGGTGGAAATGAGGCGATAGATCTCCGCTACGTAAAAATGATAGCAAAGGAGATTTTCACCGAAGAAAAATTTCGCCATTTCGATGATCTTTTCCATCATTTCGACCTTTTTATCCCACATATCGGGCGTATTCGGGATATGGGAAATGATATAATTCGGTAGCATATCCAAAAGCGGCGCGATGGAAAATTCGATATATTCCTGCAATTTTTCCGTATGCTCGGGGTGACGGAAGAAGACCACGGCACTCTGCCATTCGCGGGAATGTTGTATTTTAGGCAGATTTTGCAAAATAAGCGAGGCACGGTCGGGATGCTTGAAGCCGTCAAGATAGAGAGAGGCAAGACGCACGACCGCTTCGTTTTTGATATCCATATTTTGCGCGCCACCAATGACGGCTTGATAACGGCGTTCCGCTTCCTTCAGCTTTTCTTCATCGGGCGTAGTTTTCCATATATGCATCCAAAGCGTATCGGCAAGATGCAGTTGTATCTTATCGTCAGACGGAAATTCCGAAAGAAAGCCTCTTGCCCGTTCGATGGCAAAATCATGATCTTCGCATGGGTGCATTTTGTAAAGCTCGATTTCCTCGTAGATCTCCGAACGCCTTGCGATGCGTTCCGTCGTATTGACATCGAACAGAACGTCGAGAGAGATGCCGAAAAAGGCGGCGATTTTAGGTAAAAGCTCTATATCGGGATAGCAAGCACCCGACTCCCAGCGCGAAATGGCTTGCGCCGTTACGTCGAGATAGGCGGCGAGCTGTTCCTGTGTATATTGATGTTTTTTTCTGAGGGATTTGATGACCCTGCCGATTTCCAAATTCATAAGCGTAGCTCCTTTTGGTTTTTGTAAGCTTACACCTATATTATAAAAGAAACCGTGCAAAAAATCAATGCACGGTTGATTGGTGTGGGGTTAATCGGTAGTTGACTTAAACGACCTTTTTGATAAAGACATAACCAACAGGTCGAATGCTGTAATAAACACCTACTTTGTTGTCGAATATTAAATCTTTATCCCAAATTTCAAAGGTTTTTTTCTCGTTATTGACATAACATTCGAGTGCGTAAGTTTTACCGTCGGGGACAGATACAGTATAGGAATCGGTTACGGAAAATGTAGAAGTTGTGCTATATCCTAATTTTGTATTTAACTCATCTATGCCGACCTCAAAATCAAAAGAAAATGTTGCAGAAAAAGTTTCTGTTACAGACATTGTGGCTGTGGCAGGTCCTTGATATTCGCTTCTTCTGATAAGCTTGCCAGTCTCATATGTGGTTTCGATTGTGTCTTCTTTTATGTAGTAGTCGCGTTTGAAGAAATAAGGTTGAACATTAGATTCTTCAATGGTTGTTGCATTATTAGAAATATAAATTTCCAACACATTTTCAGCATCTACAATTCCCATTTCTTTTGCATAATTTTGAGCATCTTCGCCGATTAGTACTCTTCCGGTTAATATTTCTGAGGAAGCGGGTGTTTCGTTCAAAGAATAACTTTCGCTTTGAATCCTTTCGTTTAAGGGTGAGAGCAATAAAGTTGCACTAAGTAGTGCGGATAAAAATTTAATCATGTTTTGAACTCCTTTTTTTGATAAATTTGATAATTAGAAAAACAATCGATGCAATAAAGAAAATACAAGATGTTGCGACTGTAAGCTTTGTTTCGTACCACTGCTCCCCGAGCAGGTGCGCTTTGAGTCCTGTATAAACCGGACCACCAGGATTTGGCAATACCACAGGATGCGCGCGGCTATACATCCACGCAAGCCACCATGTCAGCAGGGCAAGTGCAAGACATCCCAAAAATAAATAAAAAAACTTATCTGCTTTGACCTTGTTTACGATTTCCGTCTTGACTTTGAGAATCTTCTCCTTGCATTTTTCTTTGTTCCATTGCGGTCTTACGATAGTCGGCATGGCTTGGTGCCGAAGCTCGCGCTCGTTTCCCAAAAGATAATCCGTGGTAATATGAAAAATTTTCGCAAGCTGTACGATGCGCTTGGCTTCGGGCTCGCAGACGTTTCGTTCCCATTTGGAAACGGTCTGTCTGGAAACGTCCAAAAGCTCCGCAAGCTCGGTTTGGGACATTTGGTTTTCTTCCCGTAGCTGTACGATCTTATTTCCAATATCCATAACATTCACCTCCTTCTCTGCCTATATGATAGCACGCCGAAACGGTTTTGTCGAGCAATCACAGTTTGCAACTCCCGCAACCAATGGGCGCAAAAGCGCAGTATACACGAGAAATTTGAACGAATATCATCGATTTTGTGAACAAGATGTAATATCACAGCATCCTCGGATGCTCGCGCATCATACGCTCGCCCGAGTGGGGCGCGGGAAGCAAAAGCTCCCATACGCTATCCGCTCTTGCGGAGAGCGCGAACGCACGCGAAACGTCTTCTCCGAAATTCACGGCGTCGGCAGGTTTTGTAATGATGGGGATTTGCGCCGTTTTGCGGATACGCGAAAGAATCTCTCGCCCCGTTTGGTTTGCCGCAAGGACGGTGGTATAGAAGACCTTATCAAAATCCTCTTTTTTCACGCCGACGGCGGCATACAACATCCCTCGTCGGATGCGCGAACGGGAATAGAGCTTCGTTTCGGCAAGAGAGAGAAATTCTTCGGTATTTTTGGCGATTTTGGCGGATTTTATCATGCGAAATGCAAGCTCTGACGGAATATCGGGAATTTCAAGCAAAAGGTCTTCTCTCGTACGCGCCAAAAGCGCAAACAAGGAAAAAAGGCGCTCTTCGTCGCAAATTTCGCCGTTTTTTGCCGATTTTATGAGGATTTCCGCGCATTTTTGCGGTACGGCGCGCTTGACGGCTTCAAGGTCGTGACGCTTCAACATTTCACGGATCGAGGTCGCAGAGGAAAAGCCCTCTCCCTCACCGTTGTAGGCTTCCCCGATGCGCTTGACCGTAGTGGGCTTGAGGGGACTTTTCTGCTCGCCCAAGGCGGCAAGATACGAGAGCGCCAAGATATCGTTTGAACCCGTGAGCGCGGAATCGGCGCCGTAAAGCGAGCGGTAGACCGCGGTCATGGCGGCGCGATGCGAGATATTTCGGTTTTCGGAGAGCGTTTTGGCAAGCGCATTTTGAAACGCGGGCGAGGAAAGACGCGCTTCCGCTTCCAATAAAGGTGCAAGTTCTCCCGTTTCGCTCCCAAAGCAAATCTCCTCCACACAGCCGAGAGAGGAAAGGATCTTCACACCCGCCGCGCCGAAGATATCCGCTCTCGCCGACGAAAACGGAAACGGAAGCTCCAAAACAAGGTCCGCACCGCAAAGAACGGCAATACTTGCGCGTTCATATTTGGAAAGGACGGCAGGCGTTCCCCTTTGAGTAAAGCTCCCGCTCATGACGGCGACGACCGCCTTCTCTTTCTTCATTTCGGAAAGCTGATAGGCGTGTCCCATATGAAACGGATTGTATTCGCAAATGACGGACGTGAGATTCATATTTTACAAAACTCCTCAAAAAATTCATAATTTTTTCATTTTTTTGCCACAATAAGGAAAAACCCTATTGAAAAACCGAAAAAATTTTTGTATAATAATAGTATAATGGATAAACCCAATAAAATCAACCCTATAATTATATTGGAGGTTACAGTAAAATGAATGTTTTGGTTGTAAATGCAGGTAGCTCTTCCCTCAAATATCAGCTCATCGACACCGCCACAGAACAGGTTCTCGGCAAGGGTCTTTGCGAAAGAATCGGTATTGACGGTAAAATCGAACACAAAAAGGCAGACGGCACAAAGGTTGAACGCGAGATCGCAATGCCCAATCACTCCGTTGCCATCAAGATCGTCGTTGATTTCCTTACCGACCCCGTATACGGCTGTGTAAAGAGCATGGACGAAATCGAAGCTGTTGGTCACCGCGCGGCTCACGGCGGTCATTACTTCAGCAAGAACGTCCTCATCGAAGGCGACGTTATGGACAGATTCGAGCTTTGCCGCGAGATCGCTCCCCTTCATACAGGTCCTCACATCATGGGTATTCAGGGCTGTCAGGCTGTTATGCCCAATATCCCTCAGGTCATCGTATTTGATACCGTATTCCATCAGACTATGCCCGACTATGCGTACACCTACGCCATCCCCACCGATATGGCGAAGAAGTACGGCATCCGTCGTTACGGCTTCCACGGTACTTCCCACCGTTACGTTTCCGAAGAAATGGCAAAGATCCTCGGTAAGCCCATTGAAGAAACCAAGATCATCACCTGCCACATCGGTAACGGTTCTTCCATCACTGCCATCAAGGGCGGTAAGTGCATCGATACATCCATGGGCTTCACTCCCCTTGCAGGTGTTGAAATGGGTACTCGTTGCGGCGATATGGACCCCGCTGTCGTTACATACATCATGGACAAGGAAGGTCTTACCGCTGACGAAATGAGCAACTTCATGAACAAGAAGTGCGGTCTTCTCGGTGTTTCCGGCGTTTCTTCCGACGCTCGTGACATCGAAGCGGCTATCAGAGAAGGCAACGAAAACGCTCTCCTCGCAGCAAACATCCTCGCTTACGGCATCAAGAAATACATCGGTTCTTACGTTGCGGCTCTCAACGGCGTTGACGCTGTCGTATTCACCGCAGGTATGGGCGAAAACAATGTAGAGCTTCGTGAACGTGTATGCAAGGATATGGACTTCTTCGGCATCAAGCTCGATGACGCGGCAAACAAGGCAACCGTCAGAAAGTCTGAACCCGTTAAGCTTTCCACAGACGATTCCAAGGTCTTGGTTTACATGATCCCCACAAACGAAGAGCTCATGATCGCAAGAGATACCGAAGCGCTCGTAAAGGCAAACTAAGTACGCTTGGCTTTGCATCTGTTTTTCTTTATTTTTGCAAATTCTCCTTTTTATCTCCTAATAGTACAAAGAAAACGCTCCGCGATGCGGAGCGTTTTCTTTGTTTTCTTTTTGGAATTATCGGGATATCAATCGCAAAGCTTCACGAAGCGGTCAACGACATCGCTGATGGAAAGGGTCGAATAGCCCTTGAGGTAGGTGCAAACGGTATCGTTGAATTTATCGTACCAATAAGGAGGGATAGCGTCAAAGCCGAGGCAAGCGCCTGCGATACTACCAACGGTAGCACCTGTGCAGTCGTTGTCAAGACCGATCGCAACACATTCGCTGATGCATTTTTCAAAATCGTTGCCGCCGAGCATGAGGGCAAATACGATCGCGCACATATTGTTGATGGTATGTACGGGGTGCATCTTGGGGAATTTTTCGTCGATGAGTGTGCGCGCCTTGAGGTAATCGGTCACTTCTGCTTCGCAGGAGAACGCCCATTCAAGCGCCTGATAAAGAGCGGAATCCTTCGGAATCTGCTTCATACCTTCACGAACGGCATCAAGAGGTGTTTTTGCTGTGAAAGCGGCTGCAATGGAAGCGGCGCAGAACATTTCACCGTACACGCCGTTCTTGCGGTGGGTGAGATATGCGTCGTTATAGGAGCGCTTTGCGGCGGTCTCGGGGTCGCCTGCGGAAACGTAACCGAATGCGTCTGCGCGGATAGCGGCACCGATCCATTCAACGTATTTGTTGAAGTTTGCGGCGGAGTCCGGTCTTGTTCCTGCCTTGAGCTGTTCGAGCGCTTCTTCTTCTGCGGTGCAAGCGTAAGGAAGGAGATCCATCCAAATCTGCGCAACGTCATCAAGGGTGTAATCCTTGCCGTATTTTTCGAGAAGAAGCAGGTTGAGGATAACATACGTGATGTCATCGTCAACGGGTACTTTGTTGAGGTTCTGTTCGAGATAGTCCGATCTGACGTTTACCTGATAGTGAACCTTCGTGGGGTGGTCGGAGTCCGTCCAATACTGAGTAGGGGGGAAAGGCATTTCCGCGTCAACTGCGATCGCGCGCATTCTTGCGATGGAATACATTTCAACCGGGACACCGAGTGTGCAACCTGCACATCTGCCGATGAAAGCACCTTTCATACGGTTGTAAAGATCTTCAACCTTTACAGCTCCGGCTGTTGCACCTTCGGGACGGAGCGCGAGAATTTCGTGAAGGGCATCGGGTTGCAATTCATCTGTGTTTCTGTACATGATAGAGATCCTCCAAAAAATATGAGTTTTTTGTATTTTTCAACGTTTTTGGTGATGGAATAAGAGCTTGTCTTATTCACAATCCGCGTGCATTATAGCACACTAAAATCGATTTTGCAATGCTTTTTGTAAAATTTAATAAAAAACTTGCATAAAAAATGAAAATATGATAAACTATTGCCAAATGGAACGGTATCTTCCGATTTTTTCCGAAACGAGGTAACGCAATGAAGCATATTGAAAAAGCAACCCCAGCATCTCTTGATACCATCATGAAGATATACGAGGACGCGCGAGCGTATATGCGCGCCACGGGAAACGCGACCCAATGGGCGGGGGGCTATCCTGCCGAATCGCTCATTCGTGAAGATATCGAGAGAGGCAATTTTTATCTTTGCATGGAAGATGGCGAGATTCTCGGCGTTTTCTATTATGCCGAGGAGAACGATCCGACCTACGACGTCATTTACGACGGTGCATGGCAAAACGATAAGCCCTACGCGGTCATTCACCGCATCGCCGTTTCGCGGGACAGCCACGGTAAAGGTGTCGCCGCTTTCATCTTCGACTCCTGCTTTGCAAGATTTCCGAATCTCAAGATCGATACGCACAGGGATAATCTCCCGATGCAAAGAGCGCTCGAAAAGCGCGGATTTGTCCGTTGCGGCATCATTCATTTGGCAAACGGCGACGAGCGCATCGCTTTTCAGCGCGTAAGCTGAAAAATAAAGGCGAAAAAGCCCTTATCATGTTGTAAATGTCAAAAACATCGACGATTTTTTGGTTATTTTTCCTTTTTTATACAGATTCACCTATTTTTTCAAAAATCCTCTTGCAATGCGGCTTGATTTATGCTAAAATAGGAATGGATATCAATATCAAATACACACAAAGGAGTTGATTTTATGACGTTTACGACTTTCTGCTTGATTGCCGGTGTGGTTTCTCTGATTTTGATTGCAGAGATCATCGTCGCGTGTGTCCTGTGCGCAAAGCTTGTCAAGCACAGCAAGACCGACGGAGAAAAAGCCTCCCCTCCAAACCAAACGACGCTCCATTCCTTCCTTGGCGTGGCGGCTCTCCTGACCTATCAGATATCGGTCGTGGTCTGCCTTGTCATCTTGGTGGCGGAAATCGTATTTTTTGCTTGGACGATCGTTTCCATCAAGAAGCTTTTGAAAGCAAAGGACGAAGAAGAAAAGAAAGAAGACATCGAACTCGCCGCAACGATGGTTCGTCATTCTATCACCCTTGAAGAAGCGCACGACGCGCTCTCTGACGAGGCGGCATACCACCTCATCGAAGAAGAGGAAGAGCCGGAAGAGATCCTCGCGGCAGAAACACCCACGGGCGCACCCAAGCATCTTTGGTTACATAGACGTTATAAAAACAAAACCGTCATCAACGTGGATACCCTTTCTCAGAAATTTGCGGACAATGAGCACGTCAATCTCAAGACCTTGAAGGAAAAGAAGATGATCCACCCCAACGTGGATTACATCAAGATCCTGGGACGCGGAACGCTCAACAAATGCTTGTTCGTGGAAGCGAATGCTTTCTCTGCCGATGCGGTCAAAATGATCGTTCTCACAGGCGGTCACGCCATCAAGTTCGTGCATGAAAAGCACCCGAGCATCCATTTGGTTCCCCATCATAAATAAAGCGTAAACAAAGCCGTCGGCATTGCCGACGGCTTTCTGTATCATCTTTCGTATTTATCGCACAGCGCATCGATCTGGCTTGTGAATTTCGCAAGGTCCTTATTGGCGCAGCCCTTGTTCTGCTCGATGACGGAAAGCAGGCGCATACCCGCCATGCGAAGCCGTTCAAAGACCATATCGGAGCGTTTGCGCGCGGCGTTGTTTGGCTTGGACGTGACCTTGACGATCTTTGCCGTTTCGGTCTGCTCGCCCGTTCTAAGGTCAAAGGTGTCCCCGCTGTAAGGCGCGACGGCTTCAAAGCCGAGCGTTTCCGTGACGGTCTTGGCAAACAGATCGCAAACGCCGTCGTTTCCGTGGTTGACGAAAACCTTGATCGGTTTATTTTGCAGATTGCCGAGCCAGTCAAGCATCATATCGCGGTCAGCGTGTCCGCTGATGCCGTCGATCTCCAAAATATTGGCATTGACGGTGATCTCCTCGCCGAACATCTTGACGTAATCCGCGCCATTTAAGAGCTTTCTGCCGAGCGTTCCCTCCGTCTGATAGCCGACGAACAAAATCGTGCTGTCCTCGCGCCAAAGATTATGCTTCAGATGATGGCGTATCCTGCCCGCTTCGCACATGCCCGACGCGGAAAGAATGACCTTGGGAGTCGCGTCTTCGTTGATGGCTCGGGAATCCTGCGAAGTGACGGAAAGACGGAGATTGGGAAAATGAATGGGATTTACGCCCTTATCAAGAAGTTCGAGCGTTTCCTTATCGTAATATTCGCGCATATCGCCTGCGTAGATGTTGGTCGCTTCCACCGCGAGCGGACTATCCACGTATACGGGGAAATCGTCATGTCTTTTGATGAGCTTTTTCTCTTTGATGATGCGAAGCAGATAGAGAAGCTCCTGCGTTCTGCCGACGGCAAAGGACGGAATGACGACGTTGCCGCCGCGGTCAAAGGTATCCTGAATGATGCTCGTAAGCTGGGTCACGTAGTCGGGGCGCTCCCCATGCAAGCGATTGCCGTAGGTGGATTCGATGACGACGTAATCCGCTTCGGTCGGCTTTTCGGGGTCGCGGATCAGCGGTCGGTTACAGTTTCCAAGGTCGCCCGAAAATAAGAGCGTCATGGTCTTTCCGTTTTCGGTGATGGTAAAGAGAATGCTTGCCGAACCGAGCAAATGCCCTGCGTCAAGAAAACGAATGGAAATACCTTCAAAAAGCGGAATATCCACGCCATACGGATACGATTCAAAAAGCGATAAGGTCTTTATGGCGTCGTTCATCGTATAGAGCGGAACATAATTTTCATAGCCCGAGCGCTTTGCCTTACGGTTGCGCCATTCCGCTTCAAATTCCTGAATGTGCGCGGAATCGCGAAGCATGATATCGCAAAGCTTGCTTGTTGCTTCTGTTGCAAAAATAGGTCCTGCATAGCCTGCGGCAACCATCGCAGGCAATTTTCCGGAGTGGTCGATATGTGCGTGAGTCAGACAAATGGCATCAAGTTCCCCGGGCGCGATGGGAAGCTCGCAATTTTCATAAATATCTGCGCCCTGCTCCATACCGCAATCGATGAGGATCTGCTTTCCGCAGGCATCGAGAAGCGTACAGGAGCCCGTTACCTCATGGACGGCACCCAAAAATGTCAATTTCACGAATATAACACCTCCATTGTGAATCGATATGGGATTTCTCTCCATATATAGTATATCATATTTTGTGCATTTCGTCAAGCAAACATGAATTTCGGAGATACTTTTTTATAAAATTGTTGCTATTTCGAGAGAAAAATGGTATGATGAGAAGTAAAGAAAGATGGTGAAGATATGAAAAAAATCATGTTTGTCTGCCACGGCAATATCTGCCGTAGTCCGATGGCGGAATTTATATTCAAGGATATGGTGAAAAAATGCGGACTTGAAAAGGATTTTACCATCGCATCGAGCGCGACCAGTACGGAAGAAATCTGGAACGGCATCGGCAATCCTGTGTATCCTCCCGCAAAAGCAGAACTGCAAAAGCACGGACTTTCCTGTTCGGGCAAGCGTGCGGTACAGCTTCAAAAGAGTGATTATGAAAAATACGATCTCTTTGTCGGTATGGATAGCGCCAATATCCGCAATATGCACCGCATCTTGGGCGGTGATGCGCTGGGAAAGATCCATAAGCTCATGGATTATACCGACCGCGGCGGCGACGTTGCCGACCCTTGGTATAGCGAACGCTTCGATATCGCATACCGCGATATTTACGATGGGTGCAAGGCACTTTTGGAAAGTTTAGTCTAAGTTTCCCTTTTGATCAAAAGGGAAACGATGTACTTTTCTTGTCTGACAAGAAAAGATACCAAAAGAAACAGCAACCTTGCAGGTTGACCGCTTGTGCGAATTTTCCTGTGCGGTGCTATCGGCTCCCCGCACGGATTCTCAATGAACAAGTTCATTGAGCCCTCCGGTGGCTTCACCTCCGGGACATCACGGCGGAACAACCGCCGAACGAAAACCGACATCTAAAATTTTATGTATGACGGCGCTTTAGCGCCGTTCGGCTATTGCTTTTTGTAATGAGCGCGAGCACGTCTGAGATAGCCCCATTTCACCGACATGAATTACGCGGCATTGGACGGAAAGCGACGTTCCAATCGCGTTCTTTGAGCCGGATAATAGGCGATAGGAGAACGCGCGGTATAACGCTTAAAATCTGTAAGCGATAAACCTGCAAGGTTTTTGCTTCTTTTTGCCACTTTTTCTTTCAAAAAGAAAAAGTGGATAAGATCATAAGTAAAATGATAAAAATATATAAACAGAAAGGAACATTCCCATGACAGAAGATTGCAAAAAACTTTATGATTCCTTAAAGGAGACCTACGTTTCCCGTGAAGAAATTTTCGACGGCTATATCGTCCACCTTGTCAAGGACACCGTGTCGCTTCCCAACGGCGCGCTCGCAACGAGAGAAGTCGCGCTCCATCACGGCGCGGTCTGCGTCGTTCCCGTAACGGACGAGGGCGAGATCATCATGGAGCGTCAGTTCCGTTACCCATTTGACGAGGTCATCTGGGAGATCCCCGCGGGCAAGCTCGACAAAGACGAATTTGACCATCTGGAAGCGGCAAAGCGCGAGCTTCGTGAAGAAACGGGCTACACCGCCGAAACATATACCTTCATCGGTGAACTTTACCCCTCCCCCGCTATCCTCAGCGAAAATATCCATATGTATATCGCAACGGGACTAAAAAAAGGCGAGCAGGAGCTTGACGAAGATGAATTTCTCGACGTTGTAAAAGTTCCCTTTAACAAGGTCGTGGAAATGATCTTGAACGGTGAGATTCCCGATGCGAAAACACAGACCGCCGTTTTGAAAGCCAAACTCGTCCTCGGCTACTGATGCAATATTTAGATTCGTTTACGCTTCCGACGGCAAGCGCGGAGGAGGACTATTTTTTGAATTTTCCGCCTGAGCTTGAAATGCTCTGCTACTCGCATGAAAGCATCTATCCCTTCAAGATTTTTCCGCAAAAGCAATTTTCGCATATCAAATTTGAACCCATTACGATTTTTTACGGCGGAAACGGCTCGGGAAAATCCACGCTTCTGAACGTCATTGCGGAAAAACTCGTTCTTCTCCGCTCTGCACCCTTTAACAATACGCCGTTTATGAAGGAATATCTGCGCCGTTGCGATCATCGGCTCACCTACGGCAAAAGCGTGCCAAAGGAAAGCCGCATCATCACGAGCGATGACGTTTTCGATTTCCTTTTGGATGTCCGCTCCATCAACGAGGGTGTGGCAAACAGACGGGGAGAGCTTTTTGCAGAATACGATGATTTTCGGAAAGAGATCAACCAAGGGCGATCCTTTGTATTTCACTCCATGGACGATTACGACGAATTAAAACGCCGAAACGAACTCAAGAAAAGCACCAAATCCGCGTTCGTTTCGCGCCGTATGCTAAAAGAGCTTTCGGGTAAATCGAACGGCGAAAGCGCCTTTTGGTATTTCACGAACAAAATCGAGGAAAATGCGCTCTATCTGCTCGACGAGCCGGAAAACAGTCTTTCCGTGAAGCTGCAAAACGAGCTTCGGCAGTTTATCGAGGATTCCGTTCGGTTCTATCATTGTCAGTTCGTCATTTCCAGCCATTCGCCGTTCTTGCTCTCCATGAAAGGCGCTAAGGTCTATGACCTTGACGATGTACCCGTGCGCGAAAAGCCGTGGACCGCGCTTGAAAACGTGAGAATATATTATGATTTTTTTGAACGATATCGGAAAGAATTTGAAGATAACCGTTAGTCAAGCAAAGCGGGAGCCCCTAAGTGCTCCCGTTTCTGCCTTAAAAAAGAACAGAGAGTTCTCTCTGCATTCTTAGAGGTATGGGCTTTGCCCTGTGCCTTTGTAAAACAAAGGCGAAACTTGCGATAAAACGGAGGAACAATAATAGTATGAAAACTTTATCAACAGAACGGTTGATTTTGAGAGATTGGTGCGAGGATGATATTGGTTGTTCAGTTCATAATGAAGATACAATTCGATATTTGATAAATGCAAAAAATAATTACGCTGTCGTTTTAAAAGCAAACAATGAGATTATAGGAACTATAGGGTTGAACGAAGATGCTGACGGTAAAGAGTATGTACGTAATGTGGGGGTTAGGATTGTTCCGCAATATCAAAACAGAGGTTATATTACAGAAGCATTAAAAGCGGTTTTAGATCACACAACCAATACATTATCTTGGTTTTGTAAGGCGGAAGATTCAAGAAGTCAACATATTGCAGAAAAACTGGGATTTGCATACGTTAAAACATTTGCTAAAGCACAGTATAATTTACCAAGTGATTTTTATTACTACATATTAGATAAAAACTCCAACAGTTTTTGATCACTGTTGGAGTTTTAACTTCCTTATGAGAACCAGCCATCCTCTGTTCTTTTTCTTTTTACCTCTTGACTTTATCCCCTTTTGTGCTATAATGAAGGTGCTTTCGGGCAAATACGTTAGGCACAGGTAGGCATTATGAAAGATCTGACAAGCGGCAATATTTATAAGGCTTTCTTTTTGTTCTCAATTCCACTGATTCTATCCTCTATTCTTTCACAGGCATTCGGAATAATCGACACCTCTATTGCAGGACTTTTCCTCGGTTCAAAGGGACTTGCGGCTCTCGGTGCGTCAAGCTCCGCGATTGTGGTGGTCGAGGCGTTCTTCTGGGGAATGAATGCGGGAATAGGTGTTTATCTGTCAGGCGCTTTCGGTGAAAAGAACTACGAGGAATTCAAAAAGATAGTCGTATCAAACCGCATTTTTATTTTTGCCGTAACATCTACCCTTGCGCTCCTTGCAATAATACTGAACGGTCCGATATTAAAATTTCTTAACGTTGAAGACGTTATTTATATCGACTCGCGCAATTATTTTATTCTGATGTTCATAAATATGCCCTTTGCTCTTATAACGCACCTATACATCTATATATTCAGCTCCATGGGAATGTCCTCATTTCCGATGTATATATCCATGGCATCATCCGTCATAAACATTGTGGGAAATATTCTTTCGGTCACGGTTTTGGATATCGGAGTCATTGGACTTGGATTATCCACCGTAATATCTACGATCATCTCTTTTTTGCTTTATACTATAAAGATAAGAAAATGCTATAAAGAAATGGAAGTCGACAAGCTTTCCTGCCGATTCAACTTCAAATACGTCAAAAGAGTTTTCCCTGCCGCTATTCCCAACGGTGCGCAACAGCTGTCAATGTACCTTGCGGGATTCATAATCTCTCCCATCAAAAACGGTCTCGGATACACAGCGATTGCCTCGCTTTCCATTGTGGGAAAAGTAGAAAGCATGATGTCACTGTTCTACGGCAACTGTGCCAGAACAATATCCACCTATATTCCTCAATGTGTAGGAGCGAAAAAATATCACAAGATAAAAAAAGCCATTGGCGTGTCGTTTATACAAAGCCTTGTCTTCGTAATCCCCGTTATGCTCGTCATTTGGCTTTTCCCACAGATCATATGCTTACTCTTCTTTAACAGTGAGACCGAGGCAGAGGTAATACAGAACGTGGTCACCTATATCAAGATCTTTATGCCGTTTATGTTTTTCCATGCCTTCTCTAATGCCTTCCACAACGTGTTCCGCGGTCTGAAAAACAGCACTCAGCTTTTGATTTCCACCTCGCTTTGTTCTGTGGCAAGTATAATACTCGCCTTTACGCTCTGTCCTATCATGGGAATCAAGGGATATTATCTTCAGGCAGCACTATCTTGGATAATTGAATGTATATACATTGTAATCGTTTATGTTTCGGGAAAATGGATACCCAAGCCGCTTCGTCCTATGATCTTGGGCAAAAAGACATCTGAATCATCCGAATAAAATAAAACCGCACGGCGCTTAGTCTTAGGTGCTAAAGAACAGTCAATAAATACCACTCGCTATGCGGGTGGTATTTCATTGTATAACAAAAAAGCGGCAAAGTGCCGCTCCAAGCCGCTCGCCTATCAAAGCTTTGCTTATATCTGAATCATACAAACGGCGAGGTCGATTTTACGCAAATTCCTATAGAACGAAAAAGCAATCTCCGCGGAGATTGCTTTTTCGTATGTGATCAAAATCAGATCATTTCTTTAACCTTTGCTGCCTTACCAACACGTTCACGAACGTAGTAGAGTTTAGCACGGCGAACCTTACCGCGACGGGTAACGTCAACCTTAACAACGTTGGGAGAGTGAAGGGGGAAAGTCTTTTCTACGCCGATACCGTAAGCCATCTTTCTTACAGTGAATGTAGCGGAGATACCACCGTTTTTCTTAGCGATTACAACGCCGTCGAAAAGCTGGATTCTTTCTCTTGCACCTTCTTTGATTTTGTTGTGAACAACGATAGAGTCACCGATTTCAAACTGAGGAATTTCGGTTTTGAGCTGCTCGTTTGCGAAAGCCTGAATCTTATCCATTTTTGGCTCCTCCTAAATATAATATATAAATAGTCATACAACACGTTCATGCGAGCATGCAGCGGACCGCATTGCCGTTATGCGAACATAACAGATGATATTATACCACATTTTTTGAAATATGCAAGACCTTTTTTGAAATTTATTTGATTTTTTTGAAAAAATATGAAAGCCCGAAATATAAAATATCCAAAAAATCTATATCAATTTCAAAAATATTGTTGTTTTTTTCCTGCCTTTGTGGTAAGATTATAAATAGAAAAAATAAAATGGGGTAGAAATGTGAGTTGCCTCATATTTCTCGACATTTTTTCAAAAAATCAACGTTGTTAGAAGGGATGAACCAAACATGGCTGAAACCATTCACAAAACCACAGCCGAACTCCGCGCCCTCTTAAAAGAAGGTCAGACCGCGGAACAGGCAGCTCTTGCAAAAGAGGGTAAACTCTGTGCTCGTGATCGTATGGCAATGATCTTTGACGAAGGTACGTTCGTTGAAGTCGGCGCATATGTCGGTCGCAAGAGAACCGAGCTTGACAAGGACGCAGACGATAGCTTCGAGCCCGTTATCACAGGCTACGGCGCCGTTAACGGCGAACTCGTTTACGCGTTCTCTCAGGACTATTCCCGTTTGCATGGCGCTCTTGGCGAAATGCACGCCAAAAAAATCGTAAAGATCATCGAAATGGCAGACCGCGCAGACGCACCCATCATCGGTGCTTTTGACAGCGCAGGCGCTAAAATCCTCGAAGGTGTTGACGCACTCGCGGGCTACGGCAATATCATGGCGGCACTCGAAGATGCGACGATCCCGAAGATCGCAGTCGTATCCGGTACCTGCGGCGGCTCCTCCGCCGTTATTGCGGAAATGTTCGATATCGTCATTGCCGCTGAAAAGACCGCGAAGATCTTCGCTTCCCCCTCCGGTAAGAAGGCAGACGGCATCGCCGCTTCCTCCGAGCTTTACGACATTGTTTGTGCAGACGATGCGGCAGCGCTCGCGTGCGCTCGCAAGCTCGTTGCTTACTTTGGCGACGAGATCGAAACGGCAGACGATATCAACCGTCTTGTTGACGTAGAGGACACCATCTCCGCCGGCGCGTACGACGTTCGTACCGTCATCGAAGCGACCGTGGATGCCGGCACATTTGCAGAGCTCGGCGCACACCGCGCAAAGAGCATGGTGACCGGTCTTGCTTCCGTCAACGGCAGCCCCGTCGTTATCGTTGCCAACAACCCCGCTCACAAAGACGGCGCGATCTGTCCTTGCGGCGCGAAAAAAGCACTCAAGGCTCTCTCCATCGCAATCGAAAAGGATCTCCCCGTCGTAACCTTCGTTGATACCATCGGCGTTGCGGACAAGGCGGAAACCGAAGAAAAGGGTCTCGCAAAGTGCCTTGCAAATCTTGCGATCTCCTACTCCCGCACCTGCGGCGACGCGATCACCGTCGTTCTCGGCAACGCATACGGTACCGCTTACACCGTCATGGGCTCCAAGGCTCTCACAGGCGGTCTTGCACTCGCGCTCGACAGCGCAAAGATCTCCGCGCTCGCTCCCGCAAGCGCCGTTACCTTCCTTGATGAAGTCAAGGACGAATCCAAGCATAAAGAAACCGCAGACGCATGGGCGGCTCGTTACGCTTCTCCCTTGGAAGCTGCCAAGAGCGGTCATATCGACGATATCATCGCATCTGAAGAACTCCGCCAGAGAATCGGCGCAGCGCTTGCCGTGCTTTAATTCCGTATCCATCGGATACCAAAATCAATAACGGAGGATTTATATGCCAGATATTATCCATAAACCCATCGCATCTCATGCATCCTCTTTTCTTGAAGCGCTGAAAACAGGCTCCACGACGGCACTGCTCGGTATGGTCATCGTCTTTGCCGTTCTTGCCATCATCTTCGCGGCACTCGTCATCATGCGTAAGGCATTGAACAGAAAGCCCAAAGCATCTGCCGCAGAAACCATCGCGCCCGTTGTCGTTTCCGCGCCCGCGCCCGAAGAACAGCCCGCAGAGGAATCCACCGACGATTGCGCCATCGTTGCCGCTATCGTTGCCGCTATCTCGGCACACACAGGCAAAGCGCCCACATCGTTCCGCGTCGTTTCCTTCAAGAGAAGACACTAATACAAAAGATATTCTATCCCAAGTAACATTATAACTGAATTTCGGAGGATTATTATTTATGAAAAGATACAGCGTAACCGTAAACGGCGTTGTTTATGACGTAGCCGTTGAAGAACTCGACGGTGCAGCAGCTCCCGCTCCCGTTGCAGCCGCTCCCGCACCCGCAGCAGCTCCTGCTCCCAAGGCTCCCGCCGCTCCCAAGGCAGCACCCGTTGCCGGCGGCAAGCCCGTAAACGCTCCTATGCCCGGCAACATCCTCGCTGTCAACGTCAAGGTTGGCGACAAGGTTGAAAAGGGCGCCGTTCTCTGCATTCTCGAAGCAATGAAGATGGAAAACGAGATCATGGCTCCCGAAGCAGGTACCGTTGCGGCAGTAAACGTAGCAAAAGGTGCTACCGTTCAGTCCGGCGACGTTCTCGTAACCCTTTCTTAAAATCTTTCCCTCGGTGGTGATATTTCATGTTGAATGATCTTTTAACCCTTTGGGAAAGCACCGGTATCGCCAAGCTCTTTGGCGGCGATCTGCTCTCGTTTGGAAAAACGATGCTCATGTACGTCATCGTGGCAGTGCTCGTTTATCTTGCCATCGTGAAAAAATATGAGCCTCTTTTGCTCCTTCCGATTGCGGTCGGTATGTTTCTGACAAACCTCCCCGGCGCAAATCTCTTTCACATGGACCTTTTTATCCACGAGGACGACCCCTCGATGCCGATCCTTCTGCAACAGGTCGTTGAAGAAGGCGGCTTCATAGATTTTCTCTACCTCGGTGTAAAACTCGGTATTTATCCCGCGATCATCTTTATCGGTGTCGGCGCGATGACGGACTTCTCTCCTCTTATCGCCAACCCGAAAAGCATTTTTCTCGGTGGCGCCGCACAGCTCGGCGTATTTGCCGCTTTCCTTGCAGCGCTTCTTCTCGGCTTTGACGAACTGGCGGCTGCTGCCATCGCCATCATCGGCGGTGCGGACGGTCCGACCGCCATCATGGTCACAAAAGAGCTTGCGCCCCATCTTCTCGGCGCGATCGCCATCGCCGCGTATTCCTATATGGCGCTGATCCCGATGATCCAGCCGCCGCTGATGAAGCTCATGACGACGAAAAAGGAACGCATGATCCGCATGGAACAGCTCGCGCCCGTTTCCAAGCTCGAAAAGGTAGTCTTCCCGCTTCTCGTTATCCTCATCGTCAGCCTGCTCCTTCCCGACGCGGCGACCCTGATCGGTTGTCTGATGTTCGGTAACCTGCTCAACGTCTGCGGTGTCACGGAGCGTCTTTCCAAGACCGTTCAGAACGAGCTTATGAACATTACGACCATTCTTCTCGGCATCTCCGTCGGCGCGACCGCGACTGCCGATGCCTTCTTGAAGCTCGAAACCGTCAAGATCATCGTTTTGGGTCTTTGCGCCTTCATGCTCGCCACCCTCGGCGGACTTATCGGCGGTAAAATCCTCTGCAAGCTCTCCGGCGGCAAGATCAATCCTCTTATCGGTTCTGCGGGCGTTTCCGCCGTTCCGATGGCTGCCCGTGTTGCACAGAAGGTCGGTCAGGAAGAGGATCCCGGCAACTTCCTTCTCATGCACGCGATGGGTCCGAACGTTGCGGGCGTTATCGGCTCCGCTATCTGCGCGGGCGTATTCCTCGCCCTTTTCGGCTAAAGTCGGAAATCGCACATCAATTTTGTATCACAGGTGGGATATCATATCCCACCTCCCATCCCCTTTTGAATAGAAAAAATATCAATTTGGAGGAATTTTTTCATGGCTAAAGTCAAAATTTGTGAGACAGTCCTCCGTGACTCTCACCAGTCTCTGATTGCAACGAGAATGAGAACGGAAGATATGCTTCCCATTCTCGAACAAATGGATAAAGTCGGCTACCATGCCCTCGAAGCATGGGGCGGCGCGACGTTCGACTCCTGCTTGCGCTTCCTCGACGAAGACCCGTGGGACAGACTTCGCAAGATTCGTGACAAGGTTAAAAACACGAAGCTCCAGATGCTCTTCCGCGGACAGAATATCCTCGGCTACCGTCATTACTCCGACGACGTCGTAGAATATTTCGTTCAGAAGTCCATCGCAAACGGCATCGATATTCTCCGTATCTTTGACGCGCTCAACGACCCCAGAAACCTCAAGACCGCGATCAACGCGACCATCAAGGAAGGCGGTCACGTTCAGGCGGCGATCAGCTACACGACGAGCCCCGTTCACACGAACGAAAGCTTCGCAAAATTTGCAAAGCAGCTCGAAGAAATGGGCGCACACTCCATCTGTATCAAGGATATGGCAGGTCTTCTCAAGCCCTATGATGCTTACGAGCTCGTTAAGCTCATCAAGGAAAACGTCAAGATCCCCGTTCAGCTCCATACACACTACACATCCGGTCTTGCTTCCATGACCATCCTCAAAGCGATCGAAGCAGGCGTTGACATCGTCGACACCGCGATCTCTCCCTTTGCGATGGGCACGAGCCAGCCGCCCACAGAAGCACTCGTTGCGACCCTCGCAGGTACGCAGTACGATACAGGTCTTGACCTCGCTGAGCTTGACAAGATCTGCAAGTACTTCACGCCTCTTCGTGAACAGTACCTCAAGGAAGGTCTTCTCGACCCCAAGGTTTTGAAGGTAGACGTAAACGCGCTCCTCTATCAGGTTCCCGGCGGTATGCTTTCCAACCTCGTTTCTCAGCTCAAGCAGGCAGGCAAATCCGAAAAGCTTCTTGAATGTCTTGAAGAAGTTCCGCGCGTACGCGCTGACGCAGGTTATCCGCCTCTCGTAACACCTTCTTCTCAGATCGTCGGCTCTCAGGCGGTATTCAACGTCATCAGCGGCGAACGCTATAAGATGGTCACGAAGGAATTTAAGGGCATCGTCAAGGGCGAATACGGCACGACACCCGCTCCCATCTCTCCCGAGTTCCGTAAGAAGATCATCGGCGACGAAAAGCCCATCACGACACGTCCCGCAGACGCACTCGCTCCCGAGCTTGATAAGCTCCGCGAAGAAGTAAAGCCTTGGGCGATCCAGGACGAAGACGTTCTCTCCTACGCGCTCTTTGAGCAGGTTGCCGTTAAATTCTTTGAAAAGAGAAAAGCGAAGATGTACGGTCTTGACACCGAAAACGCTGATTTCGCAAACAAGGTTCATAACGTATAAGCGTAAGCTCCATCCCACGCAAAATCCTATGATATTACAAGAGAAAGCGAAGCACAAGCTTCGCTTTCTTGATATACAGCAATCCATGAAACAACACCAAGCATTACTTGACATTCTTGCATTTCCCGTTTTTGCGACAGACAAAAACGGGTGCATCTTCTATAAAAATAACATCGCCAAGCGAAGCATCGGCACGCTGCGAAAGGGCTCGCACATCATGCGCTATCTGCCAAACGAAGCGCTCCCCGAAAAGAGCGGTCTTGTTCATATTTTCGCGCCGAACGGCGCTTGCACCAAGGCGCTCGTGCTGATGGATGAAAACGAATATCTCTTTCTTTGCTTTTTCCGTTTGCAATATGCCGATGCGGAGGCGGTGGCTTCCCGTCTGCTCTCCAGCCTCGGAGAAACGCCTTCGGCATTTTTCCACAGGTTTGGGGATACGAGCGGGAAAACCGATGAAAAAAATACGCTCCCGCCGCGCATCAGCAGTGATATCCTGCATCTGACAACGCCCGCCTGTCCCACCGCCAAGCTCGGCAATATCATCGACGCGCTTTTTGAAAAAACGAACACCTCGTTCTGTGCGCTCGGATATAACATTACAACCTGCCTGTCGGCGGATTTTCTCGGCGCAAGTCCCGCAAAGATTCCCCTTTGCGACTTTTTGTTTCTATACGGAACGCTTTTGTATTGCACGATGAAACTTTCGGAAAACGGCAAGCTCTCCGTTTCCCTGACGAGCGACCCGAAAGAAAACGTGCATATCCTATCCTTTGAAACGGAAGCACGCCAAGAGCGCGGCGAAAGCGCGGACATTTTTTCTATGCTTCGGATGATTGCTCCCGAATGTGCGCTTGAGATCACGGCATGGGAGGCGTGCCGTGAAAGACCGCATTTTCATCTCTCCTATCTGCGAACGTCCCCGAAAAACGGCGCGCTTACTTGCAAGCTGCCGTATCTTCCCCCCTCGCATACCGTACACAGCCCCCTTTCCAAAGAGGAAACTTTCGTATATTTGGAGGAGCTTTTTGCTTATATTTTCGATATGCTGCAAGAAAACACCCCGTTTTGAGAGATTCCCGCGCAAAAATATACGCAAAAAACCAAAAAATCATGCACTTTTTCAAAATATTTTTGCGAAAGGTATTGTATATTTTTGTTTTTTGCGTTAAAATAAGGATAGGTAAAATAAGCATTGTGAAAGCAATGCTTTCAAATCCCAATTCAAAAAATTTATGAATACGGAGGACTTATTCCAATGGTTAAAGTTGCTATTAATGGTTTCGGTCGTATCGGCCGTCTCGCATTCCGTCAGATGTTCGTTGCAGAAGGCTACGAAGTTGTTGCTATCAACGACCTCACCAGCCCCAAGATGCTCGCTCATCTTCTCAAATACGATACTGCTCAGGGTTCTTTCCTCGGCAAGATCGGTAACGAAGCTCACACCGTTGAAGCTACCGAAGATTCCATCGTAGTTGACGGCAAGGAAATCAAAATCTACGCTTGCAAAGATGCAAAGGACTGCCCCTGGGGCGCTCTCGACGTAGACGTCGTTCTCGAATGCACAGGCTTCTACACATCCAAGGAAAAATCCATGGCTCACATTGAAGCAGGCGCTAAGAAAGTTGTTATCTCTGCTCCCGCAGGCAACGACCTTCCCACCATCGTTTACAACGTAAACAACGAAACCCTCACCGCTGATGACAAGATCATCTCCGCTGCATCCTGCACAACAAACTGCCTCGCTCCTATGGCTAAGGCGCTCAACGATTACGCTCCCATCCAGAGCGGTATCATGACAACCGTTCACGCTTACACAGGCGACCAGATGATCCTCGACGGTCCCCAGAGAAAGGGTGACCTCCGCCGCGCTCGCGCTGGTGCTCAGAACATCGTTCCTAACTCCACAGGCGCTGCTAAGGCTATCGGTCTCGTAATCCCCGAACTCAACGGCAAGCTCATCGGCTCTGCTCAGCGTGTTCCTACCTGCACAGGTTCTACCACCATCCTCGTTGCAGTTGTTAAGGGCAAAGACATCACCAAAGACGGTATCAACGCTGCTATGAAGGCTGCTGCTACCGAATCCTTCGGTTACACCACTGAAGAACTCGTTTCTTCCGACGTTATCGGTATGACCTACGGTTCTCTCTTCGATGCTACCCAGACCATGGTTGCAAAGATCGACGATGACACCTACCAGGTACAGGTTGTTTCTTGGTACGACAACGAAAACTCCTACACCTCTCAGATGGTTCGCACCATCAAATACTTCGCAGAACTTTAATTCTAAAGTTTCATAAGGTATTTATAAGACGGCAAGGCTTCCTTGCCGTCTTTTTTTCTTGCAAATGCTTGCTTTTTTCGTCATTTTGTGGTTTAATAAAAGTATAAAGATACATAAAAAGGAGATGCTTCATGAACTACACCTATCCCGTCCAAACCATTTCTTTTGAAAAAGCCCTTCCCGTCTGGGCTTGGGGCAGAGAGCATGAGATGAATCTTTGGCTTTCCTTCCGCACCGTTGCGAAAAAAGCCGAAAAAACGATCCTTCGCCTCACAGGCTCTTCCGCCTATGACGTTAAGGTAAACGGTGAATTTATCGCGTTTGGTCCCGCGCGTGCGGCGCATAACTTTTATCGCGTAGACGAGCTTGACCTTTCCGCTTCCATCCGCGAGGACGCCGTCATCACCATCACCGTCGCAGGCTATAACTGCAACTCGTTCTATCACGTCGACCAGCCCGCGTTCCTTTGCGCGGAGCTTATCCAAGACGATGAGATCACAGCCGCAACGGGCAGCCACGGTTTTCTTTGCCGCGTCATGACCGAGCATGAGCAAAAGGTAGAGCGCTACTGCAACCAGCGTACGTTCTGCGAGGTATATAACCTAAGCGAGGCTCTGAACGCTTGGAATCTCGACGCAAGCGCAGAATTTACCGATAAGGATTTCGCCCTCGTCATCCTCGCCAAAATGGAACAGAAGACCTATATCGCGCGCGGATCTTATTACAATACCTACGACCGCGTTCCTGCGGAAAAGATCACCTCCCGCCTAACCTACACCAAGGGAGATTTCAAGGCAAGGATCCGCTATCCGCATTATATCGTTTCCCGCAAGCCGAACAGAGTCGAGCTGAAAATGTTCCAGCTTGAAGAAGTCACGACCGACTCCTTCATCGACGCAAGAAATATCGAAGTTTCCGAGATCCTGCCCACAGATGAAGTTCCCACCGCTCAAACCATCGAGGTCGGTCAAGGCGTTACCTACAAAATGGCGTTCAACACCACAGGTAAGGTCGCGCTCGACGCCGTTTGTGAAGAAGATACCGAAATCATCATCACCTACGATGAATTTATGGGCGAAAACGGACTTGTCGACTTCCGCCGTATGTATACCGTCAATGTGCTCATTTTCCGTATGAAAAAAGGCACGTACCATCTCTCCACCTTTGAACCCTATACGCTCGGCGCGATGCACGTATTCGTAACCAAAGGCAAGGCAACCGTTTCGAACGTCCATATGGTCTATTTCGGTGCAAATCAGACCGAACGCCGTTATAACGGTACAGATGAGGAGCTTCGCACGATCTTCAACGCGGCTGTTGAAACGTACAGACAGAATACGTTCACCATCTACATGGACTGCCCCTCCCGTGAGCGTGCAGGCTGGCTTTGCGACAGCTTCTTCACCTCCCGCGTGGAAAAGGTTCTGACGGGTAAGAGCGAGGTCGAACGTGCATTCCTCGAAAACTTCTTCCTTCCCGATTCCTTCCGCGCACTTGCCAAGGGCATGTTCCCGATGTGCTATCCCGGCGACCAATACGACGGTGGTTATATCCCCAACTGGGCGATGTGGCTCGTTTTGGAGCTGGAAGAATATCTCGCAAGAACGGGCGACCGCAAATTCGTAGACGATGCCAAGCCGCGCATCATGGCGCTCGTCGATTTCTTCAAGGGCTATGAAAATAAGGACGGTATCCTCGAAAAGCTCGACCGTTGGGTCTTCGTCGAATGGTCGGAGGCAAACAACCTCGTGCAGGATATCAGCTTCCCCTCCAATATGCTCTATGCGCGTATGCTCGTAGCCGTTGCAAATCTTTACGGTGACGATTCCTTCCGCGAAAAGGCAAAGCATATCAAAGAATACATCAATGCAAACGCCATGACAGACGAAGGCTTCTACTGCGATAACGCCGTTTACGGCGAGGACGGTATCGCGCGTCTTTCGGGCAAATGCACCGAGACCTGTCAGTATTACGCATTCTTCTGCGATATCACGAGCCCCGAGGAAAATCCCGAGCTTTGGAATCGCATGGTACACGATTTTGGTCCCGAGCGCGTCGTTCCGCATAACTGGCCCGAGATCAAAGAAGATGCAAAATGGCGTCATATCTACGCATCCAACGCCTTCATCGGCAACTATCTGCGCCTTGATCTGCTCCATCGCTATGGCGAGCATGAAAAGCTCGTGGAAAACATCCGCGGCTTCTTCATCAAGATGGCGACGCTCACAGGTACACTTTGGGAAAACGAAACGCCCACAGCAAGCTGTAATCATGGCTTTGCTTCTCACGTCCTTTACTGGATGGACGGTCTCGGCATGATCGACTAATCAAAACACAACACAGGAGGAACGCATATGAAACTTTCTTTTGCCAATTTCCCTCTCGAATACATTCCCGATTTCCCCTTGAACGATAAAAACGTTCTCGGTATCATCCGCGAATGTGGCTTCACCTGCACCGATTACAACATCACGCTTGCTCACCTCGACGAAAACTGGGAGACTCGCGCAAACAAGCTGAAAGCCACCCTTGCCGACCTTGGCATGAGCGCACCGCAGGCACACGCGCCTATCGTAAATCCCTTTGATCCCGGCGACGTGGACTATATGGATATATATGAAAAATCGCTCCGCTTCTGCGCGGTCGCGGGCATCCCCATGGTCGTCATTCATGCAGGCGCGATCAAGGACAACACCAGAGAAGAATATTTTGAGAAAAACGTCGCGTTTTACCGTTCGCTGATTCCCGCGGCAGAGGAAACAGGCGTAGAGGTCCTCATTGAAAACATCGGACACGATGGCGACGCGAACTTCCTGCTCCGCGGCACAGACGTTCGTGAGATGGCTGACCTCGTTGACCATCCGCTCTTCAATATCTGCTGGGATACGGGACACGGCAATCTCAACAAGCAGAATCTCTACGACACCATCATCACGCTTGGTGATAAGCTCCATGCGCTCCACGTTCACGATAACGTCGGCTATTTTGAGCCGTCCTACCGCCACCACCGCATCGATATGCACACCATGCCCTATGCGACCCAATACGCAAGCGTCAACTATGACGCGCTGATCCAAGGGCTTATCGATATCGGCTACAAGGGTACGTTCAATTTTGAGGTGCTGACCGTGACACGCTCGATCCGCCCTGCATTCACCTATAACGGCGAGGTCGTCCGCAAGCTCGAATTTCCGTCCCTTGAGCTTTGGAAAAAAGCCAACACCCTCGTATACGATATCGGCAAATATATGCTCGATGCGTATGGGCTTTTTGAGATCTAAAAAGACAATTCTTGCCCACATAAAATCGGATGCGCCTCTTACTTTTTTGATATACTGATGTCGGGAGGTGAAGCAGATATGAATATGCCAAAGCACCTAAACGCTGCCATCGCGTATATCGAATCGAATTTGTGCGCAGAATTTGACCTCGAAGAAGCCGCAAGACTTGCTTGCGTTACGTCGGATAGTTTTTTGCGATTTTTCAGTTATATGACGGGAATGTCGCTGAATGAATATATCAGACGCAGGCGCTTGACGCTCGCAGGAGCGGATATCCGAAAAACATCTGACCGCATTTTGGATATCGCAGTCAAATACGGCTACGACAGTGCCGATGCTTTCACAAGAGCTTTTGTCAAACAACACGGCATGACACCAACGGCGTATCGCAAAAACGGCGGTTCGCTTAAAGTATATCCACCTGCCTCCTTTCATATCATCATCAAATGAGCAAAAGAAATGGATTTCAGGATCATCGAACTGGAAGATACTGCTGTATTCGGCGTATCAAAACAATTTGACGGAATGGGCTATCAAAGCATCGGGGAACTTCGTAATATCATGTGGTCAGAAGCATATGAAGATGTTCCGCATCAAATTTGCAACAGCCGATGGGATGAACCGGACAGTACCGCCTATGACGGTATTTGGTACGGTATACGTCACGACGGCAAATACATGATCGCACGCGAAAAAGACGATATCCAAAATGAGGATTTGGAAGTCTTTACAATTCCAAAGGGCACTTATGCAGCATTCAAAACGGAACGAGGAGGCTTTGCATGGGAGGAATTTCCAAAGCTTTTTTCGCTGATTTTTGAATCTTGGTTGCCCACCTCGGAGTATCAGCAAAAAGGCGACCTTGCGATTGAGGTTCTGCATCTCTGGACAGATCGCGACTTGCGTCATAAAAACCGATACTATGAGGTTTGGATTCCCGTAGAGCCGAAAGCATGATCATAATACAAAAAAACGCTTTTGACGAGTTGTCAAAAGCGTTTTTTGTAAAACGAAAACCACGCGATAGTCGCGTGGTTGAAAAGAGGTTAACCGATGAGGAAAAATCCTCCGATTGTGATATAATAAAAAAGACCTGCCAGTCAAAAATAAAAAACACAATCGGAGGATATATCTATG